>JACPUE010000014.1 GCA_016192425.1 Burkholderiales bacterium
CGACCCGCGCAAGCCCGCGCAAAACGCGCAGGAAGCGGCCGAGCAGGAGCGCCGCCGCCAGCTCATCAAGATGCTGGCCGAGATCGAAAAGCGCATCAACGAAGAAAACTCCCGCCCCAAGAAGCGCTACATCAGCCCCGCCACGCGCGAGGAGGTGTACGCCGTCTATTACGACGCCTTGCGCCGCAAGGTCGAGGACAAGGGCACGGTCAACTTCCCCGAATACGGCGGCAAGAAGCTCTACGGCGAGCTGGTCATGATCCTCACCGTCAACCACGACGGGCGCGTGCTGGGCACCGAAATCGTGCAGGGCTCGGGCAACACGCGCCTGGACCGGCAGGCGCAGGCCATTGCCGTGGGCGCAGGGCCGTTCGGCAGCTTCAACCCCGACATGCGCCAGAAGGCCGACCAGATCGCCGTCGTCTCTCGCTTCAAGTTCACGCGCGACCAAACGCTGGAAACCTCTGTCCGATGACCCGCCCCGCCGACCTGTACTGCGTCATGGGCAACCCGGTGGAGCACAGCCGCTCGCCGTGGATCCACGCCCGCTTTGCCGAACTCACCGGCCAGCGCCTGGTGTACGAGCGCCGCCTGGTGCCGCTGGACGGCTTTGCCCAGGCGCTGCGCGACTTTGCCGCAGCGGGCGGACGCGGCTGCAACATCACCGTGCCCTTCAAGCTGGAGGCCGCGCAAGCCGCCGCCCAGCGCAGCGAGCGCGTGCAGCTGGCTGGTGCAGCCAACACGCTGAGCTTCATCGACGGCGCCATCCACGCCGACAACACCGACGGCCTGGGCCTGGTGGCCGACCTGCAGCGCAACGCGGGCTGCACCCTGGCCGGGCGCGACGTGCTGCTGGTGGGCGCGGGCGGCGCCGCCGCCGGTGCCCTGGGCCCGCTGCTGGCCGCAGGCCCGCGCCGCGTGGTCGTGGCCAACCGCACGCTGGCACGCGCCCAGGCGCTGGTGCAGGCCCATGCTGCACTGGCAGCGCTGCAAAAAACAGAGCTGCTTGCGCAATCCCCGCAAGCGCTAGAGGACGATTTCGACCTCATCATCAACGCCAGCGCCAGCAGCCTGGCCGGTGCCGCAGTGCCCGTGGGCGCCCAGGTGCTGCGCGCCGGCAGCCTGGCCTACGACATGATGTACGGCAGCGCCGCACAAGGCTTCCTCGGCTGGGCACGCCAGCACGGCGCCAACGCGCGCGACGGCCTGGGCATGCTGGTAGAACAGGCGGCAGAGGCGTTCCAGATCTGGCGCGGCGTGCGCCCGCCCAGCGCCCAGGTGCTGGCGGAACTGCAAGCCCTGCTGGCCGCCCCCGCCGCGCACTGAGAGGCTGAGCGCCCCGCTGCCCATGAAAGCCCTGCTGCGCTGGATCGGCCTGGTCGCGTTCGCGCTGCTGGCCCTGGAGCTGTTCTTCGTGCTGCGCATCGCCGCCATGGCGGTGGTCAACCCCGAATCCACCAGCTTCCAGCGCTCCGAAGCCTGGGCGCAGCTCGCCAGCGACGGACCGCTGCGCTGGCGCCAGCAGTGGGTGCCCTATGCGCAGATCAGCAGCCACCTCAAGCGCGCCGTGATCGCGTCGGAAGACGACGGCTTCGTCAACCACGAGGGCGTGGACTGGAACGCCATCGAAAAAGCCTGGGAACGCAACGCCAAGGCCGAAGCGCAAGCCACCAAAGCCCGCACCAGCGAAAAACCTGCGCGCGCACCCAAGATCCGGGGCGGCTCCACCATCACCCAGCAACTGGCCAAGAACCTGCTGCTCTCGGGCGAACGCACCCTCGTGCGCAAGGGGCAGGAGTTCGTGCTCACGCTGGCGCTGGAGCAGTTCCTGAGCAAGGAGCGCATCCTGGAGATCTACCTCAACAACGTGGAATGGGGCAACGGCATCTTCGGCGCCGAAGCCGCCGCGCGCCACTACTACCGCAAGAGCGCCGCCGACCTGGCCCCGCACGAGGCCGCCCGCCTGGCCGTCATGCTGCCCGCGCCCAAGCGCTTCGAGAAAACGCCCAATTCGGCCTACCTGAGCGGGCGCACGCGCACCATCCTGGCACGCATGGGTGCGGCTGAACTGCCCTGAACCCGCCACACCACCCATGGTCAACCACCCCACCCCGCAGACACCCCGGCGCATTCTGATGGTGTGCATGGGCAACATCTGCCGCAGCCCCACCGCCCACGGCGTGCTCGAAAAAATGGTGGCCGATGCAGGCCTGGCATCGCACATCACCGTCGATTCAGCAGGAACGCACAGCTACCACGTGGGCGAGCAGCCTGACGAACGCGCCCAGCATCACGCTGCACGGCGCGGCTACGACCTCTCGGCCCAGCGCGCACGCCACCTGGTGGCGCAGGACTTCGAGCGCTTCGACCTGGTGCTGGTCATGGACGCCGCCAACGAATCTCATGCCCGCACCCTGTGTCCGCCCGGCCAGCACCACCGCCTGCGCCGCCTCACCGACTACTGCACCACCCTGCAGGCCCACGAGGTGCCAGACCCCTACTACGGCGGCGCAGCCGGGTTCGAGCAGGTGCTGGACATCGTGGAAGACGCCTGCCGCGGGCTGCTGGCGACGCTGGCGCGGCGCTAGCTCACTAAGGCTCCTCGCCAAAGCGATTCCACAGCGCGTCGGCAAACCAACGTGGCATTTTTTCGGATTTCGACTCCAGTTCCACCCCATCGGTAACCTCCCCCAGCCACAAACGATCCTGGCTGGAGTTATCAAAGATGTAGGCCCGGTCCGTCTGGCGCACGGCCTGTGCCAGCAACCCCAGCGAGCGGTGGTAGCGCTCTACGATTTTCTCTTCCGGTACGGGATGTCCGCCCATGCGCACCCGGTGTTCCACACGCGAAATGTTGATGGCCGGATCCTCGGTGGCCACGTAGTACAGGTAGGTGCGAAACCCGTGCTCCCTGGCCTTCTGGAGAAAAGCCACCTTGTCGGGCGAAGACATTACCGTTTCGAAAGTGAAGCTGGTACGGCTTTCCAGCAGCCTGTGCCGAATGAAATCGGACAGCACGGAAGCCCAGTAGGAATTGATGGGGACGCAGCCAAACACCAGTTGGTTGTCGGCAAAGCGCAGACCGTCGATCTGCTCCAGCAGTCCCTCCTTGCGCAGCAAGGGCGATTCACGCAGAAAGGACAGTACGGCGCCCGCATCGGTGTGCACCTGGTAGGCGGAAAAATCCAGCACTCCTTGCGCGCGCATGCTCTTTTCCATGTCATCGGGGTTGACATAGACCCCCAGCAGCGCAGGCGGCAGCACCTCTTTGAGAGTACTCTTTCCGGAGCCATTGGGCCCCGCAAACATGCGCATGCGCGGCGTGGCCACCTTCAACTGCGGGCGCGCCGCTTGCTGCCTGCAGGTACGGTGATGGGCTCGGGCAAGGCCTTGAGCACGCGGTGGCTCCCATCGGGGTGGGACTCGACCAACTGGCCGTCCAACACCTCCAGCACATAACTGCCATGGGCCATGGCGCGGACGTAGGCCTGCTTGAAGGCGCCACTGGCCAGATCTGGAATACGCTTTTCCAGCGCATCCATGGCTTGTTCGCTCAATCCATTCATTGCAAGCTCCACAGCAAGAGAGGTATCAGTTAAGTTTACTGCAGCCCCCCGGTGGCATGCCAGCAACAGGCCCATTGCCCCCTATCATCCCACCCCATGCTTGCCAAACTGATGGGCTACTTTTTGCTGGGGCTGGTGCGCGTGCTCACCGGCTCGCAGGCACGCTGGTACGGCTGCCCGCCCAAGGCGGAGCAGCGCATCTACTTTGCCAACCACCAGAGCCATGCCGACCTGGTGATGATCTGGGCCGCGCTGCCCGAGGAGCTGCGCAGCATCACCCGCCCGATTGCCGCGCGCGACTACTGGACGAAGTCACCATTTCGCCAGTGGATCACCACGGCGGTGTTCAACGCCATTTATGTGGAGCGCCAGGCTGCCACGCCAGGCCCGGCAGCGGGCACGGCACCTGTGGGCCCTGCGCCCGACGCAGGCAGCGCCCCGCCCGGCGGGCCCGACCCGGCCAGCGAGGCGCCGCCCAGCCCAGAGGCCCTGCGCGCAGCGCTGCCCGAGGGCGACCCGCTGGCACCCCTGGTGCGCGCGCTGGAGAGCGGGGATTCGATCATCATCTTCCCCGAGGGCACGCGCGGCCATGGCGACGACCCGCAGCCCTTCAAGTCCGGCCTGTTCCGGCTGGCGCAGATGTTTCCCCACGTGGTGCTGGTGCCTGCGTGGATCAACAACGTGCAGCGCGTCATCCCCAAGGGCGAGGTGGTGCCGGTGCCCATCCTGTGCTCGGTGACCTTCGGCGCGCCCATCGCGCTGGAGCCCGGCGAGGAACGCCGCCCGTTCCTCGACCGCGCGCGCCACGCCGTCATGGCGCTGCGGGAGGTGTGACGCCATGAATTCCTTCCTGCGCAGCCTCTCTACCACGCAGCAGATCGGGGCGCTGTTCCTTGTGGTGTTTGGCGTGCTCTCGCTGGTCACCGCCTGGGCCTTTGTGCGCGGCCTGCGCGA
This sequence comes from Burkholderiales bacterium, assembly GCA_016192425.1. Lineage (GTDB taxonomy): Bacteria > Pseudomonadota > Gammaproteobacteria > Burkholderiales > Burkholderiaceae_C > Simplicispira. Next base: position 4,521 of record JACPUE010000014.1, read on the forward strand.
AACGCCGGCGGGCGATGCCGCCGCCGCCGCACGCAAGGCCAAGGGACGGCGCCTGCGCGCGCTCTTGCAGACCTCCTGGGCCATGGCCACGGTATTCTGGGTGGGCTGGGTGCTGGGCGAGACGGCGGCCACGGTGCTGTTCGGGCTGGTGGCGTTCTTCGCGCTGCGCGAGTTCATCACGCTCTCGCCCACGCGCCGCGGCGACCACCGCAGCCTGGTGCTGGCCTTCTTCGTGGTGCTGCCGCTGCAGTTCGTGCTGGTGGGCACACGGCATTTCGACCTGTTCACCGTGTTCATCCCGGTCTACGTGTTCCTGGCGCTGCCGGTGGTGAGCGCGCTGGCCAACGACCCGCAGCGCTTTCTGGAGCGCAGCGCCAAGCTGCAGTGGGGCATCATGGTCTGCGTGTACGGCATGAGCCATGTGCCCGCGCTGCTGCTGCTGGACTTTCCGGGGCAGGAGCCGGGCCGGGGCGCCTTCCTGGTGTTCTACCTGGTGCTGGCGGTGCAGACCTGCATGGTGGTGCAGCACCTGCTGGGGCGGCGCTTTCCGCACCAGCCCGTGGCACCCGCGGTGAGCCAGAGCTTCCAGTGGGCCAGCTGGCTGGCCGGTGTGGCCGTGGGAGGGCTGGTGGGCGGGCTGCTGTCGTTCATCACGCCGTTCAAGCCGGGGCAGGCGCTGGGCATGGCGCTGCTGGCCTGCACGGCGGGCAGCCTGGGGCACCTGGTGATGAAGGCGCTCAAGCGCGACCGGGGCGTGACAAGCTGGGGCATGCAGGGCCAGTCGGTCACCGGCGCGGGCGGCCTGCTGGACCGCGTGGACGCGCTGTGCTTTGCCGCGCCGGTGTTCTTCCACTCGGTGCGCTGGTATTTTGGTTTATGAATAAATTGGCCTCTAGCGCCCGCAAATCAAGCGCAAGCAGCTATCAAAATAATAGCAAATGAGAATCCTTGGCATTGACCCCGGCCTGCAGACCACCGGCTTTGGCGTGCTCGACGTGGAAGGCCACAAGCTGCGCTACGTGGCCAGCGGCACCATCCGCACCACCAAACTGTCCCTGGGCGACCTGCCCGGGCGCCTGAAGGTGCTGTTCGACGGCATTGGCGAAGTGGTGGCGCGCTACGAGCCCGACGTGGCCACGGTGGAGATCGTGTTCGTCAACGTCAACCCCCAGTCCACCCTGCTGCTGGGCCAGGCGCGCGGCGCCTGCCTGACCGCCCTGGTGGCGCGCGACCTGCCCGTGGCCGAATACACCGCGCTGCAAATGAAGAAGGCCGTGGTCGGCCATGGCCGCGCCGCCAAGTCCCAGGTGCAGGAGATGGTGCGCCGCCTGCTCGACCTGCCCGGCCTGCCCGGCACCGACGCCGCCGACGCCCTGGGCCTGGCCATCACCCACGCCCACGCAGGCGCAGCCATGGCCAAGGTGGCGCAGGTCACTGCCCTGCAGCGCCGCCAGCATGCGATGTACAAAGGCGGGCGCAGTTATTGAGACACCCCCCTGAGGTGCTGCGCACCTTCCCCCCGCTCTCGCAGCGCTGCGCACTGCGGGCAGGGGGACGCTCCCGGCACACGCACGTGGAAATACTGGCGGCCCTTGCGCGGGAGCCCTGGCCTGGGGCGCGCCGGTTTCATGCGTCCGGGATGCCACATTCGCGCAATGGATAACCGATACGGTGAAGAACGCCAACGGATTGCACGCAGGCGATTTAGACTGGGCACATTGCTTTTCCTTCAGGAGTTTTCATGAGATCACTGCATGTGTTGGCTTGCGTGGGTATGGCAGCCGTGCTGTCCATGGGAGCTTCCGCCCAGGCCCAGATCAAGATCGGGCAGACTGCAGGCATCACAGGGCAGGCAGCGGCCGGCGTCAAAGAGATTACGGACGGCGCCAAGCTGTATTTCGACGCCGTCAACGCCAAAGGCGGTGTGCACGGGCAGAAGATCGAACTGATTTCGCTGGACGACCAGTTCGACCCCAAGCTGGCCGCCGAAAATGCACGCAAGCTGATCGAGGAGCAGCAGGTGTCCGCCATGTTCCTGACGCGCGGAACACCGCACACCCAGGCCATCGTGCCGCTGCTGGACAAGCATGGCGTGCCCTTGGTGGCGCCCTCCACGGGTGCCATGGTCTTGCACCAGCCGGTTCTGAAGTACGTGTTCAACGTGCGTGCGCCCTACCAGGTCGAAGCAGAAAAAGCCATCAAACACCTCGCATCCATCGGCATGACGCGGATCGCCGCTCTGTATTCGGACGACAGCTTTGGTGCGGACGCCGTGGCTGGGGTTCACAAGGGCCTGGAGAATGCCAAGCTCACCCCGGTGGTACTCGAAAAGTTCGAGAGAGCCAAACCGGAGTTCACAGCCCTGGCCAGCAACATCGCCAAGGCGCAAGCACAAGCTGTGCTGGTCATCGCTTCGGCAGAAGCAGTCAACAAAGCCATCGACGCGCTGCGCAGCGCAGGCTCCAACGCGCAGGTGGTGACCCTGTCGAACAACGCATCGGGCGGCTTCATCAAGAGCCTGGGCACCAAGGCCCACGGCGTGGTGGTCACCCAGGTGTTCCCTAACGAGCGCACGCTGACTTTCGGGCTGGTCAAAGAGATGCTGGAACAGGCCAAGGCCCACAACACCCCGCAGGCCAGCCCCGCCATGCTGGAAGGCTTTGCCGGCGCCAAGGTGCTGGTCGAGGCGCTGCGGCGCGCTGGCCCCAAGCCCAGCCGCGACAAGATCCACGCCGCCCTGGAGGGCATGGGCAAGCTCGACCTGGGCGGGCTGGAACTGGGCTACAGCCCCACCGACCACACGGGGCTGGACTTCACGGACCTCTCCATCATCAGCAGCCAGGGCAACTTCCGGCGTTGAAGGCGCAGTCTCCATGGCCACCCCCTTCGCCCAGTTCAAGTACCCGCACGGCGGCCGCCCCCTCATCGGCCCGGTGCGGCGCGGGGTGATTTATGGCGGTGCGGTGCTGGCACTGCTGGCCACGGTGCTGGCCTTCCCGATGGGCGCGGCGCTGTGGCTGGTGCCGCTGATGGCACGGCTGTCGGCGGCGCGCTACCTGCAGATCGGGCCACGCTACCTGCTGTGCGGCGACACCATTCTTTACTACGCCAACGTGCAGCGCATGGTGCTTGCACGTGCACAGGGGCGCCTGTCCTTGTACGGCACGGACAAGAACCAGCCGCTGGTCATCGAGCGCAGCGAGTTCCCCACCAACGCGCGCAAGCCCGACAAGATCGCCAAGAACAAAGACGCCAAGTTCGACAAGGTCTCCGCCCGCATCATCGAGAGCGTGCTCAAGGCCGCACCCGGCACACGGCTGGAGGAGGCCTGAGCATGGACCGCGCAGCGCCCTCGGCACCCGCCTTCGAGCGCTCCATCCACCTGCTCTATGTGCCCACGCTGTGCTGCAACCTGAGCTGCAGCTACTGCTACCTGGGCAAGCAGACCAGCGAGGCCGCGCTCAAGCGCGACGCGCAGCGCGCCGTGCATACGCTGCGCCACACGCTCGATGCGCTGCGCACGGCTGGTGTGCTGGCCTTCAACGTCTCGCTGCACGGCGGCGAGGTGACCACGCTGCCGCCCGAGGTGCTCGACACCCTGTTCGGCATGGTGCGCGCGCACTACCGCGCGCATTTCGATGCGCTGGGCGCCCTGGGGCACCGCAAGTCGGCGCCGCACATCAAGACCAACCTGTTCAAGTTCGCGCCGCTCTACGAACTGTTCGACCGGCACAAGGTCTCCATCAGCGCCAGCATCGACCTGCCGCTGGCCCTGCACGAGCGCCACCGCACCACGCGCGGCGGCACCGGCTGGCTGCCGCGCACGCTGGAGAACATCCGCCTGCTGGCGCGCTACCCGCACGCCAAGAAAATTTCCGCCACGCTCAGCAGCGAACACCTGCAGGACATGCAGGCGCTGGTGGACGACATCTGGTTCATCCACCGCGAGCTGGGCTTCGACATGAACCAGTTCAACCTGATGTTCGCCTTCGGCTCCGAGCTCAACCGCGCGGCCAAGGGCGAGGCCGTGCTCACCCCCGCCACGCCCGAGCAGCAGCAGCGTCTGTACGACACGCTGCACGCCGCCTTCCTGGGCACCGAATTGGAAGAGGGCCTGCGCCGCCACTGGTTCGACGAGTTCACCCCCGGCTACTGCACCAACGCCGCCAACTGCGGCGAGCGCTTCTACCTGCTGCAAAGCGACGGCTCGGTGTATTCGTGCGTGCGCGGCCAGGGCATCCCGGAGTTCCGCTACGGCAACGTGTTCGAGCAGCCCATCCTCGACATCCTGGACAACGGCGCGCGCAAAATCCGCGCGGTGCACCAGGCGCACGGCTTCGACAGCACCTGCCAGGGCTGCGGCCACCTCTCCACCTGCCACACCGGCTGCCCGGTGGTGAAGCACCAGAACCACAGCGGTCGCTCCTACACCTGCGGCCTGCAAAAACGCATCTACGCCGACGCCCCGCTGACCTACCCCGCCGACCCGCCCGACGTGCAGCACGACTACGCGCAGCAGTACCAGCTGGCCACGCACCCCAGCCTGGCCTTCACGCAACCCGCGGCCCGGCCCGCCGCGCGCCGCCTGGTGCTGCCCAATGACCTGGGCGAAGAAAAGAACACCCTGCCCGCGCTCATCGAGGCCGACCCGGTACTGCAGGCGCTGTTCGATGGCAGCGCCTTCGTGCTCGAACTCAATGGCGAGGCCATCGCGCTCGATTCACAGTTGCTCAAACCGCAGCGCAGCGTGCACACCTTGGTGCCCGGCGACCGTGTCGTGCTGCACCTGCGCCGCGACCTGCTGGCGCACAACTGCCCCGAGGCCGTGCGCAACACCCTCTACCTGCAGATGCTGCGCGACACGCCCGTGGTCTACGGCGACGAACAGCGCACCAAGCAGGCGCATGTGTTCACCTACCAGCTCTACGCGCAATTCCTGGAGCACAGCACACTGCTAGGCGAAGACTTCGCGCAGATGGACCTCTCTGGCATCATCGACCTGCACCGCGCGCACTACCAGCGCGGCGTGCTCAACAACCTGTTCGTGACCACCTACTTTTTGCGCGAGTACCACTACCAGAAGCAGAAGGCCAACGCCTTCTACCATGTGCAGACGGCCAACCTGCCGTTCCAGAACTTCGAATTCCACTACCTAAAATGAAACACCCCCCTGAGGCCCTGCGTGCCTTCCCCCCGCTCTCGCAGCGCTGCGCGCTGCGGGCAGGGAGACGCTCCCGGCGCGGCGGGGCGGCCCTTGCGCGGGAGCCCTGGCTTGGGCCGCGCCCGTTTCATGCGATGCGGGTGGCGCGCAGCGCCATGGATAACTGACATGAACACCAACGACCTGCAGCGCACCGCCTACACCGTGGAATGCTTTCTGAACGCCCTGCGGCTGGAGGATGGCCCGCCGCGCACGCAGCTGGAGGAAACGCTGGTGCGCTGGCTGGCCGACGGCGCGCGCGGCAAACAAGACCACCTCATCTACCAGGAAGGCCGCATCCACTGCAACGCAGAAGGCAAGGCCCAGCAGACCTTCGACGTACCGCAGGCACGCCAGATCCAGACCCTGTGGTGCAACAGCGCCAAGCTCTCGGCCATCGACGGCGCGGCCTACAGCCGCAATGCCCAGCTGGTCATGCTGGGCACAGCCGGGTTGTTCCTGACCCTGCCCGGCCAGGCCGCCGCCAAGGACGCCAAGGACAAGGGCCGAAACAGCAATAACAACAACAATAACAACAATAACAACAATAACAACAATAACAACAATAACAACAACAATAACAACAACAATAACAACGGATGATGCGGGGGCGGTTGGCAACGCCCCGCCTCCACCCGCCGTTCACTTGCGTACCGGCATCTCCAGCGTCACCGTGGTGGCGCCTTCCTGCCCAGCCCCCAGGCGGGCCTGGCGCGGGCCCAGCGATTGCAGCACCAGCCCGGCGTCCACCGTGGCGCCCACGCGGTAGGGTTTGGCGGGTTTGCCGTCCACGGCGATGAGTGCGGCGCCGCTGTCGCCCTGCTGGCCAGCCAGCACACCTACCAGCGCAAAGCGGCTGGAGACGGGCGGCGGCGCCTCCTGGGGCTCGGCCTGCGCCGCCACTGCGCCCAGCAGGCGGGCCATGGCCTGCACGTCGGTGGTGACGGGCGCAGAGGCAGTTGCGGGGGCGGGCATGCCGGGTGGGGGCGCCGTCAGGCGCAGGCCCCAGTAGGCCACGCTGGCAGCAGCCAGCGCCCAGACGGCCAGCGTGCCCAGGCGCACGCCCCAAGGTTGGTGAGATCGGGTCTGCATCGCGCGATTATGATTCAGCCGATGCACGGGATGGCCCGTGGCCCTTCTTCAACCGCCTGCCGACCATGAACCTTTCCGACTCCTGTGCGCGCCGCACGCTGGCCCGTGGCTTCACCCTGATCGAGCTGATGGTGGTGCTGGTCATCATCGGCGTGCTGGGCGCCCTGATCGTGCCCAACGTGCTGGAACGCGCCGACGACGCCCGCATCACCGCGGCGCACACCGATGTGACCAACCTGATGCAGGCGCTCAAGCTCTACCGGCTGGACAACCAGCGCTACCCCACGGCCGAGCAGGGCCTGCAGGCACTGATTGCCAAGCCCACCTCGGGCCCCCAGCCGCTCAACTGGAAGCCCTACCTGGAGAAGCTCCCCAACGACCCCTGGGGGCGCCCGTACCAGTACCTCAACCCTGGCATCAAGGGCGAGGTGGACGTGATGTCCTTTGGTGCCGACGGGCAGTCCGGCGGCGAAGGCAAGAATGCCGACATCGGCAGCTGGCAGTAAGCCGCTGTGGCGCCCGCAGCCGCTGCGGGGCTTCACGCTGCTGGAGCTGCTGGTGGTGCTGGCCATTGTGGGCCTGGCCATGGCCGGTGTGGGCCTGGCGCTGCGCGACAACGGCGGCGCCCTGCTGGAGCGCGAAGGCGAGCGCCTGGCCGCGCTGCTGGAGGCGGGCCGTGCACAGTCGCGCGCCAGCGGTGTGGCGGTGCGCTGGCGTACCGATGGGCAGGGTTTTCACTTCGACGGCCTGCCCGACAAGGCACTGCCCACGCAATGGCTGGATGCACAGACCCAGGTGCGCGGCCCTGGCGAGTTGTGGCTGGGCCCCGAGCCGCTGATTGGGCCGCAGCAGGTCACCCTGGCGCACCCTTCCTGGCCCGACCGCAGCGTGCGCGTGTCCACCAATGGCTTGCGCCCCTTCACGGTGGAGATTGCGCAGTGACGCCCCGGCCACTGCAGGCGCAGCGCGGCTTCACGCTGGTGGAGGTGCTCACGGCCCTGGCCATCGTGGCGATTGCCTTGCTGGCGGGTTCGCAGGCCAGCAGTGCGCTGGTGCGCAATGCGCAGCGCCAGTCCGACGTGCTGCTGGCCCAGATCTGCGCCGAGAACGCGCTGATCGCCACACGCCTGTCGCGCCAGATGCCGCCCATTGGCGACACCATGCAGCCCTGCAACCAGGCGGGCCGGGGCCTGCTGGTCAACCTGGTGGTACGCCCCACGCCCAATCCGGCCTTCCGCCGGGTGGATGCGCAGGTGTTCGACGATTCCCAGCCGGTGCTTCGTCTCTCTACCATCGTAGGCCGACGCTGATGCAGAAAGCACGCGGGTTCACGCTGATCGAGCTGCTGGTGGCCATTGCCATCCTGGGGCTGGTGGCCATTTTGAGCTGGCGCGGGCTGGACAGCATGGTGCGCACCCAGGCACAGACACGCGAGCGCAGCGAGCAACTGCTGACGCTGCAGGCCGCCCTGGGGCAATGGAACGCCGACCTGGATGCGCTGCTGCCCCTGGCGCACACCGTGCCCATCGACTGGGACGGCCAGGTGCTGCGCCTGACGCGCCGCAGCCCGGTCGATGCGGGCCAAGGCGCACTGGTGGTGGCCTGGGCGCGGCGCAACGTACAGGGGCAAGACCTGTGGCTGCGCTGGCAGTCCGCCCCGCTGCGCACGCGCGGTGCCTGGCTGCAGGCGTGGCAGCAGGCGGCCCAGTGGGCGCGCAACCCTGGCGACGCAGACCGGCGCAGCGAAGTGGCCATCCTGCCGCTGAGCGACTGGCACGTGTTCTATTACCGGGGCGACGCTTGGAGCAATCCGCTGTCCAGCCCCGGCACGCCGCCGGGCGACCTCAACGCCGTGGGCGCGCTCATCCCCGACGGCGTGCGCCTGCAGCTGGACCTGCCCGCCAGCGCATCCCTGGGCGGGACACTGGTGCGCGACTGGGCAAACCCCCTGCGCGGCGGAGGCAAGTCATGAGCCCCACCCCACCCCCCCGGCAGCGCGGCGCCGCCCTGCTGGCCGCCATGCTGACCGTCACGCTGGTCGCTACCTTTGCAGCGGCAGCGCTGTGGCAGCAATGGCGCAGCATCGAGGTCGAGACGGCCGAGCGCGCGCGCATCCAGGCAGCCTGGATCCTGATCGGCGCACTCGACTGGTCGCGCCTGATCCTGAGCGAAGACAGCCGCGCGGGCGGCGCCGACCACCTGGCCGAGCCCTGGGCCGTGCCGCTGGAAGAAGCGCGCCTGTCCACCTTTCTGGCGGCAGACCGCGGCGTGACGCAGATCGACGAGGCAGGCGGCGCCGAGGAGGCCTTCCTCTCGGGCCAGATCATCGACATGCAGTCGCGCCTGAACCTGTCCAACCTGGTGAGCAGCGACACGGTCAACGAAGCGGCGCTCGCACAGTTCGAACGCCTGTTCGCCCAATTGGGCCTGCCCCTGGCCGAGCTGGCCACGCTGGTGCAGGCCCTGCGCCAGGCGCAGGCGCCAGGCAGCGAAAACACCGACGCACCGCTGATGCCGCAGTCCCCCAACCAACTGGCCTGGCTGGGCCTGGCACCACGCACCCTGGCACTGCTGGCCCCGCACGTGACGCTGTTGCCAGAGCACAAGCCCGTCAACCTCAACACCGCCGGGGCCGAGGTGCTGATGGCCAGCATCCGCGGCCTGGACCGTGCGGGCGCCGACAGGATCATGGCGGTGCGGCAGTTGCAGCATTTCCGCTCGATGGACGATGTCAAAAAACTGCTGGGCAACCAGATCGAACTCAACGGCACCGAGCACGGTGTTGCATCCTCCTACTTCGAGGTGCATGGCCGCCTGCGCATGGGCCAGACGGTGGTGCAGGAGCGCTCCTTGGTGCGCCGCACGGGCCTGGAGGCCACCACCGTATGGCGCGAACGCACGGGGGCGCAGGTGCCGGGGATTTCCTGAGCGGGCCAGACACACACGCCCCCTACAATGGCCCGCGAACTTTTTCCATGAGCACCCTGATCCTCCACCTCCCCCTGGCACGCAACGGCGGCGCCACCGAATACCGCTACACGCTCAGCGCAGACGGCCACCAGGCCACGCGCCACGGCACTGCGGCCGCCAGCACACTGCCCGCCGTGGGGCGTGCGAGCGAGATCGTTGCCCTGGTGCCGGTGCGCGCGCTGTCCTGGCAGCGCGTGGCGCTGCCCCCCGGCGTGGGGCCGCAAAGCCCGCGCCTGCGCAGCGTACTCGAAGGCCTGCTCGAAGACCGCCTGCTGGACGACCCCGCACAACTGCATTTCGCGCTGGAGCCCGGCGCACGCCCCGGCGCCAGCGCCTGGGTGGCCATTTGCAACCGCGCCTGGCTGCGCGACGCACTCCAGGCGCTGGAAGCCGCAGGCCGCCCCGTGGCCCGCGTGGTGCCCGAACTTGCCCCCGGCGCCACCGACGCCGTGCTGGTGCTGGGCACCTGCCCCGAAGACGCCCTGCTGGCCGCCACGCCCGGCCCCGACCAGGGCGTGCTGCTGCTGCCCCTGGCCGCCGCCAGCCTAGCCCTCACCGGGCTGGACACCGACCCGCCCCCGCCCCTGGTGGCCGAGCCCGCCGTGGCGGCGCTGGCCGAACAGGCCCTGGGCCGCAGCGCACAACTGCAAACCGAACACGAGCGTGCCCTGCTGGCCGCGCGCAGCCCCTGGGACCTGGCCCAGATGGACCTGGCCAGCAGCGGCCGCTCCCGCACCCTGCGCAAGGCCGGGAGCCTGGCGGGCCAACTGCTGCGCGCGCCCCAGTGGCGCGCAGCCCGCTGGGGCGCCGCCGTGCTGCTGCTGGCGCACCTGGCCGGGCTCAACGCCTGGGCCTGGCAAGAGCGCCAGATGCTGGCCGCCAAGCAGGCCGCAGCGCGCAACGCGCTCACGCAGACCTTCCCGCAGGTCAAGGTCGTGGTCGATGCGCCGCTGCAAATGGAGCGCGAACTGGCCCAGTTGCGCCAGGCGGCGGGCGGCCTCTCGCCGCGCGACCTGGAAGCCCTGCTCGCCGCCGCAGCCCAGGCCCTGCCTGCGCAAGCGCAGCCCAGCGCCATTGACTTTGGCGCGGGCGAGCTGCGCCTCAAGGGCCTGCCCCTGCCCGAGGCGAACCTGGCCGACGCCAATGCACGCGCACGCGCCACGGGCCACCAATTGCGCCTGGAAGACGGCACCCTGCTCGTGCGCGAGCAAGCCCAATGAGCACCCCATGACCCGCACCGCATCCCCCGCTTCTTCCCTGCAAGCCGCCTGGAACAAACTTGCCCCGCGCGAGCAAACCCTGGTGCGCGCCGCCGCTGCCGTGGTGGGCCTGGCCCTGCTGTGGTGGCTGCTGCTGGCCCCTGCGCTGCACACGCTGCGCAGCGCCAGCGCCCAGCACGCCGCACTGGACGCCCAGTTGCAGCACCTGCAGGCGCTGGCGTCCGAAGCCCAGCAACTGCAGGCCCAGCCCCGCACCAGCCCGGAAGACGCCGCGCGCGCGCTGCAGGCATCGGTCACCTCCACCCTGGGCGCCGGTGCCAAGCTGGCCCTGGCGGGCGACCGCGCCACGCTCACGCTCCAGGGCGTGCATGCCGAAGCCCTGGCCACCTGGCTGGCCCAGGCCCGCAACAACGCCCGCGCCGTGCCGCAAGAGGCCCACCTCACCCGCAGCGCCAGCCCGCGCCAGGGCAATGGCGCCGCAGCCCCCGTGCGCTGGGACGGCACCCTGGTGCTGAGCCTGCCCACCCGTTGACCCGCACCGCCACCGTGCCCAGCCGTCCATCCCCTTTGCACCGCCCGCCGCGCACCGCACGCACGGCAGACGCCGCCCCGCGCACGCCCTGGGGCTGGGCGCTGGCCGGGGCCCTGGCCGGTGCGCTGCCCGCCCTGCTGGCCTTTGCGCCCGCCCACTGGCTGGCGGCCGCCGTGGCCCAGGCCAGCGGCGAGCAACTGCAGTTGCTGGCGCCCAGCGGCACGGTATGGACGGGCTCGGCCCAGCTGGTGCTGACCGGCGGCCCCGGCAGCCAGGACCGCGCCGCACTGCCCGCACGCCTGCACTGGCGCCTGCGCCCCGCCTGGGGCGGCCTGCGTGCCGAACTGCAGGCCGACTGCTGCACCCCCGCCCCGCTGCAGGTGCGCCTGGGTGTGCACTGGGGCGGCGCCCGCGTGGCGCTGGCTGATGGCCAGAGCCAGTGGCCCGCCGCCGTGCTGACCGGCCTGGGCACCCCCTGGAACACCTTGCAGCCGCAAGGCCAGCTCTTGCTGCAAACCATGGGCCTGCAGGCCGAATGGGCGGCGGGCCGCCTGATGGTGGCCGGCAGCGCGCAGCTCGACGCGTTGGCCATGTCTTCGCGCCTGTCTACGCTCAAGCCCATGGGCAGCTACCGCATCACCCTGCAAGGGGGCGAGGCGGTGGCGTTGCAACTGCAAACGCTGCAGGGCGACCTGCAGCTCAGTGGCAGCGGCCAGTGGGTGGGCCAGCGCCTGCGCTTTGCCGGGGAGGCCAGCGCCACGCCCGAGCGCGAGGGCGCCCTGTCCAATCTGCTCAACATCATCGGGCGGCGCAACGGCGCGCGCTCGCTCATCACGCTGGGTTGAACCTGAAGTGAAACACCCCCCTGTGTCGCCTTCGGCGCCTTCCCCCCGCTCTCGCAGCGCTGCGCACTGCGGGCAGGGGGACGCTCCCGGCGCCCGTACATGGGAATGCTGGCGGCCCTTGCACGGTGGCCCTGGCCTGGGGCGCGCCGGTTTCATGCGTCACGGGTGCCGCGTTCGCGGAATGGATAACTAATATGACCTGCTTGAACATGCCAACACGTTCTTTTGCTATTAAAACAATAGCTGCTGCCGCTTTATGGATGGGCGCCACAGGCCAAATTCATGCTCAAAACGTGCTGCAGCCCGGCACTGCCAGCGTGCGCCCCGGCGAGCCGGTGACGCTGAACTTTGCCAATGCCGAGATCGAGGCCGTGGCGCGCACCATGGCCACCATCACTGGGCGCAACGTGGTGGTCGATCCGCGCGTGCGCGGGCAGATCAACCTCGTCACCGAACACGCCGTGCCGCCCGCCAAGGCGTTTGACCAGTTTCTGGCAGCGCTGCGCCTGCAGGGCTTCACGGTGGTGGAGGCCAGCGGCCTGTACAAGGTGGTGCCCGAGGCCGACGCCAAGCTGCAGGGCGGCAGCGTGAGCGTGGCCCAGAGCGGCGCCAGCGGCCCGGCGGGCGGGCAGATCGTGACGCAGATCTACCGCCTCAACCACGAAAGCGCCGCCAACCTGGTGCCCGTGCTGCGCCCGCTCATCAGCCCCAACAACACCATCAACGTAAGCCCCGGAACCAACGCGCTGGTCATCACCGACTATGCCGACAACCTGCAGCGCCTGGGCAAGATCATTGCGGCCATGGATGTGTCCACCGCCAGCGATGTGGAGATCATCCCGCTCAAACACGCCATTGCCAGCGAACTGGCGCCGCTGGTGGCGCGGCTGGTGGATTCGGGCGGCACCGGTGGCACCGCCGGCGGCGCCGCACCCGGCCAGAGCGACACCAGCACCAAGACCACGCTGCTGGCCGAGCCGCGCAGCAACGCCCTGGTGCTGCGCGCCGCCAACCCCGCACGCGTGGCGCAGGTGCGCGCCCTGGTCGAAAAGCTCGACCAGCCGCCCGCACCGGGCAGCAGCGCCGCCAGCGGCAACATCCACGTGGTGTACCTGAAGAACGCCGACGCCACCAAGCTCGCCACCACGCTGCGCGCCGCCATGGCAGCGGGCAGCGCCAATGCGGGGAGCACCAGCACAAGCGCTGCACCTTCCCCTTCCTCGTCCACGGCCACCACCAACACCACGCCCTCCCTGGGCACCACTTCCGCCAGCAGCGGCCTGGGGGCAGGCGCCAGCAACAGCACGAACACGTCCAACCAGCCCTCCACGGGCGGGCAGATCCAGGCCGACCCGGCGACCAACTCGCTCATCATCACCGCACCCGAGCCGCAGTACCGGCAGTTGCGCACCGTGATTGACAAGCTCGACGGGCGCCGCGCGCAGGTGCTGGTCGAAAGCCTGATCGTCGAGGTCAACGCCAACAAGCTGGCGCAGTTCGGCATCCAGTGGCAAAGCGTGCTGGGCAAGCAAGGCGACGGCACCGTGGGCGTGATCGGCAACAACTCGGGCACCTCGGGCGCCAACATCCTGGGCGTGACCGCGGCGCTGGCCTCGGGCGACTCCAGCGCCATCGGCAAGGCGGTCGGCGGCCTGGGCGGCGGGCTGAACCTGGCGCTGGCTCCGCGCATCAACGGCCAGTACTACCTGGGCGCGCTGGCCAACTTCCTGCAAAACAGCGGCGATGCCAACGTGCTCTCCACCCCCAACCTGATGACGCTGGACAACGAGGAAGCCAAGATCGTCATCGGCAACAACGTGCCTTTCGTCACCGGCTCCTATGCCAACACCACGGGCAGCAGCACGGTCAACCCCTTCACCACCGTGGAGCGCAAGGACGTGGGCCTGATGCTGCGCGTGCGCCCGCAGATCAACGAGAACGGCACGGTCAAGATGGCGATCTACCAGGAGGTCTCCAAGATCGACTCGGCCACGCTCAAGGACACCAACGGCCCCACCACCAGCAAGCGCTCCATCGAGTCCAACGTGCTGGTGGAGGACGGCAGCATCATCGTGCTGGGCGGCCTGCTGGAAGACAGCTACGCACAGGCCGAGGACAAGGTGCCCCTGCTGGGCGACGTGCCCGTGGTGGGCAACCTGTTCCGCAGCGAGAACCGCGCACGCAAGAAGACCAACCTGATGGTGTTCCTGCGCCCCGTGGTGGTGCGCGATGCCGCAGAGAGCGATGCGCTCATGATTGACCGCTACGAATCCATCCGCGCACTGCAGCAGCAGGTGCAGCCCGCCTCCAGCACCCTGCTGGGCACAGTGCCCAGCGCGCCGGTACTGCCTGCGCTGCGCATGGAACGCAGCGCCGCGCCACAAAACGCCCAGTGACCATGCGCCACCCCCTGCCCTACGCCTTTGCCCGCGCCGCCCAGTTGCTGCTGGAGGACGACGGCCAGCAGCCCGTGCTCTGGCACGGCCCGGCACCCGACATGGCCTTGCTGGGCGAGGTGCTGCGCAAGCATGCCGTGCGCCACCTGCAGGTGCTGGACGCTCCGGCCCTGGCCCAGCGCATCAGCGCCGCCTACGCACAGGGCGAATCGAGCGCCGCCACGGTGGTCAGCGAGGTCGAGGAAGGCACCGACCTCTCGCGCATGATGCAGGATCTGCCCGCCGTGGAAGACCTGCTGGAGGCCGCCGACGACGCGCCCATCATCCGCATGCTCAACGCCCTGCTCACGCAGGCCGCGCGCGACGGCGCGAGCGACATCCACATCGAGCCCTACGAGCGCCACAGCAGCGTGCGCTTTCGCGTGGACGGCACGCTGCGCGAGGTGGTGCAGCCCAACCGCGCGCTGCACGCCGCGCTGATCTCGCGCCTGAAGATCATGGCCGAGCTGGACATTTCCGAAAAACGCCTGCCGCAGGACGGCCGCATCAGCCTGCGCCTGGGCACCCGCGCCATCGACGTGCGCGTCTCCACCCTGCCCAGCGCCCATGGCGAGCGCGCCGTGCTGCGCCTGCTGGACAAGAGCGAGAGCAAGCTGAGCCTGGAGTCCGTGGGCATGCAGGGCGACACGCTCAAGCGCTTCACGGGCCTGATCGCACAGCCGCACGGCATCGTGCTCGTCACCGGCCCCACGGGCTCGGGCAAGACGACCACGCTGTACGCCGCCCTGAGCCGCCTGGACGCGGCGCGCAGCAACATCATGACGGTGGAAGACCCCATCGAATACGAACTGCCGGGCGTGGGCCAGACGCAGGTCAACCCCAAGATCGACCTGACGTTTGCCAAGGCCCTGCGCGCCATCCTGCGCCAGGACCCGGACATCATCATGATCGGCGAGATCCGCGACTTCGAGACGGCGCAGATCGCCATCCAGGCCTCGCTCACCGGCCACCTGGTGCTGGCCACGCTGCACACCAACGACGCCGCCAGCGCCGTCACGCGTCTGACCGACATGGGCGTGGAGCCTTTCCTGCTCAGCTCCTCCCTGCTGGGCGTGCTGGCCCAGCGCCTGGTGCGCAAGGTCTGCCACGCCTGCACCGGCAAGGGCTGCGAGGCCTGCGGCCACACCGGCTACGCGGGGCGCACCGGCCTGTTCGAACTGCTGGTGGTGGACGACCCCCTGCGCGCCCTGGTGCACAACCGCGCCAGCGAGGCCGACATCCGCGCCGCCGCGCTGGCGGGGGGCATGCAGCTCATGCGCGAGGATGGCGAGCGGCTGATCGCTGCCGGGGTGACCACGCGGGAAGAAGTGCTGCGGGTGACGCGGGATTGAGATTTTTTTGATCTCTAACGCTTATGTAGAAAGCGCTGGCAGCTATCTTTTTGATAGTTGACGCTGAGTCTTTGCTGAAGCCGTAGGCCGGGGTGTGCGCCCGGCGGCGCAGTAACTTTCTCTTGTCTCGCCAAGAGAAAGTCACCAAAGAGAAGGCGACCCTACTGTCCGTGTCCCCTGCGCTTCGCTCCGGGGCAACCTGCGATGCTCGCGCAGAGGGTGTGCCGTGGAACTCACTGCGCGCCTGCGGCGCTCCGTTCGGACAGCCACGGCAAGCTAGAGCACGAAGCATGCGTGTCCTGCGGCACGCATGCCCACCCCCTGCGCTGCGCTTCTCGGCACGGCCAGAAGGGAACCCGGGAATCGAACAGCCCCACGGGCCATCGCTGCGCTCGGCCCCGAGGGGCGCAGGCGCTTCGCGCCGCGCAGCGCCAGGCCGAGCGCAGCGATGGCCCGTTTGGGCTCCCACCCCTTGTGGCTGCGCCTGCGGCGGGGCGCTTGCGGGGTGGCATGCGCGTCGGAGCGCGCATGCTTCGTGAACTGACTCGCCGGGGATGCATGAACGGAGCTGCGCAGCAGCGCAGTGAGTTCCACGGCGCACCCCGCAAGCGCACCGCCGCAGGTTTGCCCCGAAGGGGTCGCAGACTAGGGTCGCCTTTCTTTTGGGTACTTTTCTTTGGCGAAGCAAAGAAAAGTACCTCGCCCGCCGGGGCGAGACCCGGCCTCCGCCCTCAGCAAGAGCAACACCTCACAGCCGCACCGGAATCCCCCGCTCCCGCATGTGCCGCTTGGCCTGCTCCACCGTGTATTCCCCATAGTGGAAGATGCTCGCCGCCAGCACCGCATCGGCACCGCCGATCTGGATGCCATCGGCCAGATGGTCCAGATCGCCCACACCGCCCGAGGCAATCACGGGCACATCCACCGCATCGCTCACGGCGCGCGTCAGGGCCAGGTCAAAGCCCGCCTTGGTGCCGTCGCGGTCCATGCTGGTGAGCAGGATCTCGCCCGCACCGCGCCGCGCCATCTCGGTGGCCCACTGCACGGCATCCAGGCCGGTGTTCTTGCGCCCGCCGTGGCTGTACACGTCCCAGCCAGCGCCCACCGGCTGGCCGTTGGTACCCAGGCGCGCCTGCTCCTCGGGGCTGCGGCGCTTGGCGTCAATGGCCACCACGATGCACTGCGCGCCGTACTTGGCCGATGCCTGGCTGATCACGTCGGGGTTGGCGATGGCCGCGGAGTTGAAGCTGGTCTTGTCGGCGCCCGCATTGAGCAGGCGGCGCACATCGTCCACCGTGCGCACGCCGCCGCCCACGGTCAGCGGAATGAACACCTGGCTGGCCACGGCCTCGATGATGTGCAGGATCAGGTCGCGGTCGTCGCTGGTGGCGGTGATGTCCAGGAAGGTGAGCTCGTCGGCCCCCTGGGCGTTGTAGCGCGCGGCGATTTCCACGGGATCGCCCGCGTCGCGCAGTTCCACAAAGTTGACCCCTTTGACGACCCGGCCGCCGGTCACGTCCAGGCAGGGAATGATGCGTTTGGCAAGCATGCGCTGGCTCTTGAAAAATGGAAGAAGAAGGCCCGCAAGATACCACGGGGGGAAGAAGATCAGAGGGCGCCGCCCGCCAGCCTGCGCGCCTCGCCGCTCTGCCAGCGCCAGGCGTCCTCGCACATGCGCTGCACGCCGTGCTGTGCACGCCAGCCCAGCAGCTCCTGCGCCAGCGTGGGGTCGGCCCAGCAGGCCGCCACGTCGCCAGGGCGGCGCGCCACCACCTGGTAGGGCACGGGACGGCCGCTGGCCTGCTCGAAGGCGCGCACCATCTCCAGCACCGACACCGGGCGGCCCGTGCCCAGGTTCACCGTCAGCAGGCCGGGGCGCTGCTGCAGGGCGCGCAGCGCGGCCACATGGCCTTCGGCCAGATCACACACGTGGATGTAGTCGCGCACCCCGGTGCCGTCGGACGTGGGGTAATCGTCGCCATAGACGCTCAGGCGCTCGCGCTGGCCCACCGCCACCTGCGCCACGTAGGGCAACAGGTTGTTGGGAATGCCCTGCGGGTCTTCGCCGATGAGGCCGCTTTCGTGCGCACCCACGGGGTTGAAGTAGCGCAGCCGCGCCAGCCGCCACTGGCCGGGCTCGGAGGCGTCCAGGTCGGCCAGCACCTGCTCCATCATGAGCTTGGTCCAGCCGTAGGGGTTGGTGGCGCTGAGCGGGAAGTCCTCGCGGATGGGCAGCTGTGCCGGGTCGCCATACACCGTGGCCGACGAGGAAAACACCAGCGTGCGCACCCCGGCGCGCTGCATGGCCTGCAGGAGCGAGACCGTGCCCGCCACGTTGTTGTCGTAGTAGCGCAGCGGCTCGCGCACCGACTCGCCCACGGCCTTGAGCGCCGCGAAGTGGATCACCGCCTGGATGGGGTGGCGCGCAAACAGATCGTCCAGCAGGGCCGCGTCGCGCACATCGCCCTGCACATGCGCAGGCACCTGGCCGGTGATGCGCCCGACGCGCTCCAGCACATCGGGACGGCTGTTGCAGAAGTTGTCCAGCACCAGGCAAGGCATGCCCGCCTGCGCCAGCGCCACGCAGGTGTGGGAACCAATAAAGCCCGCGCCGCCAGTGACCAGAATCATGCAGCCTCTCCATCAAAACAAACAATAATGAACATTTCAAAGATTTACACAAACTATAGCCGTTTGTCTAAAATCAAAAAGTTATGTGACGTCTGGAAACAAATTTGCGGCAGCGAACTCCCGCAAATGTCCAACAGATCATGCGGATCCATTCCGCAAGAGCCTTCGGTTCCTCCCCTTCCCTTCTTGCTTTTTATTCGACCGTGCAGAGACACTCTGGCATGCTGCGGGCATTGTGCTTTCTTGTCTTGCGCCGCTGGCCCTTGTGGCTGGCGGCCTGCCTGTGCCTGCCCCTGGCAGCACGGGCCGAACCTGCGGTCGCGCTCTACTACGGCGAACGCGCCGGCCTGGCGGACTTTCGCGCGTTTGATGTCGTGGTGGTCGATCCGGACCATCACCGCCAGCAAGCGCTGCCCGCCTGGGAAGGCACGCGATTCTATGCCTATGCCTCGGTGACCGAGGTGCAGCCTTCGCGGGCCTATTTCGCCGACATTCCATCCACCTGGAAGATCGGGCGCAACAGCGCCTGGGGATCTGAAATCATCGACCAGGCCGCCCCCGGCTGGGCCGATTTTTTTGCCGCGCGGGTGATTGCGCCATTGTGGGCGCAAGGCTTTCGGGGCTTTTTTCTGGATACGCTGGATTCGTACCGGCTGGCCGAGCGCTTTGACGAACAGGCGCAGCAACAGGGGCTGGTGCAGCTCGTGCGCGCACTGCACCAGCGCTTTCCCGGCATCCGGCTCATCCTGAACCGGGGCTTCGAGATCGTGCCGCAACTGCAGGGCATGGTCGAGATGGTGGCGGCCGAGTCCCTCTACCGGCGCTGGAACGCCGCACAGCGCCGCTACGAAGAAGTCCCCGAGGCCGACCGCGCCTGGCTGCGCGGCCAGTTGCTGCAGGTGCGCGAGCGCCAAGGCCTGCCAGTGCTGGTGATCGACTATGTGCCGCCGCATGACCGGGCACTGGCGCGCGCTACGGCCCAGAAAATCCTGGCCGACGGGTTCACGCCCTGGGTCAGCGATGCCGACCTGTCCAGCGTAGGCGTGGGACGCATCGAGCCAGTGGCGCGGCGCATTCTGGTGGTGTACAACGCCGCCGAGTCCCCAGCGCTCAATTACTCGGACGCACACCGCTTTTTGCAAATGCCGCTCAACCACCTGGGCTACACGGTGGACTACGCCGACGCCCAGCAGCCGCTGCCCGAACCTATTTTTCCCGACCGCTACGCTGGCATTGTGCTGAGCTTTTCGGGCTACCTGCCGGAGACACGCTTCCGCGCGCTGGAACAATGGCTGCTGGCACGCCTGGACCACGGCATGCCCATGGCCCTGGTAGGCAGTTTCCCAATGCCGCTGCCGCGCACGCTTGCGCAGCGCTGGGGCTTGATGACCGACCAGGAACCCCAGCCCCCGCTGCACGCGGACACCCGCCACGCCATGCTGGGGCTGGAAACCACGGCGCCTTTGCCCGGCCCATCGCATGAAATGCCGCGCCTGGCACCCGCCGCCACCGCCACAGCACAGGTTCTGGTACGGGTGCGCGATGGCCGCGGCCAAACCTACGTACCCGGCGCACTCATGCCCTGGGGCGGGTACATCCTGGAACCCTACACCTATGTGGAGATTCCGGGTTCCGACCAGTACCGCTGGGTCATAGACCCCTTCGCCTTCCTCGCGCAGGCCCTGCGGCTGCCGCCCATCCCCGTCCCCGACACCACCACCGAAAACGGCCGCCGCCTGCTGCTGGCGCATGTGGACGGCGATGGATTCCCCTCGCTGGCCGAACTGCCCGGCAGCCCGCTGGCGGCCGAGGTGCTGCTGCGCGACGTGTTCATGCGCTACCGCATTCCACAGACCATGTCGGTCATCGAGGCCGAAGTGGCCCCCCATGGCCTGTACCCCAAGCAAAGCCCGCAGTTGCAGGCCACAGCCAAGGCCATGTTCCGGCTGCCCCACATCGAGGTGGCCAGCCACACCTACTCCCACCCCTTCCTGTGGGACCGCTCGGTACGCCACGGCGTGTTCAAGGAAGACGGCGAAGCCGCCTACCAGTTGCCCGTGCCCAATTACCAGTTCGACCTGCAACGCGAGATCACCGGATCGGCCGCCTACATCCGCGAGCACCTGGCGCCCCCTGGCAAGCCCGTACGCATCCTGCAATGGTCGGGCGACACGGCGCCCGGCGCCGACGCGCTGCGCATCACCGAGGAAGCCGGGCTGCTCAACATCAACGGCGGAGACACCTTCATCACGCGGGCCAACCCATCGCTCACGGCCATCGGGCCACTGGGCATCCGCAAGAGCGGGCACCTGCAGGTGTATGCGCCCATCACCAACGAGAACATCTACACCAATCTCTGGAAAGGCCCGTTCTACGGCTTCGAGCGCGCCATCGAAACCTTCGAGCTGACCGGCACCCCGCGGCGCATCAAGCCTGTGGGCATTTATTACCACGTCTATTCGGCCAGCAAGCCCGCAGGGCTCAAGGCGCTGCACAAGGTCTACGGCTGGGCGCTGGCACAACCGCTGCACCCGGTGTTCACATCGGAATTCATTGCCAAGGTGCAGGACTTCCATGGCCTGGCCCTGGCACGCGAAGGCGACGGCTGGCGCGTGCGCGGCAGCGGCGCCCTGCGCACGCTGCGCTTGCCCGCCGCTCTAGGGCTTGCGCAACCGGGGCCCAGCCAGGGTGTTGCCGGCTGGAGCGAAGGCCCCGAAGGCACCTACGTCCACCTGACCGGATCCCAGGCCTGGCTGCGCACCGCTGAAAGCCCCGCAGCCGACGGCCCGGCACTGCACGAAGCCAACGCCCGCATCACCCACTGGGCCATGCAGCCCCAAGGGGGCGAGTTCCAGTTGCAAGGCCATGTACCGCTGGAATTCAGCCTGCGCCTGCGCCCAGAATGCCAGGTGCGCGCCCACCAGCGCCCCCTGCCCTCCCAGTCCGGCCGTACCCCGGCCCGGACGGACATCCGCCACTACCGCCTCAACGATGTCACAGCGCGTATCCAGATACTCTGCCCAGCGCCCTGACCGCCCGGTGCTGGCCCCCGACTGGCTGATCGCCATGCTGACCTGCATGGTCGCTGGCGGCTTGTGGCTGCTGTACCCGCGCCAGGCCCTGGAGCGCCGCCTGGCCGAAACAGCGGCAAGCCCGCTGTCTGCAGCCTACCTGCACAACCTGCTGCGCAGCGACCCGGAAAACCCCGGCCTGCGCCTGCTGCTGGCGCGCCAGCAAATCCTGCACGGTGAAATGGCCCAGGCACGAAACACGCTGGAGCCAGCGCTGGCCTCCCGCAACCCGGACATCCACCGCGACGCCCTGTGGGCCTTGTGGGAACTGCAGCACACGCAGTACCTGCGCACCCCCGAAGAGCGCCAGAACGCACGCCAGGCGCAACTGCTGGAGCTGCGCGCCCTGCTGCGCACGCTGGCCGCCGAGCAATGGCCCCAGGACCGCCAGCGCAGAATCATGGCCATGGCCACCCAGTTCGGCGACAAGACCTTGCGCAAGGAGCTGGAGCAGCAGTGGGCCCTGGCACAGCCCCAGACCCAGGGCAGCACCGAATCCTACGAGGCCGCGGCGCGCGAAGCGCTGGCGGCAGGCGACTACGCGGGCAGCGCAGAGCTGTACCTGCTGGCACGCAGCACCAGCAGCAATGCAGCGCAGGCCAAGCACTACTTTCACGAAGCCCTGCGCACCCTGCGCGCTGGCAACGACCCTGCGGGGGCACTGGCCCTGGCCGAGCGCAGCATCGGCCCCTTGGAAGACGACCCGGACACCCTGGTCCTGCTCATCGAGATTGCACGCGCCGCCGGACGCCCCGACCTGGCCGACCGCTATGCGCGCCGCCTGCTGCGCCTGTCGCTGCTGCGTGCCTGGCCCGGCGAGGCCCCCCCAGAGCCCGCGCCCGCCACGGCCCGGTATGACGACGGCGCAAGCCTGCTGCAATCGGGCATGCAGGGCATGCAGACAGTGGCATGGCCGGTGCAAGCCAAACCCTCGCCCAAAACCCCTGAACTGCCATTCGACGACAAGGTCTATGCGCTGGGCTACGAAGTGTTCCTCGAAAACGGCAAACCCGAGGACGCCTGGGCCGTGGCCCAGGCCGCTGTGCGCGCCCAACCCGGCAGCCTGGTCTGGCGCGAGCGCCTGGCACGCGTGTCCGAATGGACCGAACGCCCGGCCCAGGCGCTTGAGCAATGGCTGGCGATCGCGCGCCAGACCCAGCGCGACGAAGCCTGGCAGGCTGTGCTGCGCCTGGCGCCAGGCCTGTTTGAAGACGCCGCGCTGGTCGAAGCGCTGCACTACCAACTGCGCCGCAAGCCTGGTGACATGGTGCTCATCCGGGAACTGGTAGCGGCCCACGAGCGCCTGGGCGACCCCGGCCCGGCGCTCACCTACCTGCAGCAGCACGCACGCAGCCCCGAAGCCCTGGAACTGCTGGCCTGGCTGGCCGAGCGTGCAGGCCAACCGGACACCGCCCTACAAGCCTGGCGCACCCTGCTGGCCGACCCCGCACAGGCCACCCCGGCACGGGCCGTACCCGCCGCCGTGCTGGCCCTGATGCAAGGCCGCCCCGACGAGGGCCTGGCCTGGATGGAGGCCGCGCAGCAACATCTGCCCGCCGAAGGCAACGCCTCCGAATTCTGGCGCCTGACAGGACAGATTGCCGAAAGCCGCCAGCGCCGCACGCTGGCCCTCACAGCCTACCGCCAGCTTGCCCGCAGCCCCGACGCCCCGGTGGAAGACCTGGACGCACTGATCCGCCAACTGCTGCCAGACCACCCGCTGGAAGCGGCCCAGGTGGCCTTGCGCGCCTGGGAGCGCCATGACCAGCCGCGCCATCTGATCCAGGCCCTCACGCTCTACTCAGGCCGTGGGGAATGGGCGCCGTTCGACCGCGTGCTGTCCCTGCTCGACCCGGCCCCCGATGCCGCCCGCCGCTCGCTGCGCAAGCTTTGGCGCATGCCCGAATACCTGCGGCTCATGGGCTCGCACCACCAGAATGCCGGGCGCCTGGCGCTGGCGCGCGAGCACCTGCAAGCCGGCCTGGCAGCCAGCCCCGACTCTGCAGACATGCAGTCCGCCCTGTTGTGGCTGCTGATCGACAGCAACGACGCCGCTGCCCTGCGCGAACTACTGGCCCGGCACGAGGTCGCCTGGAGCCGCCAGGCCGCCGTGCACGATGCCCTCGCATCGAGCTACCAGGCCCTGTCGCAACCGCAGGTGGCGCTGGAGCGCTACCTCACCCCCCAGCTGCAGGCGCGGCAGGACGATTTCCTGTGGATGATGAACTACGCCGACGCGCTGGACCAGAACCAACAGTTCGACCGCGCGTGGGAGCTGCGCCGGCACCTGCTGCGCCAACAGTGGCGCCAGCTTGCCCAGGCCCCGCAGGGGGGAGCGCCCCGCAGCCATGGGCAGGTACGCGCACAGTGGCTGACGGAACAAGGCCTGGACGCCACGCGGCGCGTGGCGCGCGCTCGCCTGCAGATCACGCAAAACCCCGGCGACCCGGCCTACGCCGTGCTGCGCGAACTGCTGCGCCTGGACCTGGACAGCCAGGGCCAGCTCTCCAACGCAGCGGCAGAGACCGCCATCGGCTGGTTGCAGGACCAGGGGGAATACCAGGCCGAGCGGCGCTTCCTATGGCACCAGTACGCCCGAGGCCGCAGCACGCGCACCCACCGCCCGCTGTGGGCCGACATCACCATGGCGCTGGCCGAAGACGACCGCCTGGCATCGGGCGAACTGCTGCAGGCCTTTGACGAGCGGCTGCCGCGCTACGACCGCGTGAACGCGGCACGCGCCGTGGGCGACCTGCGCGCGGCGCAAAGCGCAGCCTTTGACGCCCAGCACGCACAGCACGACGACGCAACCGTGCACCTGCAACTGAGCGAGTCGCTCCTGGCATTCAGCGACCACGCCGAGACCACGGCCAAGTGGCAGGATCTTTCAGGCATGGACGAAACACAGGCCGGTGCCATCGTGCACCTGGCCTTGTCCATTCCGCTGCGGCTGGATGTGGAGTGGAACAGCATCCGCCGCCAGTCCACCGACACGCGGGTGGTGTACCAGCCACCGCACGAGCGGCTGTGGGGGCTGCGCCTGCGCTGGACAGCGCGCGATGCCGAGACGCGGCTCGGGCTGTGGCGGCGCGAAGGCTGGCGCAATACCGGCGCCTGGCAGCTCACGCACGAGCAGCGTCTGGACAGCCGCCTGACCCTGCTGGCCGAGCTGGGCCAGCACCTGCCCAGCGAAGAAAGCCTGGCCATGCGCCTGGCAGGCATGAAAGACCAGGCAGGGGTGGGCCTGCGTTACCAGTTCTCACGCCTGGACAGCGTGCTGCTCAACTACCAGGCAGAGGAATACCGGCTGCAGACGGGCCAGCGCCTGGGCAGCGGCCGCCATGCCAGCCTGCGCTACACCCACACCTACCGGCTGGATCTGCCCCAGTTGGAGTTCAGCGCTTTTGGCTCCGACAACGTCTACAGCATCGACACCCAGGCCCAGGCCTGGCCCACGCTGGACTTCCTGCCCCCCGGCGTCCTGGAGGGGCCGCGCACCTTTGTGCCGCGCAGCTTTGGCTTCTACGGCATCGAAGTGGCCAGCAACATGCGGCTGGAGCAGGACTACACGCGCACCCTGCAGCCGTACGCCAGCATCAGCCGCACCTGGCACACACGCCTGGGGCCAGGTTACGGCATCCGCCTGGGTGTGGCCGGCAGCGTGCTGGGCGCAGACCATTTCAGCATGACCTGGGGCCTGGGCAAATCCGGCCCCCAATCGCAAGACCGCAGCCGTGAGCTGCAGCTGCGCTACCGCCTCCATTTTTGAACCTTGACTCA
Source organism: Burkholderiales bacterium (assembly GCA_016192425.1). Taxonomy (GTDB): domain Bacteria; phylum Pseudomonadota; class Gammaproteobacteria; order Burkholderiales; family Burkholderiaceae_C; genus Simplicispira. The sequence continues at coordinate 29,649 of JACPUE010000014.1, forward strand.
CAGGAATCCCCCCATGACCCTGCTCCAACGCCTCCGCACCCTTCGGTTCTGGCCTGCCTGCGCCCTGCTCGGCACGGCGCTGCTGCTGGGCGCCTGCTCCTCGCTCGACCGGGGCCATGCCCCCGCGCTGGAACCCCAGGCCACCTGGACCGTGCTGCCCTTTGCCAACCACACCGAAACCCCCATGGCCGGCAGCCGGGCGCAGGCCATCGCCCAGTCGCTGCTGCTGGCCCGTGCGGGCAAGGTGCAGCCAGCGCCCGCCAACACCGAGCAAGAGGCCTTGTTCGACGCAGCCGACGCCAGCCGGCGCCAGCAGGCCCTTGAATGGGCACGCAGCCAGAAAGTGCGCTACGCACTGACCGGCACTGTGGAAGAGTGGCGCTACAAGGTGGGCGTGGACGGCGAACCCGCAGCCGGGGTGACGCTGCAGATCATCGACGTGGCCACGGGCGAGATACTCTGGAGCGGCTCGGGCGGCAAGAGCGGCTGGAGCCGCGAAGCCCTGTCCGCCGTGGCGCACAAGCTCATCCGCGACCTGATCGATGCCGGCCTTGCGGGTACCCGCTGATCCCTCCACCAACCGCATGCAGGACTCCATCCTTCCACCCGAGGACGCTTCGGGCAAGCGCTCCGTGCCAGAGGCCCCCATGCGCAAGCTGTGGCCCCTGCACCTGCTGGGCAAGCTCACGCAGACGCGGCAGCGCCCTGCAGTGCTTGCCGCAGAAACACTGCTGCTGCCGCTCATCGCCATGGCGCTGGGCCTGGCGTGGAGCCCACAAGATCCGCTGTGGACACTCTCCGCATTTCCCTGGGCCTGGCTGGCGCCGGTCGTGCTGGCACTGCGCTACGGCCCCTTGTCCGGGCTGGGCGGTGCAGCCGTATTGCTGCTGGGGTGGCTGGCCTTGAACATCGGGCATTGGGATCAGTTTCCACAAATCCACTTCCTGGGCGGCCTGATCCTGGTGATGGTCGTGGGTGAATTCTCCAGCCTGTGGCAGGCCCGGGCCCGGCGCAGCGAAACCCTGCAGCTGTACCTGGACCAGCGGCTGGAACACCTGGTGCGCCAGCACTACCTGCTGCGCCTGTCGCACGACAGGCTGGAGCAGGAACTGATCGGCCGCCCCATGTCCATGCGCGACGCTCTGGCCACGCTGCAGGCCCTGGGCGCCGAAGGCTCCAACAGTGCAACCGGCGCCCAGGCGCTGCTGCGCCTGCTGGCCCAGTATTGCCAGCTGGAATCCGCAGGTGTTTACGCCGTCCACGAAGACCTTGCCGATGCCCGGTGCCTGGCCGCGTTGGGCAGCCCGCCCCCCCTGCTTGCACAAGACCCGCTGGTGCGCCAGGCCCTGGAAACGCACCGGCTGTGCCACATCAGCCAGGCACTGGCGGGCGGGCAGACCTCGCATTACCTTGCGGTGGCGCCGCTGCTCGACCTGGCAGGCGAGGTCTATGGGCTGCTGGCCATCACCGAAATGCCGTTTTTTGCCTTGCAGACGGAAAACCTGCAAACCATCAACCTGCTGCTCGGGTACTACACCGACGGGCTGTCCATGCAGGCCCTGGCACAGCCCATCATGGCGCAATTGCCCGATTGCCCGCCGGCCTTCGCCTTTGAGGCTCAGCGCCTGGCCCACATGCAGCAAAGCACACAGGTCAGCAGCATCGTGGTGGTGCTGGAATGCCTGCCCCGCGCCGTGGAACAGGACGTGCCTGCCCAGATCCACCGCTTCAAGCGCGAATTGGACGAAATCTGGGAAATCCCTGGCGCGCAGCGCACCTTGCTGGCCATCCTCATGCCCCTGGGCAATGCGGCCACGGCCGAGGGCTACATCGCACGCCTGGAAACCTGGCTTCAGCAGAAAAGCGGCCAGGGCATGGCACAGGCCGGTATCTTTCCGCAGGTCATGCCGCTGGACGCACAGTCCCCCGTGACCACGCTGCAACGCCTGCACGCAATGGCTCATGCTTAATCCCAAGCTCGGATTGTCGGCCCTGCTGCTGGAGGTGGGCGCCTGGAGCGGCCCGCTGCTGCAGGGCCATTCGGACCATGCGCTGGCAAGCTACCTGCTGCTGCACGCCGTGGCCTGCGCACTGCTGGCGCTGTTCCTGCTGCCGCTGCTGCCCAGCGAGCGCGCGCGCCCGCGCGTGCCAGCGCTGCTGCTGATCGTGGCTTGCAGCTATGCCGTGCCGGTGGCCGGTTTCCTGGGCGTGGTGGCGGCCGCGCTGTCGTTGCACTACCTGGGCCGCACCCATGTGGGGACGGATTTTGAATCCGTGCAGTTGCCTGAATTTGACCTGCACCAGCACCGCCAGGGCAATTTCCGCCATGCGGGCTTGCGCTCGTTCCTGGGCAACAGCGGCGCCCCCATCCAGGCGCGCATGCGCGCCATGGTGGCCCTGCAGTATGTGTCGGGCCGCACTGCATCGCCCCTGCTGCGCTCGGTGCTCAGCGACCCCAGCGAAGACCTGCGCCTGCTGGCCTACGGCATGCTCGATTCGCTGGAAAAACGCATCAACCTGGCCATCGACCAGGAGCTGACGGTGCTGCAGGCGCCCCAGGAGCAGTCCACGGCCAGTGCGGTGCTCGAATCCCAGCGGCGCCTGTCCGACCTGTACTGGGAACTGGTGTATCAGGAACTGGTGCAGGGCGACCTGCGCGAGCACGCCATCCGCGAGTCGCTGCGCCATGGCGAGGCCGTGCTGCAGGCCCAGCCCGATAACGCGCCGCTGCACCTGCGCCGAGGCCGCCTGCTGCACGCGCTGGGCCACCCGCAGGATGCGCAGGCCGCATACGAACAGGCCAGCCGCCTGGGCCTGCCCGCCACGCGGGTGCTGCCCTACCAGGCGCAACTGTGCTTCGAGCGCGGCGACTACACCCAGGCCCGAGCCCTGGTGCAGGCCCTGGGCCCGTGGGATGCCCTGCCGCGCCTGCGCCCCGTGATCGAATACTGGAGCGCCCCATGACCACGCCGCACCCCAAGGCGGCGCAGGCCGACATTGCCCTGGTGCTCGAAGGCACCTTCCCCTACGTGAGCGGCGGGGTGTCGAGCTGGATCAACCAGATCCTGCGCGCCTATCCGCAGTACCGCTTTGCGCTGGTGTTCCTGGGCAGCCGCCGTGCCGACTACGGCGCCTTCAAGTACCAGTTGCCGGACAACGTGGTGCACTTCGAGGAGCATTTCCTCTACGAGCACCTGAACGCCGACTTCCAGCCCGCGCCGCGCAAGGGCCATGCCCATGCGTTCGACCAGGTGGAGCAGCTCATTGCCGCCGTGGAACGTACCGGTACCGACAGCCCGCAGGCCATGGCCCTGTTCCAGCAGGTGGTGCGCGCCATGCTGCCTGGCGGCAGCATGCACCTGGAGGATTTCCTTTACAGCGAACGCGCCTGGAACCTGCTGTGCGATGTGTACCGCAAGCACTGCACCGACCCGTCGTTTGTGGACTACTTCTGGACGGTGCGCATCATGTTCCAGCCCCTGTGGCTGCTGGCGCGCGTGGCGCAGGGCCTGATTCCGGTGCGCGCGGTGCACTGCGCGTCCACGGGCTACGCGGGCTTTCTGGGCGCGCTGCTGGAGCAGACGCGCGGAACGCCGCTGATCCTGTCTGAACATGGCATCTACACCAAGGAGCGCAAGATCGACCTGTTCAAGAGCGAGTGGATCCGCGACAACCGCAACATCTTCCAGCGCGACCCGACCGAACTGTCGTTCTTCCGCCAGATGTGGATCCATTTCTTCGAATGGCTGGGCCGCTACTGCTACGCGTCGGCCGACCCCATCATCGCGCTCTACGAGGCCAACCGCCTGCGCCAGGTGGCCGACGGCGCATTGCCCGAACGCAGCTTCAACATCCCCAACGGCATTGCGCTGGCGCGCTTTGCGCCGCTGCGCAGCCAGCGCCCCGCAGAGCCTCCGCCCGTGCTGTGCCTGATCGGGCGCGTGGTTCCCATCAAGGACATCAAGACCTTTGTGCGTGCCATGCGCCGCGTGGTGAACCAACTGCCCCAGGCCGAGGGCTGGATTGCGGGCCCGGCCGACGAAGACCCCGCCTACGCCCAGGAATGCGAGAACCTGGTGCGCAGCCTGGGGCTGCAGGAGCATGTCAAGTTCCTGGGCTTCCAGCGCGTGGAAGACCTCATGCCGCGCATCGGCCTGGTGGTGCTCTCGTCCATCAGCGAGGCGCTGCCCCTGGTGCTGCTCGAAGGTTATGCCGCGGGCGTGCCCGCCGTGTCCACCGACGTGGGCTCCTGCCGCCAGTTGGTCGAAGGCCTGGACGAGGACGACCGCGCACTGGGCGCGTCAGGCCGCATCGTGCCGATTGCCGACCCGCAGCAACTGGCCGATGCCTCGCTCGCCCTGCTCAAGGACCCTGTTGCCTGGCAGACCGCCAGCCAGGCCGCCATTGCGCGTGTGGAGCGCTATTACACCGACACCATGATGTTCGACCGCTACCGCACCGTGTACGAGGCCGCGCTGGCGCGCACCGAGGGAGCCCGCTGATGGCAGGCATTGGCTTTGAGCTGCGGCGCATGCTGCGCAAGGACACGCTGCTGGGCCTGGTGCAGGCCTATGCCTACGCCAGCGTCATCGGTTCCGGGCCCTGGGTGCTGTCCATCGTGGGCATCCTGCTGGTCGGTATCTTCAGCGCCAGCGTGGTGGTGCCGGGGGTGCTGGTGACGCAGTTCCAGACATCGGTGACCTACCTGGTGGCCTGCAGCCTGATCTACACCGGCCTGGTGCAGCTGGCGTTCACGCGCTTCATCTCCGACCGGCTGTTTGAAAAGCGCAAGGACATGGTGCTGCCCAACCTGCACGGCCTGCTGGTGCTGGTGCTGCTGGGGGCCTGCGTGCTGGGCACGGCGGCGCTGTTCATCGCGCTGCCGGGCCTGGGGCTGGTGTACCGGCTGCTGATGCTGGCGGGCTTTGCCCTCCTGTGCGGCGTGTGGGTGCTGACAGTGCTTCTGTCGGGCATGAAGCGCTACAAGGCCATCGTGCTGCTGTTTGGTGTGTCCTACGGGCTCATCGTGGTGAGCGCGCTGCTGATGCGCCCCTGGGGCCTGGAGGGGCTGCTGGGCGGCTTTGTGCTGGGCAACTACGTGCTGCTGGTAGGCATGTGGCTGCTGGTGGTGCGCGAGTTCAACCCCGCAGGCCCCATCATCGCTTTCGATTTTGCGCGCCGCGCCATGCTGTACCCCACGCTCATGGCCATTGGGCTGCTCTACAACCTGGGCGTGTGGATCGACAAGTTCATGTTCTGGTACTTCCCGCCCACGTCGGACGCCATCATCGGCAGCCTGCGCGCGTCCATCATCTACGACCTGCCGGTGTTCCTGTCCTACCTGTCCATCATCCCCGGCATGGCGGTGTTCCTGGTGCGCATCGAGACGGATTTCGTCGAGTTCTACGACAAGTTCTACGACGCGGTGCGCGGCGGCGGCTCGCTCGAATACATCGAGACCATGCGCGACGAAATGGTGTATTCGATCCAGCAGGGCCTGGGCGAGATCGCCAAGATCCAGACCCTGGCGGTGCTCGTCACCTTTGTGGCCGGGCCGGTGCTGCTGGACGCGCTGGGCATCTCGCGCCTGTACCTGCCGCTGCTGCAGGTGCAGGTGATCGGCGCGGGCCTGCAGGTGGGCCTGATGGCCGTGCTCAACGTGTTCTTCTACCTGGATCAGCGCCGCACCGTGCTGCTGCTGTGCGTGCTGTTTGTGCTGCTCAACGTACTGCTCACCGGCTGGACCCTGGCCTACGGTGCGGCCCTGTATGGCTACGGCTTCGCACTGGCCACCCTGCTGACGCTGGGCGTAGGGCTGGCGTTGCTCACACGCAGGCTCAACCGGCTGGAATACCAGACCTTCATGCTGCAGTGAGTGCAAGGCTTTACAACGCCTTTGCACACACCGCTGGCCTCGCAGGCACAATTAGGGCGTGTCATCATTCAATTCCCCCACGCGAAAGCCAGCCAGGCCGTGCAGTGCTAGGCGCCCTGAGTGCCGTGCAGCCCCGCTGCACAAGCGAAGGGCAACGACACAATGCGCGGCCTGGCTGGCTTTCCCTTCGGGCTGGCCCCGCAATGCGGCGTCTGCTTTGTCGGGCGGCTTGCCCATGGATAACCATGGGCTGCGCCACCCTTCGCGCATCCATCCGCATTGCGGGGCCAGCGCGTGGGGGAATTGAATGATGACACGCCCTAGGCAGCCCCAAAAAGGGTTCTCAGCCCAGCACTTCCTTCAACGCCCCGTCGTAAAGATCGGTCAGCTTGTCGAGAACCTCCGCAAGCCGCTCGCTGGTGGTTGCAACTGTTTCCATGCCCTTGCCATCCGGTGCGCGCTGCATGGCAGCTTCAAAAAAGAGCCATTGCGCCCGCCCCAGTTCCAGTTCATTACGGATAGCCGGGGTGCTGACGGGCGCGGCCGCCAGCGTTTCCAGACCCTTGCGCACCTCCGCCATGTCGGCTTTCATCTGCTCCTGCAAACCCTTGCCATCTAGCTTGGCGGCGATCAGGAAGTAGTCCAGTGCAATGCGCTGCGACACCGCCCGCTGACGACCTGCGAGGTTGATCAGTTTGGCCGAGCCCACCTTGGCAATCTTTTCAAAAGCCTCGGCAGTGGATTGTGACGCAGCCATGACCTTTTCTGCCTGCTGTGCGACGGCAGAAACGGCTTCGCGCGTGGGCGGAAACACCAGCAAGGCATCTGCAGCGTCGGCCAGTTTTTTGAGGTCTGCCACACGGCTGGCCAGCTCGGGAGGCATCGATGTCTTGGCCAGTTCGTCAAATCCCGTGCGCACCTGTTGGCGCACATCGGCCAATGTTTTGGCCGAAAACTCGGGCAACACTCCCAGCAGGAGCTGGCAATAGGTCTTGGCCAGGCGCTGCGACAAGATTCGGTTGCGCGCAGCGCGGTTGAATGCCGTGGACATTGGCAACTGGGCTTGAGCCACCCCCACTGTGGAACCCAGCAACAGGGCCGCCACGGACTGGATCGCCATCCGGCGGGAAAAGACATCGGCAACGCGGTTATCAATAGTCATCATAGATGCCTCCCATTGACAAAGTTGCCCATTGTGCACCCAAAATCTCTGTGATTTGGTTGATTCAAATCAAACCCAAACCACCGCCTGGCGCAACTCCGGAAACACCGGCACCGCGTCTGCCCCCAATGGACAGTTACGGCACAATCGTGCCATGTCTGAACGCGTCATTCCTCTGGTGGATCAGCGCAGCGCAGCGCTGGCGGCGCGGGTGCCGGCAGCGCCCATTGCTGCCACCGGCCTGCTGTCTGACACCCTGGGCCGCCCGCTGCGCGACCTGCGCATCAGCGTGACCGACCGCTGCAATTTCCGCTGCAACTACTGCATGCCCAAGGAAGTGTTCGGCAAGGACTACCCCTACCTGCCACACAGCGACCTGCTGAGCTTTGAAGAAATCACGCGCCTGGCAGCCATCTTTCTGCGCCATGGCGTGCGCAAGATCAGGCTCACGGGCGGCGAGCCGCTGCTGCGCCGCAACATCGAAGCGCTGATCGCCCAGCTGGCTGCCCTGCGCACGGTGGAGGGGCAGCCACCCGAGATCACCCTCACCACCAACGGCTCCTTGCTGGCGCGCAAGGCTGGGGCGCTGCGCGAAGCGGGCCTGCAGCGCGTGACCGTCAGCCTGGACGGGCTGGACGACGCCGTGTTCCGGCGCATGAACGATGTGGACTTTCCGGTCGCCGAGGTGCTGGAGGGCATTGCCGCCGCACGCGATGCGGGCCTGCACCCGGTCAAGGTGAACATGGTGGTCAAGCGCGGCACCAACGAACATGAAATCCTGCCCATGGCACGGCACTTCAGGGGCACCGGCGTCATCCTGCGCTTCATCGAATACATGGATGTGGGCGCCACCAACGGCTGGCGCATGGACGAGGTGCTGCCCTCGCGCGAAGTCATCGCCCGCCTGCGCGCTGAGCTGCCGCTGGTGCCGCTGCAAGCCAGCGCACCGGGCGAAACCGCCGAACGCTGGGGCTATGCCAACACCCAAGGGCAGCACGACCCCGCACTGGGCGAGGTGGGCGTCATCAGCAGCGTGACCCAGGCCTTTTGCGGCGACTGCAACCGCGCCCGCCTCTCGACCGAGGGGCGCCTGTACCTGTGCCTGTTTGCCGACAAGGGCTACGACCTGCGCAGCCTGCTGCGCACGGGCGCCAGCGACGAAGACCTGGCCAGCGCGCTGGGTGCCATCTGGCAGGGCCGCAGCGACCGCTACTCCGAACTGCGCGCCAGCCTGCCGCCGGAATCAAGCCAGGCCAAGCGGCGCATTGAGATGAGCTACATCGGCGGATGATCGCCCTGCCCCACCCATGATCGCAGCGCACGACATCACCGGCCTGGTGCTGGCAGGCGGCCAGGGCAACCGCATGGGTGGTGTGGACAAAGGACTGCAAGCCTGGCACGGCGAGCCGCTGGCGCAGCACGCGCTGCGCAGGCTGCAGGCCCAGGTGGGTGCGGTAATGCTGAGCGCCAACCGGCACCTGGACACCTACGCCGCCATGGGCGCACCGGTGTGGCCCGACCGCCAGAGCGGCTATTGCGGGCCGCTGGCCGGCCTGCTCAGCGGGCTTGAGCATTGCCCGACACCGTGGCTGCTGACCGTGCCCTGCGATGCACCGCTGTTCCCCACAGACCTTGCACAGCGCCTGGCCCAGGCTGCGGCGCACAGCGGCACCCTGCTGGCCATGGCCAGTGCCCGCGAAGGCGCCCCACCCGCCCCGCTGCGCCCGCAACCGGTGTTCTGCCTGGTGCACCGCAGCCTGCGCGACGACCTGGCACGCTACCTGGCCGACGGCGGGCGCAAGGCCATGGCCTGGGCCAGTGCACACCAGCCCGCCCTGGCAGCCTTTGACGCACCCGGCGACGATCCGAACGCCTTTGCCAATGCCAACACCCTGGCGGAACTGGCGGCGCTGCAGGCCGCAGCAGCGCCGTGATATGCAGGGCGATGGACCCCGCCCCTGCTGGCGGAACTGCACCCGCGAGCGCCAGGAAGCAATGGCTCAGAGGCTTTGATGGATCTGGCGACCTACACCCCCCCGCAGGCCACGATGCGGCAGGCCTTGCCGCTGCGGCCCCTGGGCACGCTGTGGCCCAGCTCGGTGCGCACCTGGATGGGCGCCAGCCCCTGGCTCGCAGCGTAGCCTTTGAGCACTGTGCGGCAGCGCGCCGCAGCGGCCCGCCCCTCTTCGCCGCACTGCGGCAGGCGCAGCAGCAGGGTGCTGGCATCGATCTGGCGCAGGTGAAAGTCGAACACCCCGGCGCCCTCCTCCAGCACCGTGCTCAACGCCAGAGGCAGCAGGGTGGCCTTTCCGCCGTCACGGCGCGCCATGCGCAGGGGATCGTCCTGGCGGCCGCGCACCTCGATCACCGGCAAGGGCGATCCGCAGGTGCAGGGCTCGGTCCGCACCAGCACCTGGTCGCCCAGCTCGTAGCGGATGAGCGGCTGCACATGGTTTGCCAGGCTGGTCAGCAGCACGCTGCACGCAGGCTCGCCCGCAGGCACGGGACGGTGCTTTTCGTCCACCGGCTCCAGGATGACCCAGTCGGCGTTGAGGTGCATGCGCCCCTGCGCGCATTCCCAGCCCATGGCCAGGAATTCCGACGCCCCATAGCTGTTGCGCAGCACCCCGCCCAACCCCTGGAGGATGTGCGCGCGCACCGCCGGGCTGAGGGTTTCGCCACCGGTCCAGATCTCGCGCGGCGCAATGTGCAGACGCCCTTCCAGCGCCTCCTGCGCGAGCAAAGCCGCCGCCGTGGGGTAGGTGATGAGCACTGTGGGTGCAAAGTCATTGAGTCCGTCCACCAGCTGGGCGATGGGGGACTGGATGGAAAAGCTGCGCGTGGTGGCCGCTATCCAGGGGTTGATGCTGCGCAGCCGCTGCAGCGACACCATGCTGGCGAAATGTCCGCCGGTGGCGCCCACAAAGGCATGGCGCTCGGCCAGGTGCAGCGGATCCATCCAGTGCGCCAGCGGGCGCGGCTGGCTGCGGCGCAAGGCTTCGAGCGCGTCGTACACGGCCATGGCGTGGCCGTCCTGCACAAAAATGCCCGACATGCCGGTGGTGCCCGAGCTCTCCCACACCATGTAGCGGCCCAACCAGGGCTCGGCAATGCGTTCGGGGTCGGTGGTGAGTTCACGCAGCTCGTCCAGGCGCAGGCGCGGATCGGTCACCCAGTCGTCAAAGCGCTCCATGAGCTGGCCGCGCGTGACCGCCGACAGATCCTGCAGCGGCGTGTTGGTGTGCACCCGTGGGCCCAGGTGTTCCTGGTAAAAGCGCGAGCCGCGCAGTGCGCTGTCCAGCAGTTGGGACAGCCGGCTGTGCTGGCGCTGGGCAATGCCGGCGCGGCCACCGCGCTGCGCCGACATCACGTCCATCGACACGAGCGACAGGTGCAACAGGTCAAACACCGGGTTCATGCACTGGCCTTTGGGGTGGCAGCGCAGGGCGGCTGCGGCAGACGTGCAGGGTAGAGGCTTGGCTGGGGCATAGTCGCAGGGGCTCCGTGGGCATGCAGACAAAAACCTGTGCAGCAGCGCCATGCGTGCGGCCAGGGCCACTTGCGCATCATAGGAAGCATGGCGCCCGCCAGCAATGGAGGTTCTGCGCGGCGGTGCGGCTGGGTTTGACCTGCATCACAAACCGGTGATTACGGCGGCGCAAAATCAAAAAGTCCCATCACGGAGTTTTCATGCCCCGCAAGACAGCCACCGCCCCAGCCGCAGTATCTTCCGCTGTACGGCCCCCCATTCCCCGCCCGCCCCGCCTGGCAGAGACGCCGACCCAGAAGCTCGACCGCCTGGCACAGGCCGTTGCCGCGCCACTGACCGGCGGGCTCTCGCCGGTATCGCTGGGGCTGGCCGCTGCCGACTGGGCCTGGCACCTGGCGCTCTCTCCAGGGCGCCAGCTTGAACTGGCCGCACTGGCCCTGCAATTGGGGCGCCAGCACCTGCAAGAAGGCTGGGCGCCATCCGATGAGCCCCCGCCGCCCGAAGACGACCCGCGCTTTCGCCACGGGGCCTGGGCGCAGTGGCCCTACCGCCAGTGGCGCGCGGGCTTCCATGCGGCCGAGGCCTTCTGGCACGAGGCCGCGCAGGTGCCCGGCATGACCACGCACCACGCCCAGCTCACACGCTTCTTTGCGCGCCAGTGGCTGGACATGCTGGCCCCCGCCAACTGGCCCGCCACCCACCCCCAGGTACAGCAGGACCTGTGGCACAACGGCGGCGCCCACCTGCGCCAGGGCCTGCAGCACTGGCTGGCCGACACCACCGGCACCCCGGACAGCGACACCCCGCCGCAGCGCTTTCGCGTGGGGCATGACGTGGCCGTCACCCCAGGCAAGGTGGTGTACCGCAACGCACTGATCGAACTGATCCGCTACACGCCGCAAACCGCCACGGCGCACCCCGAGCCCGTGCTCATCGTGCCGTCGTGGATCATGAAGTACTACATCCTCGACCTCTCGCCGCACAACTCCATGGTGCGCTACCTGGTGCAGCAGGGGCACACGGTGTACATGCTGTCCTGGCGCAACCCAGACGCGCGCGACGCCGAGCTGACCATGGACGACTACCTGCGCCTGGGCGTGCTGGACGCCCTGCAGGCCGTCGGCGCGCAGCACGGCACCGACACCCCCGTGCACGCCATGGGCTACTGCCTGGGCGGCACGCTGCTGGCCATTGCCGCCGCCGCGCTGGCCAGGCCCCAGGGCGTGGCCGGGCAAAACCAGTTGCCGCCGCTGCAGACACTCTCGCTGCTGGCGGCCCAGACCGACTTCTCCGAGCCCGGCGAGCTGGGCCTGTTCATCGACGAAGGCCAGATCGACTGGCTGGACCACATCACGCGCGGCCAAGGCTACCTGTCGGGCAAGCAGATGGCGGGTTCGTTTGAATTTCTGCACTCGCGCGACCTGGTGTGGGCGCGGCGCATGCGCGAATACCTGCTGGGCGAGCGCGACCAGCCCAACGACCTGATGGCCTGGAACGCCGACACCACGCGCATGCCCGCCCGCATGCACCACGAGTACCTGACCGACCTGTACCTGAACAACGCCCTGGCGCGCGGCAGCTACCGGGTGGAGGGCCGCCCCGTGTCGCTGGACGACCTGCGCCGCCTGCCCGTGTTCGTAGTGGGCACGCAGCGCGACCACGTGTCGCCCTGGACATCGGTGTACAAGCTGCACCACCTGTGCGATGCCGAAATCACCTTCACACTGACCAACGGCGGCCACAACGCAGGCATCATCTCCGAGCCCGGCCACACCGGCCGCCACTACCAAATGGCCACCCGCCCGGCGCACGGCCCCTGGACCGAAGCGGCAGACTGGGCCGCCAGCGCCCCCCGGCACGAAGGCTCGTGGTGGAGCGCATGGCAGGCCTGGCTGGCCGCCCGCTCCTCAGCGCCGCGGCCCGCCACCGGCATCCCCAAAGCCAGCGTGGTGTGCGACGCGCCGGGCACCTATGTGCTGCAGCGCTACCGCGAGAGAAATTAGGCCCCAGGGCAATAGATACGGGCGTAAGCAGCTATCAAATATATAGCATCAATGCCGCGCCTGTGCGGGCTGCACCTGGGCGTCGCGCGGCCCCGGCACAGCTGCGCGTGCCAGCAAGGCATACATGGTGGGCACCACAAACACCGTGAGCACCGTGCCCAGGCCCATGCCGCCGACGATGACCCAGCCGATCTGCATGCGGCTCTCGGCGCCAGCGCCACTGGCCAGGGCCAGCGGAATGGCACCCAGCACCATGGCGCCGGTGGTCATGAGGATGGGGCGCAGGCGCTGGCTGGAGGCCTGCACCAGCGCATCGACCATCTCCAGCCCCTGGGCGCGCAACTGGTTGGCAAATTCCACGACCAGGATGCCATGCTTGGTAATCAGCCCCACCAGGGTGATCAGCCCGATCTGTGAATACACGTTGAGCGATCCCCCTCCCCATTGGAGCGCCAGCAGCGCCCCCACCAGGGACAAGGGCACCGACAGCAGGATGACCAGCGGGTCGATGAAGCTCTCGAACTGCGCCGCCAGCACCAGGTAGATGAACACCAGCGCCAGCACAAACACCACGCCCAGCGATCCTTGCGAACTGCGGAACTCGCGCGAGATGCCATTGAGCTCGGTGGTGTAGCCCGGCTTGAGCACCTGCGCCGCCGTGCGGTCCATGAAGGCCAGCGCCTCGCCCAGCGAATAGTCGGGCGCCAGGTTGGCGGTGATGGTGGCCGAACGGCGCTGGCCGAAGTGGTTGAGCTCACGCGGGCTCACGCTCTCCTGCACGCTGACCAGGCTGGACAGCGGCACCATGGCATCGCCGCGCCCGCGCACATGGATGGCGTCGATGTCCTGCGGCGTGCTGCGGCTGCCGCCCTCGGTCTGCACGATCACGTCGAACTGCTCGGCGTCGCGCTTGTAGCGCGTGACGGTGCGTCCGCCCAGCATGGTCTCGATGGCGCGCGCCACCACATCTACGTTCACGCCCAGGTCGGCCGCGCGTTCGCGGTTCACGCTGATGCGCAGTTCGGGCTTGTTCAGGCGCAGGTCCACGTCGGGCGAGAGGATGCCGGGGTTCTTGGCCACCTCGGCCATGATGCGCAAGACGGCGGCGTTCAGTTCCTCGTAGCTTTCAGAGGTCTGCACCACGAAGTTGAGCGGCCGCGAGCGAAAGCCCTGCCCCAGCGACGGCGGCGTGATGGGAAATGCACTCACCCCCGGCAGGCTGCTGATGCGGCCTTGCATCTCGCGCACCAGTTGCAGGGTGCTGCGCTGGCGCTGCTCCCAGTCCACCGCGCGATAGACCACGCTGCCCTGCGACACCGTGGGGTTGCCCACGTTGGCATAGATGCGGTCGAACTCGGGGTAGTCGCGGCCGATTTTCTCCAGCTCGCGCGCATAGCGGTCGGTGTATTCCAGCGTGGCGCCGTCGGGCGCGCTGAAGCTCGCCAGAATGGTGCCCCGGTCCTCCAGCGGCGAGAGCTCCTGGCGCATGCCGGGGTACAGCCAGGCAATGGCTGCGGCGCAGGCCAGCATGGCCGCCACCACCAGCCAGCGTGCCTGCAGCAGCCCTGCGTGCCAAGGCGCACCCGCCGCACGCCGCGTGAGCACCCAGCGCAGTACGCGCCCGTAGCCCTGCGCCAGCGCAGTAAGCCAGCGCTCCATGCTGCAGTCAAACCAGCCGGGGCGGGGGTTATGGCGCAGCAGCAGCGAGCACATCATGGGCGAGAGCGTGAGCGCCACGAAGCCCGACACCAGCACCGCCCCGGCCAGCGCCAGCGCAAACTCGATGAACAGCCGCCCCGTGCGCCCCGGCGTGAAGGCCAGCGGCGCATACACGGCCACCAGCGTGAGCGTCATGGCCACAATGGCAAAGCCGATTTCGCGCGCACCGCGGATGGCTGCGCTGAAAGGCTCCATGCCTTCCTCGATGTGGCGGAAGATGTTCTCCAGCATGACGATGGCGTCGTCCACCACCAGCCCGATGGCCAGCACCAGCGCCAGCAGCGTGAGCGTGTTGATGGAAAACCCCGCCAGGTGCATGAGCGCAAAGCTGCCGATCAGGCTGACCGGAATGGTGACGATGGGAATGATGGACGCACGCACCGTGCGCAAGAAGACGAAGATCACCAGCGCCACCAGCACCACTGCCTCCAGCAACGTGGCAAACACGCTCTTGACCGAGCGGTCGATGAAAAGCGAGTTGTCGTTGGCAATTTCCACCGACACCTCGGGCGGCAGGTCGGCCTGAAGCTGGGGCAGCATGGCGCGCACGCCCTTGGAGATTTCCAGCGGGTTGGCCGTGGTCTGGCGGATCACGCCCACCGAGATGGCATCGCGCCCATTCAGGCGCACACGGCTGCGGTCGTTGGCCGGGGCCTCTTGCACCCGCGCCACATCGCCCAGGCGCACGGCAAAGCCGTTGACGCTGCGCACCACGATGTCGGCAAACTCCTGCGGCTGCGCCAGGCTGGTCTGCGCAGTCACGCTGAACTCGCGCTCCATCGACTCGATGCGCCCGGCAGGCAGCTCCAGGTTGCTGCGGCGGATGGCATCCTCCACGTCCTGCGGGGTGAGCCGGTAGCCCGCCATGCGCTGCGGGTCCAGCCACACGCGCATGGCGTAGCGGCGTTCTCCGTAGATGGGCACGTCGGCCACACCGCTCACGGTCTGCAGCCGGGGCTTGACGATGCGCACCAGCAGGTCGTTGATCTGCAACGGCGAAAGCGTGTCGCTGCTGAAGGCCAGCCACATCACGGGCGATGCGTCGGCCTCGACCTTGGCGATCACGGGTTCGTCCACCCCATCGGGCAGGCGGTTGCGCACGCGCGAGGTGCGGTCGCGCACCTCGGCGGCGGCGTTATCGGCATCTTTTTCGAGCCGAAAGCGCACGCTGATCTGGCTTTGCTCGGCACGGCTGAGCGAGGTGATGACATCGACCGCATCGATGCCTGCAATCGAGTCCTCCAGCGGCTTGGTGACCTGCGCCTCCATCACCTCGGCCGAAGCGCCGCCGTAGCGCACGCTCACGGTGACCACAGGCTCGTCGATGCGCGGGTACTCGCGCACCGACAGGCGGGTGAAGCTCACGGCGCCAATCAACAGCACCAGCAGCGACAGCACGGTGGCCAGCACCGGGCGGCGAATGGAGATTTCAGCCAACTGCATGGGGCCAGTGCTCCGGCGCTTTCAACGGCCCTGGGCCGGGGCGCTGCTGGCGGGTGCCCGGGCAGCGCTGGCGGCCTGCGCCGCTGGCTGTGCCTGCGGCCCGGCCCTGTGCACCGGCATGCCGTCGCGCTGCAGGCGCTGCTGGCCTGCGGTGACCACCTGGTCTTCAGCGGCCAGGCCCTGGCGCACTTCGACCACACCCTCGCGGCGCTGGCCCAGTTGCACACTGGTGCGGCGCGCCACCCAGCCCTGGCCCGAGACGTCGGCCTCCAGCCTGAAGACATAGGGGCTGGTGCCTTGGGGCACGATGGCTTCCTCGGGCACCACCAGCGCCTGTACCGGGGCGCCAAACACCGCGGTCACGCGCGCAAACATGCCGGGGCGCAGAACGCCCTGGCGGTTGTCCAGCCCCGCGCGCACCGCCACCGAACGGCCGTTGGCGTCGATCTGCGGGTCAATGGCCCACACCTGTGCCTCAAAGCTGCGGCCCGGCAGCGCGTCCAGCTCCACCCGCACGGCCTGGCCCGCGCGCAGCTGGGGCTGGTAGCGCTCGGGCAGGCGAAAGTCCACCACCATGCTGTCGATGTCCTCGATGTTGACGATGTCGGCCCCGTCCTTGAGGTAGTCGCCCACGTGCACATTGCGGATGCCCGCCATGCCATCGAACGGCGCCACGATGCGCAGCCGCGCCACTTGCGCCTGCGCCAGCGCCAGCTTGGCCTGAGCCACCTGCAGGCTGGCGGCGCTTTCATCGAGCGAACGCTGGCTCACAAAGCCCTGCGCCACCAGTTCGCGGTTGCGCTGGTGGTTGGCCTGGGCAATGGACAGCTCGGCCTGGGCCTGCTGCACCTGGGCCTGGAGCAACTGGTCGTCAAACTGCACCAGCACCTGGCCTTTGCGCACGCGCGCACCGTCGCTGAAGTGGATGTGCGTGACGCGCCCGCTCACCTCAGGCCGCAGCACCACGCTGCGGCGCGAGCGCAGGCTGCCCACGGCCTGGGCTTCGTCGCTCAGCGCCATGCGGCGCACGGGCGCCACCTCTACGTCCACGGGCTGCAGCGCACCTGGCGCATGCGCGCCCTGGAGCTGCGCCACAGGGCGTGCTGACGGGCTGGCAGGTTTTTGCAGCCACCATGCGGCCCCCAGGGCGACGGCCAGGCCACAGGCGGCAATGACCAGGGTGGCGGCCCTTGCCATCAGCGCCGTCCCAGGGCTTGTTCCACGCCCCGGTTGGCCAGGGCATCGGCGCGCTCGTTGCCGGGGTCGCCCGAATGCCCTTTGACCCAGCGCCAGTCAATGCGGTGGCCGCTGCCCTGCACCAATGCATCGAGCCGCTGCCACAGTTCGACGTTTTTCACCGGCTGGCGCGACGCGGTGCGCCAGCCCTTGGCCTTCCAGCCATGGATCCACTCGGTGATGCCTTTGCGCACGTATTCGCTGTCGAGGTAAAGCTGCACGTCGCACGGACGCTTGAGCGCAGAGAGCGCTTCGATCACCGCCATCAGCTCCATGCGGTTGTTGGTGGTACCCAGTTCGCCGCCAAAGAGTTCTTTTTCTACCGCCCCCGAGCGCAACAACACGCCCCAGCCGCCGGGGCCGGGGTTGCCTTTGCAGGCGCCGTCGGTGTAAATCTGTATCTGGTTCACTCAAGTTCCTGTCTTGTGGTGGCTTTTTGCGCCCCGGCGCACCAGTGGCACCGTGGCGGCGGCACGTGTGCGCGTGCTGCGCCAGGAGGGTTCCAGCAGGCGCATGCCATGCACCCGCTTGATGCCCACCATGAAATACGAGGCCCCGAGTATGGGCCAAAGCCGCTCGCCCACGCCGTCCATCCAGGCGGTGCGCTGCAACCAGCGTTCAGTGCGCACGGCCGGGCGGTAGCAGCCGTACTGCACGGCGTCGAGCTCGAAGTTCAGCAGCCGCAGCCAGTCGCGCAGGCGCCAGGGGCCGATGAATTCGCCCACATCGGGCAGGAACAGCCGCCCGCGCCCGCCCGCCAGGCGCCGGTACAGGTGCTGGCGCTGCTGGCGCAGGCCCCACAGGCTGACCGGGTTGAGCCCGGTGATGACCACCCGGCCCTCCGGCACCAGCACGCGCGCCACCTCGCGCAGCGCGGTGTGCGGGTCGTGGCTCAGTTCCAGCGCGTGCGGCAGCAGCACCAGGTCCAGGCTGTTGTCGGGAAAGGGCAGCGCCACGGCGTGCGCCAACAGGTGCGGTGTCGCGGTGCTTTCGGGCAAGGGCTGGGGCCATTCGTCCAGCGCCAGCCAGCGGTGGGGCATGCGGTTGGCACGCAAGCCGTCCAGCAGCGGCATGCCCACCTGCAGGCTGTGGTAGCCAAACACGTCGGCCACGGCCTCGTCGATGCGCGCCTGCTCCCAGGCCAGCAGGTAGCGCCCGGGCGGGGTTTCGAACCAATGGTGCAAACCTATAATTTGATCGCTCATGAACCTGCTCGCGTTGCCCGCCTTTGCCGACAACTACCTCTGGCTGCTGCACGACGCGCACAGTGCGGTGGTCGTCGATCCTGGCCAGGCAGAGCCCGTGCTGCAGGCGCTGCAAGAACGCGGATTGCGCTTGCAGGCCATTCTAGTCACGCACCACCATGGCGATCATGTCGGCGGCGTAGAGACCCTGCGCGAGGCCACCGGCGCCACCGTGTACGGGCCTGCGCGCGAGTCCATTCCTGCCCCGTTCATCCCCCTGGCCCAGGGCCAGACGTTGCGCGCGCTGGGGCTGGACTTTGCGGTGCTGGACGTGCCGGGCCATACGGCCGGGCACATTGCCTACTTTTGCGCACAGGCCGAGGGCGGGCCACTGCTGTTTTGTGGCGACACCTTGTTCTCGGGCGGCTGCGGGCGCCTGTTCGAAGGCACGGCCGCGCAAATGCTGGCCTCGCTGGACCAGCTTGCCGCACTGCCCGGCGACACACGCGTCTGCTGCGCCCACGAATACACACTTGCTAACCTGAAATTTGCCCGCGCGGTGGAACCCTGCAATGCCGATCTGCTCCACTACAGCGCCCAGTGCGAGGCGCTGCGTGCGCAGGGCCTGCCCACGCTGCCCTCGCGCATGGCGCTGGAACGTGCGATCAACCCCTTCCTGCGCACCCGCATGCCCGCTGTGGCGGCGGCGGCTGCAGGTTTTGCCCCTTCTACCGATACCCGCAATGCCGTGGCCGTACTGGCTGCGCTGCGCGAATGGAAAAACGGATTCCAATGAAGCTCCTCCACATTGCCTGCCTGGCGGGCCTGCTTTGGCTCTCAGGCTGTGCCACCCAGGTGGGCGCCCCCGGCGCCCCCAGCACAGCCAGCACCGACAGCGCTGCGCCCGCGGCTACGGCAACCCCCGCGCCCGAGGCGTCGCACACACCGCAAATCCCCTCGGGGCCACTGCTGCCCATCGCACCCGCTCGGGCCTCGCGCCTGGAGGTGATGCCGCTGTTCACGCCGTCGGATCTGTGGGACCGCATCCGCCGTGGCTTTGCCATGCCCGACCTGCAAAACGACCTGGTGCAGGACCGCGAACAGTGGTACGCCAACCGCCCCGACTACATGCAGCGCATGACCGAACGCTCGCGCAAGTACCTGTTCCACATCGTCGAGGAGCTGGAGCGCCGCGACATGCCCACCGAGCTGGCGCTGCTGCCCTTTATCGAGAGCGCCTTCAACCCGCACGCCGTCTCCACGGCCAAGGCGGCGGGCATGTGGCAGTTCATGCCGGCCACGGGCAACTACTTCGACCTCAAGCAAAACGCCTTCCGCGACGACCGGCGCGACGTGCTGGCCTCCACCCGCGCCGCGCTGGACTACCTGCAAAAGCTCTACGGCATGTTTGGCGACTGGCACCTGGCCCTGGCCGCCTACAACTGGGGCGAAGGCAGCGTGAGCCGCGCCATCGCACGCAACCAGAAGGCGGGCCTGGGCACCAGCTACACCGACCTGACCATGCCCGGCGAAACGCGCCTGTACGTGCCCAAGCTGCAGGCGGTGAAAAACATCGTGGCCAACCCCGAAGCCTTCCGCAGCGAGCTGCCGCTGATCGAGAACCACCCCTACTTCCAGACGGTGGACATCACGCGCGACATCGACGTGGCGCTGGCCGCCCGGCTGGCAGACGTGGACCTGGCCGACTTCAAGGCACTCAACCCCTCGCTGGACAAGCCCGTGATCCTGGCCGCAGGCACGCCCCAGATCCTGCTGCCCTGGGACAACGCCAAGGTGTTCGAGCGCAACCTTGCGGCCTACAAGGAAGGCCAGTACGCAAGCTGGACCGTCTGGACCCTGCCCTCGACCATGAGCACCGCCGAGGTGGCCCGCCGCGTGGGCATGGACGAGACCGAGCTGCGCACCATCAACCGCATCCCGCCGCGCATGCTGGTCAAGGCGGGTTCGGCGCTGATCGTGCCGCGCTCCATCGCCACGCGGACCGACGTGGGCCTGCACGTGGCCGACAACGGCAAGCTCTCGCTCACACCCGAGGTGGTCACCCGGCGCAGCGTAGTGCGCGCCCGCAAGGGCGATACCGTGGCCAGCCTTTCCAAGCGCCACCGCGTAAGCCCTTCCAACCTGGCGCAATGGAACAGCGTGAAGCCCAGCGCCAGCTTCAAGGCCGGGCAGGAGGTGGTGCTGATGCTGCCCGTACGCATGCAGGCAAGCCGCGACAGCCGGGACAGCCGCGACACCAAAGCCAGTGCAGGCAAGCGCACGGCACGCAAGGGCTCCGCGCCCGTCAAGCGCGAAAGCAAGCCCTCCAGGAAAAAACGGCGCTGAGCGCCTGGCACGCGCTGGCGCCTACCAGCGCCACTGCTGCAGGCCCAGCAGGCCCAGCACGCCCATCAGAATGAGGTACAGCGCCACAATGGTGCTGAGCAGGCGCGGAAACACCAGAACGAGAATGCCCGCCACCAGGGCGATCAATGGGCCGAGACTGAGGTGAAGGGTCATGGCTGCACGCGATGCAAAAGCCCACAAGCATACGCGACGGGCGGGGCGCCCCTCATGCGCTGAATTTCTGTTTGGCCTTGCGCGCAAACTCCTGCGTGAAGCTGCGCGCCAGATCGCTTTGGCGCACGGCCAGGGCAGGGTTCAAGGCCGCCAAGGTGCGCAGCGCCGTGCGCGGAGCGTCTTCGGGCATGAGTCCATCGGGGGACATGGCGTCGCGCGCGCGCGCCAGTGCCGCCAGGTACAGGCTGCGTTCGGCCAGCAGGCCCGAGGGAGGCACATGCTTGACCACATCGGCGGGCTCGGCGGTCTGCAGCCACTTGAGGGCGTGCACCAGCCCATGCACCAGTGCCTGCGCCTGCGCTGCCCGGCCCTGCACAAAGCCAGCGGGCGCCAGCAGGCAGGTGCCCGGCTGGGTGCCGCCAAACACCGTTTGCGAACCCACCAGGCCGCGCGCATCGGCCACGATGCGCACTTCGCCCTGCTGCTCCAGCGGCGCCAGCACCGCATCGGCATGGCACAGCGCGTGCACCTGGCCGCTGCGCAGCGCCGCCTGGGCACGTTCGCCCTCGCCCACGGCCACAAAAGCGACCTCGGCGCCATCCACGCCAGCCTGCGCCAGCACCACGCGCGCCATGGCATGGCCCAGCGCACCAAACCCCGCGACACCCACACGGCCACGCCGCAAATCGGCCACGCTGCGATAGGCGGGCAATGCCTTGGTAGACACCGCCAGCGCCAACTGCGGCACACGCGTCTGCAAGACCAGCGAACGCAGCCCCTCGGGGGCCGCAGCCAGGGGCAGCGCATGCTCAAAACCCACAGCAGCCACATCGGCCACCCCCTGCTTCAGCGCCTGCAGGGCCAGCAGGTCGTTGGCGTATTCCAAGGTGGTGACCTCCAGGCCCTCCTGCCGGAAGAAGTCCAGTTGCTCCGCCACGCTCAGGGGTAACTGGCGCAGTGGCTGGGCGCTGCGCGCGCCCACCGCCAAGCTGATGCGCCCCAGCCCAGCCGCCCGCGCGCGCAAGACCGCACCAGGCCCCGCCATGGACAAGGCACAGAGCGCGCCCAAGGCGCGACGGCGGGACAGCAGGCCATGCATGGTGGCGAAACCGCGGGGATATTTTGTTGCGACGCAGCAATTTTGCCGCTTACCCCTGATCGGCGCATCAGGGAAGTCCCGTGCGGATATCTACGTATGGTTCAGCGATAGCCGAGAAAGAAAATGGCGGCGTTGACCGCAAATGCCCCGCCCCACACGATGCTGCGGGCCTGGGGTATGTCTGCCACGTACATCAGGATGTAGAACAGGCGCAGCAGCACCCACAGCAGGGCCAGCAGGTCCAGCGCCGTCTGCCCGGCGCCCAGTTGGTGGGCGATGATGACCGCCCCCATGAAGAAAGGCAGCGCCTCGAAGCTGTTGGCCTGCGCCGCATTGGCCCGGGCCGCAGCCCCGCTCTGCCGCGCCAGCCAGGCACGGGGCTCGTGGTTGTCGTACCCACCCTGCGACCGCTTCTTGCCAAAACCCGCGCGCTTGGCAATGACCGAGCACGCCAGCGGCAACAGCACCGCCACAAAAACACACCAGTAGGCCACGGTGAACGGCATCCAATGGGTATTGTTCATGACAAAAATGGCCTCCAGCGCCCTATTTATCAACGCAAACAGCTATTAAATTTATAGCGAAAATCATCAGGCTGACTTTACAGGTCCCGCAGTCGCCAAAACTGGCGCTCTCCAAACCAGGGCTCCCGCGCAAGGGCCGCCCCGCCGCGCTGGGAGCGTTCCCCTGCCCGCAGCGCGCAGCGCTGCGAGAGCGGGGGGAAGGCGCGCAGCGCCACAGGGGGGTGCTCCCTATCTCCTATCCGCCAACGCATGCGCAATGGTGCCCAGGTCCACGTATTCCAGCTCGCTGCCCACGGGCACGCCGCGCGAGAGGCGCGTGACGCGCAGTCCACGCGCACGCAGCGCCTCGCCCACCACATGGGCCGTGGCCTCGCCTTCGGCAGTGAAGCCAGTGGCCAGGATGACCTCTTGCACCACGCCGTCGCAGGCGCGCTCCAGCAGGGCCTGCACGCCGATGTCGCGCGGGCCCACGCCGTCCAGCGGCGACAGCCGCCCCATGAGCACGAAGTACAGCCCGCTGAATGCGCCGGTGCGCTCCATGGCGGACTGGTCGGCGGGCGTCTCGACCACGCACAGCCGCGTGGCATCGCGCCGCGCGTCCAGGCAGGTGGCACAGACGGGCGCTTCGGTAAAGGTGTGGCAGCGCTCGCAATGGCGCACCTGGTTCACGGCCTGCTCCAGCGCCTGCGCCAACTGGCGCGCACCCGCGCGGTCGTGCTGCAGCAGATGAAACGCCATGCGCGCCGCCGACTTGGCCCCCACCCCCGGCAGCCGCCGCAGGGCCTGGATCAATGCGTCAAGCGTATGGGTGTTGGACATAAAAATAAGAAGGAACCAGGAAGAGGGTTTGCGCCATTCACCCCGCCCTCAAGGGCGTAGCGAGCGCCTGCCAGGCTAGGCGGACGGAGCGCAGCAACCGGAACGTACTTGCGGTACGTGAGGATTGCGAGCACCGCTCAACGACTTGCGAGCACCGCCCAACGACGCATGGCTGGCGCGCAGTAGCCCACCCTCAGAAAGGGAATTTCATGCCGCCGGGCAGGCCTGGCATCCCTTGCGTGATCTTGCCCATCTTCTCGGCAGAAGTCTCCTCGGCCTTGCGCACGGCGGCGTTGAAGGCGGCGGCCACCAGGTCTTCGAGCATGTCCTTGTCGTCCTGCAGCAGGCTGGGGTCGATGGTGACGCGCTTGACGTCATGCTTGCAGGTCATCACGACCTTCACGAGGCCTGCGCCGGATTCGCCTTCGACCTCGATGCTGCCCAGCTCGTCCTGTGCCTTCTTGAGGTTGTCCTGCATGGCCTGGGCCTGCTTCATGAGACCGGCGAGTTGTCCTTTGTTGAACATGGAAAGACCTTTCGTTGATGGGGTGGGAAATGAAAAAAGGGATGTTCAGAGCGGCTGCACGCTGCCGGGCACGATGCGCGCATCGAACTCGCGCACCAGGGTCTGAACGAAGGGGTCGTTCTGCACAAGCTCCAGCGCGCGCTCCTGGCGGGCGTTCTGCCGCGCGGTGTTGCGCAGTGCGGGGCTGTCGGACACAGGCCCCAGCTCCACGCTGATGTCTTGCGCCAGGCCCGCGGCCTCCAGCGCGGCGCGCAGGCGCTCGCGGGTGCCGCTCTGGTTGAGCGATTCGCGCTCCACGCGCAGCAGCCAGTGCCCGCCGTCGCGCGCCACCAGTTGGGACTGCAAGGCCAGCTCGCGCACCAACGCAGTGATGGCCTCGCTGGCCACCAACTGCTGCACGGCGGCGTACCAGACCTCACCCTCCTCAGTGGGCACCAGGCGCCGGGCAGCGGGCGCGCCCCCGGGCTCGGCGGGCCGGGGCTGCAGGCGGGTGCTGTCCTGGCGCGGCTCACGCACGGGGATGGGGGCAACGCGCGGCGCGCCCTGCATCGCCAGCGGGGCGGGGCCAGGTGCTGCGGGCTGCGCTTGCGGCGCAGGGGCCAGGGCCTCGGGGTGGCGCACGGGCAGGCTTCTCAGGGGTGTGGGCGCTGTGGGTGGGCTGGCTGCCTCGGCCTGGACGCCAGGCGCTGCAGCGTCGGCCCGCGCTGGCCTCGGCGGGGCGAGCGGTGCTTCTGGCACTGCGGTGGGCTCGGGGGCGGGTGCCGCGCGGGCGGGCGACTCGGGGGCTGCAGGCGCAGCCAAGGGTTCCGCAGGTGCGTCTTGCGCTATTGTTTTGATAGCTGCTTGCGCAGTATATTCGGGCACTGGGGCCGATTTTTGCTCAAAATCCTGCGACGCCGCCGCTGCGCTGGCGCCTGCCGCCGTGGCGCCATTCTCAGCAGGTTTCAGTGTTTTTTTTTCTGCCGCACCCCCTGGGGCTTTGAAGGGCAGCAAGCGCAGCAGCACCATGGTGAGCGCAGCGTATTCGTCGGGCGCCAGGCCCAGTTCGGCGCGGCCGTGCAGGCAGATGCTGTAGAGCAGCTGCGTCTCA
Organism: Burkholderiales bacterium; assembly: GCA_016192425.1. Classification (GTDB taxonomy): domain Bacteria; phylum Pseudomonadota; class Gammaproteobacteria; order Burkholderiales; family Burkholderiaceae_C; genus Simplicispira. The sequence continues at coordinate 54,339 of JACPUE010000014.1, forward strand.
TCGGCGGGCAGCAAGGCGGCCAGGCGCTGCACCTCGGCCGCCTCGGGGTCGCTGGCGTCGCCGCCGTCCAGGCCCGGCACGGCCTGCAGCACGGCCATGCGCTGCAGCACGGTGACCATTTCCTCCAGCGTGGAGGCGGCGGACAGGCCCAATTGGCGCAGCGCCTCGACCGTCTGCACCACGGTGCGGCCGTCGGCCTGGGCCAGGGCTTCGATCAGGCGCAGCACATGGCTGCGGTCCACGCTGCCCAGCATCTGGCGCACGGTGGCTTCTTCGAGGCTGCCGCCGCCAAAGGCGATGGCCTGGTCGGTGAGCGAGAGCGCGTCGCGCATGGAGCCGCGCGCCGCGCGCGCCAGCAGGCGCAGGGCCTGGGGCTGCGCCTGCACCTGCTCGGTGGCCAGCACCTGGGCCAGGTGCTCCAGCACCGTCTCAGGCGCCATGGGGCGCAGGTTGAACTGCAGGCAGCGGCTGAGCACGGTGACCGGCACCTTCTGCGGGTCGGTCGTGGCAAGCACGAACTTGAGGTACTCGGGCGGCTCTTCCAGCGTCTTGAGCATGGCGTTGAAGGCCGTGTTGGTCAGCATGTGCACTTCGTCGATCATGAAGACCTTGAAGCGCCCCTGCACCGGCTTGTAGACGGCCTGCTCCAGCAGGCCCTGCACCTCGTCCACGCCGCGGTTGGAGGCCGCGTCCAGCTCGGTGTAGTCAGGGAAACGGCCGCTGTCGATGTCGGTGCAGGCCGGGCACACGCCGCAGGGCGTGGCGGTGATGCCGCCCTGCCCGTCAGGCCCCTGGCAGTTGAGCGACTTGGCCAGAATGCGCGACACCGTGGTCTTGCCCACGCCGCGCGTGCCCGTGAACAAATAGGCATGGTGCAGCCGCTGCTGCGTGAGCGCGTTGGTCAACGCCTGCACCACATGCTGCTGCCCCACCATTTCAGTGAAGTTGCGCGGGCGGTACTTGCGGGCGAGCACGAGGTAAGACATTCGCGCGATTCTACGGCCCATGGACTGCAAGGTTTTGGTAGGGCGTCCACCACCCTCTACTGCACTTTGTCGCTCTACCATACTTGCAATACTGGCGCGCACCACGCGAGAGATGCCGCGCAAGGGCCGCCCCGCAGCGCTGGCATCGTCCCCCTTCCCGAATTGCGCAGCAATTCGAGAGAAGGGGGAAACGGCGCAGCCGTTCAGGGGGTAGAATCCCATCTTGACGGGCCTCCCCGCATGGTGAAGCGGCCAACCGGGTCAGGTGGGGAACCAAGCAGCCCTAACTGTGGAGCCAGTGCCGGGGGTAAGGCTCGTCAACTTCTTCTTTGCGCACCCCAACCGGGGCTGCGCTTTCCACCGCAACCGAACGCTGCCCTGCCCCGTGCGTTCCTCCCACACCATTGCCCCGTATTGCCTGCGCTGGTTTTTGTGGCTGGCCTGCGCCCTGGCGGCGCCCGTGTGGGCGGGCCCCTGGGTGGACGCGGCGGGTCGCCCTACCCCTGCAGCGCACCAGGCCACCGCCCTGCTGGCCGATGCCGCCAGCGAGGGCCTGCGCCCTCAGGACTACGCTGCCGACACCCTGGCACGCGCGGTGCAGGCCGCGTCCCAAGGCCCGGCCCTGGATGCAGCGCGCGCCGCGCTGCTGGACAATGCGCTCCATGCCGCCCTGCAGGCCTATCTGGCCGACCTGCACACGGGCCGCATCCACCCGCAGGCGGTGCAGGCCGGCTTCCGCCCCGACCGCTTGCCAGCGTTCGACCCCGGCAGCTTTTTGCAAACGGCGCTGGCAGCCCCCGCCCTGGGCCCGGCGCTGCGCGCCGCCGCTCCCGGCGTGCCGCAGTACGCACTGCTGCGCACGGCGCTGGCGCAGTACCGCACCCTGGCGCACCGCCCCGCATGGGATGCGCCCCTGCCGCCCCTGCCCGCAGGCCGCAAGCTGGAACCCGGCCAGGCCTGGCCCGGCCTTGCGCGGCTCGCCCAGCGGCTTGCGGCGCTGGGCGACCTGCCTGCCAGCACCCCGGCCCTCACCACCTACGACGCTGCGCTGCAGGACGCCGTGCGCGCCTTCCAGCAGCGCCACGCACTGGCAGCCGACGGCGTGCTGGGCCGTTCCACCATTGCGCAGCTGGAGGTCACGCCCGAACAGCGGGCACAGCAAATCATGCTCACCATGGAACGCCTGCGCTGGACGCCGCTGCAGCAGGCCGCGCGCGTGGTGGAAGTGAACGTGCCCGAATTTGTGCTGCGCGCCTACGAGCTGCGGGCAGGCCAGCACACCCCGGTGCTGCAGATGAACGTGATCGTGGGCAACTCGGTGCGCAAAACGCACACGCCGCTGTTCGACGAGGACATGCGCTCCATCGAATTCAACCCGTACTGGAACGTTCCGCCCTCCATCGCGCACGAGGAAACCGTGGCCCACCTGCGCCGCAACCCGGCCTATTTCACGCAGCAGGGCCTGGAGTTTGTGGACGCCCAGGGCCAGGCCCACACCGCGCTGAATGACGCCGACCTGGAGGCCGTGCTGCAGGGCCAGATGCGCCTGCGCCAGCGCCCCGGCCCGCGCAACGCCCTGGGCGACATCAAGTTCGTGCTGCCCAACAGCAACAGCATTTACCTGCACCACACGCCCAGCACCGGGCTGTTTGCGCGCGAGCGGCGCGACTTCAGCCACGGCTGCATCCGGGTGCAGGACCCGGTGGCGCTGGCGCACTTCGTGTTGCAGGACGACCCCGCCTGGACGCCCGAGCGCATCCGCCAGGCCATGGGCCGGGGCCAGCCCCATACCGTGCGCCTGCCCCAGCCTGTGCCCGTGGTGATTGCCTACAGCACCGCCGTCGTCAAAGACGGCCGGGTGCATTTTTTTGCCGACCTCTACGGCCAGGACCGGCTGCTGGCCAATGCCCTGGAGCGCGAATCACGTGCACGGCAAGCCAAGCTCCAGGCACGCTGAGCCCTTGGCCCAGGACATGCTCAGTGCTTGTGCTTTTTGGGCCTTGCCTTGTGCGTACCCTGCGGGGCCGGTGGCTGCGCCGCCCCTGGAGCCCCCTGCGCCGCCTTGCCCTTGCTGCCCAGGCGCGATTCCTTGCCCTGGATGAGCCGGGTGATGTTCTCCTTGTGGCGCCAGACCAGCAAAGCAGCCATCACCACGATGGCGCCGGTGACGGGGCGTTCGGCATTCCACAGCAGGCCCGAGGCCAGCACATACGCCACCGGCGACAGCACCGCGGCCGACAGCGATGCCAGCGACGAATAGCGCGAAACCGCCGCCACCGCCAGCCACAGCAGGCCCAGCACCAGCCCCAGCCAGGCGCTGATGCCCACCAGCACCCCCAGCGCCGTGGCCACGCCCTTGCCGCCCTCGAAGCGGAAGAACACCGGCCACAGGTGGCCCAGGAAAGCCGCCAGCCCCACCAGCGCCAGCGTGAATTCACCCATGCCCCAGGGCTCGCCAAACCAGCGCACCAGCACCACGGGCAGCCAGCCCTTGACGGCGTCGAGCAGCAGCGTGACCACCGCCGCCGCCTTGCTGCCCGAGCGCAGCACATTGGTGGCGCCAGGGTTCTTGCTGCCGTAGGTGCGCGGATCGTTCAGCCCCATGGCGCGGGAGACGATGACGGCAAACGACAGCGAACCCAGCAAATAGGCCGCCAGCACGGCGAGAACGGAATAGACGACGGGCACGAAACACTCTCCTGAATTCAGCAATGCGCCGCGAGGCTGCGGCACGGTGCGGGGGCCATTCTGCCAGCCCCCGCCGGGCACCCTGCCCTGTCAGTCCGCCAGCGCGCACTGCACAGGCTTGGCCCCCAGCAGGCGCACGCAGACCTGCGGGTCCATCTGTACCAGGTAACCCCGGCGCCCGCCGTTGATGGCGATGCGTGACAGTTGCAGGATGCTTTCCTCGATATAGACGGGCATGTCGCGCCGCGTGCCGAACGGCGAGGTGCCGCCCACCAGGTAACCACTGTGGCGCTGGGCCACCTCGGGCGTGCAGGGCTCGACCGACTTGGCGCCGATCTGGCGCGCCAGGTTCTTGGTGGAGACCTTGCGGTCGCCGTGCATGAGCACGATCAGCGGCTTGGCATCCTGGTCCTGCATCACCAGGGTCTTGACCACATGGTGCTCGTCCAGCCCAAGCTGGCGCGCCGACTCGGCCGTGCCGCCGTGCTCCACATACTCGTAGGGGTGGCCGGTGAACTCCACCTGGTGCGCCTTGAGCATCTGTGTGGCGGGGGTTTCGCTCACATGCGCGGTCTTACCTTCTTTTTTGGCCATTTTACTATGATTTTGATAGCTGCTTACGCTTTACCAATAAGCGCTGCAGGCCAATTTTGCCTCAAAAACCATCACAAGGCCGGGTCGCCCAGCTCCCAGCGGATGGCGTCAATCTGCGCCAGCAGCTCGGGCGACAGCTGCGTGCCCCAGGCATCCAGGTCTTCGTCGAGCTGCGCGAGCGAAGTCACGCCGATGATGGTGCTGGCCACCTGCCACTTGGTGTAGCAGAACGCCAGCGCCATGCGCGTGGGCGTGAGGCCGTGCTCGCGCGCGAGCTGGTTGTAGCGGCGCGCCGCCTGCAGCGCCTCAGGCCGGCCCCAGCGCTGCTTGCGCACCGATTCATAGCGCGCCATGCGCGCGCCCTGGGGCGCATCCGGGCCGGTGGTGCCGCTCTGGTCGAACTTGCCCGTCAGCAGGCCGAAGGCCAGCGGTGAATAGGCCAGCAGCGGCACACCCAGGCGGTGGCAGGTTTCGTCGAGCGCGTTTTCATACGTGCGATTCAGCAAGCAGTACGGGTTCTGCACCGAGGCCACGCGCGGCAGGCCATGCTGCTCGGCCAGGCGCACGAACTCGTGCACGCCGTAAGGCGTTTCGTTCGACAGGCCGATGGCGCGCACCTTGCCCGCCTTCACCAGGCCCGCCAGCGCATCAAGCTGCTCGCGGATGGGCGTCTGCGAGACCTCCTTGGCCGGGTCGTAGTAACGCGTGCCAAAGGCGGGCACATGGCGCTCGGGCCAGTGGATCTGGTAGAGGTCGATCACCTCGGTCTGCAGGCGGCGCAGGCTGCCCTCGCACGAGGCCACGATGTCGGCTGCCGTCAGCCCCAAGCCCTCGCGGATCCAGGGCATGCCGCGCGAAGGGCCGGCCACCTTGGTGGCCAGCACCAGCTTCTGCCGCTGGCCGGGGTGCTGCGCGAACCAGCGGCCCAGGATGGTCTCGGTGGCGCCGCAGGTCTCGGCCCGCGCGGGCACGGAATACATCTCGGCCGTGTCGAGGAAGTTCACGCCACGCCCGAAAGCGCGGTCGAGGATGGCAAACGCATCCGGCTCGGCCACCTGCTCGCCGAAAGTCATGGTGCCCAGGCAGATGGGAGAAACTTTCAGGCCGCTGTGGCCCAGGGCGACGGTCTTCATAGGTAATGTGGTCATCGGAAAATGCTGGAATAGTCCAGTGTACGGGGCCTGGCCACAGCCTGCAGCGTCACCCGCGCGACAAGCTGCGGGGCCTGGGCAGATATACACAAAGCATTTGCTTGGTAATAATCCAGCCATGTACCAGGAACTCCAACCCGCGCGCAGCGAATACGTCCCCATCCGGCAACTGAACTACCACGTGCGCCTGTGGGGGCCCGACACCTCAGCCCTGCCGCCGCTGGTGCTGGTGCATGGCTGGATGGACGTGTCCGCGTCCTACCAGTTCGTGGTCGACGCGTTCTCGCAGGCCTTTGCGCAGGGGCGCCGCATCATCGCGCCCGACTGGCGCGGCTTTGGGCTGACGGCGCCGCCCGTGCCCACGGACCACTACTTCTTCCCCGACTACCTGGCCGACCTGGACCAGCTGCTGGACCACTACGCACCGGGCACGCCGGTCGATCTGGTGGGCCACAGCATGGGCGGCAACGTGGCCATGTTCTACGCCGGGGTTCGGCCCACGCGCGTGCGCCGCCTGGTCAACCTGGAAGGCTTTGGCATGCCCGCCAGCAAGCCCGCCAAGGCCCCCCAGCGCTACGCCGAGTGGATGGACGAGCTCAAGGCCCTGCAGCGCGGCGAGATGGCCCTGAAAACCTACGGCAGCGCCGACGGCGTGGCCCGCCGCCTGATGAAGACCAACCCGCGCCTGCCCCAGGACAAGGCCCAGTGGCTGGCCCAGCACTGGGCACGCCCCAATGCGCAGGGGCAGTGGGAAATCCTGGGCGACGCCGCGCACAAGGTGACCAACGCCACGCTCTTCCGCCTGGAAGAAGCCCTGGCGCTGTACGCCGCCATCACCGCGCCCACGCTCAGCATCGAGGCCAGCGACGACAGCCTGGGCCTGTGGTGGAAGGGCCGCTACACGCTGGAGGAATACCACCAGCGCCTGCAAAGCGTGCCCGACTGCCGCATCGCGCGCGTCGAAGACGCAGGCCACATGCTGCACCACGACCAGCCGCAGGCCGTGGCCGCATTGATCGAGGGTTTTCTGCAATCTGAATAAAAAGGCCTCTAGAGCCCGTTGACAGGGCGCTAGAAGCTATATATTTGATAGCACCACTCGCCCAGAGCGTGCCTGCGCGCACTGCAAGCCCGGGAGCGGCCCGCGCATGAGAAAATCGCGGGTTATTCAGAACACTCAGGATTGCACACCATGGAAGCAGAACGCATCAACCAGATCGGCAACACCCTCCAGGACTTGGCCACGCGCACGGCCGAGTTACGGAGGTATCTTTGACTTCGATGCCAAGTTTGAACGCCTGCGCACGGTAAACGCCTCGCTCGAAGACCCCTCGGTCTGGAACGACCCCAAGAAGGCCCAGGAGCTGGGCAAGGAACAGAAGTCGCTCAACGCCGTCGTGCTCACGCTAGACAAGCTCACGCGCGAGCTGGCCGACAACGCCGAGCTGTTCGAGATGAGCAAGGAAGAAGGCGACGACGCGGGCCTCACGACCATCGAGGCCGAGGCCGACAAGCTGCGCCCGCTGGTGGAGGAACTCGAATTCCGCCGCATGTTCCGCAACGAGGCCGACCCGCTGAACTGCTTTGTCGACATCCAGGCCGGCGCCGGTGGCACCGAGGCCTGCGACTGGGCCAGCATGCTGCTGCGCCAGTACCTCAAGTACGCCGAGCGCAAGGGCTTCAAGGCCACGGTGGAAGAAGAAACCCCCGGCGACGTGGCGGGCATCAAGAGCGCCACCATCCACATCGAGGGGGAATACGCCTACGGCCTGCTGCGCACCGAAACTGGCGTGCACCGCCTGGTGCGCAAATCGCCGTTCGACAGTTCGGGGGGCCGCCACACGAGTTTCGCCTCGCTGTTCGTCTACCCCGAGATCGATGACTCGATCGAGATCAACATCAACCCGTCCGACGTGCGCACCGACACCTACCGTGCCAGCGGCGCGGGCGGCCAGCACATCAACAAGACCGACTCGGCCGTGCGCCTGACGCACTTGCCCACCGGCATCGTGGTGCAGTGCCAGGACGGCCGCAGCCAGCACGGCAACCGCGACATCGCCTGGCAGCGCCTGCGCTCCAAGCTCTACGACCACGAGATGCGCAAGCGCCAGGAAGAGCAGCAAAAGCTCGAAGACACCAAGACCGACGTGGGCTGGGGCCACCAGATCCGCAGCTACGTGCTGGACAACAGCCGCATCAAGGACCTGCGTACCAACGTCGAGATTTCCGCCACGCAAAAGGTGCTGGACGGTGACCTCGACGCCTTCATCGAAGCCTCGCTCAAGCAAGGCGTATAAGAAAGCAACCCATGCCACACCTGCGTGACGGGCAGGCGGCCCCTGCCGCCATCTTCCGTGCCGACTACCAGGCGCCCGCCTGGTGGATCGACAGCGTGGAACTCATCTTCGACCTGGACCCGGCCAAGACCCGCGTGCTCAACCGCATGCGCGTGCGCCGCAACGCTGCCGTGCCCGCGCAGCCCCTGCGCCTGGACGGCGAGGACCTGAACCTGGCCCGTGTGCTGGTGGGTGGTGCAGGCACCAGCTTCAAGATGGAAGGCCAGCAGCTTGTGCTGGAAAACCTTCCCGAAGGCACCGAGCCGGTGGAGCTGGAGATCTTCACCACCTGCGCCCCCGAGAAGAACACCCAGCTCTCGGGCCTGTACGTGAGCCAGGGCGCCTTCTTCACGCAGTGCGAGGCCGAGGGCTTCCGCCGCATCACCTACTTCCTGGACCGGCCCGACGTCATGGCCAGCTTCACCGTGCTGCTGCGCGCCGACAAGGCCGCGTACCCGGTGCTGCTGTCCAACGGCAACCTGGTCGAGCAGGGCGAGCTGGACGGCGGGCGCCACTTCGCCAAATGGGTTGATCCGCACAAGAAGCCCTGCTACCTGTTCGCCCTGGTGGCGGGCACGCTGGTGGCGCGCCAGCAGCGCATCCTCTCGCGTTCGGGCCAGGAGCATTTGCTGGAGGTGTATGTGCGCCCCGGCGACCTGGGCAAGACCGAACACGCCATGAACTCGCTCATGGCCAGCGTGGCATGGGACGAGGCGCGCTTTGGCCTGCCGCTGGATCTGGAGCGCTTCATGATCGTCGCCACCAGCGACTTCAACATGGGCGCGATGGAGAACAAGGGCCTCAACATCTTCAACACCAAGTACGTGCTGGCCAGCGAAGCCACAGCCACCGATGCCGACTTCGCCCACATCGAAAGCGTGGTGGGGCACGAGTACTTCCACAACTGGACGGGCAACCGCGTCACCTGCCGCGACTGGTTCCAGCTCAGCCTGAAGGAGGGCCTCACCGTCTTCCGCGACCAGGAATTCAGCATGGATCTGGCGGGCTCCCCTTCAGCGCGCGCCGTCAAGCGCATCGAGGACGTGCGCGTGCTGCGCACCGCGCAGTTCCCCGAAGACGCCGGCCCCATGGCCCACCCGGTACGGCCCGACAGCTACATCGAGATCAACAACTTCTACACCGTCACCATCTACGAAAAGGGTGCCGAGGTGGTGCGCATGCAGCACAACCTGGTGGGCCGTGAGGGCTTCGCGCGGGGCATGAAGCTCTACTTCGAGCGCCACGACGGCCAGGCCGTGACCTGTGACGATTTCGCCCAGGCCATTGCAGACGCCAACCCTGGGTCTGAGCTGGCCCAGCGGCTGGAGCAGTTCAAGCGCTGGTACAGCCAGGCCGGCACGCCGCATGTGCGCGCCACGGGCCAGTACGATGCCGCAGAGCGCCGCTACACCCTCACCCTCACGCAAAGCTGCGCGCCCACGCCGGGCCAGCCCAGCAAGGCGCCCTTCGTCATCCCGGTGGAGCTGGGCCTGCTTACGCAGGAGGGCCAGGCCCTGCCCCTGCAACTCGACGGCGAAGCCGCCCCCGGCGCCACCACGCGCACCGTGGTGCTGGCCGATGAGAGCCTGCAGCTCACCTTCGTGAATGTGGACAGCGCCCCCGTGCCCTCGCTGCTGCGGGCTTTTAGCGCCCCGGTGGTGCTGGACTGCGACTACAGCGATGCCGCGCTGCTGACCCTGCTGGCACACGACAGCGACGCCTTCAACCGCTGGGAAGCAGGCCAACGCCTGGCACTGCGCATTGCTATCAAAACAATAGCTGATAGCGCAATACAGACGGGCGCCGAAGGCCAAATTGATCAAAACATTCTGCCCGACAACTTCGTTCAGGCCATGCGCGGCGTGCTGCGCCACCCTGGGCTGGATGCCGCGTTCAAGGAGCTGGCGCTCACCCTGCCCTCGGAAACCTACATCGCCGAGCAGCTGGATGTGGTCGATCCGCAGCGCGTGCACGCCGTGCGCGAGGCCATGCGCCTGCAACTGGCCCTGGCGCTGCAAGACGACTGGCAGTGGGCCTACGAGCAACACCAGCAGACGGGCGCCTACCGGCCCGACGCGGTCTCTGCCGGACGCCGCGCCCTCGCGGGCATGGCCTTGTCCATGCTGTGCCTGGCCGCACGCACCACGGGCGACCAGGTCTGGCCCGGCAAGGCCTACCAGCGCTTCAAGACCGCAGGCAACATGACCGACCGCTTCAACGCCCTGGCCGCCCTGGTGGGCAGTGGCAACGCGCTGGCGGCACCGGCACTGGAGCGCTTCCACGCACTCTTCAAGCACGAACCGCTGGTCATCGACAAGTGGTTTGCACTGCAGGCCGGCAGCCCCGACCGCGGCGGCAACGTGCTGCCCACGGTGCGCCAGCTCATGCAGCATGCGGACTTCAGCCTCAAGAACCCCAACCGCGCGCGCAGCCTGATCTTCAGCTACTGCAGCGCCAACCCTGGCGCCTTCCACCGCCGGGATGCAGCGGGCTACGTGTTCTGGAGCGAGCGCGTGATCGAGCTCGATGCCATCAACCCGCAGGTCGCAGCACGCCTGGCCCGCGCCATGGACCGCTGGAAGAAACTGGCCGAACCCTGGCGCACCGCCGCCCGCGAAGCCATCGCCCGCGTGGCCGCACGCGAACACCTGAGCAATGATGTGCGCGAGGTCGTCACCCGCGCACTGGCCGACGAATAAGGAGAACCCGTATGGCAAAACGCATCAGCCTCACTCGCTACCTGGTGGAACAGCAGCGCGTGGCAGGCCACATCCCCTCTGAACTGCGCCTGCTGCTCGAAGTGGTGGCCCGCGCCTGCAAGAGCATCAGCCAGGCCGTCAACAAAGGCGCCCTGGGCGGCGTGCTGGGCTCGGCCGGCAGCGAAAACGTGCAGGGCGAAGTGCAAAAGAAGCTCGACATCATCGCCAACGAGGTGCTGATCGAGGCCAACGAATGGGGCGGCCACCTTGCCGCCATGGCCAGCGAAGAAATGGACGGCATCTACGTCGTGCCCAACCGCTACCCCCAGGGCGAATACCTGCTGCTGTTCGATCCCCTGGACGGGTCGTCGAACATCGACGTCAACGTCAGCATCGGCACCATCTTCAGCGTGCTCAAAAAACCTGACGGCGACCGGGGCGTGGAAGAAAGCGACTTCCTGCAACCCGGCAGCCACCAGGTGGCCGCGGGCTATTGTGTCTATGGCCCGCAGACCACGCTGGTGCTCACCGTGGGCGACGGCGTGGCCATGTTCACGCTCGACCGCGAGCAAGGCTCCTTCGTGCTCATCCAGGAAAACCTGCGCATCCCCGAAGACACCAAGGAATTCGCCATCAACATGAGCAACATGCGCCACTGGGACGAACCGGTCAAGCGCTACATCGACGAATGCCTGCAAGGCAAGGAAGGCCCGCGCGGCAAGGACTTCAACATGCGCTGGATCGCCAGCATGGTGGCCGACGTGCACCGCATCATGATGCGCGGCGGCGTCTTCATGTACCCCTGGGACAAGCGCGAACCCAACAAGCCCGGCAAGCTGCGCCTGCTGTACGAAGCCAACCCCATGGGCTGGCTCGTGGAACAAGCCGGAGGCGCCGCCACCAACGGCCGCCAACGCATCCTGGACGTGCAACCCACCCAGCTGCACGAACGCGTGAGCGTGATCCTGGGTTCAAAAAACGAAGTGGAACGCGTGACAAGCTACCATTCCGCGCTATAATTTGAGTCTTCGCCGGTGTAGCTCAGTCGGTAGAGCAGCTCATTCGTAATGAGAAGGTCGGGTGTTCGATTCATCTCTCCGGCACCAAGTAAACAAAGGAAACCCCGCTATTGAATAGATAGCGGGGTTTTCTTTTGCCGGATTTTTTGCCGGCTTGTAAGGCAAACCGCAACATCGCCTGCAACAGGCACAAAAAAACCCCGGCCAGTAAAGGGCGGGGTCTTGCGTTCATGGCACTGCCCCCATGGAGCAGCGCCATGCACCGGCAGATGCTTACTTGGCAGCCTCGGAAGCAGCAGGTGCAGCCTCGGAGGCAGCGGGTGCAGCAGCAGGAGCGGAAGCTGCAGCGTCGGTTGCAGCAGCGGAAGCCGCCTCGACAGCGGGAGCAGCAGGAGCAGCGGGTGCAGGAGCCGCAGCAGGTGCGGGAGCAGGAGCAGGTGCTGGCTCTTCCTTCTTGCCACAAGCAGCCAGGGCAGCTGCAGCGATCAGGGAAGCGATGACGAGGGACTTGTTCATTTCAGGTTTTCCTTGAGGAGGGTAAAAAAACAATGAATCACGCGATGTGGCCTCTAGCGGCCGGTGTGTTGCCCGCGCAAGCACTTGGTGTTGCACAAGCACATTTGAAATCAACTGGCGATTGTATTGCGATTTCGTCAATAGTGAATAACACTAAACCGCATATGCCATAGACCGCGTTGCCTATAACTGACGACGACCTGACACGGTTGACAACATTCTTGAAAAAAAAGCGGCTCACAGCCCCAGCGTGGTGGCCGCAAAGCCTGGCACGCTCTTGCTGCGCACCCACTCCTTCAACACCTCTTGCAACAACACCCGGCGCGCGGGCTCGGTGCCAGCAACACCAGCACAACGGTCAGGATCCAGGCGCTGGAGCACCCAGTCCGGCGACCAGATGGCGCTGGGTATATCCAAGGGGTCTGCTGCCGGGCAGGCACGACAGGTCAGGATGTGATCCCAGGTAGCGCGCCAGCGCACGAGCCGCGCGTGGCGCCGGATCACTTCGTTGTAGTTGCAGGCCAGAAAAGTCAGGCGCCTGCCGCTGTGGGCCCATTCCTGCAACGATTCGACCACGGCCCGCTCCCCCAGGGGCCAGTCGTGGAAGTCGGCATCGCTCAGGATGATTTCTCGCCAACCCTCGCGCGCAGCCGTGGCCAGCGCTTCGCGCACCAATTGCTGAAAGGCTTCGCGCCCGCTGAAACGCCCCTCGGGGAGCGGTTGTGGAGCATCGTTGCGGGGGGGTTGCGGATCGATGGTCATGGTGCACTCCTGGCAAGGACGGGCCAAACTGCGACAATTCTCGTATGGAAATCACACAACAATGCGTAGTAGCGCTGACCTGGGTGCTCAAGGACACGCTGGGCGAGGAACTGGACGTGCTGGACGATCCGGTTGAGTTTCTGGTGGGCGGCAACGACCTGCTCGTTCGCATCGAGGAAGCACTGCAGGGCCACCGCCTAGGCGATACGCTGGCTTTGCACCTGGAGCCGGAAGATGCGTTTGGCGACTACCAGGAGCAACTGCTGTTCCTGGAGCCACGCGCCCTGTTTCCCGACAGCCTGGAAGAAGGCATGACCATTGAAGGCCATGCCTTGCCCGCTGGCTGCAATCCAGGCGCACCGCGCGATGCGCTTTACACCGTCACCGAAATCTACCCCGAGCATGTGGTGCTCGACGGCAACCATCCCTTGGCGGGTATTGCCCTGCGCCTGCAGCTGAAGGTTTGCGCCGTGCGCGAAGCAACGCAGGACGAAGTGGGGCGCGGCACCGCAGGCACAGGGTTCTTTCGCATCCAGCCGCAGGCGCCGGGCAGCATGTCGCTGCACTGAACGGCGCCACAAAGGCGCGTTGCAGGACCGTTCTCAGTAGCGCGAAATCTGTCCGTTGACCATGCGCACCGGGTCGCCTACGCGCAAATCGCCCACCGAGGGCACGTCGTACGCCCGGCGTCCACCGCGATCGAGCTGGATGGTGATGCGGTAGCTGCCCTGTGCCGCCTGGTTGCGCTCTTCGATGGCGTTTCCGGCCACCGCGCCCCCCACCGCACCCACGGCGGTGGCAGCGGCGCGGCCACTGCCTTTGCCGACCTGGTTGCCGATAAGCCCACCCACCACAGCGCCAATGACAGCCCCCGCGCCCGTGGTCTGCCCTTGGCTGTATCCCTGCATCCACTGGATGTGGGTGACGCGCCCATACTCTGCCGCCGCAGGGGGGTAAGACGAATACCCGCCTTGATAGCCACCGGGAGGATAGGTCTGCGGAGCCGGACGATGGTGCGCACAAGCAGACAACAAGCCTGCCGCAACGATGGCACTGACAACTGCACTGGCGCGCATACGGATGGCGGACTGGGTCAAGTGGAACTCCTGATGGGTGAAAACAAATACGATCTACAGCATTGAACGCCTGTCCTGCAGCCTGCGGCTGACAGGAGAACGCGGCGCAGGCCGTAGGACATGGCCCCCCAGCAGTGTGGGAACCGTCTGACAAATGCGGGCTGAGTGGCGGGCTGAGTGGTTCTCAGCGCAAACCGGTGGAGCCGTAGCCCCCCTCCCCGCGCGCGCTGGACTGGGAAAACTCGCTGACCACATTGAACCGCGCCTGCACCACCGGCACGATGACCATTTGTGCGAGGCGCTCCATGGGTTCAATGGTGAAAGCCTGGTCGCTGCGGTTCCAGGCACTGACCATGAGCTGGCCCTGGTAATCGCTGTCAATCAAACCGACAAGGTTGCCCAGCACGATGCCATGCTTGTGGCCCAGGCCGGAGCGCGGCAGGATCAGCGCCGCATGGCCAGGGTCGCACAGGTGGATGGCAATGCCTGTGGGCACCAACTGCCATGCGTTGGGTTGCAGGGTGAGCGGTGCGTCCAGGCAGGCACGCAAATCCAGGCCTGCGCTGCCCGGTGTGGCATATGCAGGCAATTGATCCGCCATGCGCGGATCGAGGATCTTGATGTCGATGTTCACAGGATGGATTCCCCAAAAAGATGTTCGCCCCGCGTCGTCCAAGACAAACTGCGGGACAAGAAATTCTGCAAGCACGAGGTCACGGCAGGCGCCGGGCAATCTCCGCAACCAGTTGGCGCGCCAGCACGCGCTTGCTGGCATGGGGCAGTTCGCGGTGGCCCTGGGCATCCACCAGCAACAGGGCGTTGTCGTCCTGCCCGAAGGTGGCCGGACCGATGTTGCCCACCAGCAGCGGCACGCCCTTGCGTTCGCGCTTGGCACTGGCGTGGGCCAGCAGGTCATGGCTTTCGGCAGCAAAACCCACGCAGAACAACTGGCCGCTGCGCGCCCGTTCTGATTGGGCCACAGTGGCCAGAATGTCGGGGTTTTCCACAAAGCCCAGCACCGGCGTCTGGCCCGAGCCGTCTTTCTTGATCTTCTGCTCCGACTGCGTCGCCGGACGCCAATCAGCCACCGCTGCGGTCGCTATGAAAACAGTAGCATCCTGCGCTTGCGGTTCGGTCACTGCGAGCATTTCCTGTGCAGAACGCACATTCACGCGCCGCACACCGTGCGGCGTAGGCAGATGCACGGGGCCGGCCACCAGCGTGACCTCGGCGCCCGCCTCGCGGGCCGCGCGCGCAATGGCAAAGCCCATCTTGCCGCTCGAATGGTTGGTGATGCCGCGCACCGGGTCGATGGACTCGAACGTGGGCCCCGCCGTGACCAGCACCCTCTGGCCCGCCAGCAGCTTGGGCGTGAAGAAGGCAATCACCTCTTCCAGCAGTTCCGCAGGCTCCAGCATGCGACCATCGCCCGTCTCGCCGCAGGCTTGGTCGCCATGGCCTACACCCAATACCACGGCGCCATCCTGCGCAACCTGGGCCAGGTTGCGCTGCGTGGCCGGGTGTGCCCACATCTCGCGGTTCATGGCGGGCGCCAGCAGCAGCGGCACACGGTCTGCCGGGCGCGCCAGGCACAGCAGGCTGAGCAGCTCGTCGGCCCGCCCCTGCGCCAGCCGGGCAAAAAAATCTGCGCTGCACGGAGCGATCAGGATGGCATCGGCCCCGCGCGAGAGGTTGATGTGCGGCATGTGGTTGGGCTCGCGCGCATCCCACTGCGAGCCGTACACGGGGCGGTTGGACAAGGCCTGCATGGTCACCGGCGTGATGAACTGCGCCGCCGCCTCGGTCATGACGACCTGCACGCTGGCGCCCTGCTTGATGAGCAGGCGGCACAGCTCGGCCGACTTGTAGCAGGCAATGCCTCCGCTGAGGCCCAGAACGATATGTTTGCCGTCAAGCTCTTTCATGGGGCGCAATTTAGCAGACGGCAGCGCTCTGCCCCGGCATGACGGCGAGGCAGCACCCTATAATTCCGATTTCCCACCACCTCAAAAGACATGACCAAGTTTGTCTTCGTTACCGGCGGTGTGGTGTCTTCCCTGGGCAAGGGAATCGCCTCAGCCTCCCTTGCCGCGATCCTCGAATCGCGCGGCCTCAAAGTCACCCTCATCAAGCTCGACCCGTACATCAACGTGGACCCGGGCACCATGTCCCCGTTCCAGCACGGCGAAGTGTTCGTGACGGACGACGGCGCCGAAACCGACCTCGACCTGGGCCACTACGAGCGTTTCATCGAAACGCGCATGAAGAAGGCCAACAACTTCACCACCGGCCGCATCTACCAGTCCGTGCTGGAAAAAGAGCGCCGGGGCGACTACCTCGGCAAGACGGTGCAGGTGATCCCGCACGTCACCAACGAGATCCGGGAATACATCAAGCGCGGCGCCGGTGTTGGCACCGACGATGCCGTGGACGTGGCCATCGTCGAGATCGGCGGCACGGTGGGCGACATCGAATCGCTCCCCTTCCTCGAAGCCGTGCGCCAGCTCAGCCTCAAGCTGGGCCCGAACAACGCTGCCTTCGTGCACCTGACCTACGTGCCCTTCATTGCGGCCGCGGGCGAACTCAAGACCAAGCCCACACAGCACACGGTGCAAAAGCTGCGCGAGATCGGCATTCAGCCCGACGCGCTGCTGTGCCGTGCCGACCGCCGCATTCCTGAAGACGAGCGCGGCAAGATATCGCTGTTCACCAACGTGCCCGAATGGGGCGTGATCAGCATGTGGGACGTGGACACCATCTACAAGGTGCCGCGCATGCTGCACGAGCAGGGCCTGGACGGCCTGATCTGCGACAAGCTGCGCCTGAACACCCCGCCCACCAGCCTCAAGCGCTGGGACGCGCTGGTGCATGAGACCGAGCACCCGCAGGGCGAGGTCTGCATCGCCATGGTCGGCAAGTACGTGGACCTTTCCGACAGCTACAAGTCGGTCAACGAGGCGCTGCGCCACGCCGGCATGCAGAACCATGTGCGCGTGAAGATCGACCATGTCGATTCCGAAACCATGGAAGGCCCAGACGCCGCCGAGAAGCTGGCCCGTTACGACGCCATCCTGGTGCCCGGCGGCTTCGGCCAGCGCGGCGTGGAAGGCAAGATCAACACGGCCCGCTATGCCCGCGAGCACAAGGTGCCCTACCTGGGCATCTGCCTGGGCATGCAGGTGGCCACCATCGAATACGCGCGCCATGTGGCGGGCCTTGAAGGCGCCAACAGCACCGAGTTCGACCCGGACTGCAAGCACCCCGTGATCGCCCTCATCACCGAGTGGAAGGATGCGGACGGCAGCATCCAGAAGCGCGACGCCAGCTCCGATCTGGGCGGAACGATGCGCCTGGGCGCGCAAAGCTCCGACGTGGCCCCCGGCACGCTGGCCCACAGCATCTACGGCGACGTGGTGACCGAGCGCCACCGCCACCGCTACGAAGCCAACGTGAACTACCTCGACCCGTTGCGCAAGGCGGGCCTGGTGATCTCGGCGCTGACGCAGCGCGAGCACTTGACCGAGATCGTCG
This sequence comes from Burkholderiales bacterium, assembly GCA_016192425.1. Classification (GTDB taxonomy): domain Bacteria; phylum Pseudomonadota; class Gammaproteobacteria; order Burkholderiales; family Burkholderiaceae_C; genus Simplicispira. The sequence goes on from JACPUE010000014.1 coordinate 71,697, forward strand.
AACTGCCGCACAGCGTGCACCCCTGGTACATCGGCGTGCAGTTCCACCCCGAGTTCAAGTCCACCCCATGGAACGGCCACCCGCTGTTCAACGCCTTCATCAAAGCGGCCGTCGAGCACCAGAAGGCCACCAAAGCCTGAAGGAACGCACCATGAAACTCTGCGGATTCGACGTCGGCCTCGACCAGCGCTTCTTCCTGATCGCTGGCACCTGCTCCATCGAAAGCCTGCAGATGTCGCTGGACGTCGCGGGCCAGCTCAAGGAGACCTGCACGGCGCTGGGCATTCCGCTGATCTACAAGGGCTCGTTCGACAAGGCCAACCGCTCGTCCGGCACCAGCCAGCGCGGCGTGGGCATCGATGTGGGCCTGAAGATCCTCGATGAAGTGCGCCGCCAACTGCAGCTGCCCATCCTGACCGATGTGCACGAAGCCGCCCAGGTGGCCGAGGTGGCCAGCGTGGTGGACGTGCTGCAGACGCCGGCCTTCCTGTGCCGCCAGACCGACTTCATCCGCGCCGTGGCACAGTCCGGCAAGCCGGTGAACATCAAGAAGGGGCAGTTCCTCGCACCCTGGGACATGAAAAACGTCATCGACAAGGCCCGTGCCGCCGCCAAGGAAGCCGGACTGTCGGAAGACCGCTTCCTCGCCTGCGAGCGCGGCGTGAGCTTCGGCTACAACAACCTCGTGGCCGACATGACCAGTCTGGCCGAAATGCGCAACTCCGGCGCGCCCGTGGTGTTCGACGTGACCCACTCGGTGCAAAAGCCCGGCGGCCTGGGTGCCGTGAGCGGCGGCGCGCGCGAGATGGTGCCGGTGCTGGCCCGTGCGGGCGTGGCGGTGGGCGTGGCGGGGCTGTTCATGGAAACGCACCCCAAGCCCGCCGAGGCCTGGTCGGATGGGCCCAACGCGGTGCCGCTCAAGCACATGCGGGCCTTGCTCGAAACCCTGGTGGCGCTCGACGACGTCACCAAAAAGAACGGTTTTCTCGAAAACAACTTTGGAGCCTGAGAACATGCCCAGTGGCTACGTCATCGCCAACGTGCGCGTCACCAACCCCGCGCAGTACGAGGAATACAAGAAATGGTCCACCGCGGCCTTCCAGGCCCACAACGCCGAGATCTGCGTGCGCGGTGGCCAGGTCGAGGTGATGGAAGGCGACTGGACGCCCGAGCGCCTGGTGATCGCCAAGTTCCCCAGCTTCGAGGCGGCCAAGGCCTTCTACCATTCGCCCGAGTACGGCAAGGCCCGCGCCGCGCGCGAGGGTGCCGCCATCATGCGCCTGGTCTGCGTCGAAGGCCTTTGATACTCCCAATTTGATAGCTACCAGCGCTTTACTGACGGGCGCTGGGGCCGATTTGATTTGAAACCCCCGCAAAAAGGAAACCCATGAGTGCCATCGTTGACATCGTAGGCCGCGAAGTGCTGGACAGCCGCGGCAACCCCACCGTCGAATGCGACGTGCTGCTGGAAAGCGGCGTGATGGGCCGCGCCGCCGTGCCCTCGGGCGCCTCCACCGGCTCGCGCGAAGCCATCGAGCTGCGCGACGGCGACAAGAGCCGCTACCTGGGCAAGGGCGTGCTCAAGGCCGTGGAGCACATCAACACCGAGATCTCCGAGGCCGTGCTGGGCCTGGACGCCTCCGAGCAGGCCTTCCTCGACAAGACCCTGATCGACCTCGACGGTACCGACAACAAGAGCCGCCTGGGCGCCAATGCCATGCTGGCCGTCTCCATGGCCGTGGCCCGCGCCGCCGCCGAAGAGTCCGGCCTGCCGCTGTACCGCTACCTGGGCGGCATGGGCGGCATGCAGCTGCCCGTGCCGATGATGAACGTCATTAACGGCGGCGCGCACGCCAACAACAGCCTCGATCTGCAAGAGTTCATGATCATCCCCGTGGGCGCGCCAAGCTTCCGCGAGGCCGTGCGCTGGGGCGCCGAGGTGTTCCACGCCCTGAAAAAGATCATCCACGACAAGGGCATGAGCACCGCCGTGGGCGATGAAGGCGGTTTTGCGCCTTCCGTGGAAAACCACGAGGCCGCCATCCAGCTGATCCTGCAAGCCATCGACGCCGCCGGCTACACCGCCGGCGAACAGATCGCCCTGGGCCTGGACTGCGCCGCCAGCGAGTTCTACAAGGACGGCATGTACGTGCTCGAAGGCGAAGGCGGCCTGCGCCTGACGGCCCAGCAATGGACCGACATGCTCGCCACCTGGTGCGACAAGTACCCCATCATCTCCATCGAGGACGGTATGCACGAGGGCGACTGGGACGGCTGGAAGATCCTGACCGAGCGCCTGGGCAAGAACGTGCAGCTGGTGGGCGACGACCTGTTCGTCACCAACACCAAGATCCTCAAGGAAGGCATCGACAAGCGCATCGCCAACTCGATCCTCATCAAGATCAACCAGATCGGCACGCTGACCGAAACCTTCTCCGCGATCGAGATGGCCAAGCGCGCGGGCTACACCGCCGTGATCTCGCACCGCTCGGGCGAAACCGAGGACAGTACCATTGCCGACATCGCCGTGGGCACCAACGCCGGCCAGATCAAGACCGGCTCGCTGTCGCGCTCGGACCGTATCGCCAAGTACAACCAGCTGCTGCGCATCGAGGAAGACCTGGGCGACATCGCGCACTACCCTGGCCGCGCTGCTTTCTACAACCTGCGCTGAGCGCGCTGTAGCGCTGTCCCATGGGCACACGATTGCTGCCATTGGTGCTGCTGGCCTTGCTGGTAGCCGTACACGCCCAGCTCTGGCTGGGCCGTGGCAGCCTTCCGCGCGTCCAGGAAATGCAGCGCCAGATCGACGCCCAAAAGGCCGCCAATGCCCAGGCCAGCCAGGCCAACGAGCGCCTGGCCTCTGAGGTGCAGGACCTCAAGGAAGGCCTGGACATGGTCGAGGAAAAAGCCCGCAGCGAGCTGGGCATGGTCAAGCACGGAGAGGTGTACGTGCAGTACACGCAAAAATAGGGGCATCCCCCTGTGGCGCTGCGGTGCGGCCCTTGCGCGGCGGTTGCTGGCGTGGGGATCCCGCCCGTTTCCAGCGTTTGGGGTCTTGGCTACGTCAATGCAGCGTGGGAGCGTCTGTTGGCTGCGCCACAGGCGCTGTCGTGAACAGGCTGGCAGCATCCACGGCGTCAAAGCGGTATTGCTGGCCGCAGTATTCGCACCCCACTTCGATCTGGCCTTGCTCGGCCACGATGCCTTCGGCTTCGGCCTGGCCCAGGCCTTGCAGCATGCGGCCCACGCGCTCGCGCGAGCAGGTACAGGCAAAGCGCGGGCCTTGCGCGCCCTGCAGGGGCTCGAAGCGCACGAGTTTTTCCTCCCAGAACAGGCGGCGCAGGATGGTGTCGGCATCCAGCGCCAGCAGCTCCTCGCGCGTCAGGCTGGAGGCCAGGTGCGCGATGCGGTTGTAGTCTTCGTTGCGGCCGATCTGGTCTTCGTTCTCGCTGTGGCTCATGTGCCCCCCCAGGTTGCCCTCGCCCTTGATGGGCATGCGCTGGATCAGCAGGCCCGCAGCCACCTGGTCGTCGGCTGCCAGCACCAGCACGGTGTCGAGCTGCTCGGACTGCAGCATGTAGTGCTGCAGCACGTCGGACAGGCGTTCGAGCTTTTCATGCCGGTCGCCGTGCAGCGGCACCACGCCCTGGTAGGGCTGCTGGCCGGGCAGGCGGTCCTTGGGGTCCAGCGTGATGGCGCAGCGCCCGCCGCCATGCAGGTTGACCATCTGGCTCAGGCGCGCATCTTCGGGCACCTCGCCCAGCACCGTGGCCGTGGCGCGCAGGCTCAGGTCGGGCTGCACCTCGGCCACGGCCAGCTTGATGGGGCCGTCGCCAAACACCTGCAGCACCAGTGCGCCGTTGAACTTGATGTTGGCTTCCATCAGTACTGCGGCAGCGGCCATCTCGCCCAGCAGCCCACGCACCGGCGCCGGGTACGGCCCGGTGGCCGTGTTGCCCGCCCGGCGCGCCAGGATTTCACTCCAGGCATCGGTCAGGCGTACCAGCATGCCGCGCACGGGCATGCCATCGAAAAGAAACTTGTGGAGTTCAGACACGCAGGGGTTCCCGGAAATGTTCAGCCAATCTTGCGCAGGCCGTTCTTGAAGCGGCGCGCGTTCTCGATGTAGTGCAGCGCGCTCAGGCGCAGGCCCTCCATCTGCTCGGGCGTGAGCTGGCGCACCACCTTGGCGGGGCTGCCGATGATCATGGAGCCATCAGGAAACTCCTTGCCCTCGGTCACCAGCGCCCCAGCGCCCACCAGGCAGTTCTTGCCAATCTTTGCACCATTGAGGATGACCGCACCGATGCCGATGAGCGACTCGTCGCCGATGGTGCAGCCATGCAGCATGGCCTGGTGGCCCACAGTCACCCGCTCACCCACCACCAGGGGCTTGCCGAAATCGGCATGCAGCACGCTGGCATCCTGGATATTGGAGCCCGCCCCGATGGTGATGCTCTCGGTATCTCCACGCACCACCGTGCCAAACCACACGCTGGCGTCCTCGCCCAGCACCACCCGGCCCATGACCTGGGCGCTATCGGCCACCCAGCTGCTGGCAGCCGCCTGGGGGGCCACACCGTCGAGTTCGTAGATTGCCATGTCCAGCACTCCAAAGCTGCCCTTGGTTACACAAAGCCCTGCCATCGGGCGCGGCGGCAGGGCCTAGAATTGTAAGGATCGTGTACATCCCCGGCTTTTGGCTGGGTATGCGGGGCGCTTTCGCTGCATGCCCGCCCTGCCGTCCATCCTTCTTACAACCGGCGCCCTTCTTCCCGTATTGGCCCCTCTGCCCCTTGGCACCCGTCCCTCATGGAAAGCCCCCTCATGTCAAGCCCCCCAGTTCCCGCCGGTCTTCCGACCACTTCGCAGGACGCCAGCCTGACATCCGTGGCGCTGATCGCGCGCCAGGCGATCGTGAATGCGCAGCATGTCGTCATTGGCTACGAGCTGTTCAACCGCTCGCGCTCGGGCCAGGCCCACACCGCCGCCAGCGATGTGGCGCTGGTCTTCACGGCACTGTCGCATGCCGGCTCTGACGAGCTGGTCGGCAAGAAACTCATCTTTGTCAATTGCACGCACGAAAGCCTGACCGGCGGCCACCTGGAACTGGTCAATCCGGAAAAAGTGGTGCTGGAGATCCCCCCGCTGGGCCATGCGGCCTCGGAGGAAGTAGCCGCACGCCTGCCCATCCTTCACGGCTTGCGCGATCGTGGGTTTCACCTCGCCTTCAACCACACCGTGCTGCAATCCCCCTACGCTCCGTGGCTGCCGCTGGCGGACTACATCAAGTTTGACCTCTCGGTGCTGGCACCGGACCAGTTGGCCGTGCTGATCAGCTACGCCAACCGCCGCTGCGAAGCAGAGCTGATTGCAGAAAAAGTCGAAACCGCACAGCAGTACGACTTTGCATCAAGCCAGGGCGTACAGATGTTCCAGGGCTACTGGTTTGCGCGCCCCTCGCTAGTGCAAGCCAAGCTGGTGGCGCCTTCGCAGGTGGCCATCCTGGAACTCATCAACCTGGTGCGCAAGCAGGCCAGCACGGACGAGATCGAAGAGGTGCTCAAGAAGGATGCCGGCCTGGCCTTCAACCTCATGCGGCTCATCAATTCTGCGGGCCTGGGCCTTTCGCGCGAAATCACTTCGTTCCGCCAGGCCGTCATGCTGCTGGGCCTGAAAAAACTGTTCCGCTGGGCAGCGCTACTGCTGACCGCCTCACGCGCCAACGGCACCCCCTCGTCCGTGGGGCAGACGGCTGTGGTGCGCGGCCGCCTCATGGAGTTGCTGGCCCAAGAGTCCGCCCCCCAGGAAGAAGCCGACGAAGCCTTCGTGGTCGGCATTTTTTCACTGCTGGACGTGATGCTGCGCATGCCCATGGCAGATGCGCTGAACCTGCTGAGCGTACCCGAAGCCGTGCATGCCGCGCTGCTGCACCGGGAGGGTTTTCTGGGCGACCTGCTGAAACTGGCCGAAGCCTGCGAGTCCAGTGACGACGCAGCCTTCCACCACGCCGCCAGCGCCCTGCAACTGAGCAGCGCACAAATCAATGGCGCTCACCTCCAGGCCTTGGCCTGGGCCGACCATGTGACCGACTGATGCGCCTAGAATCTCGGGGTAGATAAGCCCCTAGCACCATGTCCAGCATGCAAGAAGAAACCTCCGCCACGCCCGATGTACCGCCAGAGGAAGGGCTGGCCGCGCTGATCGCCCGCCAGGCCATCGTGGACGAGCACCGTGCCGTCTTCGGCTATGAACTGTTTGACCGCAGCACGGCGCTGGATTCGCACACCGCAGCAAGCGATGCCGCGCTGCTGTTCAACGCGCTGTCCCACGGCGGCGCAGAGTCCCTGGTGGGGAAAAAGCTGGTATTCATCAACTGCACCCACGAGAGCCTGGCCAGCGGCCACCTGGAACTGGTGCACCCGGACAAGGTGGTGCTGGAAATCCCCACCCTGCCCGACGGCGCAACCCCGGAAGACATTGACGTCTGCATGGCGCAGTTCGAATCGCTGAACAAGCGCGGTTTCAAGCTGGCATTCAACCAGAACGTGCTGCGCAAGGCCTATGCGAGCTGGCTGCCGCGCGCAGCCTACATCAAGCTGGACATGAAGGCTTTCAAGCCAGAAATGGCCGCACCGCTGGTCAAGTTCGCACGCACCAACAGCGAAGCCAGGCTGGTGGCCGAGAAAGTGGAAACCGCCGAGCAATACCAGCTCATGTCGGATCTGGGCGTCAAGCTGTTCCAGGGCTTCTGGTTTGCCCAGCCCTCGCTGGTGCAGACCAAGACGCTGCGTCCCTCGCAGGCCATCATCATCCAGTTGATCAACCTGATCCGCAAACAGGCCAGTTCCACAGAAATCGAAGAACTGCTCAAGAAGGATCCCACGCTCTCCTTCAACCTGCTGCGCTTCATCAACTCTTCGGGCTTTGGCCTGCAGTGCGAAATCACCTCGTTCAAGCATGCGGTGATGATCCTGGGCCTCAAGAAGCTTTTCCGCTGGGCAGCCCTGCTGCTGACCACATCGCGCAACAGCGGATCCGCACCGGCCATAGGAACCACGGCCGTGGTGCGCGGCCGCCTGATGGAACTGCTGGCGTCCGAACTGCTGTCGCCCGAAGAATGCGACAACGCCTTCGTGGTGGGGGTGTTTTCGCTGCTCGACGCCATGCTGGGCATCCCCCTGGACAAGGCGCTGGAATCCGTGGCGCTGCCCCAGCCCGTGACCGACGCATTGCTGCATGGCACGGGTCTGTACGCCCCCTTCCTGGCACTGACCAAGGCCTGCGAGAGCGGCGACGAAGCAGCCTTTGCCCTGAATACCGAACTGCTGCAGCTTTCAGGCCGTCAGGTCAACATGGCCCACCTGGAAGCGCTGGCCTGGGCAGAAAACCTGGAAGCCGCTTAGAACCTGTTCGCAAGACAGAGCCCCCTCATCCCCGAGGGTGGTGCTGCGCATGCAGCTGCCGCAGGCGCTCGCGCGCCACATGGGTGTAGATGGTGGTGGTGGAAATGTCTGCATGCCCCAGCAGCAACTGCACCACGCGCAGGTCCGCCCCATGGTTCAGCAAATGCGTGGCAAAGGCATGGCGCAGCGTGTGAGGGGACAGCGGTGCGGTAATGCCCGCCGCAACCGCATATTTCTTGACCAGCATCCAGAACATCACCCGTGTCATGCCAGCGCCTCGGGCGGTCGCAAACAGGTCTTCCGTCTGCTGCCCGGCCAGAATGGCGGGCCGCGCCTCGCCCAGATAGCGCTCCAGCCACAGCCGCGCCACCTCGCCAAAGGGCACCAGGCGCTCCTTGCTGCCCTTGCCCAACACGCGCAGCACGCCCTCGTTCATGCCCAGGTGCCAGGTCTTGAGCGCCACCAGCTCCGACACCCGCAGGCCGCTGGCATACATCAGTTCCAGCATGGCACGGTCGCGCAGGCCCAGCGGCAGCGCCACATCGGGCGCATTCAGCAGGGCCTCCACCTGCGCCTGGGTCAGCGTCTTGGGCACCCGCAGGGGCTGGCGCGCAGCCTGCAGGCGCAGCGTGGGGTCTTGCGCCACATGGCGCTCGCGCAGCGCCCAGCGGTAAAAGCGCTTGAACACCGTGAGCCTGCGGTTGGCCGTGGTGGCGCGCGTCTGGGCATGGCGGTGGGCAAAGTAGGCCTGCAAATCAGCCTCCTGCGCCTGCAGCAATCCCTTGTCCTGCGGCGCCAGCCACTGCCCCAAAGCCGCCAGGTCACGCCGGTAAGCTTCCAGCGTATTGCGCGCCAGGCCCTCTTCCAGCCACAGGGCGTCGGCAAATGCGTCGATTTGCGATCGGTCGGGAATGCTTGAGAGGGCAGAATCAGCGTGGAACGTGGGCGGCATACAGCGGCGAGTTGCGCTATTCTGCCCTTTTTAATCCAATAGACAGGAGACAAAACGATGCGCTGGATCCAGAAAGTCAGCTTGTGCCTGGGACTGGGCGCCGCCCTCGTGGTATCGGCGGCCCACGCCCAGCAGCAGCAATTCGTCAACGTGCTCACAGGCGGCCAAAGCGGCGTGTACTACCCGCTGGGCGTGGCACTGTCGCAGGTGTATGCCAAGTCCATTCCCAATGCACGCGCCACTGCGCAGGTGACCAAGGCTTCGGCCGAGAACCTCAACCTGCTGCAGGCCGGGCGCGGTGAACTGGCCTTCACCCTGGGCGATGCACTGTCCGATGCCTGGAAGGGCGACGCCGAGGCGGGCTTTCCCAAGAAGCTGGACAAGCTGCGCGGCCTCTCGGCCACCTACAACAACTACATCCAGATCGTGGCCAATGCCGATGCGGGTATCAAGTCGCTGGCCGATCTCAAGGGCAAGCGCATTTCGGTGGGC
>JACPUE010000023.1 GCA_016192425.1 Burkholderiales bacterium
CCCGAAAAGGGCACTGCCCTTCGGGTTGGGGCGCAATCGGGCGATTTCGCGCCCTTGCCGCTTGCATGGGCCGCCAGCCCATGCGGCGCGCCAAGACCTCGAACTCATCCCGATTGCGCCCCAACGTGGCATCAAATAATTTACGGACAAGTTCTAAGACGGAGTGCGTTGCCAATCACAGATGCCGAGCTGAAGCTCATGGCCAGTGCCGCGATCAGCGGCGACAGCAGCCAGCCGGTCCAGGCGAACAGCACACCCGCCGCCACCGGAATGCCGAGCGCGTTGTACAAAAAGGCAAACGCCAGGTTCTGCTTCATGTTGGCCACGGTGTCTTGCGAGATGGCGCGGGCCACGGCAATGCCGCGCAAGTCGCCCTTGACCAGGGTGAGCTGGGCGCTGTTCATGGCCACGTCGGTGCCGGTGCCCATGGCAATGCCCACGTCGGCGCGGGCCAGGGCCGGGGCGTCGTTGATGCCGTCACCGGCCATGGCTACGGTGCGGCCTGCTTTCTGCAGGCGTTCTACCAGGGCCAGCTTGTCCTGCGGCTTGACTTCGCCATGGACTTCGTCAATGCCGAGCCGGGCGCCTACGGCCTGGGCGGTGGTATGCCCGTCGCCCGTGGCCATGACGATGCGCAGGCCCGCAGCGCGCAAGGCGGCCAGGGCCTCGGGGGTGCTGGCCTTGATGGGGTCGGACACAGCCAACAGACCGGCCAGCACGCCATCGACCGCCAGGTGCATCACGCTCGCGCCCTCGGCGCGCAGGGCTTCGGCCTGGGCAGCCAAGGCGGTCACCGAGACGCCTTCCTGCGCCATCAGGGTGGTGTTGCCTACAGCGAGCTGGCGGCCCTGCAGCACGCCGCGCACCCCGATGCCGGAGCTAGATTCAAAGCTTTCGGGTTTGTCCAGGGCCATGCCGCGCTCGCGCGCCGCACGCACCATGGTCTCGGCCAGCGGGTGTTCGCTGCCCTGGTCCAGGCTGGCGGCCAGGCGCAGCACCTCGTCGGCCTCCCATCCGGGTGCGGCCACGGCGCGGTCAAACGAGGGGTGGCCTTCGGTCAGCGTGCCGGTCTTGTCGATGATGAGGGTGTCAATCTTGCGCAGGTTTTCGATGGCGGCGGCATCGCGGAACAGCACGCCCTGGGTGGCACCGCGCCCGGTGGCCACCATGATGGACATGGGCGTGGCCAGGCCCAGCGCACAGGGGCAGGCGATGATGAGCACCGCCACGGCGTTGATCAGCCCGTAGACCCAGCTCGGCGACGGCCCGAACAGGCCCCAGGCGAAGAAGGTCAGCAGGGCAATGCCCACCACCGACACCACGAAATAGCCCGCCACCACGTCGGCCATGCGCTGCATCGGGGCCTTGGAGCGCTGGGCTTGGGCCACCATCTGCACGATCTGCGCCAGCACGGTGGCCGAGCCCACGCGCTCTGAGCGCATCACCAGGGCGCCGCTGGTGTTGAGCGTGGCGCCAATCAGCTTGTCGCCTGCCTGCTTGCTTACCGGCAGCGGCTCTCCGGTCAGCATGGACTCGTCCACGGCGCTGCGGCCTTCGACCACCACCCCATCGACCGGCACCTTTTCACCGGGGCGAATGCGCAGGACGTCGCCGATGTGGACGTGCGCCAGGGGCACGTCTTCTTCGCTGCCATCGGCGCGGATGCGGCGTGCGGTCTTAGGCGCCAGGCCCAGCAGGGACTTGATGGCGGCCGAGGTCTGGGAGCGTGCCTTGAGCTCCATGATCTGCCCCAGCAGCGTCAGCGAGATGATGACCGCGGCGGCCTCGAAATACACCGCCACGCGCCCCATGGAAATGAAGGACGCCGGAAAAGCCTGCGGCGCCAGGGTGGCGGCCACGCTGTAGACGTAGGCGGCCCCGGTGCCCAGGCCGATGAGCGTCCACATATTGGGACTGCGCTGCAGCAGCGACTGCCAGCCGCGGGTAAAGAAGGGCCACCCGGCCCACAGCACGATGGGCGTGCCCAGCACGAACTCGACCCAGGTCTGCGTGCGCATGTCCATCAGGTGCCAGCGCTCGCCGAACATGGCCAGCACGAAGACGATGGCCGTCAATGGCAGCGTCCACCAGAAGCGGCGCTGGAAGTCGCGCAGCTCGGGGTTGTCGTCGTCCTCCAGCGTCGGCAGCACCGGCTCCAGCGTCATGCCGCATTTCGGGCAGTTGCCGGGATGGTCTTGGCGCACCTCGGGGTGCATGGGGCAGGTGTAGAGGGTGCCCGGTGGTTGCGCTGGCGGGGGCGTGGCGCTGGCTTGTCGTTCACCGTGTGCATGTCCTGTGTGTGCGGGATGCGTCATGGTGTTCGGCTCCGGTAGGGTTCAAAAGTGCGGAAAGAAGCGTGGTGTCTGGGCGGCGTAGTGCGTATACGTTGCTCCGAATTGCGCCTGCATTTCGGCTTCTTCGGTCACGGCCAGGCGTCGGTACATCAGCAGTAAGACCGGAAACATCAGCAAGGTCAGCACTGTGGGCCACTGCAGCAGGAAGCCCAACAAAATCAGCACGAAAGCCACGTACTGCGGGTGGCGGACGCGGGCGTAGGGGCCGGCTGTGGCCAGGGTGTGTCGGCGCTGGGCGTGGTAGAGCACGTTCCAGGCCGTGGACAGCAGGTAAAAGCCGTAGCCCAGGAAGACGTAGCTGGCGATGTGCAGCACACCGAAATGCGGGTTGCCCTTTTCGCCCAGCAGGGTGGACCACAGGTGCCCGGCGTTGTGGCTCAGGATGTCCAGGCCGGGATAGCGGGTTTGCAGCCAGCCCGACAGCAGGTAGATGGTCAGCGGAAAGCCGTACATCTCGACAAACAAGGCCACGATGAAGGCCGAGAAGGCGCCAAAGCTGCGCCAGTCGCGCGCCGTGGCCGGTTTGAAAAAGCTGTAGGCGAACAGGACGAAGATGGCCGAGTTGAGAACGACCAAGCTCCACAAGCCATAGGCCGATGTGTCATGGTTCATGGCGGCTCTCCCGGTTGGGGTGGTTTCTTGGATCCCGCATCGGCGTCAGAGCCTACATGGTGATGGCCATGCCCATGGTGCATGAATATGTGCATCAGTGGGCAGGCCAGCAGCAACAGGTACGGCAGTGCGCCGACGACATGGGCCAGGTGTTCGGTCAGCAGGAAATAGGCCGCCACCGCACCGATCACGATCAGGCCGACCGCGTAACGGGAGCGCCAGAACCCGGGTGGCGCCTCGTGCCCTGGGTGCCCATGATCCATGGTGTTGGCCTCCTTACTTGGCGGCGGGCATTTGCATGCAGTCCATCATCATCTGCATCATGGACTGCATCATGTCCATGCGCTTTTCCATCATCTGCTGACGATCAGCCATGCTGCTGGCACTTTGGGCTTTGCCTGCGGGCATGCCTGCCATGCCACCCATGCCGCCCATCTGCTTCATCATGGACATGCCGTCCTGCATCAGCTTCATGTGTTCGGCCATCAACGCCTGGCGATCTTCCGGGGTCTGGGCTGCTGCCATCTTCTCGTGCATGGCTTGCATGGCCTTCATGTGTTGGTCCATGGCCCCCATCTTGTCGGCTCCGTTGGAGCCTGCAGAGGCCTTTTGCGTTGCAGCCGTTGCAGGCTTGCTTTCGGCTGGATGGTGATCCTTGTGTTCGTCTGCGCTTTGCGCCAATGCGCCCAGCGAAAGCGTGGCGACGCCGAGCCCGATCAAAGAATTGCGTAGATTGGTAACGGTTTTCATACAGACTCCTTGGTGGTCAAAGTTGCTGTGCCGGGCTCTTGCCGCGTGACCAACTGTGCGCGTTGGAACCCAATGAAAAGATGACCGCAAAATTACATTCCTGTCATCTGCGTCTCAATGCCCCGCGTGTCCAGCGTGTTCGTCCTGCCTGGAGGAGCCCGTTTTGGCCAGCGGCGTAAAACGCGCCTGCTCGGTATTTTGGCCCGCCAACGTCACGGAGACCACGGCTTTCATGTCCGGCGTGGATGCATAGCTGCCGGTGCCTTTGAGTGCGTTGTCCCCATCCGGTGCCAGGTGGATGGTCGTCTTGGCCTTGCCAGCCAGGATGGTGACCGTGCCCTTGGCCCCTGCAGTGGAAGTCTTGGTGCCCGCATGGTCGGTGACGTACACCACCACCGGGTTATTTTGGGCCTGCGGGCTGTTTTTGGCGACGACCAGTTCAAAGTGCAGCACCCCCGCCATCCGCAGTTGTCCGCCGTGCGGTGCGGTTTGTGTATCGAGGTACTCGTCGGTGTGCGCATAGGCGCCAACTGCCGTGAGCAGGCCTGCGAGCGTAGCGACGGTCATCAGGGCCTTGTGAAGTTTCATGGTTTTCTCCTGGGTGGAAATGAAAAACAGGGTGGTCAGAAGCTTTCCTGGCCATGCTCGGCAAGCAGTTGCTGCAAGGGCTGCTCTCCCCACAGCCAGAACATCAAGGGGGTCAGCACGGTGTCGAGTAGGGTGGAACTGACCAGCCCGCCGAAGATGACCACCGCAACCGGATGCAGCACTTCCTTGCCCGGTGCGTCGGCCGACAGCAGCAGAGGCAGGAGTGCAAAGGCGGCGACCAAGGCTGTCATCAACACGGGCGTGAGACGTTCCAGCGAGCCGCGCACGATCATGTGCTGGCCGAAGGTTTCACCCTCGAAGGCGCACAGGTTGATGTAGTGGCTGATCTTGAGGATGCCGTTGCGCGTGGCGATGCCTGTGAGGGTGATGAAGCCCACCAGCGCCGCCACCGACAACGGCTGGCCGGAGATCCACAATGCGATCACGCTGCCCACCAACGCCAGGGGAATGTTGCCCATGATGATGAGCACCAGCCTGGTGGAGCGGTAGCGGCTGTAGAGCACCATGAAAATCATCGTGAGCGACACCAACGCCAGCGCGGTAATCAGCTTGGCCGCTTGCTCCTGGGCCTGGAACTGTCCTTCGAGCGCAGTGAAATAACCCTGTGGCAGCGGCTTGGCTGCGAGCTCGGCGCGAATGTCGGCGATGACCTGCGCCATGTCGCGGCCATCGGTGTTGGCTGAGAGCACGATGCGTCGCCGTGAGTTTTCGCGAGAGACCTGATTGGGGCCTTCGCTTTCCTCCACCCGGGCGATCTTCGATAGCGGCACGAAGCCGCCGGGGGTTTCGATCAGCAGGTTGGCCAAGGCCTGCGGACCGCGAGCGTCCTCGGGCAGGCGCACCAGCAGGTCGAAGCGCCGGTTGCCCTCCACGATCTGGGTGATTTTTTCACCTTCGATCATCTGCTCCAGGCTGCGCAGCAGGTTGCCCGGCGCCACGCCGTAGCGTGCGGCTTGCGCATAGTCGAGATGGATCTTGACCTGCGGGATCAGCACCTGCTTTTCAATCTGCAGATCGGTCACGCCGGGAATATTCGCCAGGCGTTCGCGCAATTGGGTGGCCAGAGCGCGCAGGGTGTCCAGGTCGTCGCCGTAGACCTTCAGGGCGATTTGTGCACGCACGCCGGAGAGAAGGTGGTCCAGGCGGTGCGAGATCGGCTGGCCAATGCTGGACACGGCGGGCAGCGTGGCCAAACGCGCGCGGATGTCGGCGATGATGGCGTCGCGGCTGCGGCTCGAAGGCTTCAAGTCAACATCCATCTCGCTGGAATGCACGCCTTCGGCGTGCTCGTCGAGCTCGGCGCGGCCCGTGCGGCGGCCTACCTGCGTGACCTCGGGTACCTGCCGGATCAACTCTTCGGCCAAAGTGCCGATGCGGTTGGATTCGGCCAGCGAGGTGCCGGGATTGAGCATCAGGCTGAGGGTGAGCGTGCCCTCATTGAAGGGCGGCAGAAAGGCACGGGGAAAGAAGGGCACGCTGAGCGCCACCAGCACCACTGCCAGGAGTGCACCGGTCAACAGCGCACGTGCGTGGCCAAACGACCAGTGCAAGAGGCGTGCGTCCTGGCGCTTGAGCCAATTCACCAGCGGGCTGTCCCCCGCATGCAATTGCTTCATGCGCGGCAACAGGTAATACGCCATGACCGGTGTGAGCGTGACCGAGACGATCATGCTGGCCAGGATGGACACGATGTAGGCCACCCCCAATGGCGTGAACAGCCGCCCTTCGATACCGGGCAGCACGAACAGGGGCACGAACACCAGCACGATGATGACGGTGGCGTACACGATGGCGGAACGCACTTCCAGCGTGGCTGCCGCGATCACTTCGGTGATGGGTTGGGGAGCATGTTCTGCGCGGTTGATCTTGAGTCGGCGCAGCACGTTTTCCACCCCCACCACGGCGTCGTCCACCAGTTCGCCGATGGCAATGGCCAAGCCCCCCAGCGTCATGGTGTTGATCGACAGCCCGAAATAGCGGAACACCAGCGCGGTCACCAACAGCGATACGGGAATCGCCATCAGCGAAATGACCGTGGTGCGCACATTGAGCAGGAACAGGAACAGGATGACCGCCACCATGATCGCGCCATCGCGCAGGGCTTCCTCGACGTTGGTCACCGAATGCTCGATGAAGTCCGCCTGCTTGAACAGGAAGGCCGGTTCGGCCACCCCCGCCGGGCGGCTTTTGGCCAGATCGGCGATAGCTTTTTCGACTTCGCGGGTGAGTGTGACGCTGTCGGCGGTGGGCTGCTTTTGCACCGACAAAATGACCGCAGGCTTGCCTTGGTAGCTGCCATCGCCGCGCTTGATGGCAGGAGCCAGCGCGGCATGGGCCACCTGTTGGAGCAGCACGGGCTGGCCGTTCTTCACCGCAACGACGAGATTCTGCAAATCCTCGATGCGGCTGGTGCGGCCGATGGCGCGGATCAGGTATTCGCGCCCTTGGGCTTCCAGGAAACCGCCACTGGTGTTGGCACCGAAGTCGCGCAGTGCGGCATCGAGTTTTTCGCGCTCCACCCCCAGCGCCTGCAGTTGGGCGGGCAAGGGCTCGACACGGTACTGGCGCACCTCGCCGCCGATGGGAATCACCTGCGCCACGCCGGGAATGGTGAGGAGGCGCGGGCGCATCACCCAGTCGGCATACTCGCGAACGGCCATGGGGTCAGCCTTGCCGTTGCGCTCGTCGATGGGCAAGGCGATCAACAGGATCTCGCCCATGATCGACGAAATCGGCCCCATCTGCGGCACCACGCCGGACGGTAGCTGCTCGCGCACCAGGTTCAGCCGTTCCGCAATCTGCTGGCGGTTGCGGTAGATGTCCGCCCCCCATTCGAACTCGACATAGACGATCGACAGGCCCACACCCGAGACCGAGCGTACCCGGCTCACGCCCGGCATGCCGTTCATGCTCGACTCGATGGGGAAAGTGACCAGTTGCTCCACCTCTTCGGGTGCCATGCCGCCGGTTTCCGTCATCAGCGTGACGGTGGGTTTGTTCAGGTCGGGGAACACGTCCACGGGCATGCTGCGCAAGGTGAACGCACCGTAGAGCATCAGCAGCAAGGCTGCGCCCAGCACCAGCAGGCGCTGCTTGAGGCTGGCATGGATGATGAAATCGAACATGGTCAGCGCACCTGTGAAAGCAGGCTGGCGCCCTCGGTGACCACACGCTCACCGTCCTGCAGGCCATCGACCACGGCGACGTTGGCGGCATCCAGCGGCTGCGTGCGAATCTTGCGGGCCACAAAGCGCTCGGGTTCGGAGTGAACCCATACAGCGGTTTCGCCCGAACCCAGTTTCGTCAATGACTGCAGCGGCACAGCCGCACCCTGGATGCCCCGTTGCGTGCGCACGACGACTTTGACGGGCTGCCCCACCGCCAGCGAGGCATCGGGCTGATGGATGCGAAATAGCAAGGGCAACGCCTGTTCTCGCAGCTGGCGGCCACCACCGACAAAATCCAGCTTTAGCGCGCTGTCTCCCGCTTGCGCGCTGGCGGACTGCAAGGTGATGGCAATGCTGGGGTCATACGCAAGGGCCTCCACGGCCAGGCGTGCCGGATCCACGATTTCAAACAGCACCTCGCGGGCATCGACGATTTGCCCGGCCAGCAGATGGTGGGAGCTGCTGACCACGCCGCTGACCGGCGCACGCAGCGGCACCGCACTGTCCACGCTGGCGGCGACAAAGCTGCGCCTCTGGCGCAGGGCATCGCGCTCAATGCGCGCCGCGTCGATTTCCTTTTGCGGCACCGCACCCTCTAGCTGCTCGTAGCGTTTGACCTTGCGCTCGGCAATGGCCCACTGTGCATCCAGTTCGGCAATCTGGGCCTTCTGGTTACCCTGCTCGATGGCGCTGGCCACCGGCTGCAGGTACGCCAGGACTTCGCCCTTGACCACTTTGCGACCGCCGACGGGCATGCCCTTGGGGCCCGGTTGAACACTGCCCGAAAAGGGGGCCTGCACGCGGCCGCTGGTTTGCGGGTCCGCGATGATGGTGCCGTTCAGTTCCACGCCCGCAGACAGTTGGGCGGTTTGAACCTGAATGGTGCGAATGCCCAGTCGGCGCTGCACCAGCTTGGGAACGAACAGGCTGGCATCGGGCAGGCGTTGCGGCCCCTCTTGGTTGGCGCTCAACGTCACGGCGGCCGCCGCTCCTGCTGCTGTTGGTTTTGCAGCCGCTGGTTTCTGATCTCCATGGTCTTCATCGCCGTGGGCAAAGACCTGGACGCTGCTGGCAGCCATGAGGGCCAGCACCACGAAGGCGGCGGGTTTCATCTTCATCATGACAAAGTTCTCTTTGTGACGTGGCGGCGGCGCACAGCCAGCAAAATTGCTGCGGCCAGGATGAGGGCAGCGCCCGCGGCCCACACGGCATATTCCGCGCGGCTATGGCTGTGGGCGGTGTCGCTCGGCGCGTTGGCTGCAAGCTCCAAGGTGGTGGTGAGCAGATCGGAGCCGTCGGCGGTTTCCACCGAGATCGTGAGCGGCAGCCTGGCCCCTGGCGCCAGACTGTCCAGCGCGGCAAGCTGTACCCCATAGACGCCAGGGCTTTGCTCCTGGGCGGGGAGGTTTTGTCCACCCGCATCCACCTCCAGCCTGGCGCCCACCACGGGCTCGTTGGTCTTGAAACGATCCACGGTGATGAGCAGGCGACGGTTCTTCGACGGACCTTCATCCAGCAGCGCCACCAACTCGAAGTCGTCGCTTTGCGCGAGTGCACGTGGAGCGATGGCGGTGGCTGGAGCCAGGCGCTTGCCTTCGTCGCCATGGTCTTCGCCGCCGTGGGCGCTGGCCATGGAGCTGCCCAGCAAGCCTGCCGCCAGCAGGCACAGCAGAATGAAAAATCGGTGCATACGAGCGGTCACGGCAGGATCCCCCTTGCTTGGTTGAGCCCTGCACGCGCAGCACTCAAGGCGTACCTTGCGCGCAGCAGGTCGAGGCGCGCCTCAACGGCGGCAGCGCGCACCCGCATGAATTCCGCCAGGCCCAGTTCGCCCAGCGAGAAAGCCTTTTGCTGCAGTGCCAGCCGTTCGCTGGCCAGTGCGGCGCGGGACTGGGCGGCCTGATAGACGGCGTCGGCGCTGTCGAGCGCTGATTGCGCTTCTTGCTGCTCGGTCTCGATCTCCGCCATGGTCTGGCGCAGCTCGGCCTCGGCCTTGATCAGCTGGGAGTTCGCAGCGGCCAGCTTCGGCGCATTGCGTGCTTCGGTGCCAAAGGGCACACGAATGCCAATGCGTACCGCGCTGGTACCTGGTGCAGCAAACGCATCGCGCGTCTGCACGACACCAATGGACAGTTCTGGCGGGTTGCGGCGATCCGTGGTGACCACCTTCCATTGCGAGCTTGCGCGCTCCACCGCGGCTTGCGCCAGTGCCAAGCGCGGGTGGGGGTCGGCAGCCGCTGCCGCCACGGCCTCATCAGCGGCACTGGGCATGCCATCGAGTCCCGCCAGCACCCGCAAGCGGCCCAGCGCCTGGCGTTCGTGCGTTTGCGCCTGCGCGACGCTCCCTTTGGCCGCTAGCGTTTCCTCCTGAGTCAGCAGCAGATCCGTGCGTGCCAGGTCCCCAGCCTTCTGGCGGCGCAGGACGTCCGCTTCCAGCTTTTCGGCGGTGCTCAGGCGTTCCGACGCGATCTCGGATTCCGCCTTGGCGGCAGCCAGATTCCAGATGCTGGCACGCAGTTCACCGGCCAGTGCCAGGCGGGCTGCCGTCTGGGCGGCCTGTGCGTCTTGCGCGTCGCTGCGTGCGAATGCTTCGCGTGCGGCGCGCTGGCCAGGCAGCCACAGAGGCAATGCCAGCTCAATTTCACGTTCGCGCCCGCCGCGGTTGTTGTTGAATCGGTCGCTTTTTTCGGAGAGCCCAATGCTGGGCGGTTCGGCAAACCAGCTATCGGCTGCGGCGCGGCTGGCATCCGCCTCGCCCGTGCGCGCCTGGGCCACGCGCGCCTGCACGGCACGTTCCCAGGCCTTGTCGAGGGCCTCGCGCAAGGTCGGTTCGGCCCAGGCGGTTGCACCGGCCAGCAGCAGCGTCAGGCTGATGCAATGCCGCAAGCGCGAGCCCAAAGGGTGGGAAGTCATAGGAGGTTTTTCGGCTTGTCAATGGAGGTAGCGCATTCTTGATGGCATGGCCTGACGGCAAGCCGTCAGCCAGATTACTTTTTTGTTATCCAGGCGGCCTGTACGGCAAATGCAGTCACACTAAGGGCCGTTATGAAGATCCTGATCGTCGAAGATGAGCCCAAGACCGGGGAGTACTTGCGCCAGGGCCTGTCGGAAGCCGGGTTTGTGGTGGATCTGGCGCCAAACGGCACCGATGGCCTGCATCTGGCGCTGCACGGGGATTACGACCTGGTGGTGCTGGATGTGATGCTGCCGGGGTTGAATGGTTGGCAGGTATTGAAGTCCCTGCGCGGTAGCGGTCTGCACATGCCGGTACTGTTCCTGACGGCGCGGGATCGGGTGGAAGACCGCGTGAAGGGGTTGGAGCTCGGCGCGGACGACTATCTGGTCAAACCCTTCTCGTTCGCGGAATTGCTGGCGCGCGTGCGCACCATCCTGCGCCGTGGACGCAGCGGCACCGAGGCCACCACCTTGCGCGTGGCCGATCTGGAGCTGGATTTGCTGCGTCGGCGTGTCACACGCGCTGGCAAACGCATCGATCTGACCGCCAAAGAATTTGGCTTGCTTGAGTTGCTGATGCGTCGCCACGGCGAGGTGCTGCCACGGTCGCTTATTGCGTCTCAGGTTTGGGACATGAACTTCGACAGCGACACCAACGTGATCGAAGTCGCCGTGCGCCGCCTGCGCAGCAAGATCGACGACGGACACGACGTCAGGCTGATCCAGACGGTGCGTGGAATGGGTTATGTGCTCGACGACCCGAAGGAAGGCTGACATGGTGCGCGGACTCTCGTTGACCAGCCGTCTGACGCTCTTCTTCACAGGCGTCGCCGCAGCTGTCGTGTTGGGGCTCGGCTGGATCTTCATGGCCGCAGCGGATCAGCATTTCATGGAGCTGGACAGCGCGACCCTACTGGACAAGAGGCACCTGATCGAGGAGTTGCTGGCCAATGCGAATTCGGCAGAAGACGCACGCTGGCGACTGGGTGAAGCACTGAGTCATCACCACGGACTGTTTGTCTCCGTCATGAGCGCAAAGGGGGGCCTGCTCTTTCAATCCAGCGGTTTCGTGGCACCCGAAAACACGCAGTCGATGCCCGCGCACCATGAAGCGCCTGTATTGCATGGATGGACCAAGGACGGAAGAGAACACCGTACGCTGCGATTCCAGGCAAAGCCCAGGTACGACCCGGCGTCCGATCTGGACATCTCCATTGCCATGGATACAGCGCATCATGCGCAATTCCTATCCGATTTGCGGCGCAGGCTGGCCTTCTACGCGATCGTCGCCACGTTGGTGAGCGGCTTACTCGGATGGCTTGCTGCACACCAGGGCCTGGCCCCGCTGCGTGCCATGAAGACCCGTGCGGCGGGTGTGACCGGGCAGCAATTGGGCGAACGAATGCCCGTAGCCGCAGTGCCAGTGGAAATGGCCGAGCTGGCGCGGGAGCTGAACGGCATGCTCGACCGGCTGCAAAGTGATTTCTGCCGGCTGCAGGATTTCTCTTCGGACTTGGCGCATGAGTTACGCACGCCGATCAGCAACCTGCTCACCCAAACGCAGGTCACCCTCTCTGTGGCACGTGACGCGACCACCTACCGCGACATCTTGGCTTCCAATGCTGAGGAATTGCAGCAACTGGCACGAATGGTGTCGGACATGCTGTTTCTGGCCAAGACCGAGCGCGGTGTCGACTTGCCTCACAAGGAGCGGTTCTTTGCCGCGCACGAAGTGCAGGCATTGCTGGAGTTTTATGAGGCGATAGCCGATGAGAAGAAGATAAAACTGAGTGCTGACGGCGATTGCACCATTGACGGCGACCGGCTGATGTTCCGCCGCGCGGTAAGCAACTTGCTTTCCAATGCACTGCGCCATGCGCCAGAGGGTGGCGCGGTGCATGTTTCGATCAAGGAGTTTGCGCAGAGTACGGAGGTCTCAGTGGAGAACACGGGAAGGGACATTGACGCGCAGGCGTTACCGCGATTGTTCGACCGCTTTTATCGTGCGGATCCGGCGAGGTTGCATGCGTCGACGGATGGCGCGGGTTTGGGGCTGGCCATCACCAAGGCTATCGTCGAGGCGCATGGCGGGACGATCCGCGTCCAATCCGCGGGCGGATTGACGAAATTCGTCCTGGTCTTTCCGTGCAGTTCTTCTGGATAGGCGGCAAACAGGCGTGAATCGGTGCAAGCGATCAAAGATCGTCGCGCAATGCGTAGGGCAGGGTGCCCAGGGTCAGTGCAGGGCCATCGGGCGCACCTGCATGCAGGCCGCCTGCTTCGGCTGCCGTGATCTGCAGCGAGACGATGGCGTCCCACCCACCGCCCGGTGCCGCGGCCACCTGCGCTACGGTGCCGCAGGCCTGCTCGGCATCCTGGGGGCTGAAGACCTCGGCGCCCACGCTCAGGGGCGCATCGGCATGGGCAATGTAGGCGCGGCGCTTGATGGCCCCCCGGAACTGGCTGCGCGCCACGACCTCCTGGCCGGGGTAGCAGCCTTTCTTGAAGCTCACACCATCGACCGATTCGTAGTTGAGCATCTGCGGCACAAAGGCATCGGCCAGCGGTGCGCTCAGCGTGGCCACGCCGCTGTGCACCTCGCCCCAGGCCCACAGTGCGGGGTCGAGCGGGGCGCCTGCGGGCAGGGGCTCGGTAGCCGGGGCCACCCACAGCGCCCGCGGCTGGCCTGCTGCGGGTGGCAGGTGCACCACGCTTGCAGAGCCAAAATCGGCCTTTATCCACATGGGCTGTGCGCTACCAGCTATCGAATTAATAGCATCACCGGCCAGGCCTGCCATGCGCAGTTCGGCGCTGGCGTCGCTCAGGCGCACCTTGGCGCGCAGCACGAACATGGACAGGCGCTTGAGCGTCGCAGCCAGCAGGTCGCGCTGGCAGACCAGCCAGACCTCGGTGGGGCTGCGCTTGAAGCCGATGAAGCTCGCCTGCATGCGGCCCTTGGCCGATAGGAAGGCGCACAGGCGCGCGTGCGCCAAGTCAAGCAGGGCAAAGTCGTGGGTGAGCTGGCCGTGGAGGAATTTGGCGGCGTCTTCGCCTTCAGCGCGAATGACGCCCAGGTTTTCAAGTGGGGCTACGCCCTGGAGCATCGCAGTCATCCCTCCATTATGATGCCCGGTTCTTCACTCCTACTGGCATCAGGGTTGTGCGCCGACTCCTTCTTCTGGCATTGATGGTGGCCGCTGCGCTGGGCGCTGCAGCATGGGCCTGGCTGCATGCGCCGCTGCCCATGGGCAGCGAGCCGCTGGAGCTGGCCATCGAGCCCGGCACGCCGCCGCGCACCATTGCGCGCGACATCGAGCGCGCAGGGGTGCGTGTGGATGCGCGTGTGCTGTTCGCCTGGTTCCGCCTCTCGGGCAAGGTGCGCGAGATCCGCGCGGGCAACTACGAAATCCCGCCCGGCACCACGCCCATCACGCTGCTCGACAAGCTGGTGCGGGGCGAGGAATCGCTGCGCAGCCTCACGCTGGTGGAGGGCTGGAACTTCCGCCAGATGCGCGCCGCGCTGGCGCGCGAGGAGCTGCGCCACGACACCGCCAGCCTGCCGGACGCCGAGATCATGCAGCAGCTCGGCCGCCCCGGCGTGCCCCCCGAGGGGCGCTTCTTCCCCGACACCTATGCCTATGGCAAAGGCTCCAGCGACCTGGCCGTGCTGCGCCGCGCCCTGCATGCCATGGACCGCCACCTGGAGGCCGCCTGGACGCAGCGCAGCGCCGATACGCCACTCAAGAGTGCCGACGAAGCGCTCATCCTGGCCAGCATCGTCGAAAAGGAAACCGGCCAGGCGGCCGACCGGCCGCAGATCGCCGGGGTGTTTGCCAACCGCCTGCGCACCGGCATGCTGCTGCAGACCGACCCGACCGTCATCTACGGCCTGGGCGAGAAGTTCGACGGTAACCTGCGCAAGCGCGACCTGCAGACCGACACGCCCTGGAACACCTACACCCGCCCCGGCCTGCCGCCCACGCCCATCGCCATGCCGGGCAAGGCCGCGCTCATGGCGGCGGTACAGCCCCAGGCGACGCGGGCCCTGTACTTTGTGGCGCGCGGCGACGGCAGCAGCCAGTTCAGCGCCACGCTCGAAGAACACAACCGCGCCGTCCAGCGCTACCAACTGCAAAAGAAATGACCCCAGGCCTGTTCATCACCTTCGAGGGCATCGATGGCGCGGGCAAGTCCTCGCACATCGAGGCGCTGGCCGCTGCCCTGCGCAGTGCGGGGCGCAGCGTTACCGTCACGCGCGAACCGGGCGGCACCCCGCTGGCCGAAAAGCTGCGCACGCTGCTGCTGGGTGAGCCCATGGATGCGCTCACCGAGGCACTGCTGGTGTTTGCCGGGCGGCGCGACCACCTGCGCCAGGTCATCGAGCCTGCGCTGGCACGGGGCGAGGCGGTGCTGTGCGACCGCTACACCGACGCCACCTTTGCCTACCAGGGCGGCGGGCGCGGGTTCGATTGGGATCTGCTATCAATTTTGGAGCGCATGGCGCAGACGGGGCTTGCCATGCAGCCTGATTTGATGCGTGAACCCGACCTGACCTTCTGGTTCGACCTGCCCCCGGCCACGGCGGCGCAGCGCCTGGCCACGGCCCGCATGCCCGACCGGTTCGAGTCGCAGGACGAAGCCTTTTTCACGCGTGTGGCCCAGGGCTATGCCCGCCGCGCCCAGGCGGCACCGCAGCGTTTCGCCCGCCTGGACGCCGCCCAGCCCCGCGAGGCCGTGTGGGCCCAGTTGTTGCAGGTGCTGGCGCAGCGCGGCTGGCTGGCGCAGGCCGCCGTGCAGCCACCGGAGGGCAGGGCATGAGCCAGGACGCTGGCCCCACCGCAGTGCCCGCGCCGCCCTGGATTGCGGCCCAGCGCACGCACCTGCTGGCCCAGCGCGGCCATGCGTGGCTGCTGCATGGGCCCTCGGGCCTGGGGCAGTTTCCCCTGGCGCTGGAGCTGGTGCGCGCCTGGCTGTGCGAATCCCCTGCCGCCGACGGCAGTGCCTGCGGCCAATGTGCCAGTTGCCATGCCATCGGCGTGCACACCCATGCCGACCTGTGCGTGCTCATGCCCGAGACCGAGATGCTCGCCCAGGGCTGGCCCCTGCCCGAGAAGGCGCAAGCCGAGATCGACGAAAAGAAGCGCAAGCCCAGCGCCGAAATCCGCGTGGAAGCCATGCGCGATGCCGTCGAATTTGCCCAGCGCACCAGTGCGCGCGGCCGGGGCAAGGCGGTGCTGGTGTACCCGGCCGAGCAGATGAACCACGTGACCGCCAACGCCCTGCTCAAGACGCTGGAGGAGCCGCCCGGCGACGTGCGCTTTGTGCTGGCCAGCGAGGCCGCGCACCAGTTGCTGCCCACCATCCGCAGCCGCTGCCTGGGCCATGCCATGGCCTGGCCTGATGGCGCGCAGATGCAGGCCTGGCTGGCCGCGCAAGGCGTGCCCGGCCCTGCTGCCGAAGCCTGGCTGCGCGCTGCGGGCGGGCGCCCCTACGACGCCTTGCAGCTGGCCCGCAGCAGCCTGGATCCGCAGGCCTGGGCCGACTTTCCCAAGGGCTTGCTGCGCGGCATGCCCACCGTGCTGGCACAGGCCAGCCCGGCGCAGGCCATCACTGCGCTGCAAAAGCTCTGCCACGACCTCATGGCCCTGCAGGTGGGTGCGGCGCCGCGCTACTTTGCCGCAGCCGACCTGCCGCCCGCGCCGCCGCTGGTGGCATTGGCACGCTGGTCGCGTGCGCTCTTGCAGGCCGCGCGCACGGCCGAGCACCCCTACAACACCGGCCTGATGCTGGAGGCGCTTGTCGCCCAGGCCCGAAACACCCTACACTCGTCCCCAACGACACCGTCCGCAAGACCATGAGCACCCCCTCCACCGCGCCTCGTCCCAGCGTCATGCAGCTGGCCATCAAGGAAAAGGGCGCCCTGCATGCCGCCTACATTCCTTTTTTTGTCGAGGGCGGCATTTTTGTGCCCACCACGCGCGAATACCGCCTGGGCGACGACGTGTATGTGCTGTTGACGCTGCCCGACGACCCACAGCGCTACCCGGTGGCAGGCCGCGTGGCCTGGGTCACGCCCGCGCGCTCAGGGGGCAACCGCACGCAGGGGGTGGGCATCCAGTTCCCCAAGGACGAGAAATCGCGCCAGCTCAAGGTCAAGATCGAGCAGATCCTCGGCGCAGCGCTGGGCTCGGACCGCCCGACGCAGACCATCTGACAGAACCCTGTTTCGCTGATTTGCCGATCCGTGCCCGCGCGGGTCGGCTTTGTTTTTTGAGCCAGCCATGTTCACCGACTCGCATTGCCACCTCACCTTTCCGCAACTGGCCGAGCAACTGCCTGCCATCCGTGCCGCCATGCAGGCGGCGCAGGTCGACAGGGCCTTGTGCATTTGCACCACGATGGAAGAATTTGCCGACGTGCATGCGCTGGCGCTCGGGTATGACAACTTCTGGTGCTCGGTGGGCGTGCACCCCGACAACGAGGGTGTGGCCGAGCCCACGGTGCAAGACCTGCTGGACCGCGCCGCCCTGCCGCGTGTGGTGGCCATCGGCGAAACCGGGCTTGACTACTACGGCATGGAAGACCGCAAGGGCGGGCGCAGCGTGGCCGACCTGGAGTGGCAGCGCGAGCGCTTTCGTACCCACATCCGCGCTGCGCGTGCCGCAGGCAAGCCCCTGGTGATCCACACGCGCAGCGCGTCGGACGACACGCTGCGCATCCTGTGTGAAGAGGGCGAGGACGGCGGCCCCGCCAGCGCGGGCGGCGTGTTCCACTGCTTCACCGAAACCGCCGCCGTGGCGCGTGCCGCACTCGACCTGGGCTACTACATTTCGTTCTCGGGCATCATCACCTTCCGCAACGCGCAAGACCTGCGCGACGTGGCCGCCTTTGTGCCCATGGACCGCATGCTCATCGAGACCGACAGCCCCTACCTCGCGCCCGTGCCTTACCGGGGCAAGACCAACAACCCGTCCTACGTGCCCGAAGTGGCACGCCAGATCGCCGCCGTGCGCGGCCTGTCCATAGAGGCCGTGGCGCAGGCCACAGGCCGCAATTTCGAATGCTTGTTCAAGGGAGTGGTGCAACCATGAGCACCCTGAAGATGGCGCGCCGTGGCCTGCTGGCCCTGGCCTGTGCAGCCTGCCTGCCGGTGCGGGCAGGTTCCTACGAAGATTTTTTTGCCGCCGTGGTGCGCAATGACCCCGGCACCATCACCGCGCTGCTGCAGCGTGGCTTTGATCCCAACACACGTGACCCCAAGGGCCAGGTGGGCCTGACGCTGGCTTTGCAGAATGGGTCGCTCAAGGCGTTTGAGGCCTTGCTGCAGGCCCGCGGCCTGCAGGTGGATGCACGCAACACGCAGGACGAGAGCCCCTTGATGATTGCCTCCTTGCGGGGCCAGGTGCAGGCCGTGCGCAGCCTGATTGCGCTGGACGCCGACGTGAACAAGACCGGCTGGACGCCGCTGCACTACGCGGCCACGGGCACCACACCGCAGCAGCCCGAGATCATTGCGCTGCTGCTGGAGCACCACGCCTACATCGACACCGAGTCCCCCAACGGCACCACCCCGCTGATGATGGCGGTGCACTACGGCACGCGTGAATCGGCAGAGCTGCTGCTCAAGGAAGGGGCCGACCCGGCGCTCAAGAACAAGCTGGGGCTCAGCGCCGCCGACTTTGCCCTGCGTGCCAACCGCAAGGACATGGCCGATCTCATTGCCACCACGATCCGCCAGCGCCAGCCCAACCGGGGGCGCTGGTAACCTTCGGCGGCTGCGGTTCATTCGTCCTGCGGGCGGGCCTGAAGGCGGGCATACAGGCCGCCCTGGGCCAACAGCTGCGCGTGCGTGCCTTGTTCCACAATGCGGCCGCGCTCCATCACCACCACGCGGTCGGCATGCTCTATGGTGGAGAGGCGGTGCGCAATCACCAGCGTGGTGCGGCCTTGCATCAGCTGCTGCAGGGCGTCTTGCACCAGGCGTTCGGATTCAGTGTCCAGTGCCGAGGTGGCTTCGTCCAGAATCAGAATGGGCGCGTTCTTGTAAAGCGCACGCGCAATGGCCAGGCGCTGGCGCTGGCCGCCCGAGAGCTGCGTGGCGTTGTGCCCGACCACCGTTTCCACCCCCTGGGGCAACCCTTCCACGTAGGTGGAGAGGTTGGCGGCCGCCAGGCATTCGTGCACCCGCTGCATATCCACTTCCTGGCCCAGCGCCACGTTGGCGGCAATGCTGTCGTTGAACATCACCACGTCCTGGCTCACCAAGGCAAACTGCGCGCGCAGCGCGGCCAGGTTCCAGTCCTGCACCGGGTGGCCATCCAGCAGCACATCGCCCGTACTGTGCTGCACAAAGCGCGGCAGCAGGTTCACCAGCGTGGTTTTGCCCGCGCCCGATGGGCCGACCAGGGCCACCACCTCTCCAGGCTGCACTTGCAGGTCCACACCTCCCAGTGCGGGAGCCTGGCCAGCTGCAAAGGCCACGCGCACCCCGCGCAGCGTGATGGCGCCGCGAGCGCGGCCCGGGGCATGTGGGCCCCCCTTTTCGGCGGGCGTTTCGCCCAGCAGGCTCAGCCCGCGCTCCAGCGCCGCCACGCCGCGCGTGATGGGGCTGGCCACGTCGGCCAGGCGCCGGATGGGGGCAATGAGCATCAGCATGGCCGTGATGAACGCCACAAAGCCGCCCACTGTCACGTCGTGTGCGGCAGCGCCGACACCTCGGCTTTGCCACAAGGCCACGCAAATCACCGTGGACAGGGCTGCGGCGGCCAGCAACTGGGTCAGCGGGGTCATGGCCGAGGAGGCGATGGTGGATTTGATCGCCAGGCCGCGCAGCCGACGGCTCAGCGCATCGAAGCGCTTTGCCTGCGCGGTCTGTGCGCCGTGCAGGCGCACCATGCGGTGGGCCAGCACGTTTTCCTCGACCACATAGGCCAGTTCGTCGGTGGCTTGCTGGCCGCTCTTGGTCAGGTGGTACAGGCGCCGCGACAGGGTCTTCATGATCCATGCCACGCCGGGCACCACCACCGCGACGATGAGCGTGAGCTGCCAGTTCAGGTACAGCAGGTAGCCCAGCAGTGCCACCAACGTAAAGCCGTCGCGCGAAATGCCCAGCAGCGCCTGCACCAGCAGCGTGGCGCCGGTCTGCACTTCATAGACCACGGTGTTGGACAGGCTGCTGGCCGACTGGCGCGTGAACAGGGTCATGTCTGCCGCCAGCAGGCGGTCGAACAAAGCTGTGCGCAGCGTCAGCATGCCTTCGTTGGCGATGCGCGCCAGCGCGTACTGGCCGACGAACTGGGCCAGCCCGCGCACCAGGAACACCCCCATGATGGCGGCAGGAACCATCCACAGCTGCAGCGAACCCTCGGTAAAACCCTGGTCCAGCAGGGGCTTGAGCAGCGCAGGGATCAGGGGCTCGGTGATCGCGCCCACCAGGGTGGCCAGAATGGCGGCTGCCCATGCCAGGCGGTGGTGCGGGCCAAAGTACACCGAAAGCCGCCCCAGCCGCACACGCAAGGGCTCCGCAGGTGGTTCAGGGGCCAGGCGGGGCGTGGGTTGTGGGCTGTGATCGGGGGCTTGCATGAGGGCGCGATTCTACTTTTTATGCCCCATTCAACAGTTTGTGACATGGGGGTTTATCCGGTGTGTGTAACATTCCCACCTGACAACCGGCTTTTGCCCGGTTGCCTTGTTATTGCGAATGACCTCACATCACCGCTTTCCCGACCTTTCCGGTTCCATCTCCATGTCCCATCCCACACGCCGCCACATCGTGGCGGGCTTGAGCACGCTGGCTGCTTTGCCAGCCTGGGCGCAGTTCCGTGTTGAAGTCACCGGCGTGGGCATGACGCAGTTGCCCATCGCGGTTGCTGCCTTCCGGGACGAAACCCAGTCCCCCCAAAAAATCTCTGCCATCGTGCAGGCCGACCTGGAGCGCAGCGGCCAGTTCCGCGGCATCGACACTGCGGGTGTGCGGCTGGACGAAAGCGCCCGCCCGGACGTCGCCCTGTGGCGCCAGAAGGGCGCCGATTCGCTGGTATCGGGCAGCGTGGTGCGCCTGGCCGATGGCCGTTATGACGTGCGGTTCCGCCTGTGGGATGTGGTGCGCGGCCAGGATCTGGGCGGTCAGAGCTATGTCGTGGTGCAGGCCGATCTGCGGCTGGTGGCACACCGCATTGCCGACTTCGTCTACGAAAAGCTCACCGGCGAGCGTGGTGTATTTTCCACCCGCATCGCCTACGTTACCAAGGCGGGCAACCGCTTCAGCCTCTGGGTGGCCGACTCCGATGGCGAGAACGCCCAGGCCGCGCTGTCCAGCCCCGAATCCATCATTTCCCCGGCCTGGTCGCCGTCGGGCGGGCAGTTGGCCTATGTGTCCTTCGAGTCGCGCAAGCCCGTGGTGTACGTGCACGACGTGGCCACCGGCCGCCGCCGTCTTGTGGCCAACTTCAAGGGTTCCAACAGTGCACCGGCATGGTCGCCCGACGGCCGCACCCTGGCCATCACCCTGAGCCGCGATGGCAACTCGCAGCTCTACACCATCGATGCCAACGGCGGTGAGCCGCGCCGCCTCACGCAAAGCAGCGGCATCGACACCGAGCCAGCGTTTTCGCCCGATGGCAAACATGTGTACTTTGTCAGTGACCGCGGTGGGGCGCCCCAAATCTACAAGGTGCCCAGCAGCGGTGGCAGCGCCGAGCGCGTGACCTTCAGCGGCAGCTACAACATTTCGCCGTCCATCAGCCCCGATGGGCGCTGGCTGGCTTACGTTTCACGCACCGGCGGTGCCTTCAAGCTCCATGTGATGGAACTGGCCACCGGTACGGTGACAGCCATCACCGACACCTCGGCCGACGAGCGCCCCAGCTTTGCACCCAACAGTCGGCTCATTGTTTATGCCACCCAGCAGCAGGGCCGCGAGGCGCTGATGACCACCACCCTCGACGGCAAGATCAAGGCCCGTCTGGCGGGGCAGGGCGGCGATATCCGTGAGCCGGACTGGGGCCCCTACCAGTTTCAGTAACCCGCTCTTTGTTTTTGTTTTTCAGGAGTTTTTTTCATGTTCAAACGCATTCCCTTCGCACTGGCCGCCATCGCTATCGTTGCAGGCTGCAGTTCCGGGGTTGACCTCGACAAGGTGCCCGTCGAGGACAAGAACGGTGCCCCATTGTCCACTGGCGGCAATACTGGCAATGCAGGCCAAAGCGGCGTGCAAGGCGTGGATCTGTCGCAGTCGGCCATCGACAAGGCCGGCCCCCAGGGCGTGAGCCGCGTGGTGTACTTTGACTACGACAGCTACGTGATCAAGCCCGAGTTCCAGTCGCTGATCGAAGCCCATGCCCGCTTCATCAAGGCCGGTGCTGCACGCAAAGCCGTCATCGAAGGACACACCGACGAACGCGGTGGCCGCGAGTACAACCTCGCACTGGGCCAACGCCGCGCCGAAGCCGTGCGCCGCGCGCTGGGCTTGCTGGGTGTTTCCGACAACCAGATCGAAGCTGTGAGCTTTGGCAAGGAAAAGCCAGCGGTGCAAGGTTCTGGCGAAGAAGCCTATTCCAAGAACCGCCGCGCTGAGATCTCCTACCGCTGAAGCGCTGGTCCATGCGTGCTGCCATGAAAACCCTGCGCCTGGCCCCCTCGCTGCTGGCCATGCTATTGGCCTGCGCCTATCTGCCGCAGGGCCATGCGGCCCTGTTTGAAGACGACGAAGCGCGCCGCGCCATCCTGGAGCTGCGCCAGCGCGTCGATGTGCTGAACCAGGCCAGCCAGCGTTCTGCGGAAGACGGCGCACAACTGCGTCGCGCCTTGATCGACCTGCAATCGCAAATCGAAGGGCTGCGCGCCGAAGTGGCCTCGCTGCGGGGCCAGAACGAGCAGCTTGCACGCGAAGCCGCCGAACTGCAACGCCGCCACAAGGACATGGCCCAGGGCGTGGACGAGCGTTTGCGCCAGTTCGAACCTGTCAAGGTCACGGTCGATGGCCAGGAATTCCAGGCCGACCCCGCGGAAAAGCGTGACTTCGACGCGGCCTTGGCGCGCTTTCGGGAAGGCAAGTTCGCCGAGGCGCAAACCCTGCTCGCTGCCTTCCTCAAGCAGTACCCGAGCAGCGGCTACCAGCACTCGGTTCGCTTCTGGCTGGGCAATGCCCAGTACGCCACGCGCGACTACAAGGAAGCCATCCAGAACTTTCGCGCCCTGCTGGCGGCTGCGCCCCAGCATGCCCGTGCGCCCGAGGCAGCCCTGTCCATTGCCAACTGCCAGATCGAGCTCAAGGAAACGCGCGGCGCCCGCAAGACACTGGAAGACCTGCTGCGCACCTACCCGCAGTCCGAAGCCGCCGTGGCGGCCAAAGAGCGCCTCTCGCGGCTCAAGTAAAGGCCCCATCCTTGGCACCATCCGAGGCATTGCCTGTTGCCGAACTGCAGCCAGACATGGCGCTGGAGCGCCGCTTTGGCGGGCTTGAGCGCCTGTACGGCAAGCCGGGCGCGGCACGCATTCGCGCGGCGCATGTGGCGGTGGTGGGTATTGGTGGTGTGGGTTCCTGGGCGGCAGAAGCGCTCGCGCGCAGTGGGGTGGGTCGGCTCACCCTGATCGACCTGGACCATGTGGCCGAGTCCAACATCAACCGCCAGATCCATGCGCTGGACGACACCCTGGGGCAGGCCAAAGTTCAGGCCATGCGCGAGCGCATTGCACGCATCCATCCCGGTTGCCAGGTGCAGTGCATCGAAGAATTTGTCGAGCCGGGCAACTGGCCGGGCATACTGCTGGATGGTGTGGATGCGCTGATCGACGCCTGCGACCAGGTGCCTGCCAAGACCGCCATGGCCGCCTGGGCGCGCGAGCAGCGGGCCATGTTCATTACCGTGGGCGCAGCAGGCGGCAAGCGCCTGGCCCACAAGGTGGATGTGGACGATCTATCCCAGGTCACCCACGACCCGCTGCTGGCCCAGTTGCGCTATCGCTTGCGCAAGCAACACGGCGCACCGCGCGACGGCAAAAAAATGGGTGTGCAATGCGTATTCAGCCGGGAAGCCGTGGCGCCGCCCGATGCATCCTGCGCCGTACAGGGCGACGGCAGCCTCAACTGCCACGGCTACGGCTCGGTGGTGGCGGTTACCGCCACCTTTGGCCAGTGTGCTGCAGGCTGGGTGCTGGATGCGCTGGCGCGCCAAGCTGAAAAATGAACAGCGAATCTTGATTGGCCAAATTTTCGGGCTATAATGCAGGGCTTTACGGCGCACCAAATGTGTGTGGTTCTGTAAAACGATGGGTCGTTAGCTCAGTCGGTAGAGCAGCGGACTTTTAATCCGTTGGTCGCGTGTTCGAGTCACGCACGACCCACCAAGCTGCATAAAGAAACCCTGCTATCGATTGGATAGCAGGGTTTTTTGTTTTCCGGGTCATGCAGCCAGCCGCCATGCGGGTTCATGGTGTCCCTGCCGGTCTGTTGGCGCTGCCGAAGTCCGTTGCGATCCGCGGGTACGTTACAGCGTGCCGTCCCGCAACATTTCGCGCAGCTTGAACTTTTGCAGCTTGCCCGATGGTGTCGATGGGATTGCATCGCGCACGATGAGCCGTTCGGGGATGTACTGCATGGCCACCTGTTTGCTCTTGAAGTAGGCCGCCATCTCGTCCTGCGTGAGGCGCTGGCCGGCCTTGAGCACCACGATGGCGCATGCACGCTCACCCATGCGTTCATCGGGATAGGCCACCACGGCGGCCTGGGCAATGGCCGGGTGTCCATACAGGATGGACTCCACTTCCACCACCGGAATATTCTCGCCCCCGCGAATGATCACGTCCTTGCTGCGGCCGGTGATGCGGATGTAGCCCTGGGCGTCGATGCGTGCAAGGTCGCCCGTGTCGAACCAGTCCTCGGCGTCGGTGCCGTTGAGGTGTGGTCGCTTGAGATAGCCACCAAAGTTGGAGCAGGCGCGCAGCAACAACTTGCCGGGTTCTCCGGGAGGCAGGGCCTTGCCGTCGCCGTCCACCACCTTGATTTCCACGCCCGGCAGCGGACAGCCGTCGGTTGTGGCGGAGCGATCGTCCGGGTCTTCCGGGCACGTGAGTGTCACGGCGCCGTTTTCCGACATGCCCCAGGCCGAGATGATCTTGGCGCCCAGTGCGGTACGCGCCTGCTCGACCAGAGGGCCCGGGATGGGCGCACCGGCGCACAGAAAGGTGCGCAGCGTGGGCACGCCTTGTCCAGACTCGCTGACGTTCTTGGCCAGGTCGGTGAGGAACGGGGTGGACGCCATGGTGAAGGTCGCGCGCTCGGTGCGGATCAGTTCGATCGCCCTCTTCGGTTCCCATACGTCCTGCAGCACTGCGCTGGCCTTGAGCATGATGGGCATCAGCAGCCCGTACATGAAGCCAGTCTGGTGCGCCATGGGCGAGGCCATGAGCACCACGTCCTCAGAGCCCAGGTGCAGGCGCTGCGCGTAGGGGATGATGTTGGCCATCACCGTGTTGGCCGAGTGCATCACGCCCTTGGGCTCGCCCGTGGTGCCCGAGGTGTAGATGAGCTGCGTCACGTCGTCTGGCGTTGGGCGGTGACGCGTGAGGATGTCCTGCGCGTCGGGCGCCGCCTCCCATTCCGGGCCGCTGAGCAAGGCTTCGAAGCTGTTGGTGCCCGTGCCGTCCACCACCACCAGGTGCTGGAGGTGCGGCAGGCTGGGCTGCAGGTCGGTGATCATTTTCTCGAAGTCGAAGCCCCGGAAGACCTTGGGCGTGATGATGACCTTGGCCTCGCCATGCCGGAGCATGAAAGACAACTCGCGCTCGCGGAAGATATGCATCAGCGGATTGACCACCGCACCGATGCGCGAGCAGGCCAGGTAGGCCAGCGTGAACTGCCACCAGTTGGGCAACTGGCAGGCCACGATGTCGTTCTTGGCCACGCCCAGGCGGGCCAGGCCTACGGCGATGCGGTCGGCCATGCGCGAGAGCTCGCGGTAGGTGAAGCGCCGGACTTCACCCGTCTCCACGCGCAGCGCCGTCAGCGCGAGCTTGTCGGGGCAGGCGGCGGCGCAGGCATCGAGGTCGTCGTTGATGGTGCGGTCGTGCCAGAGGCCCTGGGCGATCAGGCCCGCGCGGCGGGGAGGCAGCAGTACGGTGTCGAATTCCATGGTTTGTCTCCGATGGTTGCTATAAGAACAAGAGCTTCCAGCGCTCTATATGCGGTGCTTTCAGGCACTTTTTGCATTCAAATGCAGCAAGGACAAGCGTTACCAGCTTCATTTTTGATAGCGCATGCCTCCCTCAGGCGGGCACGAACTTTCGGCCTGCGCGGGTGCGGGCGATGATGGTTTTCATGATCTGCGCCGTGCCGTCGCCGATCTGGAAGCCCAGCACGTCGCGCAGGCGCTGCTCCATCAGGCCCCGGTCGTAACCGCCATGGCCGAAGCACAGCAGGCACTGGTGGATCGCGTCGTAGGCCAGCTTGGGGCCCCACCATTTGGCCATGCCGGCCTCGGCGGTGTGAGGCAGGCCCCGGTCCTTGAGCCACAGGCCCTGCAGGCACAGCAGGCGTGCGCCCTCGACCTCGGTGTCGAACTGCGCCAGCGGATGCGTCACGCCCTGGAAGCTTGATAGCGGCTGGCCGAAGGCCTGGCGCTCGGTGATGTACTGCCAGGTCTCTTCCAGCGCCACACGCGCCACGGCCAGGCACTGCAAGCCGATGAGCGAGCGCGAAAAGTCAAAGCCATGCATCACCTGCACGAAGCCCTTGTTCTCGTCGCCCAGGCGGTGGCTGGCGGGCACGCGCACGTTCTCGAAGAAGATGGAGCCCCGGCCGATGGCACGTTGGCCATGGCAGTCGAAGCGGTTGGTGGTGATGCCGGGCGTGTCCATGGGCACCAGCAGGGCCGTGACGCCATGCGCGCCGGATTCAGGCGTGCCGGTGCGGCCAAAGACCACGGCGATGTCGGCCTGGTCGGCTGCCGAGATGGAGGTCTTTTCGCCGTTGATGACGTATTCATCGCCCGCGCGCTCGATGCGCAGGCGCAGGTTGGCCGCATCCGAGCCGCCGCGCGGCTCGGTCAGCGCAATGGCGCAGATGGCTTCGCCCTGCATGAGCTGGTGCAGCCAGGGCCGCACCACGTCCGGCTGGCCGTACCTGGACAGGATCTGCGCGTTGAGCGAGGCCAGCAGGTTCAGGTACGAGAAGCTCAGGTCGGCGCGCGCCATTTCCTCGTGAACCACCCCGGCCGCCAGGCACCCCATGCCCAGGCCGCCAAATTCCTCAGGCAACTCGGGCAAGATGAAGCCGAGCCCACCCATCTCGCGCAGCAGCGCGCGGTCGAGCACGCGGGTCCGGTCCCGTTCCTGGAATCCGGGCGCTACCTTTTCCTGCGCAAAGCGGCGTACGGTTTCGGCCAGCGCCTGCAGGTCTTCGTTGATGTAGGGGTTCGGGTTCATCGCCAGGGCTCCCGTGCTTATTTGGCGTATTTGCGGAACTCGGGTTTGCGCTTTTCCTTGAGCGCGTTCACGCCCTCGCGCGACTCTTCGGTGTCGTAGTACAGCTTGAGCGCGTACATGCCCATGCCCGCGATACCGGCCTGGTGGGCGGTGTCCATGTTGAAGCTGCGCTTGGCGATGGCGATGGCGGTGGGGCTGCGCTCGCAAATGGTCTCGGCCCACTCCTGTACGGTGGCGTCGAGCTGCTCGTGCGGCACGCAGATGTTGGCCAGGCCCATGGCCACGGCTTCCTCGCCCGAGTAGCGCTTGTTCAGGTACCAGATCTCGCGCGCCTTCTTCTCGCCCACCACGCGGGCCAGGAAGGCTGTGCCGTAGCCGGGATCCACCGAGCCCATCTTGGGGCCGACCTGGCCGAACTGGGCCTTGTCGGAGCAGATGGTCAGATCGCAAATGGTGGCCAGCACGTTGCCGCCGCCGATGGCAAAGCCCTGCACGCGGGCGATCACGGGCTTGGGTACGTCGCGGATGGCGGTGTGCAGCTCTTCCATGGGCAGGCCGATGGTGCCGCGCCCGTCGTAGTTGCCGTTGTGCGCCGACTGGTCGCCGCCGGTGCAAAACGCCCGGTCACCGGCGCCTGCGAGCACGATGGCGCCGACGTTGCGGTCATAGCCCGCCTTGTTCAGCGCGCGGATGATCTCATCGCAGGTCTGGCCGCGGAAGGCGTTCATCTTCTCGGGGCGGTTGATGGTGATCCAGGCCACGCCGTTGCGCACCTCGTACAGGATGTCTTCAAAGCTCATGTGGTTCTCCATTGATGGTGGGGGAGGGGGCGGTGCCAGGTCAGCCGTGCATGGTCAGGCCGCCCGAGACGCTGAGCACCTGGCCGGTGATAAAGCTGGCGTCGTCGCTGCCCATGAAGGCGATGGCCGAGGCCAGGTCGTCGCCTTGCCCGAGGCGGCCCATGGGGATGGCGTTCTTGAAGGCTTCCAGCAGCTTGGCCGGGTCGCGTGCGCCTTCGGCCACACCGGCCAGCAGTGCGGTGTCGGTCGGTCCGGGGCAGACGACGTTGACCGTGATGCCCTGGCGGGCGTGCTCCCGCGCCAGGGTCTTGGACAGGGCCACCAGTCCGCCCTTGCAGGCGGAATACACGGCCTCGCCCGATGACCCTCCGCGTGCCGCGTCGGAAGCCACGTTGACGATACGGCCGTACTTGCGCTCGGCCATGGCGGGCAGGACGGCATGCAGCATGTGCAGTGCGCCCGTCAGGTTGATGGCGATCAGCTTGTCCCACTCGGCAGGAACCGTCTTGACGAAGGGCTTGAAGATGTCCCAGCCTGCGTTGTTGACCAGTACATCCACAGGGCCGAACTGAGCCTGCGTGGCTGCCACGGCCGCTTCCACCTGCACGCGGTCCGTGATGTCACACTGGAATGCAGCCGCCTGGCCACCGGCGGCACGGATGTCTGCTGCGACCTTTTCGGCGGTGGCCAGATTCATGTCATACACGGCGACCTTCGCGCCTTCTGCAGCAAAGCGGCGCGATGTTGCGCTGCCAATGCCGCCGCCGCCGCCAGTCACGATGACGGTCTTGTCTTGAAATCGTTGCATTGCGTTCTCCATGGGTTGCCAAGCTTACTATCGTTGGGTTTTTGCACAGCTTCTTGCTCGTGCATTTAAGTAAATATATTGTCATATCTGTCGATGTGGCATGCAAGTGCCTATTTGCCAAAAAATTCAAGAAATAATGGTTTACACCATGAAAAAAGAACCAGATACCCGATCTGACCTGGCCAACCGGGTTTTCTTTCGTCTCTATCAATGCGCAAATATGCTGCATAAAACAGGGACGAAGGCGGTAGAGTCGGAAGGCCTGACGACGCAGCAGTGGGCTGTTCTGGGTGCCTTGTCGCGGCCCAGTGCGGCGAATGGAATGAGCGTGGGAGACCTGGCCCGCTACCTGATGGTGAGCCGGCAAAACCTCTCTGGCCTGATCAGCCGCATGGAGCGCGACGGACATGTGGGCCTGGCGCCGGATCCGCGTGATCGCCGGTCCCGCCTGGTCACGATGACCGAGGCTGGGCGGCGTGTCTGGCTGGTGGATGCGCAGCCCAAGATCTTTGCATACTACGACCAGGCCCTTGCGGGCTTTTCAGTGAACGATATCGCCCACACCTTGCACTATCTGCTCAAGCTGCTGGAGAACATGCAGCACATCGACAACGTGCAGGGCGGAGGCAAGGAGACGGAGGGGGAGGAAGCCGCCTCCTGAAAGGCCTGCCCTGCCGCCGTTCTGGGGGGGATGCGCCATGCGGCGCGCCGGGCCATGCAAGCGCCTGCGGGCGGGGCACAGGCTTTGTGCAAGGGCTCAGGTGGTTGCAGGATGGGGCTGCTGGCGTGCTTTGTCCAGCAAAAAGCCGATGCAGGTGCGCACGGCGTGCGTCTGGTAGCGGTTGGGCATGTAGAGCAAATACATGTTCGTGCCGAAGATGCTCAGGCGGTATTCCGTGAGCGTGGTCAGCACTTCGCCCGAGGCAATGGCGTCCATCACCACGTAGTCGGGCACCAGCCCCAGGCCCAGGCCGGCGAGGATGCCCTGGCGCAGGAACGGGAAGTGCTCGGAGATCAGCGTGGGCTCCAGCATCACCTCCTGCCGCTCCTCGTCCCGGTAGGCGCGCAGGCGCAGCTGCCTGCCCACCACGCCCGAGGTAATCACCGGCGTGGTGCGCAACTGCTCCAGCGACTCGGGCAGGCCATGCTGCTGCACGAACCCCCGCGAGGCGCAGGCCAGGTAGCGCACCGGGCCCAGCTCGCGCGCCACCAGCGCGGGTGGCGGCTCGGGCATCACGCGGATAGCAATGTCCACCTCGTCGCGCAGGTTGTCGGCGCGGTTCTCGAACAGTACGTCGAGCACGATGCCGGGGTAGAGCCGCTTGAACTCGATCAGCCAGTCCGACATCACCATCTGCCCGTAGCCGCTGGGCACGCTCAGCCCCACGCGGCCCTGCAGGCCCTGGCCCAGGGTGGTGATGGTCTCGCGCGCGGCCAGCACCTCGTTCTGGATGTTGCGGCCGTGCGCGTACAGGCGCTGGCCCACCTCGGTAGGCTCTACCTGGCGTGTGGTGCGGCGAATCAGTTGCACGCCCACGGACTTTTCCAACTGGTTGAGGTGGTAGCTCACATTGGCGCGCGTCATCTTGAGCTTGCGCGCGGCCTGGCTCAGGTTGCCGGCGTCGATGATTTCCACCAGCAGCGTGAGGGAGGTGAGGTCCATGGGATTTGTCTAAAATTATTTGACAGTCTGTCAATCGACCATGTGATTGTCAAGATTGTTTGTCGGTGGAACAATCGGTGCTCTTCAAGGAGAACCCTGCATGAGCATCGAAGCCGAGGCTTGCGTGGTCCGCACCGCACGCCGGGGTGGTGTGCTGGTCGTGGCCATAGCCAACCCCCCGTCAATGCCCTGGACCTGGCCGTGCGCGGCTTTGGCGGCACCATGGGGCCGTTCCAGGTGACCGGCCTGGCTGGCAGCGGCATCGGCTGGGCTATGCCCTGGCGGCCGAGGAGAGTTTTGAGGAGACACCCCATGCAACAAGCCTATATCTGCGACGCCATCCGCACCCCCATCGGCCGCTACGGCGGCGCCCTGAGCGCGGTGCGCACCGACGACCTGGGCGCCATTCCCCTCCAGGCGCTCATGGCGCGCAACCCCCATGTGGACTGGGCCAGCGTCTCCGACGTGCTCTACGGCTGCGCCAACCAGGCGGGCGAGGACAACCGCAACGTTGCCCGCATGGCCAGCCTGCTCGCGGGCCTGCCTCTTGAAGTGCCCGGCGCCACCATCAACCGCCTGTGCGGCTCGGGCCTGGATGCTGTGGGCACCGCTGCGCGCGCCATCAAGGCGGGTGAAGCCGGGCTGATGATTGCCGGCGGTGTGGAAAGCATGAGCCGCGCCCCCTTCGTCATGCCCAAGATGGATGCCGCCTTCAGCCGCAACAACGCGGTCTACGACACCACCATCGGCTGGCGCTTCGTCAACCAGCTGATGAAGGAGAAATATGGCGTGGACTCCATGCCCGAGACCGCCGAGAACGTCGCCGTCGAATTCAAGATCGAGCGCGAAGCCCAGGACCTCATGGCTCTGCGCAGCCAGCAGAGCGCCGTGGCGGCGCAAAAGGCCGGGCACCTGGCGCGCGAGATCGTGCCCGTGACCATTCCGCAGAAGAAGGGTGACGCCATCGCCGTGAGCCAGGATGAACACCCGCGCGAGACCAGCCTCGAAGCCTTGGCAAAGCTCAAGGGCGTGGTGCGCCCGGACGGCAGCGTCACCGCTGGCAACGCCAGCGGCGTGAACGACGGCGCCTGCGCCCTGCTGCTGGCCAGCGAAGCCAGCGCCGCCAAGAATGGATTGACGCCCAAGGCCCGCATCGTCGGCATGGCCACGGCGGGCGTGGCGCCGCGCATCATGGGCATAGGCCCGGCCCCGGCCACGCAAAAGGTGCTGGCGCAGACGGGCCTGGCGCTTGGGCAGATCGACGTCATTGAACTCAACGAAGCCTTTGCTGCGCAGGGCCTGGCCGTGCTGCGCCTCTTGGGCCTGCAGGACGACGACGAGCGCGTCAACGCCTGGGGCGGCGCCATTGCCCTGGGCCACCCGCTGGGCGCCAGCGGCGCGCGCCTTGCAACCACAGCCGTCAACCGCCTGCACGCCACGGGCGGCCGCTACGCACTGTGCACCATGTGCATCGGCGTGGGGCAAGGCATTGCACTGGTGCTGGAGCGGGTGTGACATGACCAGCGAAGAGATCCTCGGCCAGCCACGGCAACTGCATCGTCAGCCTGGGCGCCGTCAAAAGCGTAACCATCGGCAATATGGGTATCTGTAAGGACTTTTCAGCAGGTTGAACCGCATGCCGGGCCGTGCGGCCGGTGCAACAATAGGCCCGATGATCGGTTCCCTGCACCTGCAACACAACGACCTGGACTTCCGGTACCTTCCGGCTGCCGCTTCCGTACATATCCCTGCTGTGGCCATGTTGCGTGCCGTGGTGGATGCCACGCATTTTTTCTCGCGTGCAGGGCACCATTTCATTCTGGCCTTGGACTGTTGGGGCGCGCAGGGCAGCAACAACCCCCATTGCGGGCCTGTGGTTCGGCATGGGGAAGACCTGTTTGAAACCGCGCGTGGCGTCATTGTGCTGGGCGACGGCACGGTGGTGGCAGAGACATGGAACGGAACCTTCTCTCCAGGCTTGCAGCCCATTGCCAATACCACCGGTGTTCCCTTTGACCCCAGCGCCGAGAGTGTGCTGAGCCTTCATATCACCGCTGCGTATGCCGCAGGCGGCATGGCCGTGGAAATATTGCGCGGCCTGGTCGGGCCTGTGCTGTTCCGGGGCGCGGTGGCAAGCCCACCGCAGGCGTGGGCAGGAAGCACCCGCGCCTGTGTCGGGGGCATTGCCATGGGCTTTGTTCCGCCAGCAGACACAGGTTGCGTCGAGCAGTTGCTGGCCCGCAGTGCAGCCGATGCACGGCTGGGGTTTGCAGCCACGGTGCAACTGCACGGCTGAGCCTTTTGAGGGCGGGCGCTGGCGCGCCGCGCCGCCTTACTGCATTGTCTGTTCCCAGCGCCTGGCTCCAGCGCATACCTGTTCCACCACCCATTGCGGATCGTCCAGCGGCAGGTCGTGCCCTGCACCGGGGTGTTCCACCAGCGGGCAGTGCCAGGCCTGCGCCATGGCGCGCGAACATTGGCTGCGCACCAGCCGGTCGTGCGTGCTGGCCAGCAGCAGCGTGGGCACGAGCGGTGCTGTAGGCGGGGCACGGTAGCGGGCGGCGGCGGCCAACTGGCGCAGCACGTTGGCGGCGCGCACCGGGCGCTGCTGGCGCGCCAGCACCCAGGTGGGCAGCACGTCGGCATGTGCGGCAGGGTGGTTGCTGGTCATGCGCAGTACCGCGCGCTCGATGTGCAGCGGCGTGTGCGGCCACAGCAGCAGGCGGGCCAGCGTGGGCCAGTTGTGCGGCTGCATGCGGTGGTGCACAGGGCTGAACGGGCGCATGCTGGTGTTGATGAGCACGCAGCCCGCCACCTCGGCCGGTGCGCTGTGGGCCCATGCGGTGGCCACCATAGCGCCCAGCGACATGGCCAGCAGATGCACCGGCCCGCGCACGCCCTGCGCCGCCAGCGCATTGCGGCAGGCCTGCGCCATGGCGGGCACCGACCAGGGCGACGCCTGCGCGTGCAGGCAGCCGTTGCCGGGCAGGTCCAGCGTCAGGATGCGGTCTTGCGGCAGGGCCTGCGCCAGCAGCGGCACCAAGGCGCCCCAGTGCGCGGCCTCGCGCGTCAGCCCGCGCAGCAGCACCCAGGTGCGCGGGGGGCGGGTGGCCGCAGCTTCCGTCGGGGGGGCTTCAGTACCAGTGGTCCAGGGCATGGCGGTGGTGGTGCTGGTGCGCCGCGCCCTGGGGCAGCCACTGGGCGTGACTGGCGGCGGCGCGGGCCAGGAAGTCCAGCAGGCCCAGGTGGCGGCGCAGCACGCGCTGGTGGCGGTGGGTGATGAGTGGGTTGAAGATGCCGTTGCGCGAAAAAAGCTGCTGCGGGTTCTTCTTGATCCACAGCCAGGAGCCCATCTCCAGCGTCAGCGGCAGAAATACCTTGCCCCCCAGCTGGCAGGCCTGCAGGTACAGGTGGTCCCACAGGTCGCCGTGCGCCAGGTACTGGGCGCTTTGCGGCTCGATCACGTAGGGGTGTTGGCTGTGGGCCTGCAGGAAGATGCTTTGCAGCGCATGCACTTCGGCCAGGTGCGCCATGGGCTCGCGCGTGTGGGCGTAGGGAAACCACAGCCGGTCGGTCACGCCAAAGCCCGAATGGCAGTCCAGCGCCAGGCTGAACGGGCGCCCCAGCAGCTCGGTCTGCACCACGCTGCACAGCGCCTGGCTCTCGGCCTCCATGGGCTCGCCCAGGCGGCCCCGGTACCAGGGCAGGCCGCTGCTCAGGCGCTGGCCGCCTACCAGAAACGGCACGCGATCCTTGGCGTCCACCGGGGCATTGCGCATCAGGTCGATGCCGCGCGGGTTGGCCCGCGTGGCGGCCCACATGCCGCCAGGGTTGACGATGGGCATGAACACCAGGCGTACATGCTCCAGCAGGTGCTGCAGTGCGCTGTCCCAGGCCAGGCGCGAGAGCACGCTTTGCAGGTAGGCAATGACCACCTGCGCGCCAATGCGCTCCAGCCCGTGCACGCCCCCAAAGAACCCCGCTGCCGGGGCGCCGGGGGCGCTGCTGCCCAGGCTGATGGCGTACACCGGAAACGATGGCGCCTGTGGCAGCGCCACACGGCAGACCTGCTGCACATGCAGGTGCTGCGCGTGCTGGGCCAGCAGGCGTTCGAGGGCGTCGAGTTCCGGCAGGTCGCGGGGCAGCACGGTGGCGTTGGGGCGGGTGGGCAGGCAGGTGGCAGGCGGGCGCGGCAGCCCAGCATAGCGCCGCAGCCAGTGCTGGCAAGGCCTGCAGCGCAGGGGTGTGCAGGCCAGGGGGTATGTCGCGGCGCTGTCACAAAGGCGCGCTACGGTGGCAGCTCCCACCGTCCTGACCGGAGAGCACCATGCAAGCCCACCGCCGCCGCAACCGCCCTCGTGGCCTCTGGCCCCTGCTGCTGCTGGCTGCTGCGCTGGCTGGGGGATTGATGGAATTGCTGGCCCTGCAGCGCTCGCGCCTGTTGCATGGCCGGATGCGCTGAGCGCCGCCGTCACCCATGCGACATTGCGCACGCAACAGCGTGCAAGGCACGGGCTGTTGTTTGCTAAGGTGTGGGCATGCCCACCCATCCCGCACGTCCTGGCCGCCTGGTTATGCTCCAGCGTGGCAGCTTCATCGATTTGGCTCTGGCCGCCATGCTGCAGGGTGCGAGCTTTCAAGACGACGCACAACAGGAGACCGGCGCATGACCGCCCCCGCCACGCCTCCTGCCGCGCACCCGGCGGCAGGCATCCCACCCGGTTTTGCGCCCCTGCACGTGGGCGGCAATTTCATGCACATCAACGGCCCGCTGTACCTGCTGCACCAGGGCGGCGTGGTCAAGTTCGGCATGCGCGTGCAGGAGCGCCACATCAACCCCATGGGCAACCTGCACGGCGGCATGATGGCCAGCTTTTGCGACATGCTGCTGCCCCTGTCGGTGCACTATCAGGACGCAGCCCTGGCCCAGCGCTTCTTGCCCACCATCAGCCTGCAGATCGACTACCTTGCTCCGTCACCCCTGGGCTGCTGGCTGGAAGGCACAGGCCAGCTTTTGCGCGCCACGCGTTCCATGGTGTTTGCGCAAGGG
Source organism: Burkholderiales bacterium (assembly GCA_016192425.1). Lineage (GTDB taxonomy): Bacteria > Pseudomonadota > Gammaproteobacteria > Burkholderiales > Burkholderiaceae_C > Simplicispira. The sequence goes on from JACPUE010000023.1 coordinate 35,191, forward strand.
CTGGTCACTGCCGACGGGGTGCCCTGCGCCCGTGCCAGCGGTGTGTTCAAGATGGGGCCGGAGCGTCCCCAGGGCAGCACCACGCTCGAATAGCGGCAGGTGCAGGCTGGCGGGGCGGCTCCCCAGCAGTCCCCAATTCAGCGCCAGGCCTTGCCGCTGGGCGTGGGCACGGGCTGGGCGCGCTGGGCGTTGAGCTGCACCAGGTGGTGCCAGTAGCAGGCGGTGGCTGCGTCGGTGTTGGTGGTGCTCTCTCCCTGTGCTGGATGATAGGGTGGCACCACGTGCCTCTGTGCCGTCAGCTTCGCACTGCGCAGTGTTGGCGCAGCCAGGCCGCAAAGGCTTCTTCGGAAAGCTCGCCTGCGGCGACGTTGAGCATGGTGATTGTGGTGTCGGCCTGGCTGGCCGTGAGCCGATAGCCGTTGATGTAGAGGAACAGGCCGGTGGCCAGCAGCGCTGCGCGCTTGTTTCCGTCTACAAACGGGTGGTTCTTGGCGACTCCAACGCCGTAGCTTGCCGCCAGCGCCGCGAAGTCGGGGTCGCCATAGGCCACCAGGTTTTGCGGGGGGGCCAGAGCGGAGTCCAACAGGCCTTCGTCGCGCATGCCTTGGCCGCCGCCGTGCTCTGCCAGGCTTTCTGCGTGCAACAGGAGCAGCGCCTGTTTGCTGATCCAGCGCCAGTTTCTCATTTGGCCAACTGGTGGAAGGTGTCGCGGTACTCGCGCATGAACTCCCGGCCTGCGGTGATCTCTTCTTCCAGCGCCGGGTTGTAGGGGGTGAGGATGAAGCCTTCGGCGGATTCGGTCAGAAACACCGTCTCACCCTTTTGAAGTTTCAGACGGGACAGTGCTTCTTTGGGCAGCACAAGGCCTACGGAATTACCGATCTGGGTGAGTTTGAGCATGTGCATGGCGGACCTTTGTGGCGTTATTACGGCTGTAATACTAGCACGCATGTCTGTCCATGAACAAGCCTGAGCCGATGCCTTGTGCCAGACCTTGGTTTTGTGGGGAACGGTGTTCAGGCAAAGGTATTGAGCTGCGTCCCCAGCGTGCCCGAGGTGGCCAGTTGGGGCTGTGGCATGGACTGCACCATGGTGTCGAGCATGGCGGCGGCGGTGGTTTCCTGCATGTCCAACGCTTTTTTCAGCATGGCGATGTTCACAGCGTCGGATTGCTTGGCGCTGGCCATGTTGGTGGCGGTTTGGATGATGGCATTGGAGAGGGCGACGTCCATGGCAGGGCTCCTGGGGTGCAGCACCTGGGTATCGGCAGACGGCCTGCTTTTCTGAAGCGAATTTGAAGCGAATTTTTTTTCAGGCGGCAATGCCGGGGGCGTCTTGCCACCCCACGCGGCCCTGGCCCAGGTCGTTGATGCGTTGCACAAAGGCGGCGGCCTGGGCTTCGGGCAGGCGCAGGTGCAGGGTGACCAGGCTACCGTGCTGCACCTCCAGCAGTTCGGCATGGGCGGCGTCGATCTCGCGGCGCAGCAGGCCTTCCAGGGCGTAGGGCACCAGGCATTGCAGGGTTTTCATGCGCTGCAGCGGCACCTTGGGCGCGGTGAGCAGGGCCTGGGCCACGGTGTCGGTGTAGGCGCGCACCAGGCCGCCAGCGCCCAGCTTGACGCCGCCGAAGTAGCGCACCACGGTGGCGAGCACGCCCTCCAGGTCCTGGTGGCGCAGCACGTCGAGCATGGGGCGCCCGGCGGTGCCGCCGGGTTCGCCGTCGTCCACGGCGGCAGACTGCCCCCCTGCCAGCAGCGCCCAGCAGATGTGGGCGGCGCCGGGGTGTTGCTTCCACAGCGCATCGACATGCGCCTGGGCGCTGGCGCGGTCGGGCATGGGCTGCACGCAGCCGATGAAGCGGCTTTTCTTGATGACGAGTTCGCTGTGCGCGGGGGCGGCCAGGGTGTGGGGCATGGGGGCGATAGCTTACCCCCACTACGGCATGGCGATCAGCGTGTGTCAGTGCTGGCCAGGATGCCGCGCACCATGTTGCGGCTGTGTGCGCCGAAGTTGCGCATCAGGGTGGCGATGGCGGCTTCCAGCGCCTGCCGGGATGCTTCGCCCTGGCGGGCAACCTCGGCCACCAGGTCGATGGCCTTGGCGTGCACGCCGAAGTCGAAGCTGGGGTCGTTGACGTAGCCGGGCTGCACGCTGGTTAGCATTTGCTCGGTCACGGTGGGGCCCAGGGCGTGGGCCTGTTGGGCGACGGTGTCGCGGGCGTAGGTTTCGCTCCAGGCGGGGTGGCTCGCGTCGGTGCTGGTGTCGCGCAGCGCCTGGTCCACGCTGCCGCTCTGGCGGGCCTGGGCGCTGGCCTGGATCATCTGGCTTTCGTAGCGTTCCAGCACGAAGTGGCGGTTGGACAGCAGGATCACCATGTCGTTCTTGGCACCGGGCATGCCCAGCATGGACAGCAGGTTGATGCCGATGAGCCGCGCCGCCGAGAATCCGGGCGCCAGGCTGGCGTGGTAGGGCTGCGTCAGGTCTTGCAGGTAGTGCAGCGCCAGCCCGGCAAAGCGCCAGCCCCAGTAGGGGTGCCCGGTGCGAAAGGCCAGTTCCGACAGCCCTGCGTACTGGTGGATGCGCAAGAGCGGGTAGGTGCGCTTGAGGAAGCCCGCCGCCATGTAGATGACCGGGGACTCGTGGTAGTAGCCCATGTGAAAGGGCGCCTGGGTGGAGAAGTCGAGGTGGGGGTTGCCGAAGGGGATCTTGCCAAAGCCGTAGCGCGGGCCCCATTCGGAGGGGCTGTCTTCCCACAGGTTCAGGTCGAGTCCATAGTCGGGCTCGTCGCTGGCCGATGCGAGCACGGCAAGGGGCGCCACCATGTCGCCCGCATGCAGCGCCACAAAGTGGTGGCCGTTGCCATCCTTGTCGCGTTCGGGCAGGGTGCTGACCAGGTCGTGTGCCATGCGCTCGGCCTGCGGCGGCGCGGCCCAGGGGTCGGGCTGCACGTACAGCGCGAACCGGCTTTGGGGCGAGACGCGCAGCGCTGCCAAAAAGGCGTGGCGCAGGGCCTGCGGGCCTTGGGCGGCCATGGCGGGGGCAAACCGCAGTGCTGCGGGCAGTGGGGGGTAGGTGGCAATGTGCTGCTGGGCCCAGGTGTCCTGTGCGCTCAGCAGTTGCGCAAGGGGCTGGGCTTGCGCGGCAAGGAAGGCTTCGAGCGGCTCGGCCGCCACGGGTGTGGCCTGCGCAACCTGGGGCATGCCTTCAAACGCGCGGTAGCTGGCCAGGGCGTGGTTGCTCCAGGCCCAGGCGGGGCTGGCGGCGCTGAGGGTGAGCAGGGCGGTGACAAGCAGGTGTTTCATGGCAATGGGGTCTCGCAGGTCAATCGTGTGAAGGGTAGCCGGTGATGGCGCGGATGTCCCGGTACAGGGGCTGCAGCCTTTCATACATGCGGCAGTACACGCGCCGGTAGAGCTGCTCGTAGGTACGGGCGTGCTCGGCCTCGGGCATAAAGACCTGGCCGGTGCGTGCCATGGCGCGCACGGCGGTGGCGAAGTCGGGGTGCAGCCCCAGGCCCACGCTGGCGATGATGGCCGCGCCCAGGCCGCTGGTCTCGTACAGGTGCGGGCGCTCGCAGGGCAGGTTGAAGATGTTGGCGGTGATCTGCATGGCCGCGTCGCTCTGCGAGCCGCCGCCCGAGACGCGCACGCGCTCGATGGGCGCCCCGCCGCGCTTTTCGATGCGCTCCTTGGCCTCGCGCAGCGCGTAGGCCAGGCCTTCGAGGATGGCGCGGTACAGGTGGGCGCGCGTGTGCACGTCGCCAAAGCCGATGACCGCGCCTTTGGCCTCGGGGCCGGGCACCTTGATGCCGGGGTTCCAGAAGGGCTGCAGCATCAGGCCCTGCGCGCCGGGCGGCACGGCGTTCACCAACTCGTCGAACAGGCTTTCGGGCGGCACGCCGCGCTCGTCAGCCAAGCGCTGCTCGTGCTGGCCGAACTGTTCCTTGAACCAGCTCACCATCCAAAAACCCCGCGTGATCTGCACCTCGGTGTTGTAGTGCCCCGGCACTGCGGCCTGGTAGGGCGGGATGAAGGGCGTGGCCTCCAGGTAGCGCGGCGTGGTGGTGTTGATGGTGGCGGCCGTGCCGTAGGACAGGCAGGCGATCTCGGGCGTGAGGCAGCCCGCGCCGATGACCTCGCAGGCCTTGTCGGCCGCGCCTGCCACGATGGGCAACCCGGCGGGGATGCCGGTGTCCAGCGCGGCCTGGGGCGTGACGGCGCCGATCACCGTGCCCGGCTGCACCAGCTCGGGCAGCATGGAGGGGCGCACGGGCAGGGCGTGCCACTTCCAGTCGTGCGGCGGCGCCCAGCGGCCTTTTTTGTAGTCGAAGGGCACGTAGCCGACTTGCGAGGCCACCGAATCGACCATGCGCCCCGCCAGGCGCCAGTGCAGGTAGCCCGAGAGCAGCAAAAATTTGTCGGTGCGCGCCCAGATGTCGGGCTGGTGCTGGGCGATCCAGTTGGCCTCGGCCTCGCGCTGGAAGTGGCGCACGGTATCGCGCATGCCGATGGCGGCAAACGCCGCCTCCCACCACCAAGGCAGGCGTGGGGCCAGCTCGGCGCGGCGCTGGTCGAGCCAGATCATGGACGGGCGCAGCGGCTGCCCGTCCGCCCCCAGCGACACCGTGGTTCCGCGCTGCGTGGTGACCACCACACCCGCAATCGCCTCCTTGGGCACCGCCGTGCTGGCCCACAGGCGCTGGCAAGCCTGGCACAGCGTTTGCCAGAAGGCCTCGGGGTCGTTCTCCATCCAGCCGGGCTGGGGGGACTGGTAGGTGGAAATCTGCACCTGCGCTTTGTCCACCAGGTTGCCGTGCAGGTCGAACAGCAGGGCGCGCACGCTCTGGGTGCCATTGTCTATGGCCAGCAGGTAGGGCTTGGTCATGGCGTCTCCTGGGGTTTGCTATATGTTTGATAGCTGCTTGCGCTTTATGGATAAGCGCTAGAGGCCAATTCTGTTTGAAACCGGCAACTGGTAGTGCGCCTCCACCAAGGATCGATAACGGGCGATTTCCGCCTCCCAGCGCGCATCGCTCCAACCCAGATGCGGCGCGCACAGCTGGCGGATGCGCTCCAGCAGCGCCAGCGCGCCCTGCGGCAGCAGAATGCCCAGCCGCGTGCGGCGCAGCAGCAGGTCGTCCAGGTGCTCCACGGCCTCGTGGCGGGCGGCCAGGGGCAGTTCGATCCACAGCGTCTGCGTGCCGGGAATGCACTGCAGGTCTTCATCGCGCGCACCGGCGCACAGGTGTGCGGCCAGGCTGCCGTAGCGCGCCTGCAGGCGCTGGCGCACGGCGGGGCTCCAGCGCGGGTCCAGCGGACTGGCGGGGGTGAACAAGGGCGCATCGCTGCGTGCAAAGGGTTGGCCCATATGCGGCGCGGCCAGCGCCAGCGCGTCCTGCGCCATGAGGCGGAAGGTGGTGAGCTTGCCGCCGGTCAGCGTGATGAGGCCCGCTTCGTCGCGCACCACATGGTCGCGCGTGGCCTTGGAGGCGTCCTGCTGGCCGTCGTCGAGCACCGGGCGCACGCCCGCGTAGCAGGCGACCACGTCCGCCGGGCGCAGGTGCGCGGTGGGGAACTGGTCGTTCACGGCGTCCAGCAGATAGTCCACCTCGGCCTGGGTAATGCTCGCCTCGGCGTCGAGCGGTTCGCGGTGGTCCAGGTCGGTGGTGCCGATCAGCGTGGCGCCCTCCCAGGGGTAGAGGAAGACCGGCCGCCCGTCCTGCGGGTGCATGAAGCTGATGCTCTGCGCCACTGGCAGGCGCCAGAAAGGCACGACCAGATGGCTGCCGCGCAGCGGGCGCAGCAGGGGCCGGGCGCCCGTGCCGGTGCGCAGCCGGTCGGCCCAGGCGCCCGTGGCGTTGACCACGCAGCGCGCACGCACGGTGTAGCGCTGCCCCTCCAGGGCATCCTGCAGCTCCAGGCCCGCCACGCGGCCTTGCTCGATCTGCAGGCCCTGGGCCGCCAGGTAGTTGAGCGTGGTCGCGCCCAGCAACCGCGCCTCCTGCAGCACGCGCAGCACCAGGCGCGCGTCGTCGGTCTTGGCGTCCTGGAAGACCAGCGCGCCGCGCAGCCCGGGCGGCGCCAGGCCGGGCGCGAGCATGTGCGTGGCGGCCAGGTCGGCGTGGTAGTGGCTGCGCTGTTCCGCCATCAGGTCGTACACCGCCAGGCCGGTCTGCATGAGCCAGCGCCCCGGCTTGCGGCCCGCACAGTCGGCAAACAGAAAGCTCTGCGGCTCCACCAGGCCAGGCGCTTCCTGCAGCAGCCGCTTGCGCTCGCGCACCGAGTGCAGGGTGGTCTTCAAATCGCCTTGCTTCAGGTAGCGCAGCCCGCCGTGCACTAATTTTGACGAGCGGCTGGACGTGCCCCAGGCAAAGTCGCGCTGCTCCACCAGCAGCACGCGCCAGCCTTGCGCGGCAGCTTGCTGCGCCACGCCCGCGCCGGTGATGCCGCCGCCGATGACGACCAGATCCCATTCCTGCGCGGTGAGCCCGGCCAGCGCCTGAGCGCGCGGCGGGAATGCGCCGGGGGGGAGTGCGCCGTTCAGTCCCTCCATGGCCCGCCATCCTGCAGGAGCTTGCCGGGGTTCATGATGCCGTGCGGGTCGAACTGGCGGCACAGCCCGGCCAGCGTTGCCATGCCCAGCGGGCCTTTCTCTTGCGCCAGGTGCGTGGCATGGTCGCGCCCCACGCCGTGCTGGTGGCTCACGGTTCCGCCGTGCGCGGCAATCTGTGCGGCCACGGCTTGCTTGAGCGCCTGCCAGCGCGCAAAGTTGGGCGCAAAGCCGCCCGGTGCCGTGGGCCAGACGTATTGCGAATAGATGCTGCTGCCCTGCGGATACAGGTGCGAGAGGTGGGTAAAGGCGTGCACGGGCGTGCCCAAGGGCGCGAAGGCGTCGCGCGCGGCCTGTTCCATGGCCAGCATCAGCGGCTTGACCTGGGGCCAATCGACAGCGGTCTCGATGGTGTCCACGCTGTAGCCCAGCTCCCACAGGGTGTTGCGCAGGTAGGGGCCCTTGAAGCGGTTGGCCGCCCATTTGCTGCCCAGCGCCGGGCCGATGTACACCGCGCCATGCCGCGCCAGCAGCTTGCGCGCGGCGCGCAGGGCGTGGCGCGCGGTGGCGGGGGCGGCGGTCACGCCCAGGGTCAGCAGGCATTTGCCTTGGCCGCAGCCGCGCCAGCCCAGATAGCGTTCCAGCAGCGCGATCTGGCGCTCATGGCCTGCCAGGCGCAGGTTGGTTTCGGTTTCGATGCCGTTGGACAGGCGCAGCATGGACAGCGGCAGGCGCTCTTGCACCAGCGCGCGTACGGCGGCCTCGGCGACGTCCCAGTCGGGCAGAAAGAGGGCGTGAAAGCTCTCGTGCCCCGGCAGGGGCGAGACGCGCACGGTGGCCTCGGTCAGCACGCCCAAGCGCCCTTCGGAGCCGAGCACGATCTCGCGCAGGTCCGGCCCGGCGCTGGAGGCAGGCAGGGTGGGCAGGGTGAGCGTGCCCACGGGTGTTTCCATGCGGCCCCCGGCAAAAAGCTGTTCGATGCGCCCGTAGCGCAGCGACTGCTGGCCGCTGGAGCGCGTGACCACCCAGCCGCCCACGGTGGAGTATTCGAACGACTGCGGAAAATGCCCCAGCGTATAGCCCTGCGCGCGCAGTTGCGACTCCACCAGCGGCCCCGGCGTGCCCGCGCCAAAGGTGGCAAGCTGGCTGGTCTTGTCCAGGTGCAGCAGGCGGTTCATGCGGCCCAGGTGCAGGGAGAGCACGGGCCGATCGCCCGCGGGGCAGTCCAGGTGGCCCGACACACTGGTGCCGCCCGCGAACGGAATCACCACCCAGCGCTGCGCGTGCGCCAGATCCAGCAGTTCGCGCACCTGCTCGCCCGATTCCACAAAGGCCACGCCATCGGGCACCGGCGGCAGGTGGCCCAGGCGCTTGCGGATCCAGTCGGCATAGCTTTCGCCCCAGGCCACGGGGAGGCGGGCCTCGGGGCTGCGGTCGATCAAGGGGTGCTCGGGCAGGCGCGAGGGTGCAATGCGCGCCAGCAGGTCTTCGCGGCGCGCGTCCTGCCCGGGGTGGCCCGGGCCGAGCCGCTGCGCCAGCATGGCGCGGGCGCCTTCGCCCAGGTTCATCGCGGTGGCGTCGTCGCCCCAGCCGTTCCAGCGTCGCATGACATACTCCCAACAATGGGCGCTACTGTAGGGACGGAGCGCCCGTTTGCCATTCCGAGATGCCGCCAACCGATTGTTCCATCACGCCAAACACGCCCGCGCCCCGGGTCGTGGCCCCCTATGCGCGCACGCTGTGGGACGCCGCACGCGCCGAGGGTGTGCCCGCCGCCGCCCTGGTGCAGGCCCTGGGCCAGGACGCGCCGGGCGAGGACGACATGCCCGTCGCCGCCTACCTCGCCCTGCTGCAGCAGGCGCTGGCACACGCCGGTCCGGGCTTTGGCTGGCGCCTCGGAAGCAGTGTCAAGCCCACCACCTACGGCGTCAATGGCATCCTGCTGCTGGCCTGCCCCACGCTGGGCGAGGCGCTGGCGCAGGTGCTGCGCTTCGAGTCACTGGTGCACGACCTGGGGCGCTCGTCCTTCGCGCGCCATGGCGACACCGTGGAATACGCCTGGAACAACCACTGGCCCGACCACCCCGCCGCCGCCGCGCTGGCCGAGTCGGTGTTCGCGGGCATCCAGACCTGCGCGCAGTGGCTGGTGGGCCAGCCCATCAGCGGTTTTGTGCTGGAGTTTGCCCACACGCGCGACGACGCCACGGCCCAGGCCATCGCCCAGGCCAGCGGCGCGCAGCTGCGCTGGGGTGGTGCGGCGCACCGCGCCATCTTTCCCGCCGCGCTGCTGGATTTGCCCATTCCCCAGGCCAACAAGGCCCTGCTGCCGCTGTTGCAAAAACATGCCGACGAACTGCTGCAGGCCCGCCACCCGCGCGACACCGGCATCGTGGCCCAGGTGCGCCAGCGCATCTCGGCCCGCCTGGGGCAGGGCGCCGTCAAGCTGGCCGACGTGGCGGATGACCTGCACCTGTCCACCCGCACCCTGCAGCGCCGCCTGATGGATGCCGGCGTGGCCTACCAGGCCCTGCTGGACGCCACACGCCACGAACTGGCCTGCCACTACCTGGCCCATTCGGACATGCCCATCACCGAGGTGGGCTACCTGCTGGGCTACCAGGAGCCTTCGGCGTTCCACCATGCGTTCAAGCAGTGGCAGGGCGTGGGGCCGGGGCAGTACCGGGGGCGGAAGTAGGGAGCTTGTCGGTGGCGGCGTACACCGCAGCACGCATGACCGGCGTGGACTGAATGGCACTTTCGATGCGATGAGTGGAGAGGTTCGGGGACCATGCGGTATCAATGTTTGAATGTGGCCAATCGGTCAAGCCGCATCGTGCTCAGTTCTTGAGTCGAAGAACGAGCCGCCCGATGATGGAGCCAACAACTGCGCCACCAACACTCCAAAGGTAGACCTGCTGGTCGCTGAGCCAATGCGCTGTAAAGATGAATTTCAGCAGCACAGCAACTACAAAAAATCCAGCGATTCCGCCGAGGCCGGCATGCATCTTTGAATCTACAGAATGAGCGGCCTTTGTGTATTCCGCCGAATGCCCAACAGCTTCATAAATCAGCGTGGTGCCACAGTTCAAACAGCGGGCAACCGTTGCTGGATTCAAGTGATTGCAGGTAGGGCAAGTCATTTCTTCAAGGTTCTTTCAATCGACCGCGCTCCACTCTGCGCGGTTTCAACGAAATGTATCGTGCAAACCTCGCGGGATAAACAGGACTTCGATCGAACAGGCTCTTGCTGATGGGGGGAAGTTCATGTCGGATATGCATCGCGTTGGGCAATGACCTCCCAAAGAGCCTTGGATCGGATGTACTTGTTCGTCGTCTGGTGTTCCTTGGACAAGACCTTCCATCCGGATGCAAACAGTTCGGCCACGCTATTCTCGTCAAAGAAGCGCTTAGGCTGACCGTCTACAAGATAGTAGTTCGGCTCAATTTCTGGATGGCCTGCGGCTCCGAAATTCTTGTCCTCGGTGGAGTTCAGTCGGCAAAGGAAGAGCCCGCCGCGAGATAGTGTCTGCTGGATCCTATGCACAAGATCCAGAGTTTCAGACCAGGTGAAGTAGTGCAAGCTGAGACTGGCCACGACCGCCCCAGCCTGGCCGTCTGGCAGAGGAAACGGATCCCTTGCGTCTTGGCAGAAGATTCTTGCCCGAGGCACGCGCAGCCTGGTGGTGGCGACCGACGCAGAGGAAATGTCGAAGGCTACGACTTCAAGGCCGGCATTGAAGAGCGTAGAAGTGTCCGCACCAATTCCACATCCGATCTCGAAAACTGGCCGCGAGCCAGCGGACTCTTTGAGCATCGGGAGCCAACGGGTAAGCCAGGGGTCGTGGAGCATGTAATTGCGGTAATGCCTGCGCGACGGCCACTATAGCCTCAACACCCCAAAATCTGACCTGCACGGGGCACGGTTTTTCGCGCGCTGGTCGGCCAGGGTAGCCCCCGCATACCACAGGTGATTGGCACGCCCCATTAAAATCTTGCACCCCCCGATTGGCCCGTCAGATGGCCGCATCCTCCATGAACGCCTACGTTGACGTCTCTTTCTTCCCGCGCGCGGCCAAGCCGATCACCAGCTACAAGCCCTATTGGGCCAAGCGCTTTGGCACGGCGCCGTTCCTGCCCATGAGCCGGGCGGAGATGGAGCAACTGGGCTGGGACAGCTGCGATGTGGTGCTGGTGACGGGCGATGCCTATGTGGATCACCCCAGCTTTGGCATGGCGGTGATCGGGCGCGTGCTGGAGTCGCAGGGGTTTCGCGTGGGCATCATCTCGCAGCCGGACTGGCAGAGCGCCGAGGCCTTCAAGGCGCTGGGCAAGCCCAACCTGTTCTGGGGCGTGACGGCGGGGAACATGGATTCCATGATCAACCGCTACACGGCCGACCGCAAGATCCGCAGCGACGACGCCTACACCCCCGGCGCCGAGGCCGGGCGCCGCCCGGACCGCGCGGCCATTGTGTACAGCCAGCGCTGCCGCGAGGCCTTCAAGGACGTGCCCATTGTGCTGGGCGGCATGGAGGGGTCGTTGCGCCGCATCGCGCACTACGACTACTGGAGCGACAAGGTGCGCCGCTCCATGGTGGTGGACGCCAAGTGCGACCTGCTGCTGTACGGCAATGCCGAGCGCGCGCTCATCGAGATTGCCCACCGCCTGGCGCGCCGCGAGCCGGTGGAGCGCATCACCGACGTGCGCGGCACGGCCTTCATCCGCCGCCCGGGCGACCCCAGCACCGAGGGCTGGTTCGAGCTGGATTCGACCGAGGTGGACCAGCCCGGACCGGTGGAGGCGCACATCAACCCCTACCAGACCACCAGCGAGCAGGCCGCCAGCCAGGGGGCCAGCTGTGGCGCGCAGAGCACTACGATTTCTATAGCTGATGGCGCTTTACCAGCGGGCGTTACAGGTCAAAATGGCTATGAAAAATCAGGATTGGAAGGCAACACCAAGCCGCTGACCTTTGTGCCCAACCCGGCCTTGGAAGCCAAGCGCAAGCGCCCGGCGCCAGAGCGCACCGTCATCCGCCTGCCCAGCTACGAACAGGTGCGCAGCGACGCCGTGCTCTACGCCCACGCCAGCCGCGTGCTGCACCTGGAAACCAACCCCGGCAACGCCCGTGCGCTGGTGCAGGCGCATGGCGAGGGCAAGGGCGAGACAAGCGCAGACAGGCTGCGCGTAGCGCGCGATGTATGGATCAACCCGCCGCCCGTGCCGCTGACCACGCCGGAGATGGACTTCATCTTCGACCTGCCCTACGCGCGCAGCCCGCACCCGCGCTACGCCGACGAAAACGGCCGCCACGACGGCGCGACCAAGATCCCGGCGTGGGAGATGATCCGCTTCTCCATCAACATCATGCGCGGCTGCTTCGGCGGCTGCACCTTCTGCTCCATCACCGAGCACGAGGGGCGCATCATCCAGAGCCGTTCGGAAGACTCCATCATCCGCGAGATCGAGGACGTGCGCGACAAGGTGCAGGGCTTTACCGGCACCATCTCCGACCTGGGCGGCCCCACGGCCAACATGTACCGCCTGGGCTGCCGCACGCCCGAGATCGAGGCCGCCTGCCGCAAGCCCAGCTGCGTCTACCCCGGCATCTGCCAGAACCTCACCACCAACCACGACCCGCTCATCAAGATCTACCGGCGCGGCCGCGCCATCAAGGGTGTGAAGAAGATCCTCATCGGCTCGGGCCTGCGCTACGACCTGGCGCTGGAATCGCCCGAGTACATCAAGGAACTGGTGCAGCACCATGTGGGCGGCTACCTCAAGATCGCGCCCGAGCACACCGAGTCAGGCCCGCTGACCAAGATGATGAAGCCCGGCATCGGCAACTACGACCGGTTCAAGACGCTGTTCGAGAAGTTCACCGCCGAGGCGGGCAAGAAGCAGTTCCTCATTCCGTACTTCATCGCGGCCCACCCCGGCACCAGCGACGAGGACATGATGAACCTTGCCATCTGGCTCAAGAAGAACGGCTTTCGCGCCGACCAGGTGCAGACCTTCTACCCCAGCCCCATGGCCACGGCCACGGCCATGTACCACACCAACCTCAACACGCTCAAGGGCATCCACCGCGACGAGCGGGCCGAGCGCGTGGACGTGGTGCGCGGCGAAAAGCGCCGCCGCCTGCACAAGGCCTTTTTGCGCTACCACGACCCGGCCAACTGGCCGCTGCTGCGCGAGGCCCTCAAGGCCATGGGCCGTGCCGACCTGATCGGCAACGGCAAGCACCACCTGATCCCCACCTACCAGCCTGCGGTCGGCAAGTGCGGCGGCAAGCAGGACAAGGGCAAATACCTGGTGATTCCGACCATGCGGCCAGACCCGCTGCGCCCCGTGGTGCTGCAGCCTGAGCCTGGGCAGATCCTGACCCAGCACACGGGCCTGCCGCCGCGCGCGGGCATCCAGGGCAAACCGTCTGCCAAGAAGCGTCTGGTGGGCAAGCGCTGACATTTGCCGTTCACGTCCGTGCAGAGCATGAACTGGCTGTGCGGCCTTACCCCGCCAGCAGCTTGCGCGCAATGAGGTCTTTCATGATCTCGTTGGCGCCGCCATAGATCTTTTGCACGCGCGAGTCGGCGTAGAGCCGGGCGATGGGGTACTCGGCCATGTAGCCGTAGCCGCCAAAGAGCTGCAGGCACTCGTCGGTGACGCGGCACTGCTGCTCGGTGCACCACCACTTGGCCATGTAGGCGGCTTCGGCGTCCAGGGTGCCGTCCAGCTGGCGCTGGATGCAGTCGTTGACGAAGCTGCGCACCACGTGCGCCAGGGTGGCGCATTCGGCCAGCTTGAAGCGCGTGTTCTGGAAGTCGGCCAGGCTCTGGCCGAAGGCCTTGCGGCTTTGGGTGTACTCCACCGTCAGCGCCACGGCGCGCTCGATCACGGCGGCGGCGGGCACGGCCAGCAGCAGGCGTTCGTAGGTAAGCTGGCTCATGAGCTGGGCAAAGCCCTGGCCTTCGACCCCGCCCACCAGGTGCGAGCGCGGCACGCGCACGCCGTCAAACGACAGCTCGGCCGTGTCCGAGGCGTGCTGGCCCAGTTTTTCCAGGCGCCGACCGACGCTGAAGCCGGGCAGGTTCTCGGTTTCCATCACCAGCAGCGAAATGCCCTTGGCCCCGGCGTCGCCGGTGCGCACCACCACCACCAGCAGGTTGGCGGTGAAGCCATTGGTGATGAAGGTTTTGGCGCCGTCCACCACGTAGTGGTCCCCGTCCAGGCGGGCGCGGGTGCGCACCGCCTTGAGGTCGGAGCCGCAGCCGGGCTCGGTCATGGCGATGCCGGCCAGCATTTCGCCGCTGGCGAGCTTAGGCAACCAGCGCGCCTTTTGCTCGGGTGTGCCGTAGTCCAGGATGTAGTGCGCGGCAATGGTGTGCACGGCGGTGTTGGCCGGGGCTTCCACCTTGGCGAGTTCGTCCTGCACCACCAGCTGGTAGGCCAGGCTGGCGCCAGCGCCACCCCATTCCTCGTCCAGCTCGGGCAGCAGAAAGCCGAGTTCACCAAAGGGGCGCCAGACTTCGCGCGGGATATAGCCTTGTTTGCGCCAGCCTTCCAGCCGGGGGGCAAACTCGGCGTCCAGGTAGCGGCGCACCTGGTCGCGAAAGGCCTCGATTTGTTCGTCCATCCAGGGGTGTTGGTGCAGGCGGGGCAGTTGCATGGCTCAGATCCCCCCCAGGCCGCCGCTGCACATCAGGGTCTGGCCCGACACGTAGTCCGACTCCGGAATGCAGAACAGGTAGACCGCCCCGGCAGCCTCTTCGGGCGTGCCGCCGCGCCCCAGCGGAATGCTGCGCTCCATGGTGGCGAGCAGGTCGGGGTTGACGCCCACCTTGATGTCGCGCCCGTCGATGTTGGCGCTGGCGCCGTCGGCGGCGTTGCTGGTCAGGCGGGTCTTGATCAGGCCGTAGGCGACGCAGTTCACGGTCACGTTCATGCGCCCCCACTCCTTGGCCAGGGTCTGGGTCAGGCCCATGATGCCGGCCTTGGCGGCGGCGTAGTTGGCCTGCCCGGGGTTGCCGAACATGCCGGCCATGGACGAAATGTTGACCACCTTGCGCACCACGCGCTGCCCGGCCTCTTTCTCGGCCTTGGTCATCTTGCTGATCACCGGCTGCGCGGCGCGCAGGATGCGAAAGGGGGCGGTCAAGTGGCAGTCCATGATGGCATACCACTGCTCGTCGCTCATCTTCTGGACCACGTTGTCCCAGGTGTAGCCAGCGTTGTTGACGATGATGTCCAGGCCCTGGTAGCTCGACACCGCCGTGCCCACGATGCGCTCGGCAAAGTCGGGCGCGGTAACGCTGCCGATGCAGGCCACCGCCTGGCCGCCCGCGGCGGTAATGGCTTGTACCACCTCGTGGGCGGGTGCGGCGTCGAGGTCATTGACGACGACGCGCGCGCCCTCGCTGGCCAGTTTGAGGGCAATGGCGCGGCCAATGCCGCGGCCCGAGCCGGTGACGATGGCGACTTTGTTTTCCAGTGTGCGTGTCATGGCGTTGTTCCTGGTGTTGAAAGAAAAATAGGCGGGGTTCAGGGCAAGGCCACCAGGGCTTCACCTGCGATCTTGGTTTCGCCGTGCTGGTTGGTGCTGCGCACTTCCACACGTATGCAGGGCTCGCCGTGGAGTTCGGTTTTTTCCACCACGTGTCCGGTGCAGCGCATGGCATGGCCCAGGTGCGTAATGCCCTGAAAGCGCGCATCGAAGCGGCGCAACTGGCTTTGCGGCGCCCAGGCGGTGAGCAAGCGCGCCAGCCAGGCCATGCCCAGCATGCCTTGGGCAAACACGTCGGGCATGCCCGCGCGGCGGGCCACGTCAATGTCGATGTGGATGGGGTTGTGGTCGCCCGAGGCGCCAGCAAACAAGGCCAGCAGGGTGCGGTTCACGGCGGGCAGTTGCAGCGGCGGCAGTTCGTCGCCAACCTGCACGCTGTCATAACGGGGGGTGGGGGTGCTCATGGGAATTGGCTCCAATCACTCAATGGCGGCACACCAGCACGGTGCGCAGTTCTGCCACCAGTTCGCCACGCTGGTTGCTGGCGCGCGAGGTTTTCACCACAAATTCCAGCGCGCCGTTCTTCTTGCTGTACACGTCCTCAATGCGCGAGTGCACCGTCACGGTGTCGCCCACGCAGGCCGGGCGGTGGTAGCTGAAGCCCTGCTCGCCGTGCAGCAGCTTGGCAATGGGAATCTGCAGCCGTTCCAGCAGGGCAAAGCTCTCGCCCGAATCCAGCTCGGCGGCGAACAGGAATGTGGGTGGCGCGGGCAGGTCCGGGTAGCCCGCCGCCTGGGCTGCAGCCTGCTCGGTGTAAACCGGGTTGGTTTCGCCCGTCACCTTGGCGAAGAACTGCAGGCGGCTGCGCTCGATGGGCAGCACGCTGGCGGGCAACTCGTACCCGATCCATTCACGTCCGATCATGCAACCACCTTTTCGTAGAGGGTGACCACGCAGGCGCCGCCCAGGCCCAGGTTGTGCTGCAGGGCCAGGCGCGCGTCGCTCACCTGACGCTGCCCGGCCTGGCCGCGCAGTTGCTGGACCAGTTCGGTGCATTGCGCCAAGCCCGTGGCGCCCAGGGGATGGCCCTTGCTGAGCAGGCCGCCCGAGGGGTTGGTGACCACGCTCCCGCCGTAGGTGTTGTCGCCGTCCACCACAAACTTTTCCGCACCGCCCACCGGGCACAGGCCCAGGGCCTCGTAGCTGATGAGTTCGTTGTGGGCAAAGCAGTCGTGCAGCTCCACCACGTCAATGTCTTCGGGGCCGATGCTGGCGCTTTCGTACACCTGCTGCGCGGCTTCGTGCGCCATGCTCCAGCCCACCACTTCGCGCATGTCGCGCGCCGCGAAGGTGGCGGGGCGGTCGGTGGTCATGGCCTGGGCGCGGATGCGCACCGTGGCCTGCAGCCCGTGGCGCTTGGCGAACTCGGGCGTGCACACCACGGCGGCGGCGGCGCCGCAGGTGGGCGGGCAGGCCATGAGCCGGGTCATGACGCCGGGCCACACGGTGGGCGCGGCCAGCACCTCGTCTTCACTGACCACGGTGCGGAACAGCGCCAGCGGATTGTTGGCCGCGTGGCGGCTGGCCTTGGCGCGGATCTTGGCGAAGGTGCTGAGCTTTGTGCCGTACTGCTGCATGTGGGCCAGGCCCGCGCCGCCAAAGTAGCGCAGCGCCAGCGGTATCTCGCCCTGGCCCACGAGTTCGTCGGTGATTTGGTTGAAGCGGTCAAAGGGGCTGGGGCGGTCGCTGTAGACTGAGCCCAGCGCCCCCGGGCTCATGTGCTCGAAGCCCAGCGCCAGCGCGCATTGCACGGCGCCGCTTTGCACCGCCTGGCGTGCCAGGAACAGGGCGGTGGAGCCGGTGGAGCAGTTGTTGTTCACGTTGACCACCGGGATGCCGCTCATGCCCACCTCGTACAGCGCGCGCTGCCCGGCGGTGCTGTCGCCGTACACGTAGCCCACGTAGGCCTGCTCCACCTGCTCGTAGGTGATGCCGGCGTCGGCCAGGGCCTGGCGCGTGGCCTGCGCGGCCATGTCGGGGTAGGGGGCGTTGGCCCCGGGTTTGGTGAAGGCGATCATGCCGACACCGGCCACCCATACGTCTTGGTTCATATGCTTCTTCCTTGCAAAAAATGAGGGGGAGGGGCCACCTGGCGGTCAGGCCACCTGGCGTTCCAGCGCGGCCCAGTGGGGCTCGCGCAGCTTGGTCTTGAGCACCTTGCCTGCGCCGGACAGCGGCAGGGCGTCGCGCAGTTCGATGCTGCGCGGGCACTTGTAGCCCGCAATCAGGGTCTTGCAGTGGGCGATGAGGGCATCGGCCGAAGGTTTGTGCCCGGGCTTGGGTACCACCACGGCGTGCACCGACTCGCCCCATTGCTCGCTGGGGATGCCGATCACGGCGCAGGCCGCCACCTCGGGGTGCTGGGCCAGGGCGTTTTCCACTTCCACGGAGTAGACGTTTTCGCCGCCGCTGATGATCATGTCTTTCATGCGGTCCACGATGAAGATGTAGCCGTCCTGGTCCATGTATGCGCCGTCGCCGGTGTGCATCCAGCCGCCTTGCACCGCCTGGGCCGTGGCCTCGGGCTTGTTCCAGTAGCCCAGCATCACGCCGGGGCCGCGCACCACCACCTCGCCCACGGTGCCGCGTGGCACTTCGTTGTCCTCGCCATCGACCACGCGCACCTCGCTGCAATAGCAGGAGCGCCCGGCCGAGCGCAGCTTGCCCAGCGCGCGCCCCTCGGGGCTGTGGTTGTAGGCCGAGTTGATGGTGGCCAGGGGCGAGAGTTCGGTCATGCCGTAGGCCTGCACGAAGCCCACGCCGGGCAGCACCTGGAAGGCGCGCTCCAGCACCGCTTCGCTGATGGGGGAGGCGCCGTAGATGATCTGGCGCAGCGAGCCCAGGTCGCGCGGCTCGCGCATGGCCGGGTGGTCCACCAGCATCTGGATCATGGTGGGCACCAGCAGCGTGTCGGTGACGCGATCGCGCTCGATGGCGGCCAGCACCTGCTCCGGGTTGAACATGGGCAGGATGACGTGGGTATTGCCCTCCAGCCAGTGGGCCTGGGCCACGCCGATGTCGGCCAGATGGAACATGGGCGCCACGTGCAGGTAGCTGCCCCCGGGGGTGACCAGCTGTTCGGCGCGCGCCTGCATGCCGGAGCTGACCATGTTGTTGTGGCTGAGCATCACGCCCTTGGGGAAGCCCGTGGTGCCGCCGGTATAGAAGATGCCCGCCAGGTCGCTGCCGCGGCGCACCGCGTCGGGCACGGGCGCGTGCTGCTGCAGCAGGGTTTCGTAGTGGCGCATGCCCTGCGGCGTGCTGCCGTCGCCAATGTAGACCAGCTCGCGCAGCACGCTGCTGTGGCCGCGCAGCTCCTGCGCCGCGCTGGCAAAGGCGTCGTCCACCAGCAGCACCTGGGTGCCGGAGTCTTCCAGCGCGTAGCGGTTTTCGGCCACCGACCAGCGGATGTTGCAGGGGTTGAGCACGGCACCGGCCCAGGGCACGGCCATCATGTACTCCAGGTAGCGGTCCGAGTTCAGCGCCAGGATGGCGACGCGGTCACCGGTCTGCACGCCCAGGGCCTGCAAGGCGGCGGCCAGGCGCGCCACGCGCTCGGCGAACTCGGCAAAAGTGGCCTGGCGCTGGCCAAAGCGCACGGCGATGCGGTCGGGGTGGTTGATGACGGCGCGGTGCAGGGGCTGGGTGAGGTACATGGGACGGTCTCCTGGTTGTTTTCCGGCCCGTGGGGGCCGTGTTTCTTCGCCAGCAATGGTAGGAAGGCCGCCGCCGCGGCGCGATGGCAGAACGCATTGGCACAATGTCATTTCGCATCACCGTCGGCCATGAACCCACCGCGTCAAACCCCAGACCCCGTCCCTCCGCACACCATCGGTGCGGCCTTTGTGCGTGGCATGCTCTCGGGCCTGCGTGCGCGTGGTGAGGACTGCGGCCCCTGGCTGCGCGAAGCGGGTATTGCGCCCCAGGCGCTGGAGCAGGGCGACGCCTGCGTCACGCTGCAGCAGTTCGCCTTGCTGCTGCGCACGCTCATGCTGCGCCGCGACGACGAAACCCTGGGCCTGCTCTCGCGCCCCATGCGCTGCGGCTCCTTTGGCCTGCAGGTGCGCGCGGCGGCGGTGGCGCCCAACCTGGCGCAGGCGCTGCGCCATGTAGCCCACGTGTTTCGGCTGCTGCAGGACGACCTGGAGCTGGTGCCGGTCAAGGAAGGGCCCCTGGGCGGGGTGGCATTGCATTTCCACAACCCCGCTGTGGCGGCCAACCCCTACCTGCACGAGATGCTGCTGCGGGTGTACTGGCGCTTGCTGGCCTGGCTGGCGGGTGGGCGCCTGCCTGCAGCGCGCTTCGACTTTGCCTACCCGCAGCCTGGCTATGCGCAGGGCTATGGGCCGATTTTTCCGGCCATCCGGCGTTTCGATGCCGAGCGCAGCGCGATGTGGTTCCAGGCCGAGCACCTGGCGCTGCCGGTGTGCCGCGATGCGGCGGCGCTGCGCCGTTTCCTGGCGCAGGCGCCGGTGAACGTGATCGTGCCCGAGCGCGACCGCGGCGTGGCTGGAAGGGTGTACGGCTACCTGCAGCAGAACCAGCCGCGCTGGCCTGGGCTGGAGGATGTGGCCTGTGCGCTGAACATGGCGCCGAGCTCCTTGCAGCGCCACCTGGCTGCCGAGAACACCTCCTTTCGCGCACAGAAGGACAAGCTGCGCTGCGAGCTGGCGGTGCAGCGCCTGCGCACCACCGAACTGCCTTTGGTCAAGATCGCCGATGAGCTTGGCTTTGCCGATGCAGCGTCGTTCCAGCGCGCCTTCAAGGCCTGGACCGGCATGCCTGCGGGGGCGTGCCGCGGACAACGTCGGCCCGCGTGAATTGGGTCTTTTGTGCTAAAAAATAACAGACAGGGGCTTGCGCGATACACGGCGCGAAAGCGCCAAGCGCCCAGTATGCCGCGTTGCGCGCGGTGTTGTGCGGGCTGCGCAAAAAGGACCACGATCCGCCCATAAATACCCTGTTCAAAGGTACAGGTTGGTGCTACAAAGGGGTCGAGCCGGTAGCGATTCCGATTGCAACGCCGTGGTACCACCTGAGCCGTCAGGGGGTGCCGCCACAGGAGGTTTTCATGGATGCCATCAGCAGTTTCACCGCGCGCTATGCCCGTTCGCGTGAAGAGGAAATGTCCATCGACGAGTACCTCGCCGAATGCAAACGTGAGCCCATGGCCTATGCCACGGCCGCCCAGCGCATGCTCGCCGCCATTGGCGATCCCGAGATGGTGGACACGCGCAACGACCCGCGCCTGTCGCGCATCTTTGCCAACAAGGTCATCAAGCGCTACCCGGCGTTTGCCGAGTTCTACGGCATGGAAGACGCCATCGAGCAGGTGGTGAGCTTCTTCCGCCATGCGGCCCAGGGGCTGGAGGAGCGCAAGCAGATTCTTTACCTGCTGGGGCCCGTGGGCGGGGGCAAGAGTTCCATTGCCGAGCGGCTCAAGTACCTGATGCAGAGGGTGCCGTTTTATGCGCTCAAGGGCTCGCCGGTGAATGAGTCGCCCCTGGGCCTGTTCGACACGGTGGAAGACGGGCCGGTGCTCGAAGAGCAGTTCGGCATCCCTCGGCGCTACCTGCAGCGCGTGCTCTCGCCCTGGGCCGTCAAGCGCCTGGAGGAATTCGGCGGCGACATCCGCCAGTTCCGCGTGGTCAAGCGCTACCCCAGCATCCTCAAGCAGGTGGGCATTGCCAAGACCGAGCCGGGCGACGAGAACAACCAGGACATCTCCAGCCTGGTGGGCAAGGTCGATATCCGCAAGCTCGAAAGCTTTGCACAGGACGATACCGACGCCTACAGCTACAGCGGCGGCCTGTGCCTGGCCAACCAGGGGCTGCTGGAATTCGTGGAAATGTTCAAGGCGCCCATCAAGGTGCTGCACCCCCTGCTCACCGCCACGCAGGAGGGCAACTACAAGGGCACCGAGGGCTTTGGCGCCATTCCGTTTGACGGCGTGGTGCTGGCACACAGCAACGAGAGCGAGTGGAAGGCCTTCCGCAACAACAAGAACAACGAGGCCTTCCTGGATCGCATCTACATCGTCAAGGTGCCGTACTGCCTGCGTGTGAGCGAGGAAACCCGCATTTACGAAAAGCTCATCCGCGAATCGTCGCTGGGCCATGCGGTGTGCGCGCCGGGCACGCTCAAGATGATGGCGCAGTTTGCCGTGCTCACGCGCCTGAAGGAGCCCGAGAACTCCAGCATCTTCAGCAAGATGCAGGTGTACGACGGTGAGAGCCTGAAAGACACCGACCCGCGCGCCAAGAGCTACCAGGAGTACCGCGACTACGCGGGCGTGGACGAAGGCATGACCGGCATCTCCACGCGCTTCGCGTTCAAGATCCTGTCCAAGGTGTTCAACTTCGACAGCGCCGAGGTGGCCGCCAACCCGGTGCACCTGATGTACGTGCTGGAGCAGCAGATCGAGCGTGAGCAGTTCCCGGCCGAGCAGGAGACCAAGTACACCGGCTACATCAAGGAATACCTTTCGCCGCGCTATGCCGAGTTCATCGGCAAGGAAATCCAGACCGCCTACCTGGAGAGCTACAGCGAATACGGCCAGAACATCTTCGACCGCTACGTCACCTATGCCGACTACTGGATCCAGGACAACGAGTACCGCGACACCGACACCGGCGAGGTGTTCGACCGCGGCGCGCTCAACGCAGAGCTGGAGAAGATCGAAAAGCCCGCGGGCATTGCCAACCCCAAGGACTTCCGCAACGAGATCGTCAACTTCGTGCTGCGCGCGCGGGCCAACCACCAGGGCAAAAACCCCAGCTGGACCAGCTACGAAAAGCTGCGCCTGGTGATCGAGAAGAAGATGTTCTCCAACACCGAGGAGCTGCTGCCCGTCATCAGCTTCAACGCCAAGGCCAGCGCCGAGGAGGCCAAGAAGCACGAGGACTTCGTCACCCGCATGGTGGACAAGGGCTACACGCCCAAGCAGGTGCGGTTGTTGTGTGAGTGGTACTTGCGCGTTCGCAAAAGCAGCTAGACCCTGCGGTGGCTGCCCCAGGGCAGCGCCGTGGGATTGCATGGGGGCAAGATGGCATTGCAAATCATCGACCGCAGGCTTGCAGGCAAGAACAAGTCGGTGGGCAACCGCGAGCGCTTTGTTCGTCGCTACAAGGAGCAGATCGCCGAGGCCGTGCGCCGCGCCGTCTCACAGCGCGACATCCGCAATATCGAGGGTGCGGAAAACATCACTATTCCCCGCAAGGACATCAGCGAACCCATCTTCCACCACGGCCAGGGCGGCGTGCGCGACGTGGTGCACCCTGGCAACACCGACCATGTGCGTGGCGATCGCATCCAGCGTCCCCAGGGCGGCCAGGGCAGCGGCTCGCAGGCCAGCGACAGCGGCGAGGGCGAGGACGACTTCACCTTCACGCTCACCAAGGAAGAGTTCATGCAGCTCTTTTTTGAAGACCTGGCCCTGCCGCACCTGCTGCGCACCCACATTGGCGACAACCCGCAGTGGAAGAGCCGCCGCGCGGGCTACAGCCAGGACGGCACGCCCAACAACCTGGCCGTGGTGCGCACCATGCGCGGCGCTTTGGGGCGGCGCATTGCACTGACCAACGCACCGCAGCGCGAACTGCAGGCGCTGCAGGATGAGCTCGACGCCCTGCTGGCCCAGGACGACGGCACCAGCGAGGCTGTGGCCCAGTTGCAATGCCAGATCCTGAAGCTGCGCGAGCGCATCGGCAAGGTGCCGTACCTGGATCCCATCGACCTGCGCTTTCGGGCGCGCGCCAGGGTGCCCGTGCCCAACAGCCAGGCCGTGATGTTCTGCGTGATGGACGTGTCCGGCTCCATGGACCAGGCGCGCAAGGACCTGGCCAAGCGCTTTTTCATCCTGCTGTACCTGTTCTTGACGCGGCACTACGACAAGATCGACATCGTCTTCATCCGCCACCACACCCAGGCCACCGAGGTGAGTGAAGAACAGTTCTTCCACTCCACGGAAAGCGGCGGCACGGTAGTGAGCAGCGCCTTGGTGCTGCTGGACCAGATCATCCGTGCGCGTTACCCGGTGGAGGACTGGAACATCTACGTCGCCCAGGCCAGCGACGGCGACAACTTCAGCAACGACAGCGGAAACTGCCGCAACCTGCTGGCCGAAAAAATCCTGCCGCTGGTGCGCTACTTTGCCTACGTGCAGGTGGCCGAGGAAGAGCAGAACCTTTGGGACGAATACAGCCAACTGCTCCCCTGGTTTGCCCACTTTGCCATGCGCAAGGTGTCCGACCCGAGCGAGATCTACCCGGTCTTCCGCGACCTCTTCAAAAAGGAGGGGGTGCAGGTATGAACATGACCCAATACCCCGTGCTGGAGCGCCGCCTGGGCGACAACCCCTGGAAGGCCGCCGCCGTGGGCGAGCGCCGCCACCGCGCGGTGCCGCAAGCGCCGCTGCCCGCAGGGCAGCGCCCCGCGCAGCCGCTGCCCGACCCCAGCGACTGGACGTTTGACCTGATCGAGCGTTACCACAGCGCCATTGCCGCCACCGCAGAGCGCTTCGGGCTGGACACCTACCCCAACCAGCTGGAGATCATCAGTGCCGAGCAAATGATGGACGCCTACGCCAGCGTAGGCATGCCGGTCAACTACCGGCACTGGAGCTATGGCAAGGAGTTTCTGGCCACCGAGCGGCGCTACCGGCGCGGGCACATGGGGCTGGCGTATGAAATCGTCATCAACTCCAACCCCTGCATCAGCTACCTCATGGAAGAAAACACCACCGCCATGCAGGCGCTGGTGATCGCCCATGCGGCCTATGGGCACAACAGCTTCTTCAAGGGCAACTACCTGTTCCGCATGTGGACGGACGCGTCCAGCATCATCGACTACCTGGTCTATGCCAAGGACTTCATCGCCCAGTGCGAGGAGCGCTATGGCCTGGAGACGGTGGAGCAGTTGCTCGACTCCTGCCACGCGCTGTCCAACTTCGGGGTGGACCGCTACCGCCGCCCCTCCAAGAAAAGCCTGGCGCGCGAACGCCAGGAGCGCGCGCAGCGCGAAGCCTACGCGCAGCAGCAGGTCAACGAGTTGTGGCGTACCCTGCCTGCGCGTCCCGGCAAGGAGCCGCTGGCCCAGCAGGCCGAGCGTTTCCCCGCCGAGCCGCAGGAAAACATCCTGTACTTCATCGAAAAAAATGCGCCCTTGCTGGAGCCCTGGCAGCGCGAGGTGGTGCGCATCGTGCGCAAGATCGCACAGTACTTCTACCCGCAGCGCCAGACGCAGGTCATGAACGAGGGCTGGGCCACCTTCTGGCATTACACCTTGCTGAGCACCTTGTACGACGAGGGCTACCTGACCGATGGCGTCATGCTCGAATGGCTGGGCTCACACACCAACGTGGTGTTTCAGCCCCCCGCCGGGCACCGCGCGTACAGCGGCATCAACCCCTATGCGCTGGGGTTTTCGATGTACCGTGATATCCAGCGCATCTGCCAGAACCCTACCGAGGAAGACCGGCGCTGGTTCCCCGACATGGCGGGCACACCCTGGCTGCCCGCGCTGGACCACGCCATGCACAACTTCAAGGACGAGAGCTTCGTGGGCCAGTTCCTCAGCCCGCACCTGATGCGCGAGATGCGCCTGTTTGCCATCCACGACGATGCCTCCCGGCCTGAACTGGAGGTCAGCGCTATCCACGACGAAGACGGCTACCGGGCCTTGCGCCAGATTCTGTCGCAACAGTACGACCTGGGCACGCGCGAGCCCAACATCCAGGTCTGGAACGTGAACCTGCGCGGCGACCGCAGCCTCACCCTGCGCCACACCCAGTACCAGGGCCGCCCCCTGGCCGATGACACGCTGGAAGTGCTCAAGCACGTGGCACGCCTGTGGGGCTTTGGTGTGCAGATTGAGAGTGTGGATGCCTATGGCAACCACCCGGTGCTGCTGCACAAAATTTAGAAACACCCCCTGGGTCGCCTTTGGCGCCTTCCCCCCCGCTCTCGCATCGCTTTGCGCTGCGGGCAGGGGGATGACGCTCCCAGCGCACGCAATCGAAGCGCCGCCTAGGCGGCTTGGCGGCCCTTGCGCGGGAGCACTGGCCTGGGCTGCGCCCGCTTCAAGCGTGGTCGGTGCAGCGTGTGGGCGTGTCGTCTATGTCAATACGTGCAGCGGGATGTCCTCGGCGCGGGCCAGGGCTTCGAGCTGGGCGCGGGTCTGGCCTTGCAGGAAGCGGGCGATGGCTTCGTGGGTGCTGGCGGCGCGCAGGTGTTCTGCGTCGCCCTGCGCTGCCAGGCCCGCGGCGGCGCAGAGGCGGGCGGCGAAGTGCGGCTCCAGCGCGGCCACGGCCACGCGGCCATCCTGGCAGGGGTAGATGCGGTAGCCCGCATGGGCGCCGCCCACGTCGCCCTGCGGTGTGGTCAGGCCCCAGTGCAGCGGCAGGGCCAGCCACTGTGCGGCTTCGGCCAGGCCCACTTCAATGCACACGCCCGCGCCTTGCTGGCTGCGCGCCAGCAGCGCCTGCAGTACGGCTTCGCTGGCCACCAGTGCGCCCGCCATGTCGGCAAACAGGGTGGGCGGCACCTGCAGGCCTGCCAGCAGCCCGGCTTCGGCCTGGTAGGTGAGGTCGTGGCCGGGCTCTTCGGCACGTTCGCCCAGCGCACCGACGATGCGCACCAGCGACAGCCGCGGGTAGCGCGCCTGCAGCGCTTCCCAGCCCAGCCCCAGCTTGGCCAGGGCCGAGGGGCGGAAGGACGTGATCAGCACATCGGTGCGCGCCAGTTCGGCGTGCAGTGCGGCCTGGCCTTCGTCGGTCTTGAGGTGGGCGTGCAGCACGCGCACGCCTTGGTGCAGGCCTGCATAGGCAGTGGGGCTGTAGATGCCCATGGGGTCGGCGCTGGCATGGCCCGGCGCGGGGGGCGGCTCCAGCTTGGTGCATTCGGCGCCCATGCGCGCGCAGCGCAGCAGGGCGGCAGGGCCGGGCAGGTTGAGCGCCAGGCTCAGGACGCGGGTGCCTTGCAGGGGCGTGGGGTGGGCTGCAGTGTCGGGCATAATTGCTATAAAAATAATAGCTGCTAGCGCTTGATGGACGGGCGCTGTAGCCATATTTTGCTCAGAAAAAAACCGCCCGCAGGCGGCTCGGGGTTGGCGCCATGGTAGCGCCGGCTGGCGGTGTTACACCACCTTGGCAATGGCCTGGCAGACGTAGTCGATGTTCTTGCTGTTGAGCGCAGCCACGCACATGCGGCCGGTGTCGGTGCCGTACACGCCGAACTCGCTGCGCAGGCGCACCATCTGGTCCTTGGACAGGCCCGAGTAGCTGAACATGCCGATCTGCGTGGTGATGAAGGACATGTCCTGCTGCACACCGGCGGCCTTGAGGCCGTCCACCAGCTTCTGGCGCATGGCCTTGATGCGCACGCGCATTTCGCCCAGTTCCTTTTCCCACAGGGCGCGCAGTTCGGGGTTGCCCAACACTGCGGCCACCACGGCGCCGCCGTGCGTGGGAGGGTTGGAGTAGTTGGTGCGGATGACGACCTTGAGCTGGCTCAGCACGCGGTCGGCTTCTTCCTTGTTCGATGCCACCACCGACAGGGCGCCCACGCGCTCGCCGTACAGGCTGAAGCTCTTGGAGAACGAGGTCGAGACGAAGATGTTGAGCCCGGCGGCCACGAATTTGCCGACCACGGCGCCGTCTTCCTGGATGCCATGGCCAAAGCCCTGGTAGGCCATGTCCAGGAATGCAGTCAGGCCCTTGGCCTTGACGGCGGCAATCACCTGGTCCCACTGCGCGGCCGTCAGGTCGTAGCCCGTGGGGTTGTGGCAGCAGGCGTGCAGCACGACGATGGTGCCGGGCGCGGCGGCGTTCAGGTCGGCCAGCATGCCGTCGAAGTTGACCGAGCGCGTGGCGGCGTCGTAGTAGCGGTAGCTGCCCACCTCAAAGCCCGCGTTCTGGAAGATGGCGCGGTGGTTTTCCCAGCTCGGGTCGGAGATCAGCACCTTGGCCTGGGGGCTGATTTTCTTGAGGAAGTCGGCACCGATCTTGAGGCCGCCGGTACCGCCAATGGCCTGCACCGTGGACACGCGGCCCGACTTCACCACGTCGGTTTCGGCGCCGAACACCAGGGCCTTGACGGCGTTGTCGTAGGCCGCGATGCCGTCGATGGGCAGGTAGCCGCGCGGTGCGGCCTTGTCCATCAGGGCTTTTTCGGCGGCTTGCACGCAGGCCAGCAGCGGCAGCTTGCCGTTGTCGTCGAAGTACACGCCCACGCCCAGGTTGACCTTGTGGGGGTTGGTGTCGGCGTTGTATTGCTCGTTGAGACCCAGGATGGGGTCGCGGGGGGCCATTTCGACGGCGGAGAACAGAGACATGGAAAGTGTCCTTGGAGGGTGGAGGTGGCAGTCTGACCCCGGCTGCGGTAGGCTTTGGGGTTAACCCGAGATTTTAACGGCCTGCGCAGGTCGTACCACACTATGTCCACGCCAGACACTCCCGCCGAGCCCGCACAGGGCCGTTTTGTCAGCTTTCCCGGCTCGCCGTTCGAGCTGTACCAGCCGTACCCGCCCGCGGGCGACCAGCCTGGCGCCATCGATCAGCTGGTCGAGGGCGTGAACGAGGGCGAGGTGTTCCAGACCCTGCTGGGCGTGACCGGCTCGGGCAAAACCTTCACCATGGCCAACGTGATTGCCCGCCTGGGGCGGCCCGCCATCGTGTTTGCGCCCAACAAGACGCTGGCCGCGCAGCTCTACAGCGAGTTCCGCGAGTTCTTTCCGAAGAACGCGGTGGAATACTTCGTGAGCTACTACGACTACTACCAGCCCGAGGCTTATGTGCCCCAGCGCGACCTGTTCATCGAAAAGGACAGCGCCGTCAACGAGCACATCGAGCAGATGCGCCTGTCGTGCACCAAAAGCCTGCTGGAGCGGCGCGACGTGGTGATCGTGGCCACGGTCTCGGCCATCTACGGCATTGGCAAGCCCGAGAGCTACCACCGCATGGTGATGACGCTGCGCGCGGGCGACAAGCTGGGCCAGCGCGACGCCATTGCCCAGCTCGTGCGCATGCAGTACCAGCGCAACGACATGGACTTTGCGCGCGGCAACTTCCGTGTGCGCGGCGACACCATTGACGTGTTCCCTGCCGAACACTCGGAGCTGGCCCTGCGCATCGAGCTGTTCGACGACGAGATCGAGAGCCTGCAACTGTTCGACCCGCTCACGGGCCGTGTGCGCCAGAGCATTCCGCGCTTTACCGTGTACCCCAGCAGCCACTACGTCACGCCGCGCGACCAGGTGCTGCTGGCGGTCGAGGCCATCAAGGCCGAACTGGCCGAGCGCCTGAAGCAACTGCTGGCGGACGGCAAGCTGGTGGAGGCGCAGCGCCTGGAGCAGCGCACGCGCTTCGACCTGGAGATGCTCAGCGAAGTCGGGCACTGCAAGGGCATCGAGAACTACTCGCGCCACCTGGCAGGCACGGCAGAGGGCGAACCGCCGAGCACGCTGACTGACTATTTGCCGCGCGATGCGATCATGTTCCTGGACGAGAGCCACCAGATGATCGGCCAGCTCAACGCCATGTACAACGGTGACCGCCAGCGCAAGACCACGCTGGTGGAATACGGCTTTCGGCTGCCCAGCGCGCTGGACAACCGCCCGCCCAAATTCGAGGAATTCGAGCAGCGCATGCGCCAGGTGGTTTTTGTATCGGCCACACCGGCCGACTACGAAAAGCAGCACGCAGGCCAGGTGGTCGAGCAGGTGGTGCGGCCCACGGGCCTGGTGGACCCCGAGGTGGAGGTGCGCCCCGCCACCCACCAGGTGGACGACGTGCTGCAGGAGATCCGCATCCGCACCGAGCGGCGTGAGCGCGTGCTCGTGACCACGCTGACCAAGCGCATGGCCGAGCAGCTGACCGACTACCTCACCGACAACGGCGTGAAAGTGCGCTACCTGCACTCGGACGTGGACACCGTGGAGCGCGTGGAAATCATCCGCGACCTGCGTCTGGGCGCCTTCGACGTGCTGGTGGGCATCAACCTGCTGCGCGAGGGACTGGACATTCCCGAGGTCTCGCTCGTGGCCATTCTGGACGCCGACAAGGAAGGCTTCCTGCGCTCCGAGCGCAGCCTGATCCAGACCATCGGCCGCGCGGCGCGCAACCTCTCGGGCAAGGCCATTCTGTATGCCGACCGCGTGACCGACTCCATGGCGCGCGCCATCGGTGAGACCGAGCGGCGCCGCGCGCGGCAGATTGCCTTCAACGCCGAGCACGGCATCACGCCGCGCAGCATCGTCAAGCAGGTGCGCGACCTGATCGACGGCGTGTACAGCGAAAAAGCCGGCAAGGACGCCGAGCGGCTGGAGCAGGAAGCACTGCAGCGTGCGCGTGTGGAGGACATGTCCGAGAAAGACATCGCACGCGAGATCAAGCGCCTGGAAAAGCAGATGCTGGAGCATGCGCGCAACCTCGAATTCGAGCAGGCTGCACGTGTGCGCGACCAGTTGGCGCGCCTCAAGGACCAGGTTTTTGGCGCCCACGGCCAGGACAATGTCCCCACGCCGGCACCGGAATAACAGGGCATTGCAACTTCAGCGGCGCTTTGCGACCGGGCGGTTTATTTACCCGACAAAAATAATCTGGAATCTGGTACAATTTGCGACACAAACAGAACAACACCCACGCGATGAAGGGTCTGCCAATCCGCAGGGCGGAGCAGAAAAACGGGCGGAGACGGACCTGCAGGCCATGAACCTTGCGGGCAATTCATGAACCAACAAGCCACACAACAAGGAGCTTGCGATGCGTCTCACCACCAAAGGCCGCTTTGCGGTCACCGCCATGATCGACTTGGCCCTGCGCCAGAACAACGGGCCTGTCACCCTGGCCGCCATCAGCCAGCGCCAGCGCATCTCGCTGTCGTACCTGGAACAGCTCTTTGGCAAGCTGCGCCGCCACGAACTGGTCGAATCCACCCGTGGCCCGGGCGGCGGCTACACCCTGGCGCGCAAGGCCGCTGAAATCACCGTGGCCGACATCATCGTCTCGGTCGATGAGCCCATCGACGCCACCCAGTGCGGCGGCAAGGAAAACTGCGGCGGCGACGGCGGCCGCTGCATGACGCACGACCTGTGGGCCACGCTCAACCAGCGCGTGGTGGAGTTTCTCGATTCCGTCACGCTGCAAAAGCTGGTGGACGACCAGCTCGCGCGCGGCCTGCAGGTGGAAGACAAGCCGGTGGCGCGCCGGGCCATCTCCACCACGCCGGTGGTCAAGCCCATCCGCGTCAACGCGCCCAATTCCGTATTTGCCCTGGGCAACGTGTTCGCCAAATCCTGAAATCAGGGCGGCGCAGGGCGAAGGCCCCCACGGCCATCAGGGTCGTGCAAGCCTTTGCCTGCGGCCTGCCTGCACAAGCACCGAAAATTGCCAGCCAGAACCCCACACTGAGCCAGCCATGGACATGACTCCGCACTTCCCCATCTACCTTGACTACGGCGCCACCACGCCGGTCGATCCGCGCGTGGCAGACGCCATGATTCCCTGGTTGCGCGAGCATTTCGGCAACCCCGCCTCGCGCAGCCACGCCTGGGGCTGGGAGGCCGAAGAGGCCGTCGAGAAGGCGCGCACCCAGGTGGCAGACCTGATCGGCGCCGACCCGCGCGAAATCGTCTGGACCAGCGGCGCCACCGAGTCGAACAACCTCGCCATCAAGGGTGCGGGCCACTTCTACCAGGGCAAGGGCAAGCATCTCATCACCGTCAAGACCGAGCACAAGGCCGTGCTCGACACCATGCGCGAGATGGAGCGCCAGGGCTTCGAGGTCACCTACCTCGACGTGCAGGAAAACGGCCTGCTCGACCTGGAGGCCTTCAAGGCCGCCCTGCGCCCGGACACCATCCTGGTCAGCGTTATGTTCGTGAACAACGAGATCGGCGTGATCCAGGACATCCCTGCGATTGGCGCCCTGTGCCGCGAGAAGGGCATCCTCTTCCACGTGGACGCGGCCCAGGCCACCGGCAAGGTGGAGATCGACCTCAAGACCCTGCCCGTCGATCTGATGAGCCTGGCTTCGCACAAGACCTACGGCCCCAAGGGCATTGGCGCCCTGTACGTGCGCCGCAAGCCGCGCGTGCGCCTGGAAGCGCAAATGCACGGCGGCGGCCATGAGCGCGGCATGCGCTCGGGCACATTGCCCACGCACCAGATCGTGGGCATGGGCGAGGCCTTCCGCCTGGCGCGCGAAGAAATGGCGCAAGACCTGGCCAAGGCCCGCGCGCTGCAAAAGCGCCTGCTCGACGGCCTGGGCGGCATCGAGCAGGTCTTCGTCAACGGCGACCTCACCCGCCGTGTGCCGCACAACCTGAACATGAGCTTCAACTACGTCGAGGGCGAGTCGCTCATCATGGGCATCAAGGGCCTGGCGGTGTCTTCTGGTTCTGCCTGCACCTCGGCCAGCCTGGAGCCCAGCTACGTGCTGCGCGCCCTGGGCCGCAGCGACGAACTGGCGCACAGCAGCCTGCGCATGACCCTCGGCCGCTTCACCACCGAAGAAGAAATCGACTACGCCGTTGCCACCATCCGCGAGAACGTGGCCAAGCTGCGCGAGCTCAGCCCCCTGTGGGAGATGTACCAGGACGGCGTGGATATCAATTCCATCCAGTGGGCTGCCCATTGAGGCCGCACCCCACCGCAACCCATCGATGAGGTAAACACCATGGCTTACTCCGAAAAAGTGATCGACCATTACGAACACCCGCGCAATGTGGGTTCGTTCGACAAGGGTGACGACAGCGTGGGCACCGGCATGGTCGGCGCGCCCGCCTGCGGCGACGTGATGAAGCTGCAGATCAAGGTCAACCCCGACACCGGCGTGATCGAGGACGCGCGCTTCAAGACCTACGGCTGTGGTTCGGCTATCGCCTCGTCGTCGCTGGTGACCGAATGGGTCAAGGGCAAGACGCTGGACGAGGCTGCTGCGCTCAAGAACAGCCAGATTGCCGAAGAACTGGCACTGCCGCCGGTCAAGATCCACTGCTCCATCCTGGCCGAAGACGCCATCAAGGCAGCCGTCAACGATTACCGCACCAAACACGCCAGCACCACGGCGGCATGAGACACCATGGCCATCACAATGACTGAAGCGGCAGCCCGGCATGTCAGCCGTTACCTGTCGCGCAGGGGCAAGGGACTGGGCGTGCGCCTGGGCGTCAAGACCAGCGGCTGCTCGGGCCTGGCCTACAAGCTCGAATACGTGGACGAAGCAGAGCCCGGGGATCTGGTCTTCGAGCAGCACGGCGTCAAGCTGCTGATCGACCCCAAGAGCCTGGCCTACATCGACGGCACGGAGCTCGATTTCGTGCGCGAGGGCCTGAACGAGGGCTTTCGCTTCAGCAACCCCAACGAGCGCGACCGCTGCGGCTGCGGCGAGAGCTTCCGGGTCTGAGCGGCAGCGGGCTTTGATGTGAACCTGCAGTCCGACGATTTCACCCTGTTTGGCCTGCCCCGGCGCTTTGCGCAGGAGCGCGCTGACATCGACGCGCGTTGGAAGGATCTGCAGCGCCAGGCCCATCCCGACCGCCACGCCCAGCACGGCGCTGCGGCGCAGCGCGTGGCCATGCAGTGGTCGGTGCGCATCAACGAGGCCTACCAGCGCCTCAAGGATCCGCTCAAGCGCGCTGCCTACCTCTGCGAGCTGGGCGGCGCCCCCATTGGCGCCGAGGACAACACGGCCATGCCTGCGGCCTTTCTGATGCAGCAGATGGAGTGGCGCGAGGCGCTGGACGATGCGCAAGGCGCCAGCGACATCGACGCCCTGGATGCCCAGGTGCGTGCGGCCCGCCAGCAGGCCTTGGCGCGTTGCGGCGAACTGCTGGACGGCGCGCAGGATCATGCCGCCGCCGCAGCCCAGGTGCGGGCGCTGATGTTCATCGAGCGCTTTGCGCGCGATATCGATCGCCGCCTCGAACAACTGGGACAATAGCGCCCGCATCCATCCGCCGGCTGCAGGGCACCCGCCGCAGCGGCACATCACCGAACCACTCAAGCACTCATGGCGCTGCTGCAGATTTCCGAACCCGGCCAATCGTCCGATCCCCACCAGCGTCGCATTGCCGTGGGCATAGACCTGGGCACCACGCATTCGCTGGTCGCAGCCGTGCGCCATGGCATGGCCGAATGCCTGCCCGACGAAGAAGGCCGGGTGCTGCTGCCCTCGGTGGTGCGCTACCTGGCCGGGGGAGGGCGCCAGATCGGCCGCAACGCCGTGCAGGCGCAGCACCAGGACGCCGCCAACACCATCGCCTCGGCCAAGCGCCTGATGGGGCGGGGGCGCAGCGACATTGCCGGTGCGCAGCATCTGCCCTATGCCCTGGTCGATGCCGAGCAGGGCGGCATGGTGGGCATTGCCACGGCCGATGGGGTCAAGTCGCCCGTGGAGGTCAGTGCAGAAATCCTGGCCACACTGCGCCAGCGTGCCGAAGACACCTTCAACGAAGACCTGTACGGTGCGGTCATCACCGTGCCCGCGTATTTCGACGACGCCCAGCGCCAGGCTACCAAGGACGCCGCACAGCTGGCAGGCCTGAACCTGCTGCGCCTTATCAACGAACCCACGGCTGCCGCCATTGCCTACGGGCTGGACAACGCCAGCGAAGGCATCTACGCGGTGTACGACCTGGGCGGGGGCACGTTCGACATCTCCATCCTGCGGCTCACGCAGGGCGTGTTCGAGGTGCTGGCCACGGGTGGCGATTCTGCCCTGGGGGGCGACGACTACGACGCAGCCCTCGCCGAATGGGTGCTGTCGCAGAAAGGGCTGCAAGCCCAGTCGGCCGCCGACAAGGCCGCCGTGCGCACCGCTGCCCGCGCTTGCAAAGAGGCCTTGAGTGCTACTGAAATGATAGCGTTTAGCGCTGAATTGACGGGCGCTAGAGTGCAATTTGATGTTAAGAAAGCAGACTTTGAAACACTCACCGCAGCGCTGACTGCGCGCTCCATGGCTGCCGTGCGCCGCACCTTGCGCGACGCCGGGCTGCAGCCCGAGGAAGTGCAGGGCGTGGTCATGGTGGGCGGCTCCACGCGCATGCCGCAGGTGCGCCGCGCAGTCGCGCAGTTCTTTGGCCGCGAGCCGCTGACCAACCTCAACCCCGACGAGGTCGTGGCGCTGGGCGCTGCCATCCAGGCCAACCAGCTGGCGGGCAACAACGCCAATGGCGACCTGCTGCTGCTGGACGTGATCCCGCTCTCGCTGGGTATCGAAACCATGGGTGGGCTGGTGGAGCGCATCGTCTCGCGCAACGAAACCATCCCCACGGCCAAGGCGCAGGACTTCACCACCTACAAGGACGGGCAGACTGCCATGGCCATCCACGTGGTACAGGGCGAGCGCGACCTGGTGCAGGACTGCCGCAGCCTGGCCCGCTTCGAGCTGCGCGGCATTCCGCCCATGGCCGCCGGGGCAGCACGCATCCGCGTCACCTTCACCATCGATGCCGACGGCCTGCTCAGCGTGAGCGCACGCGAACAGGCCAGCGGCGTGGAAGCGCGTGTGGACGTCAAGCCCAGCTACGGCCTGAGCGACGAGCAGATCGCCCGCATGCTGCAGGAGAGCTTTGCCACTGCCCAGCAAGACATCCAGGCCCGTGCGCTGGCCGAGGCGCGCGTGGAGGCCGACCGCATGCTGCTGGCCACGCAAAGCGCGCTCGACGCCGACGGCGACCTGCTCAGCGAAGACGAACGCACCCACATCGATGCACTCATGCAGGCCCTGCGCCTGCAAGGCGCCGTGGCCGACGCACCCGCCCTGGAGGCCGCAACCCAGATACTGGCCAAAGGCACCGAGGCCTTTGCCGCCCAGCGCATGAACCGGGGCATCCGCAAGGCGCTGGCAGGCCAGAATGTGCAGACCCTGTAATCCCCCACCGTTCCACGCGCCATGCCCGTCATCAAAATCCTGCCCCACGCCGAATACTGCCCCCAGGGCGCCGAAATCACCGCACCGGCAGGAACCTCCATTTGCGAAGCCTTGCTGGACAACCACATCGCCATCGAGCATGCCTGCGACATGAGCTGCGCCTGCACGACCTGCCATGTGATCGTGCGCGAAGGCTATGCCTCCCTCAACGAGCCGGAAGAAGAGGAAGAAGACCTGCTCGACCGCGCCTGGGGCCTGGAGCCGCAATCGCGCCTGTCCTGCCAGGCCATCCTGGCGCAGCAGAACGTGACCATCGAGATCCCCAAGTACACCATCAACCACGCCAAGGAAAACCACTGATGGCGCGGCAGGTTGTTTTCGACACGGAAACCACGGGCCTGTCGGCCGAGAACGGCGACCGCATCCTGGAGATCGGATGTGTGGAACTGCTGCACCGCAAGCTCACCGGCAGAACCCTGCACCTGTACATCAACCCCGAGCGCGACAGCGAAGAGGGCGCCTTGCGCGTGCACGGCCTGACCACCGAGTTCCTGAGCGACAAGCCCAAATTCGCCGAGGTGGCAGACCAGATCCTGGATTTCATGTGCGACGCGGAACTCATCATCCACAACGCCGCGTTCGACGTAGGGTTCATCAACAAGGAACTGGAGCGGCTGAAACGCCCGCCCCTGGCCAGCCATGTGGCGGGCATTGTGGACACCCTGGCCCTGGCCAAGGAGATGTTTCCAGGCAAGCGCAACTCGCTTGACGCGCTGTGCGACCGCCTGGGTGTGGACAACTCGGCCCGCGCCTTGCACGGCGCCCTGCTCGACGCCGAGCTGCTCGCCGATGTGTACATCTGCCTCACGCGCGGCCAGGACGCCCTGCTCATTACCGACGATACCGGCGACACAGGCAGCGGCCCCAGGGCGGCCAGCATCGACCTGAGTGGCCTGCACCTGCCCATACTGCAGGCCAACGAACAGGAGCTGGCCGCGCACGATGCCTTGCTCGCCCAGCTCGACAAAGAAAGCAAAGGAAAAACCGTGTGGCGCAACCTGCAAACGGCCTGAAAGCTGTGCCATAATAGCGGGCTGTCGCAACGACAACGGGTGATTAGCTCAGCGGTAGAGCACTGCCTTCACACGGCAGGGGTCACATGTTCGATCCATGTATCACCCACCAGCGTTTCTTGGCATTGCTCCTTCAGGGCGATGCCAATGGGTGATTAGCTCAGCGGTAGAGCACTGCCTTCACACGGCAGGGGTCACATGTTCGATCCATGTATCACCCACCAACACCACGCAGCCCCTTCGGGGGCTGTTTTTGCTGGTGCAGGCGGTTCCGCCCCATCAATCTGCCGACATCGCGCGCCACAGGATGTGGAACAGTTCATCGAACTGGTCTGTCAGCGGGCGCTTCTCGCCGCGCACGATGTGCATCAGCACCACGCGCCCGACAATGCCCATGAACACGTCCAGCAGCACCTTGCTGGACACGCGGTGGTTCAGCACGCCGCGCGCCTGGCCGTCCTTGAACACACCCAGAAATGCGCCCATCAGTTCCGGGCTCTCGTAAATGCCGATGTTCTTGTGCCGTGACACGGGCACGGCGGTGAACATCAGCAGCATCACTGCCGGGTGCTTGTCCATGTAGTCCAGCGTGACCCAGCAGGTTTTGCGCAGGCGCTCGCGCGCGTCGTCGATGCCTTGCAGGTGGTCGATCATGCGCTCGGCCAGGCGTCCCAGCATGATGTCGAGCATGCTGTACACCAGCGCTTCCTTGCTCCCGAAGTACTTGTAGATGGTCTGCAGCGATACGTTGGCGCTGCGGGCCACGTCGTGCAGGCTCACTTCGTGGAAGTCGCGGCTGGAGAACAGCTCCAGCACGGCTTTCTCGACGCGTGCCAGGGTGTCGCTGCGCATGGCGGCCAATGGCGCCCTGGGGGAGGGCTCTACAGTGCCCGGCATGGCTTCGGGTCGGTGGCTTTCCTTCATGGTAATTGATGTTACCAAATGACCAGGCTGGCAGTGAAATGCGTTTGCGTCACCTTGCGCAATGCTTACGTATTGGTCACCATTCGAACTGTTGCGTTACCTGCTGAATTGATAATTTTCAGGGGCTGCACACCATTCCGGCAGGGGATATGGTCATGGTTTTCCTCGGTGTTCCATTGGGTAATTTTTATTACCGTAGCTCCCTGATCTACCTGCTGACAAGCGTTATGGAACCGATTTTTTGCAAGGAGCCTTTCTGTGGCCATTCACAACTTCGCCGCCGCCTGGATGACCGATGAGCACCAGATGCTGTTCGACACGGCCAGCCGTTTTTTCAAGGAGCAATGGGCTCCCAAGGATGAGGCCTGGCGCCATGCCGGCATGATGGACCGCAGCGCCTGGGAAGAGGCCGGGGCCAACGGCTTTCTGTGCGCGTCCATGCCCGAGGAATATGGCGGCGCAGGCGGCGACTTCGGCCACGAGGCCGTGCTGATCCTGGCCCAGGGCGCGGCGGGCATCGCGGGTTTTGGCGGCTCGCTGCACTCGGGCATCGTGGCGCCCTACATCCTGCACCACGGCACCGAAGAACAGAAAAAGCGCTGGCTGCCGCGCCTGGCCACGGGCGAGCTGATCGGCGCCATCGCCATGACCGAGCCCGGCACGGGCTCCGACCTGCAGGGCGTGCGCACCACGGCCGTCAAGGAGGGTGACAGCTACCGCATCAACGGCAGCAAGACCTTCATCACCAACGGCCAACTGGCCAACCTTGTCATCGTGGTCTGCAAGACCGACAAGGACCAGGGCGCGCAGGGTATGTCGCTGGTGGTCGTCGAGACCGACCAGGCGCAGGGCTTCCGCCGGGGCCGCAACCTCGACAAGCTGGGCATGGATGCGCAGGACACCTCCGAGCTGTTCTTTGACGACGTGGTGGTGCCCACCACCAACCTGCTGGGCGGGCAGGAGGGCATGGGCTTCATCCAGCTCATGCAGGAACTGCCGCAGGAGCGCCTGATCGTCGCCCTGGCGGGCATTGCCGCCATGGAACTGGCCATGCAGGAAACCCTGGCCTACACCAAGGAGCGCCAGGCCTTCGGCAAGCCCATCTTTGCCTTCCAGAACACGCGTTTCAAGCTGGCCGAGTGCCAGGCGCTGCTGATGGCCTCGCGCGCGCTGGTCGATGCGGCCATGGCCGCGCACCTCAAGGGCGAACTGGGCGTGGAGCGCGCCGCGCTTATCAAGTACTGGATCACCGACAACCAGTGCAAGCTGATCGACGAATGCCTGCAGCTCTTTGGCGGCTACGGCTACATGAAGGAATACCCGATTGCCCGCCTGTATGCCGACGCGCGCGTGCAGCGTATCTACGGCGGCACCAACGAAATCATGAAGGAGCTGGCCTCGCGCTTCCTGTGACGCCAATCCTTTTCATCCACCTATTCACCAAGGAGCTTCCATGACCGAAGCCTATATTTACGACGCCGTGCGCACCCCGCGCGGCAAGGGCAAGAAGGACGGCAGCCTGCACCAGGCCACGCCCGTGTGGCTGCTGCGCACGCTGCTGCAGGCGCTGCAGGCGCGCAACCAACTCGACACCGCGCTGGTCGATGACCTGGTGCTGGGCTGCGTCACCCCCGTGGGCGAGCAGGGCGCCGACATCGCCCGCACCGCCGTGCTGGACGCGGGCTGGGCGCAAACCGTGGCGGGCGTGACGCTGTCGCGCTTTTGCGCCTCGGGCCTGGAGTCCGTCAACCTGGCCACGGCCAAGATCATGTCCGGCATGGAGGACATGGTGGTCGCGGGCGGCGTGGAGTCCATGAGCCGCTGGGCCATGGGCAGCGACGGCGGCGCCTGGGTCATGGACCCGCGTGTCAACAGCGGCACGGCCTTCATTCCGCAGGGCATCAGCGCCGACCTGATCGCCACGCTGGAAGGTTTTGGCCGCGCCGATCTGGACGGCTTTGCCGCCGAGTCGCACCGCCGCGCCGCGCAGGCCCAGGCCGAAGGGCGCTTTGCGCGCTCCATCGTGCCGGTCACGGACATCAACGGCATGGTGATGCTGGACCGCGACGAGACCGTGCGCCCCGGCGCCTCGGTCGAATCGCTGGCCAAGCTCAACCCCTCGTTCGAGATGATGGGCAGCATGGGCTTTGACGCCACTGCGCTGGACAAGTACACCACCATCGAAAAAATCCACCACCCCCACCACGCGGGCAACTCCTCGGGCATCGTCGATGGCGCGGCGCTGATGCTGCTGGGCAGCAAGGCGGCGGGCGACAAGGCGGGCCTCAAGCCCCGCGCCAAGGTGCGCATGTGCGCCGTCATCGGCTCCGAGCCCACCATCATGCTGACCGGCCCCACGCCCGCCGTGCGCAAGGCCCTGGCCAAGGCGGGCATGGCGGTATCGGACATCGACCTGTGGGAGGTAAACGAAGCCTTTGCCACCGTGCCCATGAAGACGGCGCGCGACCTGGGCGTTTCGCTCGACCGCGTGAACGTCAACGGCGGCGCCATTGCCATGGGCCACCCGCTGGGCGCCACGGGCGCCATCATCCTGGGCACGGCGCTGGACGAGCTGGAGCGCACCGGCCAATCCACGGCCCTGGCCACCCTGTGCGTCGGTGCCGGCATGGGCATCGCCACCATCATCGAACGCGTTTGAACGAGGCGAACCCATGACACAGCAAGATTCCGTCACTTTCGAAGTGGACGCCAGCGGCGTTGGTCTGGTCACTTTCGACCAGCCGGGCCGCGCCATGAACGTGCTCACGCCCGAACTGCTGGGCCGTTTTGCCACGCTGCTCGATCGCCTGGAGAAGGAAGAAGGCCTCAAGGGGCTGGTGCTCACCTCGGGCAAGTCCAGCTTCATCGCCGGTGCCGACATCGACCAGCTCAGCCAGATCACCACGGTGGAGCAGGCCTTTCAGTTGGGCGAGGAGCTCAAGGCCCTGCTGCGCCGCATGGAGAAATGCGGCAAGCCCGTGGTGGCCGCCCTCAACGGCACCACGCTGGGCGGCGGCCTGGAGCTGGCATTGGCCTGCCACGCCCGCTTTGCCATCGATGACCCCAAGGCCAAGATCGGCCTGCCCGAGGTCAAGCTGGGCCTGCTGCCCGGTGCCGGTGGCATGCAGCGCCTGCCGCGCCTCATTGGCATCCAGAAGAGCTTTGAACTCATCACCCAGGGCACCGAGCTGAGCCCCGCCAAGGCCAAGGGCCTGGGCATCGTCAACGAGCTGGCGGCCTCGCGCGAAGAACTGCTGCAAAAGGCGCGTGAATGGTGCCTGGCCAACCCCCAGCCCGTGCAGCCCTGGGATGCCAAGGGCTTCCGCATTCCTGGCGGCGACAGCAAGAGCCCGTCCGTGGTGCAGATGCTGGCCATCGCGCCCTCCATGGCCAACGCCAAGGCCCATGGCAACTACCCGGCCATCACGCACATCATGAGCTGCCTGTTCGAGGGCTGCCTGCTCGACATCGACAACGCGCTGCAGGTCGAGTCGCGCTACTTCGCGGCCTGCATCGTCTCGCAGGTCAGCAAGAACATGATCGGCACGCTGTGGTACCAGCTCAACGCCATCAAGAAGGGCCAGTCGCGCCCCGCGAACCAGCCGCAGGGCAAGGTCAATAAGGTCGGCATCCTGGGTGCGGGCATGATGGGTGCGGGCATTGCCTACGTGTCGGCCAAGGCCGGCATCGACGTCGTGCTGCTCGACACCACGCAGGAGAACGCCGACAAGGGCAAGGCCTACTCGCAAGGTCTGCTGGACAAGGCCCTGTCGCGCGGCAGGACCACGCAGGAGAAACGCGATGCGCTGCTGGCGCGCATCCAGCCGACCACGCGCTACGAAGACCTGCAAGGTTGCGATCTGGTGGTCGAGGCCGTGTTCGAGGACCGCGCCATCAAGGCCGATTGCACCAAGTTGGCCGAGGCGGTGATGGGCGAGGACGCGGTGTTTGCCTCCAACACCTCCACGCTGCCCATCACGGGGCTGGCGCAGGTGAGCCGCCGCCCGGCGCAGTTCATCGGCCTGCATTTCTTCTCGCCCGTGGACAAGATGCCGCTGGTCGAGATCATCGTGGGCGAGAAGACGTCGAACGCCACGCTGGCACGCGGTTTCGACTACGTTCTGCAGATCGGCAAGACGCCCATCGTGGTCAACGACAGCCGGGGCTTCTACACCTCGCGCGTGTTCGCCACCTACGTGATGGAGGGCATCGCCATGCTGGCCGAGGGCGTGCATCCGCGCTCCATCGAGGTGGCGGGCGTCAAGGCCGGCATGCCCATGCCGCCGCTGGCCCTGCAGGACGAGGTCTCGCTGAGCCTGTCGCTGCACGTGAGCGACCAGACGCGCCGCGACCTGGAGGCCGAGGGCAAGAGCTACCCCACGCACCCCGGCGAGGCGGTGCTGCGCAAGCTGTGCGCCGGGCTGGGCCGCGTCGGCAAGAAGGCGGGCAAGGGCTTTTACGACTACCAGGGCAAGGAAAAGACCCTGTGGCCGGAGCTGACCACGCTGTACCCACCGCGCGCCGACCAGCCCACGCAGCAGGAACTGGTGGACCGGCTGATGTTCATCCAGGCCAACGAGGCCGCGCGCTGCTTCGAGGAGAACGTGGTGCGCTCGGTGGCCGACGCTAACATCGGTTCCATCTTCGGCTGGGGCTTTGCGCCGCACCAGGGCGGGGCGCTGCAGTTCATCAATGCCATGGGCGTGCAGCGCTTCGTAGCGCGCTCGCGTGAACTGGCGCGGCGGCATGGAGCACGCTTCGAGCCCGCGGCCATTCTGGTCCAGATGGCGCAGGAAAACGCGAGGTTCCAGGATGCGTGATCCCGCCTTGGCCAGCGTGTACGTGGACTACTTCAACGAGACCCACGGCATGGTGCGCGACACCATGCGCCGCTTCGTCAACGAGGCCGTCAAGCCGCACATCGACGCATGGGAAGAGGCGGGCGGCTTCCCGCGCGAGGTGTACCCACAGGCCGGAAGCCTGGGCCTGCTGGGCATCGGCCACCCGGTCGAGTTCGGCGGCTCGGGCGATGAGGACGTGTTCCTGAAGGTGGCGGCCAGCGAGGAACTGATGCGCAGCGGCTCAGGCGGCTTTGTCGCGAGCCTGGGTTCGCTGGATATCGGCCTGCCGCCGGTCTGGCGCATGGGCTCGGACGCGCTCAAGGCGCGCATCGTGCCGCAGGTGCTCGCGGGCGAGAAGATCGCCGCGCTGGCCGTCACCGAGCCCAGCGGCGGCTCGGACGTGGCCAACCTCAAGACCCGCGCGGTGCGCGATGGCGACCATTACGTGGTCAATGGCGCCAAGACCTTCATCACCTCGGGCGCGCGCGCCGACTACTACACCGTGGCCGTGCGCACGGGCGAGGCGGGTTTTGGCGGCGTCTCGCTGCTGCTCATCGAGAAGGGCACGCCGGGCTTCACCGTGGGGCGCAAGCTCAAGAAGATGGGCTGGTGGGCCTCGGACACGGCCGAGCTGTTCTTCCAGGACTGCCGCGTGCCTGCGGACAACCTGCTGGGGCCGGAGAACTCGGGCTTCTTCACCATCATGGCCAACTTCCAGGCCGAGCGCCTGAGCCTGGCCATCATGGCCTACATGACGGCGCAGCTCGCGCTGGAGCAATGCCTGGCCTACGTGAAGGAGCGCACCACCTTCGGCAAGCCGCTGTCCAAGCACCAGGTCATCCGCCACAAGCTGGCCGAGATGACCACCCAGGTGAACGTGGCGCGGGAGTACACCTATCGCTGCGCCGCACGCATGCAGGCGGGCGAGCCGGCGATCGCCGAGGTTTCCATGGCCAAGAACTTTGCCACCTCGGTGTCCACCATGGTCACGGATGAGGCGGTGCAGATCTTCGGCGGCATGGGCTACATGCGCGAGTCGCTGGTCGAGCGCCTGTACCGCGACAACCGCATCCTCTCCATCGGCGGCGGTACGCACGAGATCATGAACGAGATCATTTCTAAACAACTGGGGTTGTGACGGACATGGATGTGCCCC
This sequence comes from Burkholderiales bacterium, assembly GCA_016192425.1. Classification (GTDB taxonomy): domain Bacteria; phylum Pseudomonadota; class Gammaproteobacteria; order Burkholderiales; family Burkholderiaceae_C; genus Simplicispira. The sequence goes on from JACPUE010000023.1 coordinate 78,168, forward strand.
CACTGCTGTCCGGCCTGCGCGTGCTCGACCTCACGCGCAACCTGCCCGGGCCTTTCGCCACGCGCCTGCTGGCCGACCTGGGCGCCACCATCGTCAAGGTGGAGCCGCCCGAGGGCGACCCGGCGCGGCCGTTGGCGGCGCTGTTCGAGGCGCTCAACCACGGCAAGGAATGCCGCAGCATCGACTTCCGCAGCAGCGCCGACCTGGACCGCCTGCGCACCTGGGTGCAGGAGGCCGACGTGCTGCTCGACAGCTTCCGCCCTGGCGTGCTGCAGGGCCTGGGGCTGGATGCGGCCACGCTGCACGCGCTGAACCCGCGCCTGGTGATGGTGTCCATCACCGGCTACGGCCAGCACGGCCCCTGGGCGCAGAAGGCGGGGCACGACCTTAACTTCATGGCGCTGTCGGGCGTGCTGGACCAGATGCGTGCGCCCACGGGCGAGCTGGCCCTGTCCAACGTGCAGTGGGGCGACCTGGCAGGAGGCAGCGCCATGGCCTGCATCGCCGTGCTGGCGGCGGTGTTCGAGGCGCAGCGCACGGGGCAGGGCAGGCACCTGGACGTGAGCATGGCCCATGGCCTGCACGCCCAACTGGTCATGCCCAAGGCCACGGGCGCCATGCTGGCGCCGCTGCTGGGGCGCCGCCCCGGCGCGGGCGAGGATCTGCTCAATGGCGTGCTGCCCTGCTACAACCTCTACGCCACGCAGGACGGGCGCCACCTGGCCGTGGGCGCGCTGGAGTTCAAGTTCTGGAAGGCTGCGTGCGAGGTCTTTGACCGCCCCGACTGGGCGCAGCGCCACTGGCAGCGCGGCCAACTGCCGGGTTCCAGCGACTGTGCTGCCCTGCGCGCCGAGGTGGCACAGCTTGTCGCCTCGCAGCCGCTGGCCGTGTGGAGCGAGCGCTTTGCGCTGGCCGACGCCTGCGTCACCCCGGTGCTCACGCTGGAGGAGGCGCAAACGCACCCGCTGTTTGCGGGCGGCGTGCGGCCGCAGCCCTGGGCAGAGATCGCAGATTGAGCGGCATGCGCCCGTAAACTCGGCGCATGATCACCTTCCACAACCCGCTGCACCACCTGCACGCTCCGGTGCATGAGTTCTTCCGGGGCGAGCGCGTGCCCTGCTTCGAGAAGCCCGCACGCGCCGACTACGTCGAGGCCCGTTTGAGCGAGCGCGGACACACGCTGCTGGCGCCCGACCAGGACAGCAGCGCCGTGCTCGCGCGCATCCATGCGCCGCGCTACCTGCAGTTTCTGCAGACGGCGTGGGCGCAATGGCTGGCGCTGGACCCGGCCAATGCCCAGGTGCAACCCTTCCCCTCTGTCTGGCCCGTGCGCACGCTGCGCAGCGACATCGAGCCGGACAACTTTGTCGCCAGGCTGGGGCTGTATTCCATGGACAACGGCACGCCGCTGGCCGCGGGCAGCTGGCAGGCCGCCAAGGCCGGGGCCGATGCCGCCGCCAGCGCGGCGGCGCGCGTGGCGGCCGGTGCGCGCGCGGCCTTCTGCTGCACGCGCCCGCCGGGCCACCATGCGGGGCCGGACTTCATGGGCGGCTACTGCCTGCTCAACAACGCCGCCGTGGCGGCGCAATGGCTGCGCGACCAGGGCGCGGCGCGCGTGGCCGTGCTGGACGTGGACTACCACCACGGCAACGGCACGCAAAGCATCTTCTACGACCGCGCCGACGTGCTGTTCGCCAGCATCCACGGCGACCCGCGCACCGAATACCCGTTTTACCTGGGCCATGCCGATGAAACGGGCGAGGGCGCCGGGGCGGGCTGCAACCTCAACCTGCCGCTGGCGGCAGGCAGCAGCGTGCAGGCGTGGTTCGGCGCGCTGGAAGCGGCCTGTGCGCGCATCGCGGACTTCGGCGCCGACGCGCTGGTGGTCTCGCTCGGGCTCGATACGTTCGAGGGTGACCCGATCTCGCGCTTTGCCCTGGCCTCGGCGGATTTCCTGCGCCTGGGGCAGCGGCTGGCGCAGTTGGGCCTGCCCACCGTGTTCGTGCTGGAGGGCGGCTATGCCGCGGCCGAGCTGGGCACCAACGCGGTGAACGTGCTCGAAGGCTTTGAGGGCTGACCCACCATGGCAGAGCAAGTCGATTGCGTGGTGGTGGGCGCAGGCGTGGTGGGCCTGGCCGTGGCCCGCGCGCTGGCCCTGCGCGGGCGCGAGGTGCTGGTGCTGGAAGCCGCCCACACCTTTGGCACAGGCACCAGTGCGCGCAACAGCGAGGTCATCCACGCCGGGCTGTACTACCCGCAGGGTTCGCTCAAGGCGCGGCTGTGCGTGCAGGGGCGCGAGCTGCTGTACGCCTATTGCGCCGAGCGCGCCATTCCCCACCAGCGCTGCGGCAAGCTGGTGGTGGCCACCGCCGATGCGCAGCGCGAATCCCTGCGCGCCGTGCAGGCGCATGCACTGGGCAATGGCGTGGCACTGCAATGGCTGGAGCGCGACGAGGCGCGTGCCCTGGAGCCCGCCCTCGAATGCGTGGCCGCATTGCACTCGCCCGACACCGGCATTGTGGACAGCCACGCGCTGATGCTGGGCCTGCTGGCCGATGTCGAGCAGGCCGGTGGAATGTTGGCAGTCAATTCGGCTGTAGCGCTCATGGAATGTGCGCAAGACGCTATCAATGTAATAGCGAACGATGGCACGTGCCTGCAGGCCGCCACGGTGGTCAACGCCGCCGGGCTGGCAGCACCCGCACTGGCGCGCAGCACCCGGGGGCTGGACGCCGTGCATGTGCCGCAGCCGCGCTACGCCAAGGGCAATTACTTCACCCTGGCGGGCCGCGCGCCGTTCTCGCACCTGATCTACCCCGTGCCAGAGGCCGCAGGCCTGGGCGTGCACCTGACGCTGGACCTGGGCGGCCAGGCGCGCTTCGGGCCCGATGTGCAGTGGGTGGATGCGCCCGACGACCTGGCGGTGGATCCGGAACGCGGCCAGGCCTTCTACGCCGAGGTGCGCAAATACTGGCCCGGCCTGCGCGATGGGGCGCTGGAGCCCGGTTACGCGGGCATACGGCCCAAGGTGTTCGACGCGCAGGGCGCCGCCATTGCAGACTTCGTGGTTCAGGGGCCTGCCGTGCACGGGGTGCCGGGCCTGGTCAACCTGTTCGGTATCGAGTCGCCAGGGCTCACCAGCGCGCTGGCTCTGGGCGCATATGCGGCGCGCATCCTGGCCTGATTTCCTTGCATGGCCCACAGTTTTTGCTCCGGGGCGCTGCGGGGGTCGTTAAGATGAACCACCCAGCCACACGCTCTGTGGCATGCACTTTTTTCCAACGTAGCAACGAAAGGCATGTATGACGACTCAGACGACCGACTCCCTGCACAGCACCCAGGCCGAGCTGGAGAAACTTGTGGCTGAAATGCGTACTGTGATGGCCAACAAGAGCCTGGACAGCGTGCCCGAGATCAAGGCGCTGCGCGAGCGTCTGGACGAAGGCATGCACAACGTGCGCGATGCCGCCATCCGCGCGGCGCAAGAAGCCGCCAACCAGGCCAAGGACGCAGCCCGCGCCGCCGACCGCTATGCCCACGACGAACCCTGGCGCGTGGCTGGTGCCGCGCTGGCCGTGGGCGCAGTGGTGGGCTTCCTGCTGGCACGTCGCTGAGCGCATGAACTGGATCTCGCTGCTGGGGCTCGAAGCCTTTGTCCTGCGCTGGCGTGCCGCCGCGCTGGAAGGGGCGATCGCCATCGAGGATCGCGCCGAACTGGCCCGGCTGGAGTGGCACGAGCAAAAGGCCCGCCTGCGCCAGTTGCTGCTGCTCATACTGGCCGTGGGGGGGCTCACGGTGGTGGCACTCATGCTGCTGTCGGTGGCGCTCCTGGTGCAGTTCTGGGACAGCCCGTACCGCACCCTGGTGGCCTGGCTGCTGGCCGTGGGCTGGCTGCTGGCCTGGGGGGTGGCGCTGGCGGCTCTGGTGCGCGTTGCCAACGCCGCCAGCAATGCCTTTGCGCAGACGCGCGAAGAACTGGTGCGCGACTGGCGCGAGATCAAGGAGCAGCTGTGACCGAGCCCGGCCCCCGCCTCACGCCCCAGCGCATCGCCGAGCGCAAAGGCCAACTGCGCGAACGCATGGCCGCCCAGCGCCAGCGCTTGCGCGCGCGCCGCCAGGAGAGGCAGCAAGAACGCGAACAGGCCCGCCAGCAAGCCGCGATGAATGCCGCCGAACCCCTGGCCCAGCGCGCGCTGGCCTTTGCCAAGGACCACCCCCTGGCCCTGGCCCTGGTGGCCGCAGGCGCCGCCGTGGCCGGCCCGCGCCGCCTGGTGCGCTGGGCGGGCGCGGTGCTGCCGCTGTTGATGCAGTTGCGCAGCGGGCGCTGATTTAGCGCCCCGCCTTGATCGCCCTTGCCACGCGCTGCACCAGCGCCGGGCCTTCGTAGATCAGGCCGGTGTAGATCTGCACCACGTCCGCGCCTGCGCGGATCTTGCTCAGTGCGTCTTCGGCGCTCAGGATGCCGCCCACGCCGATGATGGGGAAGCGGCTGCCCAGGGCGGCGCGCAGCAGGCGGATGACCTGGTTGCTGGGCTCCAGCACCGGGGCGCCGCTCAGGCCGCCGGTTTCCTCGGCGTGGCGCAGGCCTTGCACGGCGCTGCGGCCGATGGTGGTGTTGGTGGCCACCACGCCGTCCATGCCGTGGCGCTGCAGGGTGGCGGCGATCACGGCGACCTGGTCTTCGTCCAGGTCGGGGGCGATTTTCACGAACAAGGGCACGCGCCGCTGCGTGCCGTCGGCGCGGGCGTGCTGCTGCGCCAGTTGCTCGCGGCGCTCGGCAATGGCGCCCAGCAGGCCGTCGAGCGCGGCGTCGCTTTGCAGTGCGCGCAGGTTCTTGGTGTTGGGGGAGCTGATGTTGACGGTGACGTAGTCGGCATGCGGGTACACGCCGTCCAGGCAGGTGAGGTAGTCGCGCGTGGCGTCTTCGATGGGCGTGGCGGCGTTCTTGCCGATGTTCAGGCCCAGCAGCATGGGGTGCTTTTGCTGGCGGCGGAACTGGGCCTGCTGCACGTTGTGCAGAAAGGCGTCCAGCCCGTCGTTGTTGAAGCCCAGGCGGTTGATGAGCGCGCGTGCCTCGGGCAGGCGGAACATGCGCGGCTTGGGGTTGCCCGGCTGCGCCTTGGGTGTGACGGTGCCCACTTCGACAAAGCCGAAGCCCATGGCGCCCAGCGCGTCGATGCAGCGCGCGTTCTTGTCCAGCCCGGCGGCCAGGCCTACGCGGTTGGGAAAGCGCAGGCCCGCCAGTTCGATGGGGTCGTGCACGGTCTCGTTGCACCAGGCCCATTGCAACGGCGTGCCCTGGCCGCGCGCGAGCATGTCCATGGTCAGGTCGTGGGCGGTTTCGGGGTCCAGGCCGAACAGAAAGGGGCGGGTGAGGGCGTAGGGGATCAGTGACATGGGGATAATTCAGGGTTCACCCCTGATTTTCTCCCATGACGACATCTACCCCCCTGACCCAAGACGAACTCAAGGCCCTGGTCGGCCAGGCTGCGCTGCGCTACATCGTACCCGGCGACATTGTGGGCGTAGGCACGGGCTCCACGGTCAACAAGTTCATCGACGCGCTCGCCACGGTCAAGGATCAGGTGCGCGGCGCGGTTTCCAGTTCAGTGGCCAGTACCGAGCGCCTGCGCACCATCGGCATTCCGGTGCTTGATGCCAACGAGGTCGAGCAACTGGGCGTGTACATCGACGGCGCCGACGAGATCGACGGCCAGGGCCACATGGTCAAGGGCGGCGGCGCTGCGCTCACGCGCGAGAAGATCGTGGCCGCGCTGGCACGCCAGTTTGTCTGCATTGCCGACGAGTCCAAGCTGGTGGAGACGCTGGGCCGCTTTCCATTGCCCGTGGAGGTGATTCCCATGGCCACGGCGCACGTGGTGCGGCGCTTTGCGGCGCTGGGCGGCCAGGCCACGCTGCGCCTGAAGGACGGCCAGCCGCTGGTGACGGACAACGGCCAGCACATCCTGGATGTGACGGGCCTGTCCATCACCGACCCGCTGGCGCTGGAGTCGCAGATCAACCAGTGGCCCGGTGTGGTCACGGTGGGCATTTTTGCGCACCAGAAGGCGCAGGTCTGCCTGCTCGGCACGGCCCAGGGCGTCAAGACCCTGAACTTCTGACCTGAGCCTTCAGAAGCGGATGCCCGCCGGATTGGAGGGCGTGGGCGCGCCAGGGGGCGGCGGCGGAGGTGCTTGGCGCCGTGGGCGCCCGGCGGGTGCGGACGCGGCTTCCTGCGGCACGTCGGGCGCCGATGCTGCCGGGGCCTTGGCGGGTGCCAGGGGCGTGGCGGCGGGCTGTGTGTAGCCCTTGGGCAGGCGCGATTGCGCGGGGTAGCCTGCGGCGTCGAGGTACTGCGTCCATTCGGCGTCGGCGAAGCCCTTGAGCTGCTGGCGCCCGATGGTGCCAAAGGGCAGGGTGGAATCGCCGCTGAGGCGGCGCAGGGCCTCGATGTCTTCGTTGCTGTTGACGCTGCGCTCCGTGAAGGGCACGCCGCGCTGCACCAGCAGTTGGCGGGCCTGCTGGCAGGGGCTGCAGCCCTCGCCGGTGTACAGCGTTACCGGAAAGCGGCTGGCTATCTGGCGCAGTTCCGAAGGCAGGGCTGGGTTGCTGGCGCCGCCGCCGGACGCGGTGGAGAGCACCGTGCTCTGGGCCTTCTTGTCTTCGGGCGCACGGTCCGAAAAGGTGACCTTGCCGTCAGGGCCCACGATGCGATGCACCTGCTGGGCCTGTGTGGCGGTGGCTAGCAATGCGCCGGTGGCGCAGGCGGCGAGGGCGGCAAGGCGGGCAACGGACATGGGGCCTCCGGTGGGTTTGCTTCAATATTGATAGCTGCTTGCGCTTGATTCACGGGTGTTTAAGGCACAAAAGTGCCTGGAAACCAATGATGACAAGCGTATCCAGCTCACTTTTTATCATGCCATGCCCTGGTGGCGCAGCAGCGCGTCCAGGCTGGGTTCGCGGCCCCGGAAGGCCTTGAAGGATTCCATGGCCGGGCGGCTGCCGCCCGCTTCGAGGATGGCTTCGCGGTAGCGGCGGCCTGTTTCGGGGTTGTGGTTGCCGTCCGGCTGGGCGGTTTCCTCGAACGCAGCGTAGGCGTCGGCGGAGAGCACCTCGGCCCATTTGTAGCTGTAGTACCCGGCAGCATAACCCCCGGCAAAGATGTGGCTGAAGGTGTGCGCCGTGCGGCTGAAGGCGGGGGGCTGCAGCACGGCGACTTCGGCGCGCACCAGGTCGAGCAGGGGCAGGAAGTCCTGCGCTGGGTCGTGCTCGGTGTGCAGCAGCATGTCGAACAGTGCGAATTCGATCTGGCGCAGCGTCTGCATGCCGCTCTGGAAGTTCTTGGCCGCCAGCATCTTGTCGAACAGCGCGCGGGGCAGCGGCGCGCCCGTGTCCACATGCGCCGTCATGCGCTGGAGCGCACCCCATTCCCAGCAGAAGTTCTCCATGAACTGGCTGGGCAGCTCGACCGCGTCCCATTCCACGCCGCCAATGCCCGAGACATCGCGCTCGTTCACCTGTGTGAGCATGTGGTGCAGGCCGTGGCCGAATTCGTGGAACAGGGTGGTCACGTCGTCGTGCGTGAGCAGTGCGGGCTTGCCATCCACCCCGTCGGCAAAGTTGCACACCAGGTGCGCCACCGGGGTTTGCAGCTGGCCCGTGTCGGGGCGCAGCCAGCGCGTGCGCACGTCGTCCATCCAGGCGCCGCCGCGCTTGCCGGGCCGGGCGGGCTGGTCCAGGTAGAACTGGCCCACGAGCTGGCCGCCGCGCTCGATGCGGTAGAACGCCACGGCGGGGTGCCACACGGGCGCCTGGTCGCGGCGGATGGTCACCTCGAACAGCGTCTCGATGATGTGGAACAGCCCGGCGAGCACGCGCGGCGCGGTGAAATACTGCTTGACCTCCTGCTCGCTGAAGGCGTAGCGCGCTTCCTTGAGCTTTTCGGAGATGTAGGGCCAGTCCCAGGCCTGTGGGTTGGAGAGGCCCAGGTGCTCTGCGGCAAAGGCGCGCAGGTCGGCCACGTCTTTCTCGGCGTGGGCGCGCGCGCGCCGGGCCAGGTCGCGCAGGAAGCCGACCACCTGGGTGGGCGACTCGGCCATCTTGGGCACCACGGAGACTTCGCCAAAGCTCACATAGCCCAGCAGTTGCGCTTCTTCCTGGCGCAGCGCCAGGATTTCGCGGATGAGCGCGCTGTTGTCAAAGCGTGCGGCGTCGCCCTCGGCCTGGTCGGAAGCGCGCGTGGTGTAGGCGCGGTACAGGCGCTCGCGCAGTGCGCTGCTTTGGGCGAACTGCATCACCGGCAGGTAGCAGGGCATTTTCAGCGTGAGCTTGTAGCCGTCCTTGCCCTCGGCCTGGGCACCCGCGCGGGCGGCCTGGCGTACGTCCTCGGGCACACCATCGAGCTCGGGCTCGGTGGCGTAGTAGGCAAAGGCGTCGGTCGCGTCCAGCGTGTTCTCGCTGAATTTCTGCTGCAGCTCGGCCATGCGTTCCTGGATCTGTGCGTAGCGCTGCTTGGCGGCGCCGGTCAGCTCGGCGCCCGAGAGCACGAAGTTGCGGATCGCGTTCTTGAGCGCCTGGGCCTGCTCGGCATTCAGCGTGCCGGGATCGATGGCCTTGTATTGGGCATACAGGCGCTCGTCTGCGCCCAGGCGGGTCCAGAACTCGGTGATGCGCGGCAGGGCCTCGTTGTAGGCAGCGCGCAGCTCGGGCGTGTCCATCACGCTGTTGAGGTGGTTGACCGCACCCCAGGCGCGGCCCAACTCCTCGGTCGCCACGTCCAGTACCTTGGCAATGGCGTCCCAGCGCGCGGGGAAGCCGCTGGCCGTCACGGTCTCCAGCGCGGCATTGGCCTTTGCCAGCAGGGTGTCGATGGCAGGCGCCACATGTTCGGGCCGGATGCGGTCGAACAGGGGCAGGTCGGAAAAGTCGAGAAGAGGATTGCTCATGGACTCGATGGTACGGCCGACCCCGCCAGGTTCAAGGTCTGGGGCCAAACGATTTTGTAAAGACCGCGGTCAGGCCGCAGCGCGCTCGGCGGCTTCCAGGGTGTTGACCAGCAGCATGGTGATGGTCATGGGGCCCACGCCGCCGGGCACGGGGGTGATGTGGCTAGCCACGGCCTTGACGCCGTCGAAGTCCACGTCGCCGCAGAGCTTGCCTTCGTTGTTGCGGTTCATGCCCACGTCCAGCACCACGGCGCCGGGCTTGACCATGTCGGCCGTGAGCACGTTGCGCTTGCCCACGGCGGCGACGATCACGTCGGCCTGCAGGGTCTGGGCCTTGAGGTCTTGGGTGCGCGAGTGGCAGACGGTGACGGTGGCGTCCTGGGCCAGCAGCATCAGCGCCATGGGCTTGCCCACGATGTTGCTGCGGCCGATGACGACGGCGTGCTTGCCCTTGAGCTCGTAGCCGATGGATTCGAGCATCTTCATGCAGCCGTAGGGCGTGCAGGGCCAGAAGCCGGGCATGCCGGTCATCAGCGCACCGGCGCTGGCGATGTGGAAGCCGTCCACGTCCTTGGCGGGCGAGATGGCCTCGATGACCTTTTGCGCGTCGATGTGCGCAGGCAGCGGCAGCTGCACCAGGATGCCGTGGATGGAGGGGTCGTTGTTGAGCGCCTCCACGCGTGCCAGCAGTTCGGCCTCGCCCAGGTCGGCGGGGTACTGCTCCAGCACCGAGTGCAGTCCGGCATCGTGGCAGGCCTTGACCTTGTTGCGCACATAGACCTGGCTGGCCGGGTTGTCGCCCACCAGCACCACGGCCAGGCCGGGGGTGACGCCGCGGGCCTTGAGCGCAAGGGCGCGCTCGGCGACGTTGGAGCGCAGTTGGCGGGAGAGGGCGTTGCCGTCGATCAGTTGGGCTGTCATGGTGAAAATATTAATAAAAATGGCTGCTTGCGCTTATGGATAAAGCGTAAGCAGCTATCAAAATAATAGCAAATCAGGCCTTGGCTGCAGCCTGGCCCAGCGCGATCTTGAGCAGGTCGGCCACGGTGTTGGCGCCCAGCTTTTCCATGATGTTGGCGCGGTGCGCCTCCACGGTCTTGATGCTGATGCCCAGGTCGTCGGCGATCTGCTTGTTCAGGCGCCCGGCGACGATGCGTTCGAGCACCTGCGCTTCGCGGCTGGTGAGCTTGGCCAGCAGCGCATCGCGGCTGGCGGCCTGCTGGTAGCCTGCGAAGGACTGGCGCGCCACATCCAGCATGCGCTCGACGAGGTTGACCAGCGCGTCCTCGTTGAAGGGCTTCTGGATGAAGTCCAGCGCGCCTTTCTTCATGGTGTTGACGGCCATGGGCACGTCGCCGTGGCCGGTGATGAAGACGATGGGCAGGGGGGATTTGCGCTCGATCAGCCGGTCTTGCAGCTCCAGGCCGGTCATGCCGGCCATGCGGATGTCCACGATCAGGCAGGCGACTTCGCGCGGGTCATAGCGCGAGAGAAAGGACTCGGCCGAATCGAAGCAGCGCACCCGGTAGTCTTTGCCTTCCAGCAGCCATTGCAACGAATCGCGGACGGCCTCGTCGTCATCGACGACATACACGGTTCCTTTTTTGGGAATCAAACTCATGCAATTGTCCTTGGGGGATGTGCGTTTGCTGCAGGATCTGCAGTGTCATTGGCAGGCGCAGCGAGCGGCAGCCAGAAGGAAAACCGGCAGCCCGTGACCTCCGGGCCATTGTAGAGGTTCTCTGCCTGCATCCGGCCCTGGTGGGACTCGACGATGCTGCGGCACAGGTTCAGCCCCATGCCCATGCCTTCGCTCTTGGTGGAGAAGAAGGCCTCGAACAAGCGGTCCTGCACCTCCTGGGGCAGGCCCTTGCCGGTGTCCTGCACGGAAAACTCCACGCCTTCCTGGCCGTCCACCTGGCGCGGCACCACGCGCAGCTCCACGCTGCGGTTGGCCAGCGGGCGCTGGGCCTGGGCGATGGATTCGGCGCCGTTCTTCATCAGGTTGATGAGGACCTGCTCGATCAGGATGGAATCGGCCATCACCTGCGGCAGCCGCGCGGCCACGTAGTGCGTCAGGCGCACGTTGTGGCGGCGCAGTTCGATCTCGGCCAGCTCCACGGCTTCGCTCACCATGGTGGGCACCTCGGCCAGCTGGCGGTTGGGGGCGCTTTTCTTCACGAAGTCGCGGATGCGCTGGATGATCTGGCCCGCGCGCTGGGCCTGGTGGGCGGTTTTTTCCAGCGCGGTGAGCAGGGCTTCGTCAGTGATGGTGCCCGAGCGGATGCGCGAAATGATGCCGCTGCAGTAGTTGCTGATGGCCGTGAGCGGCTGGTTCAGCTCGTGCGCCACGCTGGAGGCCATTTCGCCCATGGTGATGAGGCGGCTGACCGACTGGGCGCGCTCGGTCTGGCGCGCGCTTTGCTCTTCGGCCAGGCGGCGCGGGGTGATGTCGGTGGCAATCACCATTTGCGCCAGGCGCCCGTCCACCCAGCTCAGGTAGCGCGAGCGCACCTCCAGCCATTTGCCCAGTTCGGGCAGGTAGATTTCGGCGTTTTCGGACGTGGCGCTGGTCAGCGAGGTGGTGGGCAGGCCCATGAGGCCGTCCTCGTCCTCTGCGCTGCTGGGGGCTGCGGGCAGCACGCCGGCCTGCGCCACCATTTGCAGGTGGCCCCCGGTGTGCGAGCCGAACCACTGCCGGTACAGCTTGTTGGCAAACAGCAGTTCTTCGCTGCCCAGCGGTGCGACCGAGACCGAGGCGTCCAGCGATTCGAGCACGATGGTGAAGCGCTCGTGCGAGGCCGTGAGCTGCTCGCGGATGCGGTTGGGCTCGGTGATGTCGGTCATCGAGGTCATCCAGCCCGTCTGCTGCCCGTGCGCATCGATCAGGGGCGACACGTACAGCCGGGCGTCGAACAGGCTGCCGTTCTTGCGCCGCACCCGCACCTGGAAGCCGCCAGGGACGGTCTTGCCGCTGAGCTCTTCCTTCAGGCGGGCGTGCAGGTTGTCGTATTCCGATTCGGGCCAGTAGGGAAAGGGCGGGAGCTGGCCTACCAGCTCGGGCTCGTTCCAGCCCGTCATCTGGCAGAAAGCGGCGTTCACATAGGTGATGCGGCCTTGCAGGTCCAGGGCGCGCATGCCGGTGAGCACGGAGTTCTCCATCGCACGGCGGAAGTTGGTCTCTGCCACCAGCGCGTTTTGCGCCTGCATGCGCCTGCGCGTGTGGCGCCAGGTGGCAATCAGCATCCAGGCCGTCATGGCGCTGAGCGCGCCCACCAGCCAGAACAGCCCGCTGCCCACCACGCCCAGCGAGGTGCGGTAGGCCTGTGCGCGCAGCACCAGGCCATTGCCCACGGGGGAGACGGGCACCTCGTACTCGTTGGCCTTGGGGTCCCATGGAATCCACTGCGCCGCGCGGCCGCGCGGCTGCAGGGGCGTACCGGCAAGCACCCCGCGGTTCTGGTCGATCAGCGTGACGGCGTAGCGGGCCAGCACCTCGGTGGGCGTGGCGTAGCGCAGCAGGCTGTCGATGGAATATTCGCCCAGCACCACGCCAGCAAACTTGCCTTGCACGTTCATGGGCACATGCAGTTGCAGCAGCGGGGTGGGGGCGTGGGCGCTGGACTCGGGCTGCACGTACACCGGCTGCTGCAGGTCGCGCGTGAGGGCATAGTTGTCGGCAGTCAGGCTGCCGGGCTGCAGCGCCTCGCCTGCCACGCGCATCTGGCTGCTGGCAATGGTGGGCGCCGCATGGGTGGCGCGGACCTGGCCGCGCTCGTCGATCCAGGTGATGGACTGCAGCTCGGGGTACTGGCTCACCAGGGTTTCGGCGCGCTGGTCGAACTGGGTGCGCTCCATGTCCTGGTTGGCCAGGTCGCGCGCAATGCGCATGAGCTGCTCCTGGCGCTCCAGCAGGCGCAGGCGCACGCGCTGCTGGGCATATTCCAGGTCGCGGCGCAGGGCCTCCTGCTCGCGCTCGCCTTCTTCCAGGCGCAGGTACCAGAAAGCCGCCACGATGGCCGCCATGAACAGCAGCACCGCCGCCAGCGGAGCCAGGGCGGCAAAACGGTCTTGCCGCATCGGCGAGAGGCTGCGCCACCAGGTGCGCCAGCGCTGGGCGATGGTGCTGGTGGCGGTGGGCGGTGTGGTGTCGGCCATGCCCTCAAGTGTAGGGGAGGGGCATGCCGTATCCCTCAATGGAATGCAATTCCGAGCACCATCATAATTTCATAATACAAAACACAATGGCGCTATTTGAAAAATGAAAAATCTGTGCAAAAATGGAGCGAGTCCACTAAATTGCCATCATCACAACCCAGGAGACGCGCATGTCCGCACAGCAAGACACTGCCACAGGTGCCCCCGCCGCCAACGACGCCGACCAACAGGAAACCCGCGAATGGATGGAGGCCTTGTCCGCCGTCATCGAGAAAGAGGGCCCCGAGCGCGCCCACTACCTGCTGGAGCAACTGCTGGAACATGCGCGCCAAAGCAGCATCGACCTGCCTTTTTCGGCCAATACGGGCTACGTCAACACCATCGAGCCGGCACAAGAGGCCCGCTGCCCCGGCAACATCCAGATTGAAAAGCGCCTGCGCGCCTACATGCGCTGGAATGCCATGGCCATGGTGGTGCGTGCCAACCGCCTCAACCCTGCCGACGGCGGCGACCTGGGCGGCCATATCGGCTCCTTCGCCTCGGTGGCCAGCATGTTCGGCGCCGGTTTCAACCATTTCTGGCACGCCGAGAGCGAGAACCACGGCGGTGACCTGCTCTACATCCAGGGCCACAGCGCCCCCGGCATCTACGCCCGCGCCTTCCTCGAAGGCCGCCTGAGCGAGCAGCAGCTCGACAGCTTCCGCCAGGAAGTGGACGGCAAGGGCCTGTCGAGCTACCCGCACCCCAAGCTGATGCCCGGGTTCTGGCAGTTCCCCACGGTGTCCATGGGCCTGGGCCCGCTGATGGCCATTTACCAGGCGCGCTTTCTCAAGTACCTGCACGCCCGCGGCATTGCCAACACCGAGAACCGCAAGGTCTGGGTGTTCTGCGGCGACGGCGAGATGGACGAGCCCGAATCGCTGGGCGCCATCGGCCTGGCGGCGCGCGAGGGGCTGGACAACCTGGTGTTCGTGGTCAACTGCAACCTGCAGCGCCTGGACGGCCCGGTGCGCGGCAACGGCAAGATCGTGCAGGAGCTCGAAGGCGAATTCCGCGGCAGCGGCTGGAACGTCATCAAGCTGCTGTGGGGCAATGGCTGGGATCAGCTCCTGGCGCGCGACAAGACCGGCAAGCTCAAGCAGCTCATGATGGAGACGCTGGACGGCGACTACCAGGCCATGAAGGCCAACGACGGCGCCTTTGTGCGCAAGAACTTCTTCGGCCGCTACCCTGAGACGCTCAAGCTCGTGGAGCACATGACCGACGAGGAGATTTTCGAGCTGCGCCGCGGTGGCCACCAGCCCGAAAAGGTGTATGCCGCCTTCCATACCGCGCACCACAACGCCACGGGCAAGCCCACGGTGCTGCTGGTCAAGACCGTCAAGGGCTATGGCATGGGCAAGGCCGGTGAAGGCAAGAACACCGTGCACCAGACCAAGAAGCTCAGCGACGAAGACATCAAGTACATCCGCGACCGCTTCAGCATCCCCATCCCCGACAGCGAACTGCCCAAGCTGCCGTACTACAAGCCCGCCGAAGACACGCCTGAAATGCGCTACCTGCACGAGCGCCGCCAGGCCCTGGGCGGCTACCTGCCGCACCGCCGCGCCAAGGCCGACGAGCAGTTCACCGTGCCCGCGCTCGACACGTTCAAGGCCATCCTGGAGCCTACGGCAGAGGGCCGCGAGATCAGCACCACGCAAGCGTATGTGCGCTTTGTGACGCAACTGCTGCGCGACCAGGCCCTGGGCTCGCGCGTGGTGCCCATCCTGGTGGACGAGGCGCGCACCTTCGGCATGGAAGGGCTGTTCCGCCAGATCGGCATCTACAACCCCAAGGGCCAGCTCTACACCCCGGTGGACCGCGACCAGGTCATGTACTACCGCGAGGACAAGGCCGGGCAGATCCTGCAGGAAGGCATCAACGAAGCGGGCGGCATGGCCAGCTGGATCGCAGCCGCCACCAGCTACAGCACCAACAACCGCATTATGGTGCCGTTCTATGTGTACTACTCGATGTTCGGCTTCCAGCGCATTGGCGACCTGGCCTGGGCAGCGGGCGACATGCAGGCGCGCGGCTTCCTGCTGGGCGGCACCTCGGGCCGCACCACGCTCAACGGCGAAGGCCTGCAGCACGAGGACGGCCACAGCCACATCCTGGCCGGCACCATCCCCAACTGCGTGAGCTACGACCCGACCTTTGCGCACGAAGTGGCGGTGATCCTGCACCATGGCCTCAAGCGCATGGTGGAAAAGCAGGAAAACGTCTTCTACTACATCACCCTGCTCAACGAGAACTACGCCATGCCGGGCCTGAGCGCTGGCACCGAGGAACAGATCATCCAGGGCATGTACCTGTGCAAGCCGGGCGCTGAAGGTGATAAGCGCGTGCAACTGCTGGGCTCGGGCACCATCCTGCGCGAATCGCTGGAGGCCCAAACCCTGCTGGCCGCCGACTGGGGCGTGCAGGCCGATGTGTGGAGCTGCCCCAGCTTCAACGAACTGGCCCGCGAAGGCCAGGACTGCGAGCGCTGGAACCTGCTGCACCCGCTCGAAGCCCCGCGCACATCCTTCGTGGCCCGCCAACTGGCCAGCCACGCGGGCTCGGTGGTGGCTTCCACCGACTACATGAAGAGCTACGCCGAGCAGATCCGTCCGTTCATTCCGGCGGGCCGCCCCTACAAGGTGCTGGGCACCGACGGCTTTGGCCGCAGCGACTTCCGCAGCAAGCTGCGCGAGCACTTCGAGATCAACCGCCACTACATCGTGGTGGCCGCGCTCAAGGCGCTGAGCGAGCAGGGCGCAGTGCCCGCCGCCAAGGTGGCCGAGGCCATTGCCAAATACGGCATCAAGGCCGACAAGACCAACCCGCTGTACGCATAACAACGCTGGAGACAAACATGGCACTGATGGACATCCAGGTCCCGGACATCGGGGATTTCGACGAAGTGGGCGTGATCGAGCTGCTCGTCAAGGCGGGCGACACGGTCAAGGCCGAGCAATCGCTCATCACGGTCGAGTCGGACAAGGCATCGATGGAGATCCCGTCGAGCCACGCAGGCGTGGTCAAGGAACTGCGCGTGCAGGTGGGCGACAAGGTCAAGCAGGGCTCGGTGGTGCTGGTGCTCGACGCCGCAGGCGCACCGGCGCAGGAATCTGAGCAAAAAACAGCCGCAGCGCCCGCAGAACAAGCGCCAGCAGCTATCAAAACAGAAGCGACCGCCGTGGTGGCAGCGCCTGCAGCCGCCGCCCCGGCGCCTGCCGTTGCTGCCCCTGCGGTGGCCGAGCCTGCGCACCAGCCCGGTACGCCGACCGGCGGCCTGCCGCACGCCAGCCCCTCGGTGCGCAAGTTTGCGCGTGAGCTGGGCGTGCCGCTGGCCGAAGTCCAGGGCAGCGGCCCCAAGGGCCGCATCTCGCACGAGGACGTGCAGGCCTTCACCCAGCGCGTGATGGCTGGCAGCGTGCAGACCAAGGCACAGGCCGCCAAGGCCCCGGCGGGCGGTGGCGGCACGGGCGTGGGCCTGGATCTGCTGCCCTGGCCCAAGGTGGACTTCACCAAGTTCGGCCTGGTGGAGCGCAAGGATCTCTCGCGCATCAAGAAGATCAGCGGCGCCAACCTGGCCCGCAACTGGGTGATGATTCCGCACGTCACCAACAACGACGAGGCCGACATCACCGATCTGGAAGCCTTCCGCGTCTCCACCAACAAGGAGAACGAAAAGAGCGGCGTCAAGGTCACCATGCTGGCCTTCGTCATCAAGGCGGTGGTTGCGGCGCTCAAGAAGTTCCCGGAGTTCAACACCTCCCTGGACGGCGACACCCTGGTGTACAAGCAGTACTTCCACATCGGCTTTGCCGCCGACACGCCCAACGGCCTGGTGGTGCCCGTGCTGCGCGACGCCGACCAGAAGGGCATTCTGCAAATCAGCGCCGAAATGGCCGAACTGGCCAAGAAGGCCCGCGACGGCAAGCTGGGCGCGGCCGACATGCAGGGCGGCTGCTTCTCCATCAGCTCGCTGGGCGGCATTGGCGGCACACACTTCACGCCCATCATCAACGCGCCCGAGGTGGCCATCCTGGGCCTGTCCAAGGGCCAGATGAAGCCCGTGTGGGACCCGAACGTGAATGGTGGACAGTTCGTGCCGCGCCTGACGCTGCCGCTGTCGCTGTCGTACGACCACCGCGTGATCGACGGCGCGTCTGCCGCGCGCTTCAATGCCTACCTGGGCCAACTGCTGGCGGACTACCGCCGCATCCTGCTGTGAAAGGAACACGAACATGGCAGTGATCGACATCCAAGTGCCCGACATCGGCGACTTCGACGAAGTGGGCGTGATCGAGGTGCTCGTCAAAGTGGGCGACACCATCCGCGCCGAGCAAAGCCTCGTCACCGTGGAGTCCGACAAGGCCTCCATGGAGATTCCTTCCAGCCACGCGGGCGTGGTCAAGGAACTCAAGGTCAAGCTGGGCGACAAGGTCTCCATGGGCAGCGTGCTGCTGTCGCTGGAGGTGGCTGGCGAGGCTGCTACTCCCGCACCCGCTGCGGCGCCAGAAATCAAGCCAAATGAGGCTCAAGCGCCCGTCAATACTGCGCAAGCAGCTATCAAAATTGAAGCATCCAGCTACACCGGCAGTGCCGACCTGGACTGCGACGTGCTGGTGCTGGGCGGTGGCCCCGGCGGCTACAGTGCAGCGTTCCGCGCGGCCGATCTGGGCCTGAAGGTTGTGCTGGTGGAGCGCTATGCCCAGCTCGGCGGCGTGTGCCTCAACGTCGGCTGCATCCCCAGCAAGGCCTTGCTGCACGTGGCGGCGGTGATGGACGAAGTGGCGCACCTCTCGGCCGCAGGCGTGGAATTCGGCGCGCCCCAGGTCAATGTGGACACCTTGCGCGGCCACAAGGAAAAGGTCATCGCCAAGCTCACCGGCGGCCTGGGCCAGATGGCCAAGATGCGTAAGGTCACCATCGTGCGCGGCTACGGCGCCTTTGTGGGCGCCAACCACCTCGAAGTGGAAGAAACCACCGGCACCGGCCAGGACAAGACCGGCAGCAAGAAGGTGGTGGCGTTCAAGAAGGCCATCATCGCCGCTGGCAGCCAGGCCGTGCGCCTGCCCTTCATGCCCGACGACCCGCGCGTGGTGGACTCCACCGGCGCACTGGCCCTGCAGGGCGTACCCCAAAAGATGCTCATCGTCGGCGGCGGCATCATCGGCCTGGAAATGGGCACGGTGTACAGCACGTTCGGCGCCCGCCTGGACGTGGTCGAGATGATGGACGGCCTGATGCAGGGCGCCGACCGCGACCTCGTCAAAGTCTGGGAGAAGATGAACAAGCACCGCTTCGACAACATCCTGCTCAAGACCAAGACCGTGGGCGCGCAGGCCACGCCCGAAGGCATCAAGGTGCAGTTCGAGGGGCTGGACGGCACGAAGAGCGAAGGCACCTACGACCTGGTGCTGCAGGCCGTGGGCCGCACCCCCAACGGCAAGAAAATTGCTGCCGACAAGGCCGGCGTGGCGGTGACCGACCGCGGTTTCATCAACGTCGACATCCAGATGCGCACCAACGTGCCGCACATCTTCGCCATCGGCGACATCGTGGGCCAGCCCATGCTGGCGCACAAGGCGGTGCACGAGGCGCACGTGGCAGCCGAAGTCATCGCCGGTGAACTGCAGGGCAACAAGGAGCTGGCCTCGGCCGCCTTCAACGCCCGCGTGATCCCCAGCGTGGCCTACACCGACCCCGAAGTCGCCTGGGTGGGCCTCACCGAAGACCAGGCCAAGGCACAAGGCATCAAAGTCAAGAAGGGCCTGTTCCCCTGGACCGCCTCGGGCCGTGCCATTGCCAATGGGCGCGACGAAGGCTTCACCAAGCTGCTGTTTGACGACAGCCCCGAAGCGCATGGCCACGGCAAGATCCTGGGCGGCGGCATCGTCGGTACCCACGCGGGCGACATGATTGGCGAGATTGCCCTGGCCATCGAAATGGGCGCTGACGCCGTGGACATCGGCAAGACCATCCACCCGCACCCCACGCTGGGCGAAAGCATCGGCATGGCGGCAGAGGTGGCGCACGGCAGTTGCACCGACGTGCCGCCCGCCCGCAAATAGCCCCCTGCCAAAACCCACCGCAACACAGGCGCAGCCATGGCCGTCAAGAAATTCCCCAAGGCCCCGGCACACCCCGAGCGCATCTGCTGGGGCTGCGATCTGTATTGCCCCGCCAACGACATGCGCTGCGGCAACGGCTCAGACCGTACGCAGCACCCGGCGGAGCTGTTTGGGGACGACTGGGAGGAGTGGGGCACGGCGCCGCCGGAGCAGGAGGCAGGCGCTCCACCACTTTAAAAGTCCCGGTCAGAGGGGCTTTGCGGCCAAAAACCTGCGCCATACTTCCCTTCAACCTGCGCCATGCTTCCCTTCATGCGGTTGGGGCTCCTATCCGTCAGGCCTTGCCAGATGACTTCCAACTCGAAGCGGATCGACTTCGCGAGGCCTTCGAGGTCGGGAAACAACGAGGCGTTGGTGATGTTCATCCGGTACAGCATGCGCAGCCCGTCTTCGCGGGTGTGGCGCGGGAGAACGATTTTCTTTATCAGTTCGTTCTTCGCCGGGTAGTTGTCCAGAATCCTGTCGATCGGCTTGTCCAGCACCCCGGGCATCACGAATGTTCCCGACTGGGCGACCAGTCTTTGATCCATCTCCGACGGTTCGCCCATCCAAATCACGTCATGGATGTTCTCGTAGAAATACTTCTCCAGGTTACCCTTGATTCTGGGGTCAATCTGTTGCCGTGTCAGCGTCGGGTTGGAAAGCGGCGCGGTGTTCCACAGCCGGGGAGTATTGAGGGCGAACACAGCGCTGTCGCCGACGGCCCGCTCCAGGGCGAAAAATGCGGCGACGAATGGCGATTTCGTGAAGTCGATCAGGCGCGTCGAGCCCCCGTGATGCTGGATCATCGCCAGGCAGCGCAGATCGTCCTCCAGCACCCGCGCGTCAGACAGGTAATTGTGCGCCTTGCGGCGGAATATGCGGGTCGCGCGTTCCTCGCGGGCGCGCCACAGGGCCTTGTCGGGCAAAAAGTCGAGGAGATGCCGGGAAAGGGAACTTAAGGGCGGCCACAAAGCGTTTTCCTGCCCGCGAAACGCCCAGCCGTCCAGGTCGTGCGTCATTGCGACGTAGTCTTGCCAGTTCGACAGGATGATCGTCTCCATTGCGTTCCCTTCGAATCAATCCGGCAACGCCGCTACTTCAGCAGCAGGGCCAGCCCGCCGATGACCAAGAACAGGCAGAACGCCCTGGTCAGCGTCGTTTCGTCCACCCGGTGCGCCCATGTCACCCCATACGGTACCCCGGCCAGACCGCCCAACGCCAACAGCGCGCCGACGCCCCAATCGATGTACCCTGAATGCGCATACTGTGCCAGACTGATGCTGCATCCCGGCAGCGCCAACGCCAGCCCTAAGCCCTGGGCACGTACTTGCGTTTGTCCGTGAAACAGAACCAGGAGCGGCACCGCCAGCATTGCCCCGCCCACACCGAACAACCCGAGCGATACTCCACCGGCAAGCCCCGGCAGCAGGGCCCAGCGGGGATTGAGCGGATCGGCCATTGCCGCCCGTCCTCTGGAAACAAGGATGAAGGCCGCCAAGCCGAGTAGAAAGGTGCCATACATTTTCTGTAAGGTCAGGCCGGGTAGCGACAGCGCCCATGAGGAGTTGTGAACCGCCCCGGGCCGCGCAAGACCTTGAAGCCGCGAACGACATGAGGCTTCAAACCGTGCGCCTGCCAATGTCGCATGACGGTGCTGGCACTGATACCCAAGACCTCGCCCATCTTGCCTGCTTCCACCGCAGTGGAACCTTGCAGGCGTAAGGCGGGGAGCAGTATCTGGTAAGTCAGCGCTGACGGCACCGGCTGGTGACAATGTTGATATGTCCCTTGATGCGAGGATCGATCAGGAAATTTGCGCACGCTGATCTTGCCGATGGCCTGGGCGGTGGAATTGATGTCCGCGTTGGTGAAATTCAGGGAAACGGCATCCTCGCCGTCGGTGAAGCCGATCAGGCGCAAGGTGGGCGTGGCTGAAGTGGCATTCGAGGAGTTTTCGCCAAACAGGCGCACTGCAGCGATGGCGTTTGCGGCGCGCGCCGTAAGCCGCGCATGTCCGCCAAGTGTAGTTGGCGCCATTCCATGGGCAAGCTTAGCTCGCCCGCCGCAGGCGTACGCCGTTGTAGATAACGTATTCGCCTCGCTCATCCCGCCCGAAGCGCAGGATTTCATTGAAGTGTCGCCCAAGCCCGGCGATGGCGGCGAGGTCATCCGATTCAGGGCGCACGAGGAAAGTGGTGGACAAACCGCTTTCCATCGGAATGCGCGGGTCGATGGCGAGGAAGCCGCCGAATTCCTTGAGCTCGATGCGTTCCACGATCTCCCGGGATTGCCCGTCGGTCGGGACGTACACGCCCAGTCTCTGGCGCCAGTTGTCCGCGATGGTGTAGGGGCGGATTCGCTCGCCCAGCAGGTAGCGGCCGTAACCGTTGTGTTCGAGAATCAGGTCGTGCCCGCCGATCTGCTGGAACGAGAACCACCGCTCCTTGTCATCCGTCGCCAGCTTGAACAATCCTCCCTCGTGTGGCGCGAGCGGGATGAGGGTCTCAGCGTCCTGAACGAAGAACAGGCTGCCGTCGCTGAAGACGATTGGTACCACACCGGAGTCGCCCATGTAAAGACCCGCCATGGCAAGAAGCCCGGGATCGGTGTCGGACAATGGGCGGGCCGTGGGCGCGGGGGGGTCGACGAGGTCGATGCCGTGCTTGGCCTTGAGCGCCCGGCGCAGGGTTTCGCGGGCGATCCTGGGGACCAGGGACTCGCCGCTTTCTGTGTTGGCCATGACGGCCACGGCCAGTCCGTATTCCGGCAGGATGGCCAGGTAGGTGTGGTGGTAGACCGTATCGCCGTCATGGTAGGCAAGCTGGATGGAGCGCCCGTCGGCTCCCCGCAGTTGCTCCAGTTCCCAGGTCAGGCCGATGCGGAAGTCGAAATCCAGGGGTACGGCGCCGTTCTGGCGCCGCAGCATCTCGCGCACCGAGGCCGGCTGCAGCAATTGCCTGCCGTTGTGCTTCCCCTCGTTCAACATGGCCATGGCAAACCGGCTCAGGTCGTTTACCGATGTGCGCAGGCCGCCGCCCGCGACACCGTTGGCAAGCCAGAACGGGGGCATGTCCCCTGGCAGGAGGCTCCCGTAGTGTTTGGCCATGCGGTCGGCGAAGCGGGGATTTGCATGGAATGCCGAGCTGCTCATCCCCAGCGGCGCCAGGACGCGCTGCTCCATGTAGGCGACGAACTCCAGGCCGGAGGCCACTTCGACAGCGCGCCCCAGGACTGTGAAACCGACATTCGAGTAGGCGTGGATGTGGTCCGGCGGGTAGGCCGGGTATTCGTCCGCCAGCCAGGCGACCTGGGCGGCAAGGGAAGTCGGCACCGGGGCGAACGCGTCCCGGTCGAGGTCCCCGGGCAGGCCGGAATGGTGGGTGAGGAGATTGCGCAAGGTGATCGGGGCAGCGTTGGCAAAGCGGGCTCTCGTCCGGAAGCCTGGAACGGCCTCCTCAATCGGGCGATCGAGCTGCAGCCGCCCGCTCTCGGTAAGCTGCATGATGGCGGCGGCGGTGAACACCTTGCTCACCGATCCCGCTTCGTACAGGGTGTCGGGGTCGGCGGGGATTCTCGCCTCGGCGTCGGCCATGCCGAAACCTCGCTTCCACACGATGCTTTGGTCGTCCACCAGGGCGATGCTCAGACCTTGCACCTGCAGGTTCTGCATGCCGCTTTCGATGGCGCGCGAGACCTCGCGCTGCAGTTCGCCGTAATCGTGGGTGGGCGCCGCCACCACATGCTCTCCGCCGTCGCTGCCGCCGCAGCCGACGAGCAGTAGGCCAAGGCCGAAGGCCGCCAGCCAACTGGCGGCTCCGCGTCGATGGGATGCGCGGCAGGGTTCGGAGGATGCGGTAGGCCGCGGCAATGCGGTGCGGCGCATGCCAGGCACAGTGACGAAGTGTGGGCAGAAAGTATGGATGGTCATTGCTGTAGGTTCTTCAGTAAGAATGGTGGTGCCGGATCGGCCACGACTGTTACCTAGGGACAAGTTCACTGAATGGGTTGGGGCAACGAGACTGCTGGGCTGCAGCGTAGCTGTGGCTGCTCATCGAGCCTTTCCTGGCAGCACCTCGACCGTCATCGACACACTTTGCTGCTCGCGGCTTTTCAGGCCTATGAAGGGTCGCAGCCATCCTAGCCATCTCCAGCGCCGCAACCCCTCGAAGGCGAGCAAACTGAGCATCACCGTGCCCAGCACCAGGACAAACGCCTCCAGCCATACGTCCAGCACCGCCGAGCGCAGCCAATGCGCCAACAGGATGATCAAAGTCTGGTGCAAGATATACAAGGGGAATACGGCCTCGGTTAGGTAGCGGCGCGCGGCATTGTCCACGTTCATGTGTTGGCGCGCGAAGCCCAGCGCCGCGAGCATGGCGCACCATTGCATCAAGCTATGCACCAGCGCAGCCAGCCAAGGCGGTGCCGCCATGCCTTGACCACGCGCCCATTCCATCAGCGCCCAGGCCGCAATAGCTAACAGCAGCGTCAGCCAACGGCATTCCTGCGCCGTGGTCGCCAACGCACCAGCACGTGCCAACACGGCGCCAAACAGGAACATCGGCAAATACTGCGCATGGGCAAACCAGTCGTCAGCCAGCGCATGCGTGACCGGAAACTGTCTAGCCAGGCCCAGGCGTGTGGCTACCAGCCACAGCAGTGGCCACAGCAGCAAGCCCCAACTGGACAAGGGTTTGCTCAGTGTGGCTGCCAACGCATCGATCAGGCGCGGCCAGCGCCGCAGCACAACCCACAGCAGCACGGTGTAGCCAAACAGATAGGGCAGGTACCACAGGTGGTTCCAGGTCGGAAGAATCAGGCAACCTGCGCCGGACTCGCAAAACTGGTGCCCGAGGCGCCAAGGGCGCAGGTAGACAGAAAGAAATTCAAGGTAGCTGCCATCAAATGCGAAGCGGCGCATCACCTCCAGATAGGACTGCGGTGGCACCACCACCAGCACCCCAAACAGCAGCGGCCACAACAGCCGAGCGCTGCGTTCGCGCAGCGCAGCACCATCGGCCCCGTGTCGGCGCCACATCAGTGCGGTGGCAGCGCCCGAGATCAGAAACAATAGATCCATACGCCAGGGTGATAACAGCCGCATCCAGGGCTCGATCACGGTGCCCATGTGCGGACTTTTGATGTGCCAATCCCAGGTGACGTAGTACATGCCCACGTGGAAGACTACCAGTAGGCCAAAGGCCAGGATACGCAGCCAATCCAGATAGAACTGGCGTGCGCCGTCTTCGCGAACCGTTGTGAGTGAGGGGAAATTACGCATGGGGTGATCCGTTTGGGGAAGCAACCCTATCAGCGTAGGCCCCGCCAACCCCGTGGACAAGCGGTGCGGGGTAGGTCGGTTCGGCACAGGGGTGAATCGGACACCAAGCCTTGAACGGCTAGAAAATGGGGCCTCTTGTGGGGAATGAGCGGCCGTGTCGGATGGCCAATCAAGCTCTCAGTCCGGCGCGCCCAAACTTGCCATTAACGCAGTGCGGTATTGCCGACTGCACGGCACTTGCGCGCCGCCACGCAGCAGCACCGTCGCGTCGCCCTTGGCCAGGCGCCGTACCTGCACCACCCGCGCCAGTGCCACCGCCGCACCGCGGTGGGTGCGCACAAAGCCCGACCCCAAATCCGCTAACAGTCCAACCAGCGTGCGGCGCATCAGCGGCGCACCGTGCGCGTGGTGCACCACTACGTAGTTGTCGGCCGCCTGCAACCAATCGATGTCGGCCACTCGCACGATGTGCATGCGTCCCAGGTCGGCGATCAGCAATTGGGATGGTGGCCGCGGCGCCGTTCCACGCCTTGGCGCATTCAATTGAGCGCGCAGCCGATCTACGGTGCGAGCCAGCCGTTCGGGCTCAACCGGTTTGAGCAAGTAGTCCACCGCATCGGTGTCAAAGGCCTGGGCAGCATAGTGGTCGTAAGCGGTCACAAAGACCAGCGTGGGCGCGGGCTCCGGCAGCGAGGCGGCCACATCCAACCCATTGAGGCCGGGCATCTGCACATCCAACAACACCACGTCCGGTCGCAACGAGGCCACCATCTGTAGCGCTTCGTGGCCATCACGCGCCTGCCCCACCACCTGCACCTCGGCAAAGGCCTGCAGCAGGCGCTGCAGGCGCGCGCGCGCCGGAGCTTCGTCGTCCACGATCAGCACGCGCATGGCAACTCGATCACCGCCAAAACGCCACCCTGTGGCACAGCCTGCACACTTAGACTGGCCAGTGCGCCATAACGGGCGAGCAGACGTTGGCGCAAGTTGCCCAGGCCCACTCCTTCGGTCGGCTTGGCTGTCAATTGTCCTGCGTCGTCCTGCACTTCCAGGCGCAAACGATCGGCATGGCGGCTGGCGCGCACCACCACGGTGGTCATCTCGGTGCGCCGCTCTACCCCATGGCGAAAGGCGTTCTCCAGCAGCGGTTGCAAGACCAAAGTAGGCACAACGCAAGCATCCAGGCCGGGCGCAATGTCAAAACGCAAATCCACCCGATCGGCAAAACGCTGGCACATGATGGCGGCGTAGGCGCGCAGCAGTCGCAACTCGTCGTCCAGACAGGTCTGCGGGCTGCGCGCAAGATCGGTGGTGGCGCGCAGTAAGGACGCCAACTGGGTCAACAGGCGTTCCGCTAGGGCCGGGTTGGGCTCAATGGTTGCGGCCACGGTGTTGATGGCGTTGAACAAGAAATGTGGCTCGATCTGTTGCGTGAGCTGCAGCAACCGCGCCTCTTGCGCCAGCGCGCGCTCGTGCGAGAGTCGAAGCTGCGCCTGGCTCAAGGCGGCGTAAGAGCGTAGTCCGAAAACTACCGCCGTAAACATCAGGTAAAACATCGCGAACTTGAGCATTTCGTAGCGAAACACCACGCCCCAGGGCTCGTGCTGGTAACGCAGTTCAAGCAGCGCGTAGACGCCATGACGCAAGGCAAACACCAGCGCCACAAACAGCGGCGCAATCAGAGGCAAGCCCGCCAAGCTGCGCCCAAACCAGCGCCAGGGCTGCGACAGCAAGGCATCCAGGTGTGTGGCGCGGCGCCACTGCGCCCACGCAATGAGACTGGCCACCAACAGCGAGCTACCGTCCCAAAGCACCGGTTTCCACAAGTCTGTGCCACCTTGGCGCAGGTAGTCTTGCACACCTACCGTGGTCAGCAAGACGCAGAAGCTGATCCACGCCAGGGCAAATCCCAGCACCGGCACGGGCGGCGCGTCACGGGCAACCGGAGGGGCAGTCGACGGGGTGGGCATCACACACCGAAGTTTAGATTCAGCCGAGCCGGGTACCCTCAATCGCGGGGCGAAGCGGGTGTCCGGTGGGGCGAACCGCCTGCTGCGACCCAAAGTTGGGCTGGTGATCTGGAGGGCTGGTAGTCTTGGGGCATGAATGAACACAAGGATGCCAAGGCGCGCTGCAAGACCACCAACTGGGCGGCGTGCAACGCCGCACTCAAAGCCCGAGGGTCGCTGACGATTTGGTTGGACGAAGACATGCAGTGGTACGCACCAGCCAGTGGCACACGTGGGCGTCCGCGAGTTTTCCGACGTGACGATCCAGTTTTGCTTGAGTATCAAGCGCCTGCGTCCGGGGTTGGGGTCATCTCGTCGCCCTTCCGACTTGCGCAACAAAGCCCCTTGCAGCTGGCAAACAAACTGTTGCGTGATCAAACGTAACGCGCGGCAAACCCGCACCAGCATTGGATTTCATGCCGAATCCTCCCAAGCGCTGGCAGGCCAATATCGATGAAATCCCTGGGGATGCGCGCCCTACTAGGAATCACCCATATAGCGCCATATTCCCTCCACAGTCACACTTGCCGCTTTGCAAGTTTCCAACACGGCAAGATTTTGGAAGGAATGCCAATGAACATCACTGCCACCTCGGGCGCGGGCGCCATGCTCGCTGCTGCAACCGCCAGCAATGACATCACTATCAAGGACGGCTTCATCGCTGATCCGCGCGTCGTAGACAAGCGCGTGGTCGAGTTGGAGCATGGTGCAATGACCAAAGTGGATGCCATCGTGCTGCACCAGACCGACAGCAGTACGATGAACCTTGACCATGCCAAGGCTGACGGCATTGGTGCACACTTCTACATCGAGAAGGACGGCACCATCTACCAGACAGCACGCCTTGACCAGAGTGTCTACAGTGTGGGCAAGATCCGCTCCAGGTGCGATGACGCCCACACCTGCAGCAAGGACGAGAAGACGGCAATCGACAAGATCATGCAATCCAAGGCCAGCTACGGCTCCAAGGTGAAGGAGCTCAACACCCACGAGCAAGCCAAGGCCTACCCTGACCGCTACCCGACCAACGGCGACTCCATCGCCATTGAGGTGGTGGGTAAGTTTGATGTGAAGACCAAGCTGTTCGAGCGACCCACTGCCGAGCAAACCGAATCGCTGAAGTGGCTGACCAAGGCGCTGGCCAACCACTACCACCTCGACCTCCAGAGCGACGTGTTCCGCCACGCCGACATCTCCTACAAACAGGCGGATGAGGCCAAGGGCCTGGTTTTCCAATGAGGTGGGTACTGGCAGCGGCATTGTGGTGTGCGGCTTGTGCAGGGCCGGTAGTGGCGCTGGCTGCGCAGCCAGCGCTGCATTGGGTGCAAAGCGTGGCGGTGAAGGAGGGCGAGCGCAACAGCTGCGATGCCCCGCACTTTGGCGAGGCAGAGCTCAAAGCCTATTTCCTGCGTGATGCCAGGCGCGTGCCGGAAGAGGGCTTTGCCCATCGCGACTGGGCTGGCTGCTATGCCGAGGGATTTGCGCTGGATGCCCGGGGGCGGCGCCAGCTCAGCTGGCAGCTTGATCTGTTGGGTACTGGCGTGCTCACTTGGGCCGACGGCCGTGTTGAGCGCTTCGCGTGCGAGGAGTGCCTGAGTCAATAAGCGCTGGAATCCCCGCATCGCAGTAGGATCAAGGCTGTTTCTTTCGAAGGAGCGGCGGCCATGGCCCCTTTGATGGCATTGCAGGGTCTGCTCCGCACCGTGGTGGCGGGCATTGCGCTGTTCGGCGTGGTGTCGTGTGCGGCGGAGGATCCTGATCGTTTTGGCATCTTCATCAGCACGCTCGATGGCCGCAGGGTGCAGCGCATCGTTTCCGAACCTCGGCGTGAAGTCAACCACGCCCGTGTTTCACCCGATGGGCAATGGATCACCTTCACCCGCTACAACAAGCAAAACTGGAAGGGCATTGCCAGGGAGGACGGCGGATACATGGAGACGGAAATCATGCTGGCGCGCATCGATGGCAGCGAGATGCAGACCCTGGTTCCGCCGCGCAAGGACAGGGTGGCCGCCAACGGGTACTGGACCGAAGACGGCAAGGCCATCCTTTTTGTTTCCAACGACAACCTTGGGCGGCGCGCGCAGGTCAGCCGTATCGACCTGGCCACCAGGGCTGTCACCAAGGTTCCGCTGGACAGCGACCTCTGGGCGGCGGATCCCCATCCGGCCAAGGGGAAAATGGCCATCAGCGTGTTTGACCCGAAAGACAAGTTGAGCTCCATCTGGCTGGCCAGCGATGCAGGCGGCCCGGCACGGCAGATCAGTTTTCCGAAGCCGCCGGGGCCGCAGCAGGGGGATACGCCTTTGGGCGATTACGACCCCAAGCTATCGCCCGATGGCGCCAGGGTGATTGCCATGCGCCACATGGGCAAGGACAACTGGCATGCCGTTTTGATCGACCTCCAAACAGGCGAGGAGCGCGACCTGTCTGCCCCAAAGGCTGTCGATGGCGTGCCGGAGTGGTCGAGCGATGGGCGGAAGCTCATCTTCTGGCACGTTGACGTCGCAGACCTTGCCAGAAGCGGGCTCTACACCATGCGCCCGCAGGGTGACGAACGCCAGCGTATCCCGCTGCCCAAGGGCTTCTTCTACACCATGCCTGCGTTCTTTCCGGGCGAAGGATCGGGGGGGGATGCGCGCATCATCTTTTCGGCAGAGAAAAACCCGCTGCTTTAGAACTTGTCCGTAAATTATTTGATGCCACGCAGCGCTCTTTTCGGGATGGGATGCAAGGCGCGGTGCGCAGCCCATAGCCCCGCTATGGGCAAGCATCGCAACGCCGCAGACCGCCCGAAAAGAGCACTGCCCTTCGG
>JACPUE010000024.1 GCA_016192425.1 Burkholderiales bacterium
CCCCACGCGCTGGCCCCGCAATGCGGATGGATGCGCGAAGGGTGGCGCAGCCCATGGTTATCCATGGGCAAGCCGCCCGACAAAGCAGACGCCGCATTGCGGGGCCAGCCCGAAGGGAAAGCCAGCCAGGCCGCGCATTGCGTCGTTGCCCTTCGCTTGTGTAGCCAAGCTACACGGCACTCAGGGCGCCTAGCACTGCACGGCCTGGCTGGCTTTCGCGTGGGGGAATTGAATGATGACACGCCCTAGGTGGGGATAATGCGCGCTGCTCTTTGACCACACCCCATGGAAATCATTGCCTTCCTGATCGACTTCATCCTGCACGTGGACAGGCATCTCGAAGCCTTTGTGGCTGCCTATGGCTTGTGGGTGTATGCGCTGCTGTTCATCATCGTATTCGTGGAGACGGGCGTGGTCGTCATGCCCTTTTTGCCGGGCGACTCGCTGCTGTTCATCGTGGGGGCGCTGTGCGGTGCGGGGCTCATGGCGTTTGCCCCGGCTGTGGCGGTGCTGCTGGCTGCGGCTGTTCTGGGGGACCAGTGCAACTATTCGATCGGCCGCTATTTCGGTCCCAAGGTCTTTGGCTGGGAGAATTCGCGCTGGTTCAACCGCAAGGCGTTTGACCAGGCGCACGCGTTTTACGAGCGCTACGGCGGCATCACCATCGTGCTGGCGCGCTTCATGCCCTTCATCCGCACCTTTGCGCCCTTTGTGGCGGGCGTGGCCGCCATGGGGCGCGCCAAGTTCACGGCCTACAACCTGGGCGGTGCTGTCCTGTGGGTGCTGGGCATTGCCACGGCGGGTTACTTCTTTGGCAACTTTGCCTGGGTGAAGGAGCACCTGGACAAGATCATCTGGGCGCTGATCTTGGTGCCAGGCCTGATCGCCATCTTTGGCGCCTGGCGCACAGGGCGGCAGGCCAAGGCGGCGGCCGCACATTCAGGTTGACGGCAGGCAGATGGTTACGTGTCCTGCACGGCCCTGAGTGCGCGGGGTGATCTCGCGGCAGCGGGTTGGTTTGGCTTCATGACGGACTGCCGCTGATCGACCCGTGGAGCGCTGCTTGAGACTGCGCTGCGTCGCCCGGCCATGCCTGGCACACCGTTCACGGTTCAGCGCGGGCCAAGCCACTGGCAACAAGCACTGAAACGGGATAGCGCAGGCAGCTACACCGTCCGGCTGCGCGCCAGCGGCGGGTTCTTGGCAAAGTAGCGCACGATGCCGCGCATCAGTGCGTCGGCCAGTTGTTCCTGGTAGGCGCTGGTGCGCAGCTTGGTTTCTTCCTGCGGGTTGCTGATGAAGGCGGTTTCGACCAGCACGCTGGGGATGTCGGGCGCCTTGAGCACGGCAAAGCCTGCCTGTTCCACATGCGGCTTGTGCAGTTTGCCCACGTTGCCGATCTCGCCCAGCAGCACGCTGCCCAGTTGCAGGCTGTCCTTGATCTGTGCGGTGGTGCTCATGTCCAGCAGGGCGCGCTGCACCTGCTGGTCTTTGGCGCGCACGTTCAGGCCGCCCACCAGGTCGGCCTGGTTTTCCTTGTTGGCCAGCCAGCGGGCGGCCGAGCTGGAGGCGCCGCTCTGGCTCAGGGCAAACACGCTGGCGCCGCGCGCGTCGGGGTTGGTGAAAGCGTCGGCGTGGATGCTCACGAACAGGTCTGCCTGCACGCGCTGGGCTTTCTGCACGCGCGTGGCCAGGGGCACGAAGAAGTCGCCGTCGCGCGTGAGGTAGGCGCGCATGGGGTTGCCGTCCACGGCGGTGGCGTTGATGCGCTCGCGCAGCAGGTGGGCCACCTTGAGCACCACGTCTTTCTCGCGCGTGCCGCTGGGGCCCACGGCGCCGGGGTCTTCGCCGCCGTGGCCGGGGTCCAGGGCAACGATGATGAGCCGGTCGGTGTGCGGTGCAGGCCTGCGCGTGATGGGGGGCGGCGCAGCCGGTGCGGTGGCCACGGTGGGGGCAGGCGGCTTGCGCTCGGTTTCGGTGCGGGCGATCAGTTCGCCCAGCGGGTCGGGCGTTTCGGCGGTGGAGGGCAGGGCCAGGGCGTGCCCGGTGGGTGGTGTGGGTTTGGGTGGCGGGGTGTCCGCGCCCATGTCGCGCAGGCGCTCGGCAATCAGGGCCTCCAGCGGGTCTATGGCTTTTTCAGGGTACAGGTCGAAGACGAGCCGGTGGCCGTAGGCGGCCACGGGCTCGAGCGAGAACACCTGCGGCCGTGCAGCCTGCTTCAGGTCCACCACCAGGCGCACCACGTTGGGGGCGTTCTGGCCCACGCGGATGCCGGCAATGTTGGGGTCGTCAGGCCGCACCTTGGCCACCAGCTCGCGCAGTTCGGGGCTCAGATCCAGGCCCTCGATGTCCACGGCCAGGCGCGGAGGGTCGCTCACAAACTGCTTGCGTATGCGCAGCGGCTGGTCCGATTCGAGTGTGACGCGCGAGTACTCTGGCGCAGGCCACACGCGCACGGCCACGATGGTGGCGCCGCGTGCGATGTGCTGCGCACCCAGCAACAGCACCAGGGTGCCAGCCCGCAGCAGCGTGCGCCGCGTGGGAGCGGTGGCCGGGGGCATGGCGTTGCGGTGGTGCGGCTGAGGCTTCATGGGTGCAATCCTTGCAGCAGTTGCTGGCCCAGGGGCGTGTGCGCGCTGAGGGTCACGCGCCGCGCCTCTTCGTCCAGTGCTTCAATGAAGATAGCAACATCCGCAGCAGGGATGAGCGCTGCGGCCTTTTCAGGCCATTCTGCCAGCTTGAGGCCGGGGCTGGCAAACACGTCGCGAAAACCCGCGTCTTCCCACTCGCGCGGGTCGTTGAAGCGGTAGAAGTCGAAGTGCCAGATGTGCAGGCCCGGCGCCTCGTGCGGCTCGACCACGGCGTAGGTCGGGCTCTTGATGCGGCCCTGCACGCCCAGCGCGCGCAGCAGGTGGCGCACCAGGGTGGTCTTGCCTGCGCCCAGGTCGCCGTGCAGGGTGATGAAGGCGTTGGCCAGTTGCGGCTGCGCGGCAAGCTGGCGTGCGAAGGCGGCGGTGTCGTCCTCGCCGTGCCAGGTGGCATGGCGCAGGGCCAGGGCCGTGGCACTTTCTACAATCGGGCGATGGTGGTCAGCAGCAGTCAATGGGTTCCTCAGATAGAGCAGTGGGCGCGCGAGTTGGGATTTTCCCAAATCAAGGTGGCAGGTGTCGATTTGTCGTCGGCCGAAGACGGGTTGATGCAATGGCTGGCCCAGGGGTTCCATGGCGAGATGCACTACATGCAGGCCCACGGCCTCAAGCGCGCCCGCCCGGCCGAGCTGGTGCCCGGCACGGTGAGCGTGATCACTGCGCGCATGGACTACCTGCCGCGTGATACGCCCGTGGACGTGCCGCCGGGCTGGCAGGCCATGGAGTTTGCCCGCCTGCAGCGCCCGCAGGAGGCCATTGTCTCGGTCTATGCCCGGGGGCGCGACTACCACAAGGTGATGCGTGCGCGCCTGCAGAAGCTGTGCGACCGCATGGCGCAGGCGCTGGGGCCGCTGGGGCACCGCGTGTTCACCGACTCCGCCCCGGTGCTGGAGGCCGAACTGGCCCGGCGCAGCGGCCAGGGCTGGCGCGGCAAGCACACGCTGGTGCTCAACCGCGAGGGCGGCTCGACGTTCTTCCTGGGTGAAATCTACGTGGACATGGAGCTTGCGCCCAGCGAGCCCGTCACCGCCCACTGCGGCAGTTGCCAGGCCTGCATGGACGTGTGCCCCACGCAGGCCATCATCGCGCCGTACCGGCTCGATGCACGGCGCTGCATCTCCTACCTCACCATCGAGCATTCGGGGCCCATCCCCCTGGAACTGCGGCCGCTGCTGGCCAACCGCATCTACGGCTGCGACGACTGCCAGCTCATCTGCCCCTGGAACAAGTACGCCCGGCCCGGCACCTTGCCCGACTTCGACGCGCGCACCGGCCTGGTGGGCCAGCAACTGGTGCACCTGTTTGCCTGGGACGAGGCCACCTTTCTGCGCCAGACCGAAGGCGGCCCCATCCGCCGCATCGGCCACGAGCGCTGGCTGCGCAACATCGCCGTGGCGTTGGGCAATGCGCTGCGTAGCGCCGACGCCACGCAGGCACCGCTGCTGCGCGCAGCCCTGCAGGCGCGCGCGGCGCACGACAGCGCCCTGGTGCGCGAGCACGTGGCCTGGGCCCTGGCGCAGACATTTGAATGAAATAGGCCTCCAGCGCCCGTCCATCAAGCGCAAGCAGCTATCAAAATAATAGCATCAACGCAACACGCCCAGCGCCAGCGGCAGGCTTGCCAGCCCCAACAGGGTGGACAGCGTGACCAGCCCGCCCACGTAGGCGCCGTTGTAGCCCATGCGCGCCGCCAGCACATAGCAGCTTGATGCGGTGGGCAGGGCCGAGAAGGCCAGCAGCACAGCGGCCTGTGTGGCGTCCAACCCCAGCAGGCGCGCCAGCGCCCAGGCCAGCAGCGGCAGCAGCAGGTGGCGGACGCACAGCACCGCCGCCGACAGCACGCGCGCGTGCTGCAACTGGGCCAGTTGCATGCCTGCCCCTGCGGCCATCAGGCCCAGGCGCCCACGCGCTGCACGGTGGGCTCCATCCAGCCCGGGATGCGCACCCCCAGCAGGTTGCAGGCCAGGCCTGCCACGGTGGCCAGGATCAGGGGGTTGCGCAGCAGTTCGCGCACGAAGTGGTGCTCGCCCTGGCGCGCCATGGGCCACACGGCGGCCACGTTGAGCAGCGGCACGCACACGCCGATGAGCACGGCCACCATCTGCAGCCCCTGGCTGCCCGCCACACGCTCGGCCAGCGCCAGGCCGATGAAGGAGTTGAAGCGAAAGGCCACCTGCGCGGCCGCTGCATGCTCGCGTGCGCCCAGGTGCGCGCGCAGGCCCGGCAGGTGGGGCAGGGCGTAGGCCAGGGCAATGCCGCCCAGGCTCAGCAGCAGCCCGGCGGCCATCAGGCCCGAGGCCTCGCCCAGGTGGATGGGGCTTTTGACGATGGACTGGAACAGCAGCACCGGAAAGAGCAGGAAGTACACCAGGCTCTCCACCGGCTGCCATACCGAGCGGTTGAGTGCCGTGTAGCGGCAGATGAGGTAACCGGCAAGGATGATGCTGAAGTCCAGCAGCAGCAGTTGGGCGTAGTTCACGGTGTGAGCGTAGCGCAGTCAGTCTGTGGAAAGGCGCTGCCCTTCGGCGGGCCCGGTGCAGGGCCACAGCAGCGTGACGCCGCCATCAGACGGCAGCCAGTGCGCCAGGAGCTGGCAGTGCTGTGCAAGACACAGTTCGTAGTCTGCAGTGAATTCTGACCGTGTCAGGCGCATGGGCGTTGCCACGGCAGGCGCCGGGGTGTAGTGGTACCAGCCGTTTTCCAGGTGCGCGTCAGGCGGCGGCTCCATGCCCGCCGCTGAGCCGCGCACGCGCGCGGCCACGGCCCGCAGCCGGGGTGCGGTGGCAAGCACGGC
This sequence comes from Burkholderiales bacterium, assembly GCA_016192425.1. GTDB lineage: Bacteria > Pseudomonadota > Gammaproteobacteria > Burkholderiales > Burkholderiaceae_C > Simplicispira. The sequence goes on from JACPUE010000024.1 coordinate 5,443, forward strand.
ATAGTCTTCCTCCCAGCGCACTTTTTCGATGGAATGCGTCCAGGCCAGGGTGAACTGCGGGGCAGGCACAAACACCGGCAGCGCCGCTGTGGCCGCCAGTGCAAGGCACAGACCAAGTGCAGGCATGGCTGCGCGTTCAGGCCCGCGCCATGGCCTGCTGGCGGGTGCGCCAGAGGTGCCAGACCACGAACAGCACGACAGCCGCAAGCCCGAGTTCGTCGGTCAATGGCACTGCCGCCACCAGCAGGCTTGCGGCGCCAATGGCCACCAGCCGCTCGACGATGTTGAGCGGCCCGACCAGGAAGCCGATGGCCCCCGCTCCCCACATGCCCACGGCCAGCAGTGCCTTCACGACGACCCAGGCCGTGTCCAGCGGGCCGCCCGATTGCAGCATCAGTGCGGGGTCATACACCGCCATGAACGGCACCACAAACCCTGCCACGGCAATGCGCATGGCCTGGACGCCGATCTTGAGGCCGGATTCGCGCGCGATGGGCGCTGCAGCGAAGGCAGCCAGCGCCACGGGCGGCGTCAGATCCGCCATGATGCCGAAGTAGAACACGAACATGTGCGAGACGATCAGCGGCACGCCCAGCTTCAGCAGCACCGGTGCGGCCAGCGAACTGGTGATGATGTAGTTGGGAATGGTGGGGATGCCCATGCCCAGCACCAGGCAGGTCACCATGGTCAGCACCAGTGCCAGGAACAGGCTTTGCTCGCCCACGGCGATGATGCGCCCGCCCAGTTCGGCCGCTACGCCCGTGAGGTTGATGGTGCCAATGATCACCCCCACCAGCGCGCACGCAATGGCCACGGGCAAGGCATGGCGTGCGCCGTCGGCCAGGGCGATTACGGCCAGTCTGCGGGCGTCCTGCCCCGTGCGGCGGATGTAGGTCAGTACCACCAGCAGTGTGGTCACCACGATGAAGGTGCCTACGCCAAAGTAAAAGAAGCCTGCGCAGGCCAGGCCCAGCAGCACCCAGAACAGCCCGCGCAGCGCCAGGCCCTGCACGCCGCTGATGACGGCAGCGCCAAAGATCAGCACCACCGTGAGCGCCAGCCCCACGGTGCCCGAGAACATAGGCGTGTAGCCTGCAAACAGCAGCCACACCAGGCCGATGAGCGGCAGCAGCAGGTGCCAGCGCTCGCGCACGGCAGTCCAGGGGTTGGGGCATTCGTCCTTGGGCAGGCCCAGCAGGCCCTTGCGGCCGGCCTCCAGGTGCACCATCCAGAAAGCGGTGAAGAAATACAGAATGGCCGGGATCACAGCCGCCTTGACGATGTCCACATAAGGCACGTTGATGGTCTCGGCCATGATGAAGGCGACAGCGCCCATCACTGGCGGCATGATCTGCCCGCCCATGCTGGAGGTGGCCTCCACCCCGCCCGCAAACGCCGGGCTGTAGCCAAAGCGCTTCATCAGCGGAATGGTGAACTGCCCGGTGGTGACCACGTTGGCCACGCCTGAGCCGTTGATCGTGCCCATCAGCGCCGACGAGATGACCGATACCTTGGCCGGTCCGCCGCGCGTATGGCCCACGGTGCCCAGGGCAAAATCATTGAACAGGGCGATCATGCCCGCCTGCTCCAGGAACGCACCGAACAGGATGAACAGGAAGATGTAGGTGGACGACACGTAGGTGGGCGTGCCGTAGATGCCCTCGGTGCCAAAGCCCAGCGTGCCCACGATCTGGTCCAGGCCGAACCCTCGGTGCGCCAGCACGCCGGGCAGGTGCTGGCCAAACACAGCGTAGGCCAGGAAGAGGCCGCAGATCAGCGGCAGGCCCCAGCCCATGGCACGCCGCGCGGCCTCGAACACCAGCGCGATGGTGGCTACGCCCACCACCCAGTCCATGGCAATCAGTTCGCCCGCCCGTTGCGTCAGGTCGGCCTCGAACACCCAGTGGTACAGGCTGAGGGCAAAGCCCGCCAGTCCCAGCGCCCAGCCCAATGCCTTGCCTGCAGCCTGCAGTCCGCCCCCGCTTCGGTGAAACGGCGGGTGCACTGTAAACACCAGCAGGATGACGAAGCCCACATGGATGGCGCGTACCACCTGGCTGGACAGGGGGCTGAACGCTGCCGTGATGAGCTGGAAGCAGGAGAAGGCGATGGCGATCCAGAAAAGGGCGCCGGTCAGGCCAGTGGGTTTTGTCTCGTCGTCGTTGTGCATGGAAACCTCTCGGTGCAAAGGTGGATCCGTGGGCTTTGTCTTATTCTTGCCTGGGATGGGTGCTTACCTGACCAGCCCTAGCTCTCGGTAGTAGCGCTCGGCGCCGGGGTGCAGCGGTAGCGGCATGCCCTTGATGGCATGGTCGCGCGCAATCGCCTTGGCCGTATTGTGCGATGCGCGCAGCGTGTCCAGGTGCTCGTACATCTGCTTGGCCATCTGGTAGGCCAGCTCGTCAGAGACACCGGCATGGGTCACCAGGAAGTTGGGGATGGCGGCCGTGGGCACATCCTGCGTCTGGCCCGTGTAGGTATTGGCCGGGATCACGGCGCTTTGGTAGGCCGCATCGCCCA
>JACPUE010000028.1 GCA_016192425.1 Burkholderiales bacterium
CGCACCGCGCAGCCCGATCGCCTGGGCCTGCGCGCCCTCCACCTCGGCGGTCTGCGGCTTTCCCGCCAGCGACAGGCCCGTCACCCGCCCGCGCGCCTGGTAGCTGCGGGGCTCGGTCAGCGCGCCCTGCCAACGCGCCTCGATGGTTTCCACCAGTCCCTGCGGCACGTAGGTGCGCAGCGCCTGGTGCGCCTGCACGTCCAGCGGCAGGCGGTCGGCAACGCGTGCCAGCAGGGCCAGATCCAGCCTGTCGGCCTGGAATTCGCCTTGCTCGGGGCTGCCCTTGCGGGCATCGGTGTGCTTGAAGCGGGCGTTGCCGCCGGGCCAGCGCAACCCGTCGTCGGTGGTGAACTGCAGGTTCTGGGTGGAGACCTCCATGCCCCCGCTCAGGCGCCGCGCCCCCAGGCGGCCTTGCACCGAGGGCAGCACCAGGGGCTGGAGCTTCTCGCCCAGGGTGGTGTTCACGTCGGCCAGCGCCAGGTCCACGGTGCCGCCCATCCACTGGCCGCGCTCGACGTCCACCCAGGCGCGCACGGCCCCGCGCCCCTGCGCCACCGCAATGCCCAGGTCGGCATGGTGGCGCAGGCGCGAGACATCGACCCGCGCAAACTGCGCATACAACTGCCCGCTCCAGTCCTGCCAGCGCCCGCTGTGGGTGGTCAGCAGCGGCTGGCGGAACCGGCCCATCAGGGTGAAGCGTTCACCCCATTCGGGCGGCGGCGTGGCGTCGATGCGCAGGCTGTGGCGCCAGTTGCCATTGCGCACCACGATGTCCACGTCCTGCAGCGCCAAGGGTGGCGCAGCGCGCAGTTCATCGGTCCAGCGCAGCGTGCCGCCGCGGATGACGAGTTCCGGCTGCGCAAAAAACCAGTCGGCCGCCGCGCCGTCGCCCGGCCCTTGGTCGGGCAGCTCCAGCCCCGCCAGCAGGATGCGCCCCTCGCGCGTGCGCCGGATGTCCAGCTCGGGGCTCTCGATGTACAGCTGCTCGAAACCAAAGTTCCACAGCGACCGGGGCGAAACCGCCAGCACCACGCGCGGCAAGCGCAGCGCCTCGCGGCCCTGGGTGTCGAGCAAGGCCACATCTCCGAGCTCCACGGTCGGGATCAAGCCCTCGGTGCGCGCCGTCACCGTGCCCAGCCGCACCGGTACCCCCAGGGCCCGCGTGGCCTGCTCTTGCAGCTGCGCACGGTAATTTCCGATACGCGGCACAATCCAGCCATGCAGCGCCCCCCAGGCCACCGCTATCAGCAATGCCACCCCCAGCAACAGCCCCAGCGACCACCGGGCGAGCCATGCCATCGTTCGGAGCAGGCGCGTCGGATGGGCAGCAGGCACGTTCATGGCAGGTATTGGATGTGGCCGGGATTATGACCCGCACCCCCGGTGCCGGTTCCTTCTCCCAGGCACTTGTTTTTCAGCCGTCTTGCCGCCCACCACTGTGACCACCGCCGCCCCCACCCTCGACCTGGCCCTGCACTCGCGCTTTTACCAACGTCTGCAGCGCCGTTACGCCGATGAATGGCAATTGCTGCCCCCAGGCGCCCCGGTGCGCGCCAGCATGCTGCAAACGCTGGCCGCCCTGCAGGAGCGCGGCCAGCCCCTGCCCGCGGCGCTGCGCATCCTGCGCCAGTTGGTGATGGCACGGCTCATCGAGCTGGACTGCTGCACCCAGGCGCCGCTGGACGCCATCACCCAGGCCACCACCGAACTGGCCGAAATCGCGCTCGACCAGGCCTGCCGCCAAGCGCGTGCGGAACTGGACAGCCGCCACGGCCACCCCTGCGGCCCCGAAGGGCAACCGGTGGAGTTCTGGATCATCGGCATGGGCAAGCTGGGCGCGCGCGAGCTCAACGTGTCCAGTGACATCGACCTGATCTACGTATACGAGCACGACGGCGAGACCTGCGGCACGCCCGACGGGCGCGGACGCATCTCCAACCCCGAATACTTTGCCCGCGTGGCCCGGCTCATCCACACCACAGTGGGCGACACCACCGAGCACGGCTGCGTGTTCCGCATGGACCTGGCGCTGCGGCCCAACGGCAACTCGGGGCCGCCGGCTGTTTCGCTGGCGGCGCTGGAGGAATACCTGCAGGTGCAGGGCCGCGAATGGGAGCGCTTTGCCTGGCTCAAGAGCCGCGTGGTGGCGCCCAGCGACAGCATTGGCGGCACGGCCGTGCAGGCCTTGCGCGGCGTGGTGCTGCCCTTTGTCTTCCGCCGCTACCTGGACTACAACGTGTTCGAGTCGCTGCGCAGCCTGCACCGCCAGATCCGCGAACACGCCACCAAGCGCAGCGCGGGCCACCCCGAGCGCGCCAACGACGTCAAACTCTCTCGCGGCGGCATCCGCGAAATCGAGTTCACCGTGCAACTGCTGCAGGTGGTGCGCGGCGGGCAGTTCCCCGAACTGCGCCGCCGCCCCACGCTGCACGCACTGCCGCGCCTGGCAGCCGCCGGGCTCATGCCGCCGCAGACCGCCGACGCCCTGGCACGCGCCTACATCTTTCTGCGCCGCGTGGAGCACCGCATCCAGTACCTGGACGACCAGCAGACCCACATCCTGCCCACGCGCGACGACGACCTGGCCTGGATCGCCCACACCATGGGCTACCCCGACTGCCCTGCCTTCCTGCACGAGCTGAACCTGCACCGCGAACTGGTGGCACAAGAATTCGACACCTTGCTAGGTGCCGAAGAACCCAAAAAATGCAACGGCTGCAATGGCGGCAGCGCCACCAGCACCTCCGACACGCCAGAACTGGAAAACCTGCTCGAACAGCTCCCTCCCCTGCTGCACGAGCGCGTGGCCGAGTGGCGCAACCACCCGCGCGTGGCGGCACTGCGCGAAGAAGCCCGTACACGCCTGCTGCGCCTGGTACAGCGCACCGCCCAGTGGGTACGCGACGGCCGCGTGGGCGAAGAAGCCGCCGTGCGCCTGGTCAACTGGCTGGAACCGCTGATGCGCCGCGAGAGCTACCTGGCCCTGCTGCTGGAGCGCCCTGCCGTGCACGAGCAACTGCTGCACCTGCTGGGCGCAGCGCGCTGGCCTGCACGCTACCTGCTGCAGCACCCCGGCGTCATCGACGAACTGGCGGGCAGCCAACTGCTCTCGGAACGCTTTGTGGCAGCCGACTTCGAGCGCGACCTGCAACTGCGCCTGGCCTCCCTGCGCTCCACCCAGGAAGACGACGACGAAGCACTGCTCAACCTGCTGCGCCGCGCGCACCATGCGGAAACCTTCCGCACCCTGGCGCGCGACGTGGAAGGCCGCATCACCGTAGAGCAGGTGGCCGACGACCTCTCGCTCCTGGCCGACAGCGTGCTGCGCATCACCGCCCAATGGTGCTGGAGCCGCCTGAAAAACCGCCACCGTGACACGCCGCAGTTCGGCATCATCGGCTACGGCAAGCTCGGCGGCAAGGAGCTAGGCTACGGCAGCGACCTCGACATCGTATTCGTGTTCGACGACGACGACGAACGCGCCCCCGAGATCTACGCCGCCTTCGTGCGCAAGCTCATCAACTGGCTCACCGTCAAGACGGGCGAGGGCGACCTGTTCGAGATCGACACCCAGCTCCGCCCCAACGGCAACTCCGGCCTGCTGGTCACCAGCTTCGAGGCCTACGCCAACTACCAGCAGCAGCGCGGCAGCAACACCGCCTGGACCTGGGAACACCAGGCCATGACACGCGCCCGCTTCGTGCTGGGCAGCGAGGACCTGCCCGACGCCCCCGACAGTGCCGCAGCCACCCGCCTCCCGCTGCGTCAGCGCTTTGATGCCGTACGCAAGGCCGTGATCACCGCAGAACGCGACCCGCAGGCGCTGCGCGACGAAATCCACACCATGCGCGAGCGCGTGCGCGCAGCGCACCCCGCACCCGAAGGACAGTTCGACGTCAAGCACAGCCCCGGCGGCATGGTGGACGCCGAATTCGCCGTGCAGTACTTGGTGCTGTCGCAGTCTGCGGCCCACCCCGAACTGGTGGACAACGTGGGCAACATCGCCCTGCTGCAACGCGCAGAGGCCGCAGGCCTGCTCCCCCCCGGCGTAGGCCAGGCAGCTGCCAGCGCCTACCGCGAACTGCGCCGCGTGCAGCACCGTGCGCGGCTGGACGAAGTGCCTACGCAGCGGCCCTTTGCAGAACTACAAGCGGAACAAGCAGCGGTGCTAGCCTTATGGGAGGCTGTTTTCGGAAGGTGAGACAGCGGATGACTGGGGCGCGCTCAATATGACAGCCATCAAAGCGCAGGGTAAGAAAATGAAAAAAGCTGTCATATGCTTTTCGAACTCAAAATACCCGTCGCCCGCCACCACCGCCAAAGGCGCGAGCAGCATCCATACAGCAATAGCAGCGGAGAACAGCGATCTACAGTACACCAGCGCAATCAGGAGCGTTACGATAAATATCCAGCCAAACATACGGGCGAGCAGGGTTTGTGCATTGCCCAGAACCTGTGCAACTGCTGGAGTCAGACGCAATCCTGAGCGGGTGTAGTCGACAACATAGTGTGAGCGCACTAAGGTCAGATAAGTATTTTTTACCAGTTGCCACAAAATCACAGGGTGTTGCACCAAGGTAAACAGATAGACATCCGGACGGCCTTGCACGACAAGCTGATCAAAAAGGTCCTTCGCCTGCTTCTTCTGCGCTTCTGTGCTTTCTGAATTTCTGGCAGTATCCAACAAGGTGCTGGCTGTTGGTAAGTACGAAGTTCCCAGGTAGTTGTAATGTGGCAATGCGTCAGAGAATAGAGTTTTTAGCTGGTGCTGGTGCTGGTAGAAATATGGGTGTCGCTCTTCAAACCGCTGGGCAGGCCAGTTGGACGACTGCAAAAGACTCCAACCCACGCCGTTGAAGTAGCGGTTGTATTGATTGGGCGCCTTGTTTTCAGGATGTGCCCCAAAAAGCATGGCACAAACAGAAATGATGCAAAGCAAGGAGGCCCAGAGTTTTGGATTGGCAGCCCCATAAAGCCACATGTTTCTGAGCAACAAAATCAAAATAACAGGAGCAACAAAAATCATTTGCTGCTTTGCGTAAAGAACAACCACCGCGCTCAATGTAAAAAGCAAGGCCTTGTTCTCCAGCACCAACCGCCTTATGCCAACACATAGCATCGGCGCCAGAGCCAAGACCAACGCCTCGCCATAGAATGATTTAAGATAAACCGCGTAGCACAGTAGAACCAAAAAAAATACGCTCAGCACCAAAATATCAGAAGAATTATTCTTCTGACGCGCGAGAAAAAAAATTCCCAATACCATCACCAATGCCAAGGCAAAAAAGATGGGCCTGGTCAGCAATGTAGTTTGTCCCGCGCCCTGAATGATCCAACCTATGGTGCTGAGCATTACGCCCATGCTGCTGTTATTGGCAATTTTTGCCGGAGTACCCAACGCATACTGTGTTTGCATGGGCTCCCAAGCGGGCGCCAAAAATCCGGCGGGCACTGTAACCCGATCCCAGTCCCCCGTATTGACAGAGGGCCCTTCACTGAACCACAAAACGACAGCAATGGCAATCCATACACTGGCGCCAAGCCAGTTTTTCTTGGAAGGCAAGCGAAGCCACTGAGGAGGTGCTGGACACATAAGGCGCTTCAAAATATCAGCTAATACCTTAATTTTGACGAGTGAAATATATTTCTACATGATATTTGCATTAAACACAAGACACTGTCTTGCCAAAATATCACAGTACTAGATATTCAGTTTGTTGAATATTTTATAGGGCATGTGCTGTATTATTTTCATTATGATTGCCCATTTTCCTGGCGTATAAAGCATGTGCCTTCCCACCATGACCGCATCGACAATCTCCTTTGCAACATCGTCAACCTTCGCCAGCCTGGCTCCCTTTGCCTTGAGATGAGCAGTCATAGGTGTGTCGGTCGGGCCAGGCTTTACCACAACGACCTTGACACCTGTCCCTGAAAAACGGTGCTGCAGCCCTTGGGCATAACGTGCGATCATCCCCTTGGCGGCGCCATACACATAATTGGATTTCCGCCCTCGGTCTCCTGCCACAGACCCAATCAATGCCAGGGTGCCACACTTGGCCATTTCCATTTGTTTGGCGAAGGCCTCTGCAAAGAGAACCGGCGACACACCGTTGATTTCCAGCGCATCGCGACAAGATGCCAGATCAGACTGACACTCGGTTTGTTCGGGCAACGATCCATGGGCTATCAGTGCGACATCAATGTGACCCGATTGGGCGATTGCCCCGACCAGTGCATCTATGGCCACCGGGTCCAAAAAATCTGCCTCAACAACCCGAATCTCTGATTGTGGACTGCGAACTCTGAGATCCACCGCCACCCGTTCAACGCGTTGCGCATCGCGTCCTACCAATGTCAGATCGATAGGCATTTGCTCCAGCCAACGCCTGGCGCATCGTTCCGCAATCGCAGATGTGGCGCCAACGATGACGATCTTCTTGGTTTTTTGCATTCAACTTCCCAGCACGCGGCGTGAAAAACCGGAACTGATCCCCGGATCCCGGTACTTCATAAATTCTGTCAAGCGCGGATAGCCAGCCTCGAAAAGATCTCTGGGCATTCGTGCATCTTTGGCCGGATACAGACGCCCTCTCGCCTCACGGACGATCGCATCCAGACGCTCGAACAGCTTGTGCGTGCGCGCACCCCGGTTTGGAAAGTCCAGTGCAAGTGTCACCCCGGGTTGCGGGAAACTCAGCATCCCCAAGGGCTGGCGGTTGCCGAACGTCTTCAGCACGGCAAGAAACGAGCCATCCCTTGATCGGGATATCTCTCTCAGCATGGCCTGAACTGCGTCTTGCCCCACATCGCGCGGCACCACACACTGATACTGAAAAAACCCCTTGGGACCGTACATTCGATTCCAATCGCGCAGATGGTCGAGAGGGTAGAAAAATGACTCATGGTGAGAGACAAAACGCCCCGCCTTCCACCGCTGGAGGTGGTAGTACGCTGCATTCAGGGGACGCAAGGACAGCTGGTTGACCATGGAAACAGGGGGTGCCACAGGAACACCGAAACTGCGTGCCTTGGGCGCCGGGCCGTGTTCGGTATGGGTGTGATTGCCTCGCATGAACAGACCCCGTCCACGGCCCGGCGCCAGACAGTCAATCCATGACACGGTGTGCTCCCAAGCAGCCTCGGAATCATCCGCAAGCCGAAAAAACTCATCCAGGCCAGCATAGGGAATGGTCTCTGTGTCCAACCATGGGCCACTCACGGGACGCAACTGGATCTCCGCCTGTGTGATCACCCCGGTGAGGCCGATCCCACCCACCGTAGCACTGAACCACTCTGCGCACTCGTCCGGTCCGCACTGGATGATTTCTCCGTCAGTACGTGCAATGGTGAGACTTTTGACATGGTCTCCAAATGATCCCAACACGTGGTGGTTCTTGCCGTGCACGTCGTTCGCGATGGCACCGCCAACAGTCACCCACTGAGTACCTGGAGTGACAGGAAGAATCCAGCCACGGGGAATAAACAGCCGTTGGATGTCCTTGAGCAGAACTCCCGCCTCACACACGAGACGCCCGGTAGAGCTGTCAAAAGCGATGAAATGATCGAGGGCTGTCGTGGCCCAGAGTGTGCCTCTCGGATTCAGACATACGTCACCATAGCTGCGGCCCATGCCATGGGCCACACCTGGATGAGGCCCTTGAGCAACAACATCCCTGACACTGTGCAGATCCGAAAGACCTACAACATGGTGAGGATCGGCACTCAAACGCCCCCACGAGCCCACTGGCCTCATCCGAGCCCCGCCCGGAAAACGTAGCGCTTGTCGAGGTGGTACTTGGCCAAGTAGCCGATTGACAAACCTAACACACCGCCAAGGTAACGCATTTCTTTGGTTTCAAAAACATGGTGGAAACCAAACTCAAAGCCCCAGAAAATCATGGTCGTAGCCATTCCCATGACTGTGTAAAGTGCGAAAATCCGAGTGTCATGTCCAACACTGCGTGCTTGGAAACGAAAGATATAGTGCTTGTCCAGAATGTACTTAACGACAAGCCCGACTCCCGTGCCAAGTGTCACCGAGGCAATAACGGAAAACTCGCCACTGTAGGTACGAATAAGCAGATCCTGAGCGCTGATGTTTGCTGCGGTTGCAATGAGTGCAAAAATGGCATAGCTGATCGCCAGTTTGGACAAGGCAAACATTGGGTGTCACCGCCGAGGCTCAAAAATTAATGAATGGTACCGCAACCACCTACTCATCTCGCATGCACATGATGGGTCTCATCCAGCTCGTGCGTCCAAAGCAGTGGGTCAAAAACGGCTTTGTTTTGGCTCCGCTGATGTTTTCCGGTACCTTCATGGACGGCAGGGCTGTCAGTCATGCGCTGCTGGCCATGCTGTTGTTTTGCATCGCATCATCGGCCGCTTATGTCGTCAATGATCTGCACGACATTGAGCGCGATCGTCGCCACCCCAAGAAGTCCAAGACGCGCCCGCTGGCTTCTGGCGTCGTCGCGCTGCCCAGCGCATTGATTCTGCTGGCAATTCTTTACGCCGTGCTGGTGTGGGGCTGGTTCACAGCCCCCAAGGTAGGGCTGATCATCGCGGCCTATCTGGCTTTGAATTTTGCGTACACCTTCGCTCTCAAGCACCAACCAGTGGTTGACATTTTCACCATCGCCATCGGTTTTGTCCTGCGCGTCTACGCAGGAGCCATGGCCCTGGAGGTTCCAGTGTCTTCCTGGATGTTCATCACAACCCTGTGTCTGGCACTGTATCTGGCAGCCGTCAAGCGGCGCCAGGAGCTCAGCCAGAGCGGCACAGAGGGCCGCCAAGTGCTCGAAAAATACACTGTCGCACTGGTAGATCGCTATGCCGAGATGTCTGCAACCGGGGCATTGCTCTTCTACAGCATGTTTGTGATGTCCACCAAGCCCGAGTTGGTGATCACGGTGCCGTTGGTGCTGTTCGGCCTGTTCCGCTACTGGTTCGTGGTCGAGGCGCTGGATGGGGGAGAGTCACCCACAGACGCATTATTCGTGGACTGGCAGTTGCTGCTCACCATACTGATTTGGATCGCCGCTTGCAGTTGGGCGCTTTGGCCGGTGCGGGGGTGATCTTGGACTTCTCTTACGCCTTGACCCCATTTCTTGCCTGGCTCGTCGCTGGAATCTCCAAGTTCGTTATCAACAGCTTCAAGGCCAAAAAACTCGCATTCGGCCTGATTGGCTATGGAGGGCTCCCCAGCAACCACAGCACCATCGTCAGCAGCATGGCCGCACTCATTGCACTCAAGGATGGCATAGGAACACCCGCCTTCGGCGTTGCCGTCACCTTGGCCTTTGTCGTGATGCTTGACGCCAACAGCTTGCGCCAACAGGTCGGGAAGCACGCCACCGCCATCAACAAGCTGGCAGCCGATACGGCAGATCACCAAGTGCTGCGCGAACGCATGGGCCATACCCGATGGGAGATCGTGGCCGGCATCGCCGTAGGCATTGCTGTAGCTGCGATGGTCAACGCGACTATGGTCGGCTAACACAGCACTTTCAAACAACTGTTTGAATTTAATGTTCTAATGCGGCCCCATGGTCGCCCGTGAACCTACTCCACCATCCATACCCCGCAACGCACGCAGCGACGGCGAACCCACGCGCGAGCGGCTGTTGCTGGCGGCGCTGCGGCTGTTTTCACAGCAGGGCTATGCACGCACGTCGGTGCGTTCCATTGCCCAGGAAGCCGGTGCCAACGTGGCCGCCATTGCCTACCACTTTGGTGACAAGGCCGCCCTGTACACCGCCACGTTCTACGAGCCCCTGGGCAGCAGCCAGGAGCCCATTGCCTACTTCAGCGAACCAGGTATCGGGCTGGAAACGGCACTGCAGCGCTACTTTGACAGCTACCTGGAGCCGCTGCGGCACGACGACCTGATGCGCCAGTCGCTGCGGCTGCACATGCGCGAGCTGCTGGACCCCACGCATGTGTGGCCCGAGCTGATCGAGCGCGAATGCCGCACCCCGCACATAGCCCTGCTGCGCCTGCTATGCCGACACCTGGGCGTGGCCCGGGCAGACGACGACATGCACCGCCTGACCTTTTCCATTGCAGGGCTGGTGATGCAGATGTGGACGCAGCACGACGTGCTGCACGCCGTGGCGCCCCGGCTGACGCGGCCGCAGGCCATTTCCACCTGGGCGCAGCGACTGGCAGGCTATGCCCTGGCCATGGTGCACAGCGAAGCCGAGCGCCGCCGCGCCCAGCCCTCCCCCACCCTCCATTCCCGAAAGGCCCCTCCCCATGCCTGACCCACGCTTTCGCCGCCTGTGGTGGGCTGCCTGCCTGCCCCTGGCGCTGGCCGCCTGCGCCACCCAGGTCCCAGCGCCGCAGGTGGACGCACCCACCCCTGCCGCCTGGCAAGCCCCGCTGCCGCACGAAGGATCGGTGCAGGCCCTGGGCGACTGGTGGGCGCAGTGGGGCGACCCATTGCTGGTAGGGCTGATACGCGATGCGCAGACGCTGAGCCCGGACCTTGCGCAGGCGCAATCGCGCATCGTGCAGGCGCGTGCCGTGCTGACGGGCAGCCGCGCTGCGCTGGCGCCCTCGGTGGACGCGCAGGCCAGCGCCAGCCGGGGCGTGAGCGAATCGATCCGCGCCGTAGCCAGCACAGCCCAGGCGGGGCTGCAGGCACAGTGGGAAATCGACCTGTGGGGCGGCAACGCCGCCGCAGAACGTGCCGCCAGCGAGCGGCTTCAAGGCGCGCAGGCCCAGTGGCACGCCGCCCGCGTGAGCGTGGCGGCCGAGGTGGCATTGCAGTACAGCGGCCTGCGCACCTGCCTGCAGCAGCAGACCATTGCCGAGGACGATGAGCGCTCGCGCGCGCAGACGGCCCACCTGTCGCTGCAGAGCGAGCGCGCAGGCTTTACCGCCCCGGCCACGCACGCGCTGGCCCAGGCCAGCGCCGCCGAAGCCGTGGTACGCAGCGCCCAGCAGCGCATGCAGTGCGCGCTGGAACTCAAGGCGCTGGTGGCGCTCACAGGCCGCGACGAAACCGCCCTGCGCCCCCTGCTGGCGCCTGCGCCACTGCAGCCACCGTCCGATGCGCTGCTGCACATTGCCGCGCTGCCCGCACAGGTGATTGCCCAGCGCCCCGACGTGTACGCCGCCGAGCGCGAGGTCGCTGCCGCCAGTGCCGACGTGGGCCAGGCGCAGGCACAGCGCTACCCGCGCCTGGCGCTCAGCGGCACCATAGGCGCGGCCCAGGTGCGCACGCAGGGGCTGCAGACCGACCTGAACACCTGGTCCATCGGCCCGCTGGCCCTGAGCCTGCCGCTGCTCGACGGCGGCCGCCGCGCCGCCCAGGAAGACGCCGCCCGCGCCCGCTACGACGAAGCCGTGGCGTTGTACCGCGCCCGCGTGCGCCTGGCGGTCAGCGAGGTGGAGCAGGCCCTGGTGCGGCTGGACGCCAGCGTGGGCCGCACGGCCAGCGCCCAGGCCGCCGCCGAGGGCTACCGCACCGCCTTCCGCGCCACCGAGGCGCGCTGGCGCGCGGGCCTGGCCAGCCAGTTGGAGCTGGAAGACGCGCGCCGCACCGCCCTGGCGGCCGACCAGTCCCTGGCCCAGCTCGCGCACGAGCGCGCCAGCGCCTGGGTAGCCCTGTACCGCGCTGCAGGCGGTGGGTGGAGGGAATGAAACACCCCCCTGTGGCGCTGCGCGCCTTCCCCCCGCTCTCGCATCGCAGTGCGATGCGGGCAGGGGGACGCTCCCAGCGCCCACACCTGGGAATGCTGGCGGCCCTTGCGCGGGAGCCCTGACCATCTACGCGCCAACTTCAAGCGGCAGGGGCTCAGTGACTTGCAGCGCCACGGAACATTCAAAGTACTTTTCAGGACAGATGCCAATGCGAAACCTCTCTTTCTCCGCGCTCTCTCCCACCGCCATCACCTTGGCCGCGGCCTGTATGCTGGCCACGGGCGGTGCGCTGCTGTTCTCCGGCGCCACGCACGCGCAAGACAGCACCAAGGCCCCGCGCCCTGCCCTGACCGTGCAGACCGAGCCCCCGCAACGCACCGCCATGGCCCAGCGCCTGGCGGCCAACGGCAATGTGGCCGCGTGGCAGGAGGCCAGCATCGGCACCGAGAGCAGCGGCCTGCGCCTGACCGAAGTGCGCGTGAACGTGGGTGACACCGTCAAGGCCGGGCAGGTGCTGGCCACCTTTGCCGCCGAGATGGTGCTGGCCGATGTCGCCCAGGCGCGCGCCAGCCTGCTGGAAGCCAAGGCCCATGCGGCCGAGGCGGCGTCCAACGCCGAGCGCGCGCGCACCCTGCAGGCCAGCGGCGCGTTGAGCGCGCAGCAGATCGAGCAATACACCACCGCCGCCCAAGCCGCGCAGGCCCGGGTCGAGGCGGCCCAGGCCTTGCTGCAGGCGCAGCAGCTGCGCTTGCAGCACACCCAGGTGCGCGCACCTGACCACGGCGTCATCAGCGCCCGCAGCGCCACCGTGGGCGCCGTGGTGGGTGCAGGCACCGAGCTGTTCCGCATGGTGCGCAAGGGGCGGCTGGAATGGCGCGCCGAAGTCACCGCCACCGAGCTGGGCCGCTTGCGTCCCGGCACGGCAGCCCAGGTCACGGCGGCCAGCGGCGCCAGCGTGCAGGGCCAGCTGCGCATGGTGGCCCCCACGGTGGACCCGCAAACGCGCAACGCCCTGGTCTATGTGGACCTGCCCGCGCACCCCGACCTGCGCGCGGGCATGTTTGCGCGCGGCGAATTCCTGCTCGGCCAGAGCGATGCGCTGACCGTGCCGCAGGAGGCGCTGGTGGTGCGCGAGGGCTTCACCTACCTGTTCGTGCTGGGCGCAGACCAGCGCGTGCAACGGCTCAAAGTACAGCCCGGACGGCGCGCGGGCGACCGGGTAGAGATTCTTTCGGGCCTGGACGCCGGTGCGCCGGTGGTGGTGCGCGGCGCGGGCTTCCTCAACGATGGGGACCTGGTGCGCGTGGCCTCGGGCACCGAGAAATCTGAAGAAAAACCGGCTGCAGCTCCCGCCAATCAAGCGCAACCAGCTATCAAATAAGGAGCATTCAGCATGAATGTATCCACCTGGTCGATCAAGAACCCCATCCCAGCGCTGATGCTGTTTGTGCTGCTGTGCTTCGGCGGCCTGCTGTCCTTCAATGCCATGAAGGTGCAGAACTTCCCCGACATCGACCTGCCTACCATTTCGGTCAGCGTGGCACTGCCCGGTGCTGCACCGGCGCAGCTCGAAAACGATGTGGCGCGCAAGATCGAGAACAGCATCGCTACGCTGCAGGGCCTCAAGCACATCTACACCAAGATCCAGGATGGCGGCGCCACGGTGACGGCCGAGTTCCGCCTGGAAAAGCCCACACAGGAGGCACTGGACGACGTGCGCTCGGCCGTGGCGCGCGTGCGCGGCGACCTGCCCGGCGACGTGCGCGACCCCATCGTCACCAAGATGGACCTGGCCGCGCAGCCCGTGCTGGCGTTCACCATCGCGTCCAGCCGCATGGACGACGAGGCGCTGTCCTGGTTCGTGGACAACGACGTGGCCAAGAAGCTGCTCACCGTGCGCGGCGTGG
This sequence comes from Burkholderiales bacterium, assembly GCA_016192425.1. Taxonomy (GTDB): domain Bacteria; phylum Pseudomonadota; class Gammaproteobacteria; order Burkholderiales; family Burkholderiaceae_C; genus Simplicispira. The sequence continues at coordinate 13,560 of JACPUE010000028.1, forward strand.
GCGCCGTCAACCGTGTGGGCGGCGTGGAGCGGCAGGTGCATGTGGCGCTGGACCCGCTCAAGCTGCAGGCGCTGGGCACCACGGCGGCCGACATCTCGCGCCAGCTGCGCCAGGTGCAGCAGGAGAGCGCGGGCGGCCGCACCGACCTGGGCGGCAGCGAGCAGCCCGTGCGCACCCTGGCCACGGTGCAGACGGCGCAGGAGCTTGCCGGCCTGTCGCTGGCATTGCCCGATGGGCGCACGGTGCGCCTGGACCAGCTTGCCACGGTGAGCGATACCTTTGCCGAGCCGCGCGCCATGGCGCTGCTGGACGGCCAGCCCGTGGTGGGCTTCGAAGTGGCGCGCAGCAAGGGCGCGAGCGAGGTCGAGGTCGGCGCCGCCGTGCAGGCCGCACTGCGGGAACTGCGCGCCCAGCACCCTGGGCTCACGGTCACCGAGGCCTTCAACTTCGTCGCGCCGGTACAGGAGGAATACGACGGCTCCATGCACCTGCTCTACGAAGGCGCGCTGCTGGCCGTGCTGGTGGTGTGGCTGTTCCTGCGCGATGCGCGCGCCACCTTCGTCTCGGCGGTAGCGCTGCCGCTGTCGGTCATTCCGGCGTTCATCGGCATGTACCTGCTGGGCTTTTCCATCAACGTGATCACGCTGCTGGCGCTGTCGCTGGTGGTGGGCATCCTGGTGGACGACGCCATCGTGGAGGTGGAGAACATCGTGCGCCACCTGCGCATGGGCAAGACACCCTACCAGGCGGCCATGGAGGCGGCCGACGAAATCGGCCTGGCGGTGATCGCCACCACCTTCACGCTGATCGCGGTGTTCCTGCCCACGGCGTTCATGAGCGGCATTGCGGGCAAGTTCTTCAAGCAGTTCGGCTGGACGGCCTCGCTCGCGGTGTTCGCCAGCCTGGTGGTGGCGCGCCTGCTCACGCCCATGATGGCGGCTTACATCCTCAAGCCCCTTGTGGGCGCGCACCACGAGCCGCGCTGGATGGGCGTGTACCTGCGCTGGGCCGCCTGGTGCGTACGCCACCGCTGGGCCACGTTTGCGGCCACGCTGGCGTTCTTCATCGGCTCGCTGGCACTCATCCCGCTGCTGCCCACGGGCTTCATCCCGCCGGACGACAACTCGCAGACCCAGGTGTACCTGGAGCTGCCGCCCGGCGCCACGCTGGCGCAGACGCGTGCGGTGGCAGAGGACGCACGCCAGCGCGTGATGGGCGTAGCGCATGTCAAGAGCGTGTACACCACCATCGGCGGCGGCTCGGCCGGGGCCGACCCGTTCATGGGCAGCGGCAACAGCGAGACACGCAAGGCCACGCTGACCATCCAATTGGCACCGCGTGGCGAGCGCCCGCGCAAGCAGGGCATCGAGCAAGGCCTGCGCGCCGCGCTGGAAAGCCTGCCCGGCGTGCGCTACAAGGTGGGCCTGGGCGGTTCGGGCGAGAAGTTCATTCTGGTGCTCACCGGCGACGACCCGCAGGCGCTCAACAGCGCCGCGCTGGCCGTGGAGAAAGACCTGCGCACCATCCCCGGCCTGGGCAGCATTGCGTCCACCGCCAGCCTGGTGCGCACCGAGATTGCCGTGCGCCCCGACTTTGCGCGCGCCGCCGACCTGGGCGTGACCTCGCAAGCCATCGGCGAAACGCTGCGCATTGCCACCCTGGGCGACTACGACGTGGCCCTGCCCAAGCTCAACCTGGCATCGCGCCAGGTGCCCATCGTGGTCAAGCTGCAGGACGGCGCGCGCCAGGATCTGTCCCTGCTCGGGCGCCTGGCCGTGCCAGGCAGCAAAGGCCCGGTGCTGCTGGGCCAGGTGGCGCAGCTCGAATTCAGCGGCGGCCCGGCCGTGGTGGACCGCTACGACCGCGCGCGCAACGTCAACCTCGAAATCGAGCTGTCGGGCCGCCCGCTGGGCGACGTGACGCAGGAGGTGCAGCAACTGCCCTCGCTGCAAAAGCTCCCGCCCGGCGTGCGCCAGATCACGGTGGGCGACGCCGAGGTGATGGGCGAGCTCTTTGCCAGCTTCGGCCTGGCCATGCTCACGGGCGTGCTGTGCATCTACATCGTGCTGGTACTGCTGTTCAAGGACTTCCTGCACCCGGTCACCATCCTGGCGGCGCTACCGCTGTCGCTGGGCGGGGCCTTCGTCGGGCTCTTGATTGCGCAGAAGAGCTTCTCCATGCCCTCGCTCATCGGGCTGATCATGCTCATGGGCATTGCCACCAAGAACTCCATCCTGCTGGTGGAGTACGCCATCCTGGCGCGGCGCGAACACGGCCTCTCACGCTTCGATGCCCTGCTGGACGCCTGCCGCAAGCGCGCGCGCCCCATCATCATGACCACGCTGGCCATGGGCGCGGGCATGCTGCCCATTGCCATCGGTCTTGGCGCAGCAGACCCCACCTTCCGCTCGCCCATGGCAGTGGCAGTGATTGGCGGGCTGATCACCTCCACCTTCCTGAGCCTGCTGGTCATTCCGGCCGTGTTCACGGCAGTGGACGATCTGGGGCAGTGGTTTGGCCGCATGGCACGGAGGCTGCGGCGCGCTCCCCCTGCAAGTTGAACCTTGCGGTAGATCAGGTGTCCATGGAAATGGCGCCTGAAACCTGGGGTTTGCATGCTTTTGCCCCCGCAGGCAGCGCCCGATAATGCGGCCACACCATGAACCTCGTACCGCTCAGCATCGAGTCCATCCACTTCGGCCAGCCGCTGCCTTTTGTGCTGCGTGGCGCCGATGGAACGCTGCTGGCGCAAAAGGGCTTCGTCATCCGCAACCGGGAGGATCTGAACACCCTGCTCGCACGCGGCGTGCAACTGTATGTGGATACCGACGAATCCGGCGAAAGCCACCGCGCCTACATGGCGGGCCTGCAGCGCATGCTGATCGCCGACACCAGCCTGGGCGAAATCGCCAGCATGAAGATCAGCGCCGCGGAGCCCACGGAGCGCAAGGCCCTGGAATCCGGCCCCGCTGACTGGCCCGCCCTCCAGGAGCGCGCCACGCAGTTGCTGCGCTTTCCCCAGACTGCCGACTTTGGCTCACGCTTTCAGGCACTGCACGAGGAGCTGCTGCGCCACACCACCCAGACCCCTGATGCGACCGTGTTGGCACTGATCTACCTGTCGGCCCAGGAAACCTGGCTGTACAGCGCCACGCACGCCATGCTGGTGTCCTGCGTGTGCATGCTGACGGCGCGCGAGGTACTGGGCTGGCCCGAAGCCAAGGTGCTGACGCTGGGCCGCGCCGCGCTGAGCATGAACGTGGCCATGACCGAGCTGCAGGATCAACTGGTGCAGCAGGCACACCCCCTGACCGCAGCCCAGATCGCCGCCGTGGAGAACCACGCCGCCCGCTCCGAACACCTGCTGCGCCACCTGGGGGTAGCCGACCCGGTGTGGCTGGAGGCCGTGCGCTGCCACCACCACCGCATGCCCGGCCCGCTGAACGAGAAGTCCGAAGCGCAGCAGATCGCACGCTTGATCCAGCGTGCCGACATTTTTGCGGCCCGCCTGGCACCCCGCGCTGCGCGCTGGCCCATGCCCGTAACCGCCGCCATGCACGCCAGCTACTACGACGAGGAACACCATGTGGACGCCGCAGGCGCGGCCATCGTCAAGGCGCTGGGCGTCTACCCGCCCGGCGCGTTTGTGCGCCTGGCCACGCAGGAGATCGCCGTCGTGCTCAAGCGCGGGCCCTCGGCCACCACGCCGCGTGTGGCGGTGGTGATGAACCGCTCGGGCATGCCCACTGGCGAGCTGATCCCGCGCAACACGGCTCAGCCCTCATGCAAGATCACCGGCCCGGTGGCACACAAGGATGTACGCGTGCAGATTCCGGTCGCCCGGTTGGTAACGATGGTGTGACGGCAGCAAGCCCTGCGATATCGACAATCGACGGCTGCGGACCCAGGCCAAACGCCTGCAGGAACAGAGCCCCGGCAGGCGAAGCACCTGAACTGACACGCGCTTTGCAAAAATTTGCACAATAGGGCCTGGAACTTTGAGAGTCCGGCCTCACTCTACAGAGCACAAGTTTTGGTGTTGCGAAGCCTTTCGCGCCTGCGGGCAGCGACTGAAACCCTGGAGCGCTTCTCCTCCCTCCCTCTCTTCTTCGTTTCGGGACGCTTCGCAACCTTTTTTCTACCGCTGCTCCCCATCCTGGGGGGCGGCATGAGATCTGTCGGCTCTGGGCACTGAGCCGCCCCGTCTGGTGCGCAGGCTCAAGCGCCGCGCACAAACCTGGAACTCAAGAAACCACCGGCACCGTATCGGCAAAGCTGGCGCGCTGCGCGAGCTTGTCCATGAGTTTGGCCAGGTTGGGGTATTCGGCACGCCAGCCGATGTCGGGGAAGCGGAACTCCAGCCAGCCCAGCGCGCAGCCCACGGCAATGTCGGACAGGCTCAGGTGGATGCCGCTGCAAAAGGGCTTGTCGCCCAGGCCCTGCGCCATGGCCTTGAGGCTGGCGTGCACCTTGTCCATCTGCCGGTCGATCCAGGCCTGGCTGCGCTCGCTGGTCTTGCGGCCTTCGAAGGTGTTTTCCAGGCGCACCAGGATGGCGGCGTCGAGCAGGCCATCGGCCAGCGCTTCCCAGGTCTTGACTTCAGCGCGCTCGCGGCCGGTGGACGGAATCAGCTTGCCCACGGGGGAAAGGGTGTCGAGGTATTCCACGATCACGCGCGAATCGAAAACGGCCTCGCCCCCCTCCATGATCAGGCAAGGGACCTTGCCCAGCGGGTTGGAGGCGGCGATCCTGGTATCGCCTGCCCAGACGTTTTCCAGCAGGAACTGGTAGTCGAGCTTCTTTTCCGCCATCACGATGCGCACTTTGCGCACATAGGGGCTGGTGGTGGATCCGATCAGTTTCATGGTTCTGCTTGAAAGAGCGTCAGGGCATTCCGGGATGCCGGGCCGCTGATTCTATCGGCAGCCGCCCACATCCACCTGACGCCCCCGCAGCAGGCGCCGCCTACAATGTCACGCCATGAGCCTGACCACCATTACCGCCCTCTCGCCCCTGGACGGCCGCTACGCCGCCAAGCTTGCCCCGCTGCGCCCCATCATGAGCGAGCACGGCTACATGCACCGCCGCGTGCAAGTTGAAATCGCCTGGTTCATTGCGCTGTCGGATGCCGGGTTTGCTGAATTCAAGCCGCTTTCCACCGGAGCGCGTGCTTACTTGCTGGGCTTGGTCAAGAATTTTTCCGAATCCGATTCGGCCGCCATCAAGGACATCGAAAAAACCACCAACCACGACGTCAAGGCGGTGGAATACTGGATCAAGTCCAAGTTCGAGGCCCGCCCCGAGCTGGAGAAATCCGCCGAATTCGTGCACTTTGCCTGCACCAGCGAAGACATCAACAACACCAGCCACGCGCTGCAACTGCGCGCCGGGCGCGACCAGGTGCTGCTGCCCGCGCTGGAGCGCATCGTGCAACGGCTGCGCGAGATGGCGCACCAGTACGCCGACGTACCCATGCTCAGCCGCACGCACGGCCAGACCGCCAGCCCCACCACCGTGGGCAAGGAACTGGCCAACGTGGTGATGCGCCTGCACGCGGCCTGCGCCGCCATCGCCGAGGTCAAGATCCTGGGCAAGATGAACGGCGCCGTGGGCAACTACAACGCCCACCTCTCGGCCTGGCCCGACTTCGATTGGGAGGCCTTCAGCCGCAAGGTGGTCGAGACGCCCGAGCCGCTGGGCCTGGGCCTGACCTTCCAGCCCTACAGCATCCAGATCGAGCCGCACGACTACATGGCGCAGCTGTTCGACGCCACGGCGCGCGCCAACACCATCCTGGTGGATCTGTCGCGCGACATCTGGGGCTATGTGAGCCTGGGCTACTTCAAGCAAAAGCTCAAGGCGGGCGAGATCGGCTCCTCGACCATGCCGCACAAGGTCAACCCCATCGACTTTGAAAACGCCGAGGGCAACCTGGGCCTGGCCAACGCGCTCCTGCGCCACCTGTCGGAAAAGCTCCCCATCAGCCGCTGGCAGCGCGACCTGACCGACAGCACCGTGCTGCGCAACATCGGCGTGGCCATGGGCTACAGCGTGCTGGCCTATTCCTCGCTGATGACCGGGCTGAACAAGCTCGAACTCAACGAGGAAGCCCTGGCCGCCGACCTGGACGCCGCCTGGGAAGTGCTGGCCGAACCCATCCAGACCGTGATGCGCCGCTACGGCGTGCCCGGCGCCTACGAAAAGCTCAAGGAAGTGACGCGCGGCAAGAGCGTGACGGCCCAGGCGCTGCACGGCCTGATCCAGGGGCTGGACATTCCCCAGGCCGACAAGGACCGCCTGCTCGCCATGACGCCCGCCAGCTACGTGGGCAAGGCGGCAGAGCTGGCCCGGCGCGTCTGACGCATTGGCTTCTGACCGTGCCGGAGGAGCTTGTCTGCCCCACCGATAATTTATACAAATTGAATATTATTTCTTCTGTTTGTATAATTTTGCATGCTTGAGCGGCAGCTTTCCTCCACCCTGCAGCGTTTGGCGCACACCTTTCCGGTACTAGCTATGACCGGGCCGCGCCAGTCGGGCAAAACCACGCTGGCGCGCGCTTTGTTTGCCGACAAGCCCTATGTCAGCCTGGAAGACCCGATAGAGCGCGGGTTTGCCGAAGAAGATCCGCGTGGATTTCTGGCCCGCTTTCGCAACGGGGCCGTGTTCGACGAGGCCCAGCGATGGCCCGCACTGTTCTCTCATCTGCAAGGCATGGTGGATACTGATCGTGCGCCAGGCCGCTTCATCCTGACAGGATCGCAGCAGTTTGGATTGCTGGCGGGAGTCACCCAATCGCTGGCTGGCCGCGTGGGCATGACCCGCCTGCTGCCCCTGTCCGCCGCCGAACTGGCAGGTGTGGCCGATGGCTCGCTGGCACTGGACACCTTGCTGTGGCGAGGCAGTTACCCCGCCTTGCACACCCAGGCCGTATCCCCCGGTGACTGGTTTGCCAGTTATGTCGCCACCTACCTGGAACGCGACGTGCGCCAGGTGCTGCGCGTACAAAACCTGTCTGTCTTCCAGCGCTTCATGCGCCTGTGCGCCGGAAGGTGCGGGCAACTGCTCAATCTCCATGCGCTGGCCGACGAAGCGGGCATCACCCACACCACCGCGCGCGCCTGGCTCTCGGTGCTCGAATCCAGCGACGTGGTGTTCTTGTTACCCCCTTACCATCGCAATTTTGGTAAGCGGCTGGTCAAGACACCCAAGCTGTATTTTCTGGACACCGGCCTGGCCTGCTGGCTGCTGGGCATACGCAGCGCCGACATGCTGCCCTTGCACCCACTGCGCGGTGCGCTGTTTGAAAACTGGGTCGTTACCGAGCACCTCAAGGCACGCTGCAACGCAGGGCAGGCAGCCGACCTGTATTTCTGGCGCGACAACAATGGGGTGGAGGCCGATCTGCTATTCGAAGCGCACGGCAAGCTGCAAACCATCGAGATCAAATCCGGACAGACCCCCACCAGCGACTACATCCGTGCGGGCCAGAAGTCGGCACGCTTCGCCCAGGACGAGGCCTTGCCTCCGAGGCTGATCTATGGGGGGGATTCGTCCTTCGAGCGCGGCGGCGTACAAGTGCGCAGCTGGCGCGCAATGGCCCGGCCCGACCTCTTTGCCGCGCCCATCCAAGCCTCCTGACACCCATTCATCACCAAGCATTGCATGGCCCTCAAATCCACCATCTTCAAGGCGAACCTCGCGATCGCCGACATCGACCACGGCTACTACGCCGACCACGCACTCACCCTGGCGCGCCACCCCAGCGAGACCGACGAGCGCATGATGGTGCGGCTGGCGGCGCTGGCGCTGGCCGCGCACCAGCTCAACGACCTGTGCAACGGCGATGGCACCTTGGCCTTTGGCGCGGGCCTGTCGGACCCGGACGACCCCGATGCCTCGCTCACCGACTTCACGGGCCGCAAGCGTGTCTGGATCGAAGTCGGCCAGCCCGAGGACAAGCCCCTGGCCAAGGCCTGCAGCAAAGCCGACGCGGTGATCGTCTATTGCTTCCACCACGCCGCCGAGGTGTGGTGGAAGGGCATTGAATCCAAGCTCTCGCGCCTGGACCGGCTGCAGGTCTGGCGTATTCCCACCGAGGCATCCCAGGCCCTGGCGCAGCTTGCCGAGCGCAGCATGCAGTTGCAAGCCACGGTGCAGGAAGGCGCGCTCACCCTGAGCAGCGCCCTGGGCAGCGTGCACCTGGAGCCGGTGCGCTGGAAGTAGGCCCTTGCCCCCCCTGGAGGGCCCTACGGCATTTACCCGGAGATAATGGCGCCTGAAGGGGAGTAGCTCCGATCCCGCATCGCCTGGCAGCGCGGGGATCGGCAGGTCGTCAACACGGTGCCACGCACCCGGCCTGCCGGGGCACTGTCGTCCAGACGGTGCCGGGCAAGACCTTCGCCCCCAGCCATGCCTGGCGGGTTTTCGTCCCCTTTCTGCCTTTTCCCGAGATCCACCATGGAACAATTTCTGACCCCAGAGTTCTGGGTCGCCGTCGGTCAGATCATCATGATCGACATTCTTCTGGGCGGCGACAACGCTGTCGTCATTGCCCTGGCCTGCCGCAAGCTGCCGGTGCACCAACGCACCAAGGGCATTCTGTGGGGCACCGCCGGTGCCATCGCCTTGCGCGTGGTGCTGATTTTCTTTGCACTCACGCTGCTGGCCTTCCCCTTCCTCAAGCTTGCGGGCGCTGCGCTGTTGATGTGGATTGGCGTCAAGCTGCTGGCTCCCGACCCGGAAGATGAGCACGGCAACATCCAGGCCAGCGACAAGCTGCTGGCAGCCATCAAGACCATCATCGTGGCAGACTTGGTGATGAGTATCGACAACGTGATCGCCATCGCCGGTGCAGCGCAGGGCGCGTCGAACCACCACCAGATGCCGTTGGTGGTCTTCGGTCTGTTGGTGAGCATTCCCATCATCGTGTGGGGCAGCCAACTGGTCATCAAGCTCATGGACCGCTTCCCCGTCATCATCACGCTCGGTGGCATGCTGCTGGGCTGGATTGCGGGCACCATGGCCGTGTCGGATCCCGCACTGGTCAACCCCGAAACCCTGCCCTGGATGCCCAAGATCACCCCCGTGGACGAGGCGCTGAAATACGGCGCAGGCGTAGCCGGTGCCCTGCTGGTGCTGGCGCTGGGCAAGTGGATGCTGGCACGCCAGCAGGGCGCAGCGGCTGCTTCCTGACACGCAATTGCGCTATGCTGGCACCATGAAACTCCTTGCCAAATGGCTGCTCAGCGCCTGCGCTCTGCTGTTTGTAGCCTATATCTACAACGGCGTACAGGTGCAGAGCTTTCCCTCGGCACTGCTCGCAGCCTTTGTCATCGGGCTGTTCAATGTGGTGCTGCGGCCCTTGCTGGTACTGCTGACGCTGCCCGTCACCATCGTCACGCTGGGGCTGTTCCTGTTCGTCATCAACGCGCTGATGTTCTGGGCGGCCGCGGGCGTGCTCGACGGCTTCCACGTCAACGGTTTTGGTGCGGCATTGCTGGGCTCGCTGATCTACTCGATGCTGGGCCTGCTGATCGAGTCAGCGCTCGGCGACCTGTTCTCTAAGCAGTGATTCCACGGCACGCAGCCGCGTGTCGATGATCGAAGCCTCCACAAAATCGGCCGCCGTGGTGCTGCGGCGCGCCAGGTCTTGCCCGGCCTTGAAACGGTCTACCGCCGCGGCGTAGTCGTAGCGCGCAGCATGGGCCTCGGCTTCGGCGCGCACGGCACGCAGCAGCAGTCCCTGGGCCTGCCATATTTGGCCCAGTTGCAGCCAGGCGCCCGCATCGCGCGGGTGCAAGGCCAGCCAGGTTTGCAAGGCCTCGGCCTGGCTTGCACGGGCGGTGTCAGGCATGGAGTTCTTGGCGCCTGCCTGCAGCAGCGCCTGACCACGCAGCAGCAATTCAGGCCGCGTGCTGGGTTTCTGCGGCAGCAGGCGCAGGGTGGTGCCGGTGTCGCCACTGGCCAAAGCCAATTCTGCAGCCAGCAGCCCCACCTGGCGCCGCGCCACTGCATCGCCCTGCACTGCCTGTTCCAGGCGGGGCAGCAGGCTGCGTGCCTGGGGCGCATCGTGCAAGCTGCTGGCGGCCAGTGCGGCAGCGTACAGGGCGGCTCCCCGACGGTGCGCCGGCAGGTCGGCAAAGCCACTGGCCTGGGGCTCGGCCATCCATTGGCGCAGGATATCGACCCCTGGGCGCGAGAGCACGCGCGCACGCGCCGCCATCAGGGCGTGTTCCAGCGTGGGCTGCGCCTGCGCGCTGCCGGCGGGCAGGCGCGCCTGCATGTCGGCCTGGCGCTGTGTGGTCAGTGGGTGGCTGCGCAGGTAGGGCCAGGAGCCGTTGTCATTGAGCCGGTTCGCCTGCTGGAGCTTGTCGAACATGGCGACAAAGCCCTGGGGCACAAATCCGGCACCGTCCATCAAGCCAAAGCCCACGCGATCGGCCTCACGCTCCATGTCGCGCGAGAAGTTGAGCTGGTTTTGGATGGCCAGCGCCTGCCCACCCACGGCCAGGGCCTGCGCGGCGCCAGGGTTCTTGCTGGCGGCCAGTACCGCCAAAATCATGCTGCCAAGCAACAAAGGCGTCTGCTTGCCTTGCTGTGCCACCAGGCGGGCGATATGGCGTTGCGTCACATGGCTAAGCTCATGCGCCAGCACCGAGGCCAGCTCATCACGGCTGGCGGTCACACCAATCAGGCCCAGGTGCACGCCCAGGTAGCCCCCAGGCAGTGCAAACGCATTGACACTGCGATCACGGCCCAGCAATACCTCCCAGGCAAAGCGTTCGTCCAGTTCGGAGGAAAGCTCCCCCTGGGCGCGGGCTGCAGCCAGCAGGTTCTGCCACAGAGCCTGCACATACTCACCCAGCACAGGGTCATCGAGGTAGTCGGGATCGCGGTAGAGCTGCCGCGCAATGCCGTCGCCCAGGCGCCGCTCGACACTGGTGGTCAATTCGGCTCCATCACCCAAAGTGGGCAGACGATTTTGGGCATGCACCGGCAGGGGCGCCAACACGCCATTTGCTATAAAAACAATAGCTGCCAGCGATTGTAAACATTGCGCAAAAGGCCGTTTTTTATCTGAGATTGCCGGATACCCTGCCACCAGGGCGTGGGTGCCGGTACGGAGGAACGAGGGGGTACGCATGGCCGTATGATGCCCTGTCTTGCCAAAGTTTCCGCCTGTGTCGCAGCTTTACCTATGAACCCACTCACGCACTTCGACGCCCAAGGCCAGGCCCACATGGTGGATGTAGCCGCCAAGGCCGCCACCCACCGCGTTGCCGTGGCCAGCGGCCGCATCGAAATGTTGCCCGCCACGCTGGCGCTCATCGAGGCTGGCAATGCCAAGAAAGGCGACGTGCTGGGCATTGCCCGCATTGCAGGCATTCAAGCCGCCAAGAAGACCAGCGATCTCATCCCCCTGTGCCATCCCTTGGCGCTGACCCGTGTGGCACTGGACTTTGCCCCCGCCAGCGCCCAATACCCCGGCGCTACCGGCATTGCCTGCACGGCCACTGTGGAAACCGTGGGCCCCACCGGGGTGGAAATGGAAGCGCTCACCGCCGTGCAGGTGGCCCTGCTCACCATCTACGACATGTGCAAGGCAGCAGACCGCGGCATGTCCATCCACGACGTGCGCGTGCTGGAAAAGCACGGGGGCAAGTCGGGGAGCTATGTGGCGGACTGATGCGCGATGCTCCTTGCCAGGCGCAGACTGCTACCATGACCACCTACCCCGGAGCGAGCCATGTCCCTACCCGCACCGCAGTCGGCTTTTGATGCCCAGGCCTACCTCGCCTGGGAGGCCGAGCAAAGCACCAAGCACGAGTACCACGACGGTGAAGTATTTGCGATGGCGGGCGCTTCTGACGCCCATGTGACCGTAGCGCTGAACATTGCCATGGCCCTGCGCAACCACCTGCGCGGCAGCCCCTGCAGCGTGTTCATCTCTGACATGAAGCTGCGCGTGGAAGAAGACAACGCATTTTTCTACCCCGACGTCTTCGTCACCTGCGCCGACGACGACCGTGGGCAAAGCCATAGCAAAAGCGCCCCCGTGCTGGTGGTGGAAGTACTGTCCCCCGCCACCAGCGCCTACGACCGGGGCGCCAAGTTTGCCGCCTACCGCAAACTGCCCACGCTGCGCGAATACGCCCTGATCGACCCCGAGCGCCTGAGCGTGGATCTGTTTCGCCGCGAAGGCGACAGCAAGCGCTGGGTGCTGCACCCCATTGAGGCGGGCGGCCACGTCGAATGGGCCAGCGTGGGCCTGCAAGTGCCGCTGGAGGCACTGTACGAAGACGTGCCCTTGACGCCAGGGCCGCCGCAACCGCACCCGGTGACTGACCAGGCATAAGCTATTCGCCCGACATCCCGTTCTTCTTCTGCCAGCGCTCATGGTCTTTGGGGTACGCCGCCCGGTAGCGCTGCAGGTGAAACGCGGCTTCGTCGTCAAGGCCCAGCAGCGTGGCGCTTTCAATCAGGCGCTCAATGACACGGGGCTCCGGCGAATAATGCAGCATGCTCAAGGCCAGCGCATGGACTTGCGGTGCTGTCTCGCGGTTGACCGGCATGGTGGTCAACTCTGCGAAACCAATGGCATCCTTGAAGACCCAGCTGCCATGCAACTGTGCCAAGGGGTTGTCGCGCATGGAGGGCATGCGCTGCGCTACCGGGGTGTAGATCTGGCTGACACGGTGGTATTGCCAACCCAGAGCAGCCCACAGCACCAAGCCCGACACCCCCACCAGCGCCCACCCCCCCAAGGGAACCCGCCGCACTGCACGCACTGCAAAATCCACCCCCGGACCGCGCCACAGCAATGCCAGCGCCCACAGCGTAACAAGCTGGAACGGCCCATACCACAACGGAAACTCCAGCATGCTGTGCAGCCCCACCACCGCCAGAATGCCCCAGGCAAACTGGCGCACCGGGTCGGTTTCGGCCCAGGGGCGCGCACGCCACACCCACAGAGCAACCAGGCCGCAAGCCAGCAACGCCACGGGAAGGCCCAGCTCCACCGCCAAGTGCAAAGGCAGATTGTGGGCATTGTCCAGCAACACACAAAAGCGCGTGCCTGGAAACAAGGTGATGTAGTGGGCATAGTCCAACTCACCCCAGCCCCAGCCCGTCCAAGGCTTTTGCAAAATCAGATGCCACACATTGGCCCACAACACACTGCGGCTGGTACAACCCGGCGCCTCGCCAAAACGGCCCCACAGACTCTCTGCCTGGAAACCTGTCCACTGCAGCAGCATCTCCGGCAGCAGCCAGGCCGCCCAACCGTACAGCAGCAAACCCGCCAAAGCCAAGCCCAGAGGCAGCAGCCCCCAGGTAGAGCGCCACAGAAACAGCAGCACACACAAGACCAACCACTGCGCCAACCCCGTACGCGACGCCGTGGCTGCACTGCCCACGGCCAACAGGGCCAGCGCCCAAGCCAAGAACAAACCCAGGCCCACCGCAAGCCAAGGCATTGGACTTTGCCGCCCCCCCTCGCCCCGATCCCCCAAGCCCCGGACTGACTGCGCCACCACCCACCATAGCGCCCACAGGCCCAGGCTTAGGAGCGACGCCTGCTGGTTGCGCTGGCGCAACTGGCCCATGGCTACGCCGGGCTGCGACGGGTGGATCCAGTCGCTGACTACGGGTGCGATGCCAAAGTACTGAACGATACCAATGGCGCTTGCGAGCAAAGAGGCGAGCAGCAGGCCGGAGGCGCATTGCGTGGCCAAGTCTCGTCTGTTTTCAACGCACCCGATCCACGCGCCTTTCCACATCAGAAACCAAGCTACGCTCGCACAAAGCCAAGTCGCCATCAGGGGCCAAAAATTGGTAAGTGGAGGACGAGTAAAAAAGAACAAATAAGACAACGCCAAGGCAAATGCTGGCATGTTGCAGATCCTGCAGAAATGATCGAGCGCCGTTTCCCATTCACCTAACGGTCATGCACAATGCAGTTAGGCCAATTGTCATTTTATGGTTCTTCTGCATGTCATCTCTTCTAACAGGTAACACTCCACTGCAACAACTTGCTCAACGCATTTCCAGCAAGCAGGCTGTGGTTGGCATTTTCGGGTTGGGCTACGTTGGTCTACCTTTGGCACTGCGCTTTGCCGAAGTGGGCCTCAAGGTTATTGGCTTTGATATTGACCAAGCCAAGGTTCAACAGCTGAATGCCAGCGGCAGCTACATCGAACGGATTGCTCCTCAGAGTGTGCAGCGTGCTCTAGACCTTGGTTTCGAAGCGACGACTGATTTTTCTCGCAGCACAGAACTTGATGCACTCATCATCTGTGTGCCCACTCCATTGGACGCACATCGCGAGCCTGACCTCAGCTTCATCATCGCCACCATCGATGCCGCGCTGCCGCACATGCATGTTGGACAACTAGTGAGCCTGGAAAGCACGACATGGCCTGGCACAACCGAAGAAATTTTGGCCCCACGGATGGCTTTGCGTGGGCTCTCGCCGGGTCAGAATTGTGCCCTTGTTTTCTCACCTGAACGCGAAGATCCCGGCAACCCACATTTCGGCACCAAGGACATTCCCAAGGTCATTGGAGGCAGCACCCAAAGCTGCCTCCAGCTTGGTTTGGCACTCTATCAGCACGCCATTCAAACCATGGTACCTGTCAGCAGCACCCGTGCTGCAGAAATGACCAAGCTGCTGGAGAACATCCACCGCAGCGTGAATATCGGTCTTGTCAACGAAATGAAGATCGTGGCCGACAAGATGGGTATCAATATCCATGAGGTGATCGCCGCGGCCGCAACCAAGCCCTTTGGTTTTGTTCCCTACAAACCAGGCCCTGGCCTGGGCGGGCACTGCATCCCCATTGATCCGTTCTATCTAACCTGGAAGGCTCGCGAATACGGCGTCAACACTCGCTTCATCGAGTTGGCCGGGGAAATCAACCACTACATGCCACACTGGGTTGTCGGGAAAATCATGGATGCGCTCAATAACCGAGGGCGAGCGCTCAAAGGTTGCCGCATCCTTGTGCTGGGCCTTGCATACAAAAAGAACATCGACGACACACGCGAATCACCCGCTGTTGAAATCATGGAGCTGCTCCAGTCCAAAGGTGCAGAAGTCGCCTACAGTGATCCACACGTGCCCATTTTTCCGCACAAGCGCAACTACCACTTCGACCTACACTCCGAGCCACTCACGCCTGAGAACATTTCTCGCTTCGACTGCTTGGTTCTGGCCACCGACCACGATGCCTTCAACTACGATCTGCTGCTTGAACACGCATCGCTGATCATCGATACACGGGGGCGACTGGACTGGCTCCAACACACTGTTGTTCCGGCATGATTGCATCCGTCAAGTCAGGCCCCGCCACGTCCGCAGTGGCCACCAACACCTTGCATGCCCCCATCTCAACACTCCCTATCCGCACACTTTTTGTGAGCACTACCTATCCGCGCGATGCAACGGACTGGCGAGGTACATTCATTGCAAATATTAGTGGTGCGCTGGCTCGACGACCAGACGTTCGACTCAGCCTGTGGGCACCACCAGGCGATGTGGCACCGGGCATCCAACCAGCCACCACAGCCCAGGAATCCCAATGGCTGGGCCAACTGATGGAGCTTGGCGGCATCTCGCATTGGTTGCGCACTCGGCCAATGACCGGATTTCCCGCCGCACTCCAGTTGCTGCACATGCTGCGTTCGGTATATCGGCGCAGCAGCCCATATGACATCTACCATATCAACTGGTTACAGTGCGCCCTGCCCCTCCCCCAGGATGGCAAACCCGCACTGATTACCGTCTTGGGCAACGACATGCAGTTGCTCCGCCTGCCCATGATGAAGCAAGCCCTGCGGCGGTGTCTCAGTGGGCGCAGGGCCGCCATCTGCCCCAACGCCACCTGGATGGAGCAGCCACTGAAAGAACTGTTTGGCGACTACGCCAGCATCGCCAGCATTCCGTTCGGAATCGATCCTCGCTGGTATGCCATAGAGCGTTCAGTCGGATCCATGCATACCCCGCCCCTGTGGCTGGCCGTGACCCGCCTGACGGCCAACAAGCTTGGATCACTGCTTGAATGGTCGCAACCCCTTTTTGGTGACGGCAGCCGCCAACTGCACCTTTTTGGCCCCATGCAGGAAACCATCGATCTGCCCCACTGGGTTCACTATCACGGCCCGGCGACTCCAGAGCAGTTGGTCACCGAGTGGTTTCCCCGGGCGCAGGGGCTGATCACGCTCAGCCAACACGCCGAAGGGCGGCCGCAGGTCATGCTAGAAGCCATGGCTGCAGGCCTCCCTATCATCGCCTCTCAACTCCCTGCCCACGCAGACCTCATCGCCCATGAACAAACTGGCCTGCTGTGCAATAGCCAACAGGGATATGCGCACGCATTGGCTACACTGGAACATCCACAGACCAATCTACGCATTGGCACGGCTGCCCGCGCATGGGTGACGCATGCACTGGGAACCTGGGACGATTGCGCAGAGCGCTACGTTCAAACCTATCAACAGTTGCTGGAGCAGAGCCACCATGTCTGATCCTGTCCTGCTGATTGGCGCCGGGGGATTCGTCGGCCGAGCCTTGCAAGCCGCCCTGACCCAGCAGGGAATCCCGATGATCGCAATGGTTCGAAGTCGTGCCGCGTTGCAAACAGTTGGAACGCACATTATCGACACCCCGCTCCAGAGCGCCTCCGACTTGGCACCGCTACTTTCCAAAGTGGGGGCAGTCATTCACCTTGCATCTGCTTCAACGCCTGGTGGATCCGCGGGCAATCCCCTTCAAGAACTTGAACACAACCTGCGCCCGACCCTGGCACTGCTGGAAGCACTGCAGTCCACGCCCCATGTACGGTTGATTTACGTCTCTTCCGGTGGAACACTCATGCACCGCCAGCAAGATCAAAGCGACGAGTATCAAGCCGTCTATTCACGCTCCTACCATGGTGCCGGCAAGATTGCAGCAGAACAATTCATAGAAGCCTGGAGTGAACAATTCTCAGGGCACGCCACGGTACTGCGCCCCTCCAACCTATACGGCCCAGGGCAACCCGAGCGCGCAGGGTTTGGCATCATTCCGGCTGCGATGGGCAAACTGGCCCATGGGCAAGAACTGCACATTTGGGGTGATGGCTCTGCTTGCCGTGACTACCTGTATATCGATGACTTCGTCCGTCTCTTGCTGACAGTCCTGGAAACACCATCCCCCCAGGGGTGCCGCATCTTCAACGCCTGTAGCGGACTAAGCACCTCACTCAATGAACTGCTGGGCCTGATAGAACAAGTCTCCGGCAAGCACCTGCAACGACTCTACATGCCGAGTCGCGCGGTGGACGCCCCCAGCGTACAACTGCAATCCCATCGCGCCCGCGCTGCCTTTGGATGGACTGCACAAGTGTCTCTTGGCGCCGGACTCCACCTCACATGGCAATGGTTCAACTCCACCCGGCACTGAACAGGCCGTCAGCCCCACTTGTTTCAGTGTGCATTGCCAACTACAACGGCATGCACGTACTGAGTGATTGCATTAAGTCAGTGCAGACCCAGTTGGGAACCGCATCGGTCGAAATCATCATCCACGACGACGCCTCCAGCGACGACTCGGTGGCATGGATCCGCCAGCACCACCCCCACGTCGAACTCTTGGCTTCAACTGAAAACGCGGGTTTTTGCATAGCCAACAACCGCATGGTTGCGCATGCGCGTGGTGACTACGTATTGCTGCTCAACAACGATGCAGCGCTGTTCGAGGATGCTCTAACCACTCTACTCACCATGGCATGCGAGCAGCCGACACCCAGCATCATCTCACTGCCGCAATACGACTGGGAAACGGGACAACTGGTAGATCGTGGCTGTCTGCTCGATCCGTTCTACAACCCTGTACCCAACCCCACGACCACTATCACTGAAGTTGCCATGGTGATAGGCGCCTGCCTGTTCATACCGCGCTCATTGTGGAACACGCTTGGAGGGTTCCCCGAATGGATGGGGTCACTCGCCGAAGACATGTACCTGTGTTGCCTGGCCCGCCTGCGCGGCCACCCCGTGCTGGTGGCAGCAAACAGCGGCTACCGTCACCGCCAGGGAGCCAGCTTTGGCGGGAACAGGATCAACGCCGGCAAACTGCAAACCACCTACCTCCGCCGCGCCATGAGCGAGCGCAACAAGACGGCCGTCCTGTTGATCTGCACACCTGGCCCAATGGTCTGGCCACTATTGATACTGCATTGCTTCACGCTCACTTTCGAAGGCATGGCTCTGACACTACTCAAACACGATGCCAAGCTATGGAAACAAGTCTACGGCAATGTAATCACGCAACTGCTGCACCACCGCTCAGCCTGGCATCGACAACGCCAGACCGTACAAAACGAGCGCACAGCCACTGTGTTCGCCTATTGGCGGACATTCGTCTGTATGCCCAGAAAACTGGCAATGCTGATACGCTATGGACTCCCTGAGGTGCGATGATTGGCAGACACCTTCAAGCCTTGCGAAACAGGAAAAACGGCTCCAGCGGATTGACCCCAAAATCATCAGCATCACGGTTGGCCAGCAAAATCTGATGGGTCTGAACGCAGGATTCAAGACCTACCTTTGCAAAGCGGTCAAAAACATCGCGCCCAAACAGGCGCACATGGTCTTCTTGACCAAACGCCTGTAACCGCGCCTGCGGTGTATTGATGCCCACATCCTCCCAGGTGTTGTGCAATCTGCGGCTATAAGGCGTCTGGAGAACGGCATACCCGCCAGGTTTAAGGACGCGATGGATTTCGGCAAGCGCCAAATCGAGCGCATCCACGTGTTCAAGCACATGATTGGCGAGCAGCAGATCGAAAGTTCCTGCCTCGAAAGGCATGGACTGCATGTCTACACGCATGATGTCAGTTGACGTCGGATACAAATCACAACGAACATGTTGTCTCGGTTTTTGCTCGGCAATACGCTGAGACAACCGCTTCTCTGGCGCAAAGTGCAGCACTGACCACTGGTGGATTTGATCCCAAAGACCCGAAGACTGCAAATAAAGCAGCAAGTGACGCTCTCGATCATGTGCGCTACAACGAGGACATTCAAAATGCTCGACATCACTGCCAACCATGTCCAGAGCAAGCATCAAAGGAGCAACGCCGCTCATGCCTTGTCGAAAAGGCATAAATCTCCACACTCGGTGTCCACAAACCACGCACTGCCTGCGACCACCGGGTAGCCACCCTGCAAATATATAGGGAACTAGTTTGCGAAAGTGCAACGGCATTGGTTCTATTTTCTCTCAGTGATGATACAAAACAGGGAGCTTGTCGTACCCCGCCATCACGGCCAACCTTGCGTTTGCCAGTTTTGCTGCCATGCGTGTGACATTGTTCAGCACAATTATGGTGGTACGAAACGGCCCATATGGCGATGCCTCATACACAATAGGCACCCAATGGTGAAGCAATGCCAAGTCGCGCGTGCGCGCGGCACGAAAGCACACCCGCCTCAGGAAATCGGCAATGCCAAGGGCATAGTCGATATCACTCACGAGTTCACATGGCACGCTCTGTATGGCTTGCCAGTACAGCTCACGCACGCGCTCATTTGCATTCAGCACAAGTGAGCCCAGGGTATTCACCCGATAGGCCACCATTGGTTCGCCGATATGCCCTAGCCAGCCATGGCGTGCCTGCCACAAGTGAATCTGATAGTCGATTTGATCACCTTCAACCCAGCCCGTAGAGTTGGCTGCACGATAGAGCATGGAGCTGTTGTTGAGCACGTTGCCACGACGCAAAAGCGCTGCAAGCGTGAGCTTGGCATCCCCTACATCGTTGAACAAGCCGATGGGCGCACCGGCTTCGTTGACGGTCAACGCATTGGTGTATACAGCACTGCAATCGGGGTGTGCCTGAAGATAGGCCAACTGCCGCGCCAGCTTACCAGGCAACCAATAGTCATCGCCGTCCACACGAGCCACATAATCTGCATTCGCACGCAACAATAGATCGCGCAGATTGGCAAATGCACCCAAGTTAGGCTCCCGTCGCAGATGCTGCAAACGTGCGCCATATTCGCAGACCAAGGTCTGCACAATGGAACTGGTGCCGTCAGTTGAAGCGTCGTCCCCCACCAGCACCTGAAGATCAGCCTGCACCTGCTGATCAAGAATACTGCGCAGGCAGGTCTCGATATATTGTTGCTGGTTGTAGGTCACCACGCATACAAAAATACGGGGGCGGCTCATGTGAGTGTGCTCTGAGTGGAGGAAGAATGCCCAGGCCGCAAAACGCGCAAAAAACCAAGCAAATCACGCCAAGCTTGCATTCCTATGATCACTGCCACAGCCAAATAGGCAAATGCAGCTATACCTGCGGCTACGAACAACTCCAGCCACAGATTGTCAGTCCACCCCAATGACAACCAGGCAACAGCACTCGACAACAGCGTCAGCAACAGTATGGGCAGCATGTCACGAAGCTGCAATCGCAATCCACAACCCAGAAGACGCTGGGAATACCAAGTGTTGATCAGCACACAAATCAGGCTGGCACCCAGCAATGCCCAAGCCACGGCCATGACCCCAAAGAAGGCCGACGTCCAGACCAACGGAATCGAGATCAACCCCTTGGCGATTTCCATTTGCAACACCAGATCCGATCGCCCCAACGCACCGAGTGCTGCCAGGTTGAGCACATGCACCGGCCAAAACAACACAGCGAAGGAAAGCACGGCCAGCAGAGGGCCTACCTCTACCCACTGCGGCCCGTACAGCAGCATGACCAATGGCTGAGCCATTACCGCAATGCCCGCCATGCACGGGGCAAACACAAACATGGAGAGGCGCAGGGCCAAACGCAACGCACCTGCCAGCTTGACGGGCTGCCCCGCTACACTAGAAAACATGGGAAGACCCACGCGGTTGAGCAAGCCGCTCATGAACTGGGCCGGTGCCTGCTGTGTATCTTGCGCCATTGCATATACGCCCAGGGTTCTGGCATCAAACAGCTTTCCGATCAGCAAAGACTGTAACCGCACCGAAACCACATTCAGCGCATTAGCCAGCAGTAGCCACCCCCCAAAACGAAACAACTGCACAAATGCACCCCCGTCAAATCGTCCAACAGGGCGCCACCCCGACAACCTCCACAACAATCCAGCCCTCAACAGTGCACCCGCAAGTACCTGCCACACCAAGCTCCAGACGCCACTCCCCTCCATGGCGAGCCACAACGCCAAAGCAGCCGAACCTAAAGACGCCACCATCTCTGCTGCGGCACGTCGGCGAAAATCAAGCCGCTGGGTCAGCACCGCATTGGGCACCGTAGCCAGCGCTCCCAAGGGCAGCATCCAAAGCAAAACCCTCAGCAAAGGCGCCAGCGATGGCTGCGCAAAAAAAACTGCGATAAATGGAGCCGCCCACCATAACAGCAGCGCCAAAGTGCAAGCCAAGCCAAGATTAACCAAAAACACACTAGCTTCTTCATTGGCACTGGTCGTCTGCCGCTGGATCAAAGCACTACCGAGCCCACCCTCAACCAGAAGGGCGGCAAAGCCGGTAAATGCCAGCAACATGGCCATAACCCCGAAATCAGAAGGTGTCAGCAACCGCGCCAGCGCCACCATCAAGCCAAATTGAACAACGTAACGAGTGCCAATCTCAAGAAAGCTCCATCCCACGGCATGGATCGCTCGCTGCGTTGAGCTCGAAGGCGGGAACAATGGCTTCATTTCTTGCGAACTGCCGGCACGCCAGCAACCAAGGCATTTGCTTCAACGCTATGGGTCACACATGCGCCCGCAGCAATAACCGCATCATCGCCCACAACAAGAGGCGTATCTGCACTACCGTTGATGAAACATGCATTTGTTCCCACAAACACCCTGCGACCAATGCGAACGTTGCCAGCAACATTGACAGCGGGCGATAGAGTCGAAAAATCGCCAATAGTCACGTCATGGTTGATGGTGCAGCCAATATTGATTTGCACATGCTTGCCAACTGCAATGTTGCAAGTAAGTACAGAATTTGCACAGATCACGGTCCCGGCACCTATGTGGACAAGCGGCGACATCTCCACCCGTGGATGGATGAGATTCACTGCCTGATGCCCTGCATCCAAGAACATGGAAACAATCCTCTGACGATCATCAGGATTTCCCAGCGCCACCACGAATCTGGCCAGTTCAGATGGGACAAGTTCACTAAAGAGTTTTACCTCCACCCCATTGACAGGTGGCGTCAGATAATCTGATTTATCCACAACAAATGTCAATTTAACATTGCGCCCAAACCGCTTTTGCGCAAGCCACGCTAATTCTCGGCCAGAACCGCCAGCTCCAAAAATATACAATTCATTGAACAACATCTCTGGTGCATCTAGACGGCTAATCGCCAACAATTGCTGAATTCACGATAAAAGCCATAAGGCTTGCGATGATGTCAATTTGCTCACTGTGTATGGATATTCCATTTGGCAATACCACCACCTGCTCAGCCACAGCACATGTGTATGGCAGCATCAGGCCCGCATGGGGAAACAGGTCACGGTAGGGCTGCATTTGATGACTACCTGGCCAGAAATATTTGCGTGCCAAGATATTCTCTGCATGCAGAGCATTGATGATGGCATCCCGACTGACTGGACAGTCCGGCCCCACCTCCAACACTATGTAGTGGTGGCTATTGCTTTCTGCAGGGTCGTAATCAAGCACACGAATTCCAGGAATACCAGCCAGCGCTCTGCAATAAGCTGCATGGTTGCGCATATTGCCCTGAACAATAGCATCAAAATTATCTAGGTTGGTTAGTCCCATAGCTGCACACACCTCGATCATTTTGCCATTCGTGCCGGGATGAATGACGTTGTCATAACCCCTAAAACCAAAATTCCGCATCAGGCGCATGGTTTCTGCTAGTTCGTCATCATTGGTCGTGACGGCACCGCCCTCCATGGTGTTGAATGCCTTGGTAGCATGAAAACTGAAAACCTCACATGCGCCAAAGCGTCCGATGCTATGGCCTCTGTGCGAGCTACCAAACGCATGGGCGGCATCGAACATCAGCTTCAGGCCATGTTCCGCGGCAATCTCACTCAGCGCATCCACAGGAGCAGCTCGCCCCCACAAGTGCACCCCAATGATCCCGCTGGTGCGCGGTGTGATCATCTTTCGAACGGACACCGGGTCAAGGTTGTGAGTCGCAGGATCGATATCTGCAAATACCGGCGTGATGCCCTGCCAATACAGGGCATGCGCAGTAGCCACAAACGTCCAAGACGGCACAATGACCTCCCCAGCAAGGCCCAGGGCACGGATGGCGATCTCCAGGGCAATGGTGCCGTTGCACATGGCCACACAATGCCTGACGTTCAGCCGATCGGCAATTTTCTGCTCCAACGTCTGCACCATGGGGCCATGGTTTGTCAGCCACTGGCTGTCAACAACCTGCCCCACCCTTGCGAGAAAAGACTCACGGTTGCCAATATTCGGGCACCCGACATGCAGCGGCGTGGAAAACGCTGGCGGCGCTCCATGGATGGCGAGATCTGCGGGTGAACGAACTGATTTCATGGTCTGCGCTTATCGCACTCTCGTGGTTGGAAGTTTGAAATCTGCTGCCGCCCACCGCCACCCAGGCAATTCGAGCCGATATCAGGCCATTGCAAACCCAGGATCAAAGGAAGTCGGCACATTGCAAGGAAGCTGCGAAACATCACCTACTTGCTGTCCTTGTACATCAAAGCGGTAATTTGCTCAGAGATCAGCCCCATCAAAAACACCATCACGCCGCCAGAGTACAACAGAACGCTCATGTTGGTGAAGCGCCCATCATGCCACCATGTCCAGCCGTACCAACCGCTGGCCAGCATGAACATCACCACCGCTATGGGGGCAAAAATCTTGAGCGGTGAAAACAGCGTGCCAATCTTGAAAATAATCAACAAGAATCGCGCCCCATCTCGCAGCAGGCGGATGTGGCTACGCCCTATGCGCCTGGATGCATGTATAGGCACATAAGCCACAGAATAACCAGCACGAAGAAACGCCATGGTGCTGGTAGTGGGATAGGAAAAGCCATTCGGCAAAAGGTATAAAAACTCCCGGAACCGGGCCGCGCGCACAGCCCTGAAGCCGCTGGTAAGGTCCTCGACCCTGTGCCCCGTCATCCAGCTGGCAAGACGGTTGTACAGACCGTTAGCCAGCCCCCGGCCCACACTGGCCTGCGAACCCTTTTGGCGCGCCCCCACAGCCATGTCGTGGCCCGCAGCCAACTGCTCCAGCAGCCGGTGAATGTCTGCCGGGTCATGCTGCCCATCGGCATCCATGAAAACAATCACCTCACCCAGAGCCGCTCGCGCTCCAGACTTGATGGCTGCACCATTGCCCTTACTGTAAGCATGCGTGACCACCTGGGCACCCGCAGCCTGGGCCAGTGCTGCAGTATCGTCATCCGATCCATCATTGACTACGATGACCTGCGCTTCAGGGATGGTGGCAGCAATGCCACGCACCACCGACCCTATGGCTGCCGCCTCATTTTTTGCAGGGAGCACGACAGAAATTGTGTTTTTTTGCATGGCTGTTCATGTTTTGCAAAACGAAGGCTTGCTCCGTGCGCCGTTTCAATCAAGTCCCATCAATCCCAAGGCCTCAGATCGAGCACATCAATGACCTTCTGATTTTCATCCAGCAAGACCACCATGGACTCCTCTCTCGCATTCAGGGGAAGCCATCTTGCATTCTGGGGGTGCTTCCTGAGCGCATTTTCCACCGCCGCTTTCGGGTTGTGGCGGTACAGTTCCGATATATCCTTGCTGCGTTTTTCAAGCGCAGCACGTGCTTCACCAAGGGGGCGATACAGATCCAGCCGCTGTGGAAGGTCTGCCCCCCCGGTCAGTGCGTCTATCAACAATTGCTGAGCAACCTTGGGGTCATCTTCTGGAAGGACGGCGGCAACCCAGCGTGGCCCGATCCAGGAGTCCAGTTGGTATTCTGGCAGGGCAAACGGGCGATATTTGTCCAGCACCTCAGTGGTCTGGATGACATCGAACCGATCCTTGTTGAACACCACCCACTGGGGCCGCCCCGCCGCCACAGTATACAAACCATAGGCTAGCGCAGAAATTTGCACCAGCACAATGATGGCCAAATCCAGCTCTAGGTATCTTTTGCCTTTTTTGTACACCAACAAGGTGAGAAAAGGCCCCAGAATGCTGTCGACGACCAGCACCAAGCCAAACACATTTCTGACGCCCACAGCCTTGTCCAGCATGTCTGGATACCAAATGAAAAACACCAGCCATGCCAAGGAAGCCGCTATCAGCAGCGAACAGATAAAATGGAAAGCAAAAGCCTTGAAACGCGTCATTTCCGACCCATGGATTGCTAGTTGAGAAAGTAGGAAATCAAAATTTGATCAATCCAGCCCCTCACTGCTTAGTATGGCGTCTACTTTCTGTATGGCGTCTCTCAGACTCGAAAGGGAGGAGCGCCATGCAGCACCAGTTGCCGAATTGGGGGCTTGCAGTATGACTGAATCGATCCATTCCAGCGCGGCTTTATTTTCGCCGTGCTGAAACATGGCCACCGCCACAATTTGCGCACCTGAAAAAGATGGAAAGTCATGGAATGCCTTGGCCAGGTAGTCAATGCGCTGCTCCGGCTGCCCCAACAACTCGGCATTTTTTGCAAGTTCATGGTACACATGGTGGCGAACCCGGGGCGTGCCATTGACATAGGCATTGTGCAACAGCGCCAGCAGGATTTTCTGGCTGTCTTGCACACCAAATACCTTACATTTGCCGTTACGCATGGCATCGCCAAGCTTTTGCAAAGAGGTGACCACACCCGACGGCTTGCGCATCAAGGGAATGTTCTTTTCCAGCCGCACCATACGCTGCTGCAATTGGGGCGCATCTTCCAGCACACACGCTGCAGCCAGGGACTGCAGCGCCACATCTGTGCGCGAAGGATTGTCACCAGCAAATTCGTCCAACAGAGAAGCTGCTTTTGCTTCCTTACCCTGCATCTCCAGTTGCCAGGCAAGATATTGCACAGCCCGGGTGGAGTCAGGCTGCGACTTGTACCAAAGCAAGCCCGCCAGTAGCGGTTTGCCCCAGAGGGATGTGACCTGGGCCAGTGCAAACAACTGGTAGCCCGCAAACAGCAACAGCAGCCCCACGGCAATGGATGGCAGCTTGATTCTGCGCATCAAATTTTCGCATAATGCCACCACAAACAAGACTAGCCCCAAAGCAGCTACATAGTTGCGATGCTCAAAATATAATTCCAACGGAATAAACGTAGATTCCAGCAGGTGGGCCACCCCAAAAAAAAGCACTGCAAACAGCCCAATCCTGCCCAGGCGCGGCTCCTTGCGGGACCAGCGGTACAGGGTAACAATGACCAGAATCCCAAAAAGTACAGACACCCATGGTACCGCCTGCTGCCAGTTGTAGGGGGCATATCCGTCGTGGTACGGTCCCAATTGCGCGGGACGAGGCAAAAATATCTGGCGCAGATACTCGATCAAAATGACCGCCTCACTCGCCAGGCGCTGCTCCATGCTGAAATCGCGTAGGTAGGTCAGGGTGGCCTGGATGGCGTCCCAAGCGTACAGCACGTAGCCCACCAACAGCACCGGCACCGCCGCAAAGGCCACGCGCAAGGCCCAGCGCCACAGTGCTGGCGCACAGGGTGCCGACAGGTGCCCAAAGAAGAACCACTCTACCAGCGGAATAAAGCACAGCAGCAGCACGCCATTTTCCTTGGAGAACACTGCCAGCAACGTCCCCAGCCCGCAGGCCAGCACCAAGGCGCCCAGGCTGCGCCAGCCCGGGTAGTTGCCCGCACGTAGGCGCAGCTGGGCATAAGTGGCCAATGTGGCAAAGACAAAAAAGCCGGACACCTCCGTCATGCGCTGCACCGGCATGAGCACGCCGCTGGCATGGATGGGCAGCAGCAGCCAGATGCCCGCCGTGGCAGCCGCCATGCCCAACGCTCGCGAGGGGCTCGTTTGCAACTGATCCAGCACCGGGCGCAGAAACAGGAAGATGGCAGCCCCCGACATCAGGTGCCAGACCAGGGTGTGCTGCACCACCCCCCAAGGGTTGCGGGGCCAATGACCATAGTCGGCCAGAAACGTGGCCAATGCAACAGGCCGCCCGCCCGGCCCCGCAATGCCGCCAAACACAAAGTTCACGGCGCCTAGGTAAGTGTCTGCCTGTGCAAGCCCCTTGAGGTTGATCCAGTCGTCAAATTGCCAGGTGAGGCCTGCGGCCAGGCCATAGGCCCAGCAGGCCAGCAGGGCGCTAGCGGCCAGAACAAGCCCCGCTACCGCTTGCGCGGGCATGCAGGAAGTCAAGCGAGGTGTCTGCGTCATTGTGTGGCCCGCGTGGCTGCGGGCATTTTAGGAACGTGGGGATTTTGCGGCAAAAAAAACCCGGCTTGCGCCGGGTTCCTGGGGTGCTGGGACAGATCAGCGGAAAGCTGCTGAGCGGTATTTTTCTGCAAAGCTGCAGGTACCGGCCCAAGTGACACTACCACCCATATCTGCAGGCGTTATCCTGCAAGTACCACCAGACACTTTGGTGTTGACCTTCTTGCCATAGGTTGCAACGACCACACCGTTAGCACCGACTGCCACCTGGGTCACGTAAGAACCCACGATGGAAGCTGCTGTAGGCACGCCTGCCGAAGTGTTGCTGCCAGGAAATCTGCCGCGCTCAGACCAGAAATCCATCACGCCGTTCTTGGCGCCGCCCATCAGCACTTCGCCTTCGGACACCTGGGTGCGGATGGTGTAGTCTTGGTAAGCAGGCAGTGCGATGGCAGCCAGAATACCGATAATCGCCACGACGATCATCAATTCGATCAGGGTGAAACCCTTTTGCATGGTGCGCTTCATAAATCACTCCTTGGAGAGTTAGGGAAAGTTGATTGACGCATCACTATAAGCATATGGCGTGCCAACTTATCATCCATGGCACGGTACCTGTCGCGGCATGCCTCGAACGTGCCCCTAGCAACACCAATGACATTCCTGTCACCCCAACATGTCAGACATGGAGCACATCCCCCGCCTGCAGCCACCGAATGTCATGCGGCGCCGCAAAACCATGGGGGGTGCTGGCATCAAACTGGCGGATCTCCTGCATGATGAGATCCGTCTCTGACGGCTTGGTGTGGGTGATGTAGATAGGGCAGCGCCGACAGGGCGCCAATTGCGCCAGTTCCTGGGCCAGGGTGTGGGGGGCCAGGTGCTGTGCCAGCCGGGCCAGGGCACTTTCGCGGTTGCTGAAGGCGGTTTCTATGACCAGTGCAGCCAGCGGTAGCTGGTTGACGCGTTGCCAGAATTCTGCGCAGTCGCCGCCCGTGTCGCCGCTGAAGACCCACCACCCCGTGTCGCCCCGCGCCGCGTAGCCTACTGCGGGCACTGTATGGCGGGCAGGCAAAACCTCCAGGTCAAGACCTGCCACCTTGAGGCATTGCCCCACCTGCAAGGGCTGGTAGCGCACGAAGGGGCGGGTCTGGCTGGGGATGCGGCCGAAGTCGGGCCAGATGACGTCGTTGAAGATGTGCTGCCGCAGCGCTGCAATGGTGTCGGGCAGCGCGTGCAGGCGAAGTGGTTCGGCGCGGCGTGAGGCCACGGCATCCAGCATCATGGGCAGGGCGGCGATGTGGTCCAGGTGCGAATGGGTGAGAAAGACGTCGTCCACCGCCCGCATTTCGTCCAGGCTGAGGTCGCCCACGCCGGTGCCCGCGTCGATGAGGACGCGCTCGTCGATCAGGAAAGAGGTGGTGCGGCAATCCTTGGCGATGGCCCCGGAGCAGCCCAGCACGCGGACTTTCATGGTGGTTGCGATGGTTACTTGGTGTCGAAATGGGTGGCCCCATCCCAGTCAGGTTCGTAGGGTAACACTCTGCGCTCTTGCAGGCGCTGGGCATAGAAGGCCAGCAACTTCTCGCCTGCAGGGTTGGACTGCACGCTGGGCCAGAGTTCATCGCACAAAGGCCAGTGCTGCGCGCGGAAGGCGGCCAGCCAGCGGTGCCAGTGCTCCAGGGCCTGCAGGCGTGCGCCATCCACCTGCCCGGCCGCACCTAGCGGGTGGTAAATGGCTACGGCTTGCTCCTTGCCCTTGACGCATACGCGGTCCAGTTCCAGCCACACAAAGCCCGGCGCCTGCGCGCACGTGCTTTCACTGGCCACGATTTCCACTCCGTAAGCCTTGCACAGGCCTTCCAGGCGCGAGCCGAGGTTGACCGCGTCGCCAATCACGGTGTAGCTGCGACGTACGTCGGAGCCCATGTCGCCCACGCACATGGGGCCGGTGTTCAGCCCCACGCCCACGCCGATGGCGGGCAGGCCCTGTGCCTGGTGCTGCGCGTTGACGGCATGTACGGCCCGCACCATCTCCAGCGCAGCCTGAACGGCCAGCGGCGCGTGGTCTGGCGCGGCCACGGGCGCGCCCCAGAAGGCCATGACGCAGTCGCCCATGTATTTGTCGATGGTGCCGCGCTGCTGGCGGATGACATGGGTAAGCCTGCTGAACAGGGTATTGAGCAGCGCCTGCAGTTGCACGGGCTCCATGCGCTCGGACAGGGTGGTGAAGCCGCGGATGTCGCAGAACATGACCGTGAGTTCACGCATGGCGGCCTGCATGCTGTAGCGCTCGGGTTCGAGCACCATTTCATCCACCAGTTCGGGCGGCACGTAGGTGCCGAACAGTTGGGCCAGGCCGCGCTTGGTACGGCTTTCTACAAAGTAGCCGTAGCTCATGTTCAGGGAAAAGGCCAGCAGCACCATCACCAGCACCGTGGCCAGGGGAAACACCAGGCCATGCGATACATACAGCCAGAGGTTCAAGCCCCCCAGCGCCGCGAACAAGGAAGCGCTCAGCGCCAAGGCGGGGCCCGCCCCCAGCCACGGCAGCAGCAAACCCAGCAGCAAGCCAGCAATGGCAATCTGCGCCACGTCGTAGCCAACGGCATAGTCCGGCTGCACTGGGCCCTGCCCATCCAGAAAGCGTGCAATGAGGTTGGCATGGGTCTCCACACCGGGGTAGGCACCGCCCACGGGCGTGGCACGCAAATCCTGCAAGCCCGGTGCCGTGGAGCCCACCAGCACCACTTTGTCTTGCAGCTGCGCTGCAGGGAGCTTGCCCAGCAGCACATCGGCGGCGGAAACATATGCAAACGAACCGCCCCGCTGCCCCCCAGGCCCACGGTAGGGTACCAGCACGGCCAACCGGTCGTCGGTGGGCACCAGCTGGCTGCGCCCGTCCTGGTGCAGTTCGATGCCTTGCACATTGGCCCATTCTTCTGTGCCGCCCGGCACGAAACTGGGCCGAACCTCGGGCAGGCCCAGCAGGGTGCGGAATACCGCCAGCGATAGCGATTCGTAGTACTGCCCCTGGTACTGCGCCAGCAAAGGCAGAGAGCGCACCACGCCGTCGTCATCCGACATGGCATTGAAGAAGCCAGCAATGGGTGCCGCCTGGGCCAGCACGGGGATATTGCTGCCATGCCCGTTCCAGACGGTGGTGCGCAAGGCCTGGCCCATCAGTTGCTGGCTGGTTACTATGGGCGGTGGGAGCTGGCCACGCGCGCCGCCGTCGCGGTCGCTGGTGAAGTAGTAGCCCAGCACCACGTTCTGCCCTTGCAGTACCTGGGCGAAGCGGTGGTCAAAGTCGAGCTCCGGGGCCAGCTTTTTCAAGGCCTGCGCATAGCCGGGCGCATCGCGCAGGGCGCCTTGGGCCAGGTGCTGCAGGTGGGTCAGGCCGGAGCTGCCATCGGGCTCGGAAAACACCACGTCAAAACCGACCACGGCCGCCTGCTGGCGCTGCAGCAGTTCCTGGGTGAAGCGTGCCAGTTTGTCGCGCCCCCAGGGCCAGTGGCCAATTTCCTGGAGGCTGCGTTCGTCAAGATCGACGATGACAACGCGCTCGTCCAGGGTGCGCGGCATGGTCGCGCGCAGGCGGATGTCGTAAATGATCTGGTCCAGCCGTTCGAGCACCGGCATGCGCCATGCGCCGGTGGCGTGCAGCAGCGCCAGCAGCATGGGCAGAAAGGCGGCTGCAAGGCGCAGCCCGCGGCGGCGCAATGCCGCGCCCCAGCTTCTGGGAAACGCCTGGGAGACCATGGCCTGGGGCCAGGGGGCAGATCAGCTCTGGACGAACTGCATTTCGGTGCCTGCGAGCTCCAGGCGGTCACCGTTGTGCAGCGGCACGGGGGTGCCGCCGATGCGCTGGCCGTTGTGCAGCGGCATGTCCGGCCCTTCGACATGGGCGAGCACAAAGCCATTGTGCCTGCGGGTGATGGACGCCACCGCCAGCCCAGGCTTGCCAATGGTGGTCACCACCTTGGTGAGGGCCACCTCGCGCCCGGCTGCAGCGCCACTGAGAACCTTGATGACCGCATGGAGCTGTGCCGCAGCGGCAGCAGGCGTCGCTGCGGGGGCAGGCCGGGGCATGGCAGGCGGCAGCACCATGCCGGGTTTGAAGATCATGGTCTTTTCGAAGCCGCCGGCTTCCTCATCGCTGTGGAAGCGAATCTTGTACTTGCCGACTTCGATGGTGTCGCCATTGCGCAATGGCTGGCGCTTGGCGGCCTTGCCATTGACATAGGTGCCGTTCGTGCTGCCCAGGTCTTCGACTTCGACGTCCTCGCCCTGCATGTGGAACACGGCGTGCTCTCCACTGACGGCCAGGTTGTCGATCACGATGTCGTTGTAGGGGCGACGTCCGAGGGTGGTGCGCTCCTTGGTGAGCTGCACTTCCTTGATGACGACACCGTCGATCGACACGATCATTTTGGGCATGGCCAACTCCTGTAATTCTCTAAGCTTGTGTAATGACTCTTTGGCTGGCTATGCCGCACCCAGCAGGCGCGACATGAAACCTCGTTTGGGGCTGTCTGCCGCCGCCTGCACCAGCACCACGCTGATGTTGTCCCGCCCCCCGGCGGCGTTGGCGGCGTCGATGAGCTGGCGCGCTTTGTCCGGCAAGGGCAGGTTGGCAGCAGCCAGGTCGGTCAGGTCCTGGTGGCCGACCATTTCGCTCAGGCCGTCGGAGCACATCAGGTACAAGTCCTGCGGCTCCACATGGAATTCGTTGATCTCGACCAGCACATCCTCCTCCACGCCCAGCGCGCGGGTGACGAGGTTGCGGCTGCTGGACAAAGCCGCCTGCTGCTGCGTGATGAGACCGGCGTCGATCTGCTCCTGCAGCCAGGAGTGGTCGCGCGTGATCTGTTCCAGCACCCCTTCGCGCAACCGGTAGCAGCGCGAATCGCCAATATGCCCCAGCATCAGACGCGTGCCCTGGAACACACCCACCACCAGCGTGGTGCCCATACCCATGTACTGCGGGTTGGATTCGGCAGCACCCAGAATGGCCTGGTTGGCGTTGTCCACACAGATCTCGATGGCACGCCGCAGATCCTGCGCCTTGAGATGGGGGCCTGCCTGGGCGATCCAACGCGAGAGCTCGGACTGAATGAACGTGGTGGCCATGCCGCTGGCCACCTCCCCGGCGTTGTAGCCGCCCATGCCGTCCGCCAGCACGGCAAGCTGCGACGCGGAATCGACGCTGACCGCGTCTTCGTTGTTGGCACGCACGCGGCCAGGGTCGGTGAGTGCGCAAAACTGGTAGGTGATGGCGAGAACCGTCATGGCTCAGCCTTGTCCCGGCCCGCTGTGGGCGTTCGCGGCGCAGCCGCGTCCATCACGGTTTCTTGGAAATCCGACATATTGTGCTCAGGGGGATTGCTGAGCGCATCATAGACGAGCCCTTGCCCTGTCGGCACCGTCGCAGGTGCTCCAGCCCCCCCCAGGGTGGCGTGCACGCCACGCAGGGCGGCAGCAAACTGCCTTCCGGTCTGGAAGCGCTCACGCGGGTTCTTGCGCAAGGCCTGCTCCACGACCTGCGCCAGGGCCGCCGGTAGTTCCGGGCGCAGCGTGCGCAGGTCGGGGGCGGGGGTGTGGGCAATGTGGTGCATCAGCTCGCTCATGGAATTGCCACGCAGGGGCAACTGCCCGCTCAGGAGCTGGAACAAGGTGACGCCCAGGGCGTAGAGGTCGCATCGCCCATCCACACGCTGGCCCGCCAGTTGCTCGGGCGCCATGAAGCTGGGCGTGCCCAACACCAGGCCGGTGCGCGTCTTGCTGCTGTCGGTGATGCGGGCGATGCCAAAGTCCGACACCTTGACCGCATCGGTGCGCGGGTCGTACATGATGTTGGCGGGCTTGATGTCGCGGTGCACCACGTTTTGCTGGTGCGCGTAGTCCAGTGCATCGGCCACCCGCGCCGCGATGGAGACCACCTGCCCTACCGGCAGCAGCTTGCCGGGTTCGGTCGCGCTGCTCAGGTCCTGGCCCTTGAGCAGTTCCATGGCGATCCAGGCCAGTCCCTGGTCTTCGCCCGCGTCGTAGATGGTCACGATGTTCTGGTGCTGCAAGCGGCCTGCGGATTCTGCCTCGCGGAAAAAGCGCGCCCTGGCGTCCACGAGGGCTGCACCATCGAACTCCTGCACCAGCGCCAGCGCCTTGATGGCCACGATCCGGCCGATCTTGGGGTCGCGCCCCTGGTACACCACCCCCATGGCGCCACGGCCCAGTTCCTTTTCGATCTGGTAGCGGCCCAGCACGGCTGGATGCGCTACAGAATCTGGCGGGAGTTCCTGGGGTTTGCTGGCCTGGGCTGCAATTTCGGCCAGGTGGCGCGCGCGCTTGCGGCGCTTGCGCGCCTCGGCATGCTGGCGGTCATGGCGCAGGAGGTGCTCGTACACCGCCACGGCCTGGTCGTAGCGGTGCTTCTGCTCAAACTCATGCGCCAAATTCAGCAAATCGCCCTGCACCTGCGGGAGGCCGCGCGCTCGGCGCAGGCGCTCAAAGGCCATGTCCAATTGGCCTTGGCCCATCAGGGCGAGGCCCATCATGCGATCGGATTCGGCCTCTGCTGGCGAAGGTGCAGCAACAGCTTTCAGTGCAGGGCCAGCGCGTACCAGCAACACCTGCACCAACCAGCCCAGCACCAGCACTGCCGCGGGAAGGGTGAGCGGCAACGCCACAGAAGCTGCCTGCATGGCGCCCCACTGCAAAGCCAGCAGCATGCCCGCCAGGCCCAGGGCCAGCCCCGCCCCCGCGGCCGTGCCCAGCAGCGGCAAGGCCCCGACGAGCACCAACAGAGCCGCCAGCGCACCCAGCCAGGGCAGCGCTACCCCCCACTCGGGCACGGCATGTGCACCCACCGCCGCAGCGCCGAACAGATGGCGGTCCAGCGCGCTGCCAGACAAGAGATGCAGCAGGCCCAGCACCAACGCCACCAGCACGGCCCCAGCCCCGTGCCCTAGCACGTGCTGCAGCATCTGACGTCCTCCTTGGTGACCACCCACTGTCTGCACCCCTGTTGTTCCCACTGGCCGCAAGCAAGAATTGCGCCCCTGCTCTCAGAGGCTACGCCGTGAGGCTATGGGCAGTTACGCAGCCATAGCTACAGGGTTTGCCCGCGCCAAGAAAGACAAAATTGTCAGCACCAGAAACAAAAAGCGCCTGGGCACAGGCCGCAGGCGCTTCGGCAGGGCGCGCCCGAAGGCGCTGCACTCACTTGAGCTGAGCCTTGAGCAGCTTGCCCAGTTCCGAGGGGTTGCGCGTCACGACGAAGCCGCACTCTTCCATGATGGCGAGCTTGGCGTCGGCCGTGTCGGCACCGCCGGAGATCAGCGCGCCAGCGTGGCCCATGCGCTTGCCGGGAGGGGCGGTCACGCCAGCGATGAAGCCGACGATGGGCTTCTTCATGTTGGCCTTGCACCACTGCGCGGCTTCGGCTTCATCGGGACCGCCGATTTCGCCGATCATGATCACAGCGTCGGTGTCGGGGTCGTCGTTGAAGGCCTTCATCACGTCGATGTGCTTGAGGCCGTTGATCGGGTCGCCGCCGATGCCCACGGCGGTGGACTGGCCCAGGCCGACTTCGGTCAGCATGGCCACGGCTTCGTACGTCAGCGTGCCGGAGCGCGAGACCACGCCGATGCGGCCCTTGCGGTGGATGTGGCCGGGCATGATGCCGATCTTGATTTCGTCGGGCGTGATGATGCCGGGGCAGTTGGGGCCCAGCAGCAGCGTCTTCTTGCCGCCAGCGGCTTCCTTGGCCTTCATCTTGTTGCGCACTTCGAGCATGTCGCGCACGGGGATGCCTTCGGTGATGCAGATGGCCATGTCCAGGTCGGCTTCGACGGCTTCCCAGATGGCGGCAGCGGCGCCTGCGGGCGGCACGTAGATCACGGACACGGTGGCGCCGGTCTGTTGCGCGGCTTCCTTGACGGAGGCGTAGATCGGGATGTGGAAGATCGACTCACCGGCCTTCTTGGGGTTCACGCCTGCGACGAAGCAGTTCTTGCCGTTCGCGTATTCCTGGCACTTTTCGGTGTGGAACTGGCCGGTCTTGCCCGTGATGCCCTGGGTGATGACCTTGGTGTCTTTGTTGATGTAGATCGACATGTGTGTTCTCCGGGCTTACTTGACGGCAGCAACGATCTTGGTCGCAGCTTCGGCCATGGTGTCTGCAGCGATGATGGGCAGACCGGACTCGGCCAGCAGCTTCTTGCCCAGCTCTTCGTTGGTGCCCTTCATGCGCACGACCAGCGGCACGGACAGGTTCACGGCCTTGCAGGCGGTGATGACGCCGGTGGCGATGGTGTCGCACTTCATGATGCCGCCGAAGATGTTGACCAGGATGCCCTTGACGTTCTTGTTCTTGAGCATGATCTTGAAGGCTTCGGTCACCTTCTCGGCAGTGGCGCCGCCGCCCACGTCCAGGAAGTTGGCCGGCTCGCCGCCGAACAGCTTGATGGTGTCCATGGTGGCCATGGCCAGGCCGGCGCCGTTGACCAGGCAGCCGATGTTGCCGTCCAGGCTGATGTAGGCCAGGTCGAACTTGGAGGCTTCGACTTCAGCGGGGTCTTCTTCGTCCAGGTCGCGCAGGGCCACGATCTCGGGGTGGCGGAACAGAGCGTTGGCGTCGAAGTTGAACTTGGCGTCCAGGGCCATCAGGTTGCCCTTGGAGTCGCAGTTCAGCGGGTTGATTTCCACCAGCGACGCGTCGGTGTCCATGTAGCACTTGTAGAGCTTGGCGAACAGGTCCACGGCCTGGTCCACCGAGCCGCTGGTCAGGCCGATGGCTGCTGCAATTTTCTTGGACTGGTCGGCGGTGATGCCGGTCAGCGGGTCGATCATCTCGGTGATGATCTTTTCGGGCGTGGAGTGGGCCACTTCCTCGATGTCCATGCCGCCTTCGCTCGAAGCGATCAGGGCCACCTTCTGCGTGGCGCGGTCGGTGACCAGCGAGATGTACAGTTCGTTCTTGATGTCGGCGCCGTCTTCGATGTAGAGGCGGCGAACCTTCTGGCCTTCGGGGCCGGTCTGGTGCGTGACCAGCTGCATGCCCAGGATCTGCTCGGCCAGCTTCTTGACGTCGTCAATGGTCTTGGCCACCTTGACGCCGCCACCCTTGCCACGGCCGCCCGCGTGGATCTGGGCCTTGACCACCCAGACGGGGCCACCCAGCTTCTGGGCCGCTTCCACGGCCTCCTGGACGGTGAATGCCGGAATGCCCCGGGGTACGGGCACGCCAAAATTGCGCAAGATTTCCTTGCCTTGGTATTCGTGAATCTTCATGAGGGTCTCTCTCAGGGAAGGGATTTCACCCGTCTACCATGGCTGATTGTTCTGGCGGCGGGCTTGGGACATGGCAGCCGGTAAATGTATCATGGTGCGGCGCACCATACCTTTTTGCAAACTTACATGCTGCGGCACTCCCCTGCCGCACATGGCCCTGGAGAGCCCATGCCCACAGTATTCATCGATGGCGAAGCCGGCACCACCGGCCTGCAGATCCGCGAGCGCCTGCAAGGCATGGCGGGCGTGCAACTGCTGAGCATCGCGCCCGAAAAGCGCAAGGATCCGCAGGCCAAGCGCGCACTCATTGCGCAGGCCGATCTGGTGGTGCTGTGCCTGCACGACGACGCTGCGCGCGAAAGCGTGGCGCTGGTGGACGCCATCGGCCAGGAAACCGGCAAGGCCATCAAGATCATCGACGCCAGCACCGCCCACCGCACCACGGCGGGCTGGGTCTACGGCTTCCCGGAGCTGTGCGTGGGCCAGATGGATGCCGTGCGCCAGGCCACGCGCGTGGCCAACCCCGGCTGCTACGCGACCGGCGCCATCGCCCTGCTGCGCCCGCTGGTGGACGTCGGCCTGCTGCCGCACGATGCAGCGCTGTCGCTGCCCTCGGTATCGGGCTACAGCGGCGGCGGACGCAGCATGATCGAGGCCTACGAAGCCGGCCAGGCCGCGCCCTACGAGGCCTACGCGCTGGGCCTGGCACACAAGCACATCCCGGAAATCCTGCACTGCACCGGCCTCACGCGGCGCCCGGTGTTCATCCCGGCGGTGGGCAATTTTGCGCAGGGCATGCTGGTGCAATGCCCGCTGCACCTGGACCTGCTGCCCGGCGCGCCCAAGGCCGCCGACCTGCACGATGCGCTGGCCGCCCACTACGCCCGCACCAACACGCCAGAACAGTACGTGAAGGTGCTGCCCCCCACCGACGACCTGAAACTGGCTGCCGACACGCTGGCAAACACCAATGCACTGGAGCTGCGCGTGTTTGCCAATGTAACCTATCGCCAGGCTGTGCTGGTGGCCCGGCTGGACAACCTGGGCAAGGGCGCCAGCGGCGCCGCCGTGCAGAACCTGCGCCTGATGCTGGGGCTTTGATTGCTATTGTTTTGATAGCTGCTAGCGCTTATCCATCAAGCGCAAGCAGCCAATAAGACTAAAAATCGTCCTCCACACCCCGCACCACACGGCGCACGGTGTCGGCGGAAAATCCGCGTGCGAGCAGAAAGCGCATCTGGCGCGCGCGGCCTGCAGCGTCGGGGGCGGGGGCGCCAAACTTGCGTTCCCACAGCGCACGGGCGCGCTCCAGCTCGGTGCCGCCCAGGCCGTCCAGGGCTGCATCGACCGTGGAGGCATCCAGCCCCTTGGCCTGCAGCTCCTGGCGCAGACGCTGCGTTCCCAGGCGGGCGGCGCGGCGGTACACCAGCGATGCAGCCGCGCGTTCGTCGCTGAGAAAGCCCTGGGCCTGCAAGGCGTCGAGCAGGGCATCAAGCTGCCCCTCTGTTTCCTCGTGCGGCGCCAGCTTGCGCCGCAGTTCGGCACGCGTGTGCTCGCGCCGCGCCAGGCTGCGCAGTGCGCGGGCCTTGAGCGAAAGGGCGGGCGGTGCCATGTCCGCTTACGCGGCCGCTTCTGATACAGGCGCGCCAGAGGAAGAAGGCAGCAGGGCAATACCCAACTGTTCGCGAACGCGGTTCTCAATTTCAAGCGCCAAATCGGGGTTTTCGCGCAGGAACTCGCGCGCATTGTCGCGGCCCTGGCCGATTTTTTCGCCGTTGTAGGCGTACCAGGCGCCGCTCTTTTCGATGATGCGGGCGTTTACGCCCATGTCGATGATCTCGCCCTCGCGCGAGATGCCCTCGCCGAACAGGATGTCGAATTCGGCCGTCTTGAACGGAGGGCTGACCTTGTTCTTCACCACCTTGACCTTGGTCTCGTTGCCGATGGCTTCTTCGCCCTTCTTGATGGTGCCGGTGCGGCGGATGTCCAGGCGCACCGAGGCGTAGAACTTCAGCGCGTTGCCGCCGGTGGTGGTTTCGGGGCTGCCGAACATCACGCCGATCTTCATGCGGATCTGATTGATGAAGATGACCGTGCAGTTGGTCTTCTTGATGGTGGCGGTGAGCTTGCGCAGCGCCTGGCTCATCAGGCGCGCCTGCAGGCCAGGCAGGGCGTCGCCCATTTCGCCTTCGATTTCGGCCTTGGGCGTGAGCGCGGCGACGGAGTCCACCACGATCAGATCCACAGCACCCGAACGCACGAGGGAATCGACGATTTCCAGCGCCTGCTCACCCGTGTCGGGCTGGGAGATCAGCAGGTCCTGCAGGTTGACGCCCAGCTTCTGCGCGTACTGGATGTCCAATGCGTGCTCGGCATCCACGAAAGCGCACTGCCCGCCGAGCTTTTGCATCTCGGCCACCACCTGCAGCGTGAGCGTGGTCTTGCCCGAGGATTCGGGGCCGTAGATCTCGATCACACGCCCGCGCGGCAGGCCACCCACGCCCAGGGCAATGTCCAGCCCCAGCGAGCCGGTGGAAACGACCTGGATGTCCTCGATCACCTCGCCCTCACCCAGGCGCATGATGGTGCCCTTGCCGAACTGCTTTTCGATCTGCGCCAGCGCGGCCTGCAAGGCCTTGGCCTTTTCGGTGTCGGCGGGGGGGGTACGGGTGGCGGTGGCGTTCATGGTGGACTCCTTGGATGGGGAAGGTATTTGCCTGTGCTTCATTACAGGCTGGATGCTTGAACAGTAGTTTATCCGGCGGTACCTTGGTTCATGCCAAATATTTGGTCAGTTTGATTTACTATCTATCCATGGCCGACACACCTGCCCCCACGCCCCCGGATACCGCGCACCACGATGCCTGGCGCCAGACGCACCTGGGCCGCCTGATGGGCCACGCCCTGCGGCGCTTTGATGCGCGGGTGCTGCAGCTCATGGCGCGCAATGTGGAGGTGCCGCTGGCGCTGTCCAACCTGGCGGCGCGCCAACAGGTGAGCGCGGCGCATGTGCACATCACACGCCACCTGTCGCTGCGCGGCGACCGGCTCAGCAGCCTGGCCGCCAAGGCGGGCATGACCAAGCAGGCCATGGGCACGCTGGTGGACCAGTGCGAGGCCTGGGGCCTGGTGCAGCGCCTGCCCGACCCGCACGACGCGCGCGCGCGGCGCGTGTGCTTCACGCCCACGGGGCTGGACTGGCTGCGCGCCTTCGAGGCCGCCGTGGCGCAGGCCGAGGCCGAGTGGCGTGCCGAGGTGGGCGAGGCCGTGGCCACGGTGGTATCCATCGGGCTGGAGACCTACGCCAGCGGCGCCCCGTCTTGAGGCGACACCCTAAAATCCTCGGCATAACCAGGAGACACCCCCATGCGCATCCTCATAGCCGAAGACGACCAGGTGCTGGCCGACGGGTTGCTGCGCACGCTGCGCAGCTCAGGCGCCGTCGTGGACCATGTGGCCAACGGCGCCGAGGCCGACGCCGCGCTGATGACCAACAACGAGTTCGACCTGCTGATCCTGGACCTGGGCCTGCCGCGCATGCACGGGCTGGAGGTGCTCAAGCGCCTGCGCGCGCGCAGCTCGGCACTGCCGGTGCTCATCCTCACGGCGGCCGACAGCGTGGAAGAGCGCGTCAAGGGCCTGGACTACGGCGCAGACGACTACATGGCCAAGCCGTTTTCGCTGCAGGAGCTGGAGGCGCGCGTGCGCGCCCTCACACGCCGGGGCATGGGCGCCACCAGCAGCACCATCAAGCACGGCCCGCTGGTGTACGACCAGGCTGGGCGCGTGGCCACCATCGACGGCAAGATGATCGAGTTGTCGGCACGCGAACTGGGCCTGCTGGAAGTGCTGCTGCAGCGCGCCGGGCGGCTGGTGAGCAAGGACCAGCTCGTGGAGCGCCTGTGCGAATGGGGCGAGGAGGTGAGCAACAACGCCATCGAGGTGTACATCCACCGCCTGCGCAAGAAAATCGAGAAGGGGCCAATCCGCATTGCCACCGTGCGCGGGCTGGGCTACTGCCTGGAAAAAATCCCCAGCTAACGTTTTGCTATTGTTTTAATAGCTGCCAGCGCTTGCTATAAGAGCCTTACAGGCCAACCAGACTCACAAACAGGGCCGCCACCTTGAAAATCTTCCAGCGCGAGCAGCGCTCCCTGTTCGGCGAGATCCTGGACTGGATGCTCACCCCGCTGCTGCTGCTGTGGCCCGTGGGCCTGGCGCTGACCTGGCTGGTGGCGCAGGGCATTGCCAACAAGCCATTTGACCGCGCCCTGATCTACAACGCCCACGCCCTGGCACAACTGGTGACCGTGCAGCGCGGCAAGCCGCTGTTCAACCTGCCCCAGCCCGCCAGCGAGATCCTGCGCGCCGACGACTCCGACACCGTGTACTACCAGGTGCTGGGGCCGCGCGGCGAATGGCTCTCGGGCGAGCGCGACCTGCCGCCCCCGCCCGAGGAAGAAACGCCCCTGCCCGGCGACGTGCGCCTGCGCGACGCCGAACTGCGCGGGGTGGAAATCCGCGTCGCCTACATCTGGGTGCGCCTGCCCGTGGAAGGCAACCCGATGGCGCTGGTGCAGGTGGCTGAAACACGCGAGAAACGCAGCATGCTGGCCACCGAAATCATCAAGGGCGTGATGGTGCCGCAGTTCGTGCTGCTGCCGCTGGCCGTGCTGCTGGTGTGGCTGGCGCTGGCGCGCGGCATCAAGCCGCTCAACCAACTCGAAGAACGCATCCGCGCACGCAGCCCCGACGACCTCTCGCCGCTGGACCACAAGACCGTGCCGCTGGAAGTGGCGCCGCTGGTGGACTCGGTCAACGACCTGCTCACCCGCCTGAACGATTCGCTGGCCACGCAAAAGCGCTTCCTGGCCGACGCGGCGCACCAGCTCAAGACCCCGCTGGCGGGCCTGCGCATGCAGGCCGACCTGGCCCAGCGCGAAGGCACCAGCACGGAAGAGCTCAAGCGCTCGCTGCAACAGATCGGGCGCTCCAGCATCCGCGCCACGCACACCGTCAACCAGTTGCTGGCCCTGGCGCGGGCCGAGGCCGGCGGCGTGCAGATGGCCCACCTGCCCTGCGACCTGGCGCGCCTGACCATGGACGTGGTGCGCGACTCGGTGCCGCGCGCCATGGACAAGCGCATCGACCTGGGCTACGACGGCGCCGAGCCCGGCACCCCCGGCGTGTGGCTCGACGGCAACCCCACCTTGCTCAAGGAACTGGTACGCAACCTGGTGGACAACGCCATCAACTACACCCCGTCCACCGGCGAGCGGCCCGGCGTCATCACCGCACGGGTGCTGGCCGACACCTTTGGCCGCGTGCTGCTGCTGCAGGTGGAAGACACCGGCCCCGGCGTGCCCGAGGCAGAGCGCGAACTGATCTTCCAGCCCTTTTACCGCGCCCTGGGCAGCGAGGCCGACGGCTCCGGCCTGGGCCTGCCCATCGTGCAGGAAATTGCCCGCCAGCACCAGGCCGAGATCATCGTGGAAGACGCCCGCCCCGGCCAGACGCCGCCAGGGGCGCGGTTCACGGTGCGCTTTCCGGCACGCAGCGACCAGGGAGAGTGAGCTTCAGCAGGGCTTGAGCGTCTTGCCCGCCATGGCCGGGCGCAGCACTTCGAGCTGGGGGCGCAGGGCGTCGTCCACGCTGGGCAGACGCAACTGGTAGCCCGGGGTGTCGGGGCGCTCTTGCACCACGCGGGCCGTGCGCACCCCCTTGGCCACCAGGTTACCCAGGCCGCGCTGGGCCGCCTCTTCGGTGGAAAAGCGCCCGAGTGACAGGCCGGGCTCCAGCGAGGCATTGCTGGGCCGGTCGAAGGAGATGCCCAGCTCGCGCAGCTCGGCACGCTTCTTGGCCAGGGCGTCGGCATCGGCAAACTTGCCCATGTACACCATCCAGCGGCCGGGAATGGCGGTGCGCTGCAGGCTCCAGCTGCCTTGCGGCAAGGCGGCAGCGGCGCGGCGCAGGGCGTTGGCCTGCTCTTCGTCGAACACGCCGGCCTGCAGGCATTCGCCCGCGGGGCGCTGCGGCTCGGCTGCGGCCACCGGCACCGAGGCAGGAGGCGCGTCGGCGCTGGCCTCGGGCACAGGTGCGGGGCGTGCAGGCGGGGTGTCCGGCTCACCGGCCAGACGCACGGCTTCGGGGCGGATCTGCTGCTGCAGGCGCTGCGGCTCGCCCTGGGGCGCAGGCGCCAGGCCCCACTCGGCCAGATGGCCCTGGGACCAGGCGAAGTAGCCAGCGTTGGCCAGCAGCAGCACGATGACGATCAAACGCAGCATGTGAGAGAAATGGTTCAAGCGGCCGCAGGCCGCACGCTGATTTCAGCGCTGGTGACGGCCTGCATGCCCCGCGCAGTATGCACGAGCAGTGCGCCATCCTCGCCCACGCCGTGGGCCTGGCCCTGCGTGCCGTCGCTGAGCTGCACGCTGCGGCCCGCCAGCGCATCGCGCAGGGCAAAGCGCGGCTGCAGGGGCGCAAAGCCGTACTGGGCAAAGGCCTGCAGCATGGACACCAGCGGCGGCACCACGCGCAGCAGTGCGCCGGGGGCGTCCAGGCTGGCGTCCACCTCTTGCAGGCAGCCCGGCGGCAGCGACAGGCCCGCACCGTCCTGCGGCAGCACATTCAGGCCCACGCCGATGACCACGTAGCGCCCGGCGGACGCCGCCGCAGCCGGGGTACTGGCAGGCGCGGCGCCCACAAAGCTGGCCGTCTCCACCAGGATGCCGCCGAGCTTGCGGTCGCCCTGGGCGCCGCCCAGCCACAGGTCGTTGGGCCACTTGAGGGCCACCCGCGGCGTGCTGCCGCCCGCAGCGGGCAGGGTGGGCTGCAGGCTTTCGGCCACGCTCACGCCCACGGCCAGCGACAGGCCCGACCAGTCCTGCGGCGCCAGCGGCAAGCCCAGCGAGAAGGTGAGCGAAGCGCCCGCCGCGCTGCGCCAGGGCCGGCCCATGCGGCCCTTGCCTGCCGTCTGCTGCTCGGCCACCAGCAGCACGGCGTCGCAGCGGCCCGCGCGGGCGCGGCGCATGAGCTCGGTGTTGGTGGAGTCGACTTCGGGCAACACCTCGACCGTAAAGCCGGGCAGCAGCGGCGCCACGGCTTCCCACAGGGCCTCGGCGGGCCAGCGCAGGGGTGTGGCGTTCATGGGGAAACCTCCGTGCTGCGCACTGCGGTGCGCGCTTGCTTGGGAGCGGCCCGGCGCGCGCTCATGGGCGCCCCTTGCCGCGTGGTGCATGGGGCTGCACCGGGTTGTCGGGGTGCGGCGGCGCCCAGCCGCGCTTGGGCGCCAGCAGGGTGCCACGGCAGTTGGGGCTGCCGCACCAGCAGGGGTACTCGGCCTTGAGCTTCTTGGTGTAGCGCTCGTCGATGATGAGGCCGTAGTCGTAGTTCAGCTCCTCGCCCGCGCGGATGTTGCGCAGCGCGGTGATGAAGACGCGGCCGTCCCGCTCGTCGGCATAGCAGTTGGGGTTGCAGCTGTGGTTGATCCAGCGCGCCGCATTGCCGCCGTACTTGGCGTCGATCACGCGGTCTTCGTCGACGTGGAAGTAAAAGGTGTGGTTGGGCTGCGCGGGGTCGTGCGGGTGGCGGTTCTGCGCCTCCTGCCAGGAAATGACCTCGCCGGTGTATTCGATCAGCACCTCGCCCTCGGCAATATCCTGCACGGCAAACACGCCTTTGCCGTGCACGCCCGAGCGGCGGATCTGGATGCGGCGGCCAGGGGCAAGGGCAGTGCGGGTGCGGGGCATGGCAAAACTCTGTTAACTTGATGGTGCACACATGTGCGTGCGCGTGCACGCGCGTGAGAGCACCGATTGTAGAAGCGCCCGGCAGCGTGCCGGGCGGCGTCCGTTTCGAGAAACCATCCATGAGCAAAACCCTGGTCATCGCAGAAAAACCCTCGGTCGCGCAGGACATCGTGCGCGCCCTCACGCCAATGGCGGGCAAGTTCGACAAGCACGAAGACCACTTCGAGAACGACCAGTACGTGGTCACCAGTGCCGTCGGCCACCTGGTCGAGATCCAGGCGCCCGAGCAGTACGACGTCAAGCGCGGCAAGTGGAGCTTTGCCCACCTGCCGGTGATTCCGCCGCACTTTGACTTGAAGCCCGTGGACAAGACCAAGAGCCGCCTGTCCGCCGTCGTCAAGCAGGCCAGGCGCAAGGACGTGACCCAGCTCATCAACGCCTGCGACGCGGGCCGCGAGGGCGAGCTGATCTTCCGCCTGATCGAGCAGTACGCGGGCGGCGCCAAAGGGGCGCTGGGCAAGCCCGTGCAGCGCCTGTGGCTGCAGAGCATGACGCCGCAGGCCATCCGCGACGGC
The DNA here is from genome assembly GCA_016192425.1 of Burkholderiales bacterium. Taxonomy (GTDB): domain Bacteria; phylum Pseudomonadota; class Gammaproteobacteria; order Burkholderiales; family Burkholderiaceae_C; genus Simplicispira. Next base: position 58,526 of record JACPUE010000028.1, read on the forward strand.
TTTGAACACCTGCGCAGCGACGCGCAAATGCAGGGCCTAGCCGACGCCGCACGCAGCCGCAGCGAGGCCGACTGGCTGGTGGGCATCAACGGCACGCGCGCCATGACGGCGTTCAACTCGCAGGGCGGGGGCTTCTTCCTCACCACCGTGGGCCGGGTGCAGACGCCCACGCTGTCGCTCGTCGTCGAGCGCGAGGAAAAAATCCGCAAGTTCGTGAGCCGCGACTACTGGGAAATCCACGCCAGCTTCGGCGCCGAGGCGGGCAGCTATCCGGCCAAGTGGTTCGACCCGAAGTGGAAGAAGGGCAACGATCCCGAGGCCAAGGCCGACCGCGTGTGGTCTGCCGCCGAGGCCCAGGCCATCGCCGACGCGGTGCGCGGCCAGCCCGCCACCGTCACCGAGGAAAGCAAGCCCACCACGCAGGCCTCGCCCCTGCTGTTCGACCTGACCAGCCTGCAGCGCGAGGCCAACGGCAAGTTCGGCTTTTCTGCCAAGACCACGCTGGCCCTGGCGCAAAGCCTGTACGAACGCCACAAGGCCCTGACCTACCCGCGTACCGACTCGCGCGCGCTGCCCGAAGACTACCTGGGCGTGGCACGCCAGACCTTCGAAGTGCTGGCCGACTCGGGCATGGCCCACCTGGCGCCCTTTGCGCGCCAGGCGCTGGAGGGCCACTACGTGCGCCCCAGCAAACGCATCTTCGACAACAGCAAGGTCAGCGACCACTTTGCCATCATCCCCACCACGCAGGCGCCGCACGGCCTGTCCGAGGCCGAGCAAAAGCTCTACGACCTGGTGGTGCGCCGCTTCATGGCAGTGTTCTTCCCGAGCGCCGAATACCAGGTGACCACGCGCATCTCCAAGGTGCAGCAGCACCACTTCAAGACCGAGGGCAAGGTGCTGGTCAAGCCCGGCTGGCTGGCCATTTACGGCAAGGAAGCGGCCGACGAAGTGGAAGGCGCCAAGGACGGCGACAAGGGCCAGAACCTCGTGCCGGTGAAGCCCGGCGAGATGGTGCGCACCGAGCAGGCCGAGCCCAAGGGCTTGAGAACAAAGCCCCCGGCGCGCTATTCCGAAGCCACGCTGCTGGGCGCCATGGAGAGCGCGGGCAAGCAGATCGACGACGACGAGCTGCGCGAGGCCATGCAGGAAAAAGGCCTGGGCACCCCGGCCACGCGCGCGGCCATCATCGAAGGCCTGCTGACCGAAAAATACATGCTGCGCGAGGGCCGCGAGCTCATCCCCACGGCCAAGGCCTTCCAGCTCATGACGCTGCTGCGCGGCCTGGAGGTGGAGGAACTGTGCCGCGCCGACCTCACGGGCGAGTGGGAATACAAGCTCGCGCAGATGGAAAAGGGACACCTAAGCCGCGAAGCCTTCATGCGCGAGATCGCCGCCATGACCGAGCGCATGGTGAAAAAGGCCAAGGAATACGACCGCGACACCATCCCCGGCGACTACGCCCAGCTGTCCGCCCCCTGCCCCAACTGCGGCGGCGTGGTGAAGGAAAACTACCGCCGCTACGCCTGCACCGGAACGGGCGGCAACGGCCAGGGCTGCGGCTTCTCGTTCGGCAAGTCGCCCGCCGGGCGCACGTTCGAAACCCACGAGGCCGAGCAGTTGCTGGCGCACAGGCGCATCGGCCCGCTGGAGGGCTTCCGCTCCAAGGCGGGCTGGCCGTTCACGGCGGAGATCGCCATCAGCTTTGATGAGGAAACCAAGAACTACAAGCTCGAATTCGACTTCGGCGACGACCGCAACGCCGAGGACACCGGCGAGCTGGTGGAGTTTGCCGACGCATCCCTGGGCGCCTGCCCCATGTGCGGCTCGGAAGTGCACGAGCACGGCAGCAACTACGTCTGCACGCGCGCCGTGCCCACGGCGGCGCAGCCCACGCCTTCCTGCACGTTCAAGAGCGGCAAGGTCATCCTGCAGCAGCCCGTGGAGCGCGCGCAGATGGAGAAGCTCCTGCAGACGGGCAAGACCGACCTGCTCGACAAGTTCGTGAGCATGCGCACGCGCCGTGCGTTCAAGGCCTTCCTGGTCTGGGACAAGGAGGCGGGCAAGGTCAACTTCGAGTTCGAGCAGCGCGAAAGCAAATACCCCCCGCGCAAGACCGCTGCCCGCTCCGCTACAAAAACCATAGCTGCCAGCGCAGAAAAGAAGAGCGCTGCAGCCCCAAAAACCCCTAAAGAGCCCAAAGCCCCCAAAGCCAGCGCCCCCAAGGCCCCACGCAAGAGCGCGCCAGGCAAGGCGCCCAGCGCAGCCCTGGCGGCGGTGATCGGCGCCGATCCGGTGTCGCGCCCCGAGGCCGTCAAGAAGCTGTGGGACTACATCAAGGCCCAGGGCCTGCAAGACCCCAAGGACAAGCGCACCATCCGCCCCGATGCCAAGCTCCAGGCCGTGCTGGGCAAGCCCGAGGTCGGCATGTTCGAGCTGGCCGGTCTGCTGGGGCCGCACCTGGGCTGACCCATGCGCAGCCCGCGTGAACGCGCCCTGTGGACCGCCCTGGCCGTGGCCCTGGCCGCTGCGGTCGGGGCTGCGTGGTGGACCGCCGACCAGTGGCTCCCCCACGCTGGCCCCTGGCTGGAGCGCAGCTGGCGCAGCACCACCCGCCCCGGCCCCGACAGCCTGCCACCGGAGCGCCGGTCTGCCGCAGCCCCCGCAAGCCCCAGCGCCAACGCCGCCTCGACCCCCGCCACGCAGGCGCGCAAATGCCTGGTCAACGGCCGCACCGTCTATACCGACCAGCCCTGCCCCAGCGGCAGTGCCGAAAAACCGCTCGAAGGTTCGCTGACGGTGCTGCCACCGCAGAAGTAGTGCAGCAGTTGGGGGATCGCGCCTGCGCGACAGGCAGGCGTCATTCGAGGCCACTATGCTTGACGATGCATTACCTCAACGCCTGACCCCATGACCCGCCCCACCCGTTCCATTGCGCTGCAAGGCGCCAGCAACTTCCGCGACCTGGGGGGCTACCCCGGCCTGGGCGGGCGCACGGTGCGCTGGCGGCGGCTGTTCCGCTCCGACCACCTGGCCCGGCTCAGCGCGCAAGACCAGCAGGCGCTGGCCGCGCTGGGCATCGTCCGCGCCGTGGACCTGCGCGGCGAGGCCGAGCGCAGCGCCCTGGCCTACGCCCTGCCGGGGGTGCAGTACCACCCGCTCACCATCGAGCCCACGGTGGTGCAGCGTATCCAGGACGTGCTGCGCAGCGGCACGGCCCTGTCGGCCCAGGACGCCGCAGGCCTGATGCAGGACACCTACCGCGGCTTCGTGCACGACAACGCACCCCGCTTTGCCGCACTGCTGCGGCTGCTGGTGGAGCGCGACGACCCGCTGGTCTTCCACTGCACTGCGGGCAAGGACCGCACGGGCTTTGCCGCCGCGCTCATCCTGCTGGCCCTGGGCGTGCCGCGTGAGGTGGTGATGCAGGACTACCTGCTCACCAACGCGCTCTACCGCCCCCCAGCCAGCCTGGCCAGCCACACACCGCCCGAGGTCATGCAGGTGCTGTGCGGCGTGCAGGAAGACTTCCTGGACGCCGCGCTGCACATGGTGGACACGCAGTACGGCGGCATCACGCCCTACCTGGAGGATGTGCTGGGGCTGGACGCCGCAGCGCGCAGCGCGCTGGCCGAGCGGTATTTGCAGACCGAGTGATCTGCCTGCGCCGCCGCGCAGTGCTAGCGGCGATACTCAGGCCCCGCCCCACCGGAACCTGACGTGCACCCAGACCGCCCCGCCGACAACGCGCAGTCCATCGCCTTCGACGAGGCCTACTACCAGCGCTACTACTTCGACCCCAAGACCAGCGTGGCCGACCCGCAGCACATCGGGCGGCTGGGCGCCTTCGTGTGCAGCTACCTGCAGTACCTGCGCGTGCCGGTGCGGCGCGTGCTCGACGTAGGCTGCGGCATCGGGCTGTGGCGCGACGTGGTGGCGCGGCATTTTCCGCAAGCCAGTTTCCACGGCGTGGAGTACAGCGCCTACCTGTGCGAGCGCTTCGGCTGGGAGCGCGGTTCGGTGCTCGACTACCGTTCCAGCGAGCCTTTCGACCTGGTGATCTGCCAGGGCGTGCTGCCCTACCTGAACGCAGCCGACGCGCAGGCGGCCATGCGCAACCTGGCCCGGCTGTGCCAGGGTGCGCTGTACCTGGAGGCCGTGACGCGCGAGGACTGGGAGCAGGACATGGTGGACCAGACGCTCACCGATGCGCGCCAGTTCCGCCACCGCGCACAGATGTACCGCCGCACGCTGTCCGAGGGCTTCACCCAGATGGGCGGCGGCCTGTGGCTGAGCCACCGGGCCGAGGTGCCGCTGTTCGCGCTGGAACACGCGGGCACGCCGTGACGCCCACCCACCCGCCCCACGCCGTGGCGCGCCTGCGCGCCGAGCGCCTGACGCGCAGCGCCAAGCCCTTCCTTGCCCGGGGCGGGCCCAGCGGCGAACGCTGCCCGGGCTGCCGCCTGCGGCCCAGCCACTGCCTGTGTGCCCTGCGGCCGCAGGTGCCCACGCGCGCGGGCTTTTGCCTGCTGATGGCCGACACCGAGGCGCTCAAGCCCAGCAACACCGGCTGGCTGGTGGCCGATGTGGTGGCCGACACCTTTGCCTTCGGCTGGGCACGCACTGAGGTGCACCCCGGCCTGCTGGCCCTGCTGGCCGATCCGCTGTGGCAGCCGTACCTGGTGTTTCCCGGCGGCTATGCGGCGCCGCAGCGCGTGGTCACGCAAGTGCAACCCGCTGCGCAGCCTGGTACGGCACCCACGCGGCGCCCGCTGTTCGTGCTGCTCGACGCCACCTGGGCCGAGGCGCGCCGCATGTTCCGCAAGAGCCCCTACCTGGACGCCTTGCCGGTGCTGGGCCTGCAGCCCGAACAATCGTCGCGCTACCGGCTGCGCCAGTCGGCCGACACGGCGCATTTGTGCACGCTGGCGGTGGCGGCGCTGTGCATGGCGCTGGCGGGCGAGACGCAGGCGTCCCAGGTGATGCAGGCCTACCTCGACGTCTTCACCCACCACTACCTGCAGGCCAAGAACCAGCAGCCGGTGGACACTGCCGATGCGCTGCACCAGCACCTGCACAGCCTGTGCCACGGCGGCGCCGACAGTCTGCCGGGCACCCTGTAGAGCACGGCTTTCGCGGCACCGGGGAGGAGAGCCGTCAGCCCAGTAAATGGGCCTGCACCCCCCGGCGCGGCGCAGGCCCCACGGGCGGCGCGTAGCCCAGGCGCGCCCACATCTGCACCGTGCCGCGACCGCCATCAGCGCCCAGCAGCGTGTGGATGGCCGCGTGGTGCTGCGCCTGTTCGGGGTATTCCTGCAAGGCCTGCTGCAACGGGTGCATGGCCAGGCCGTGCGCCGTGGCGGCGAGCTGCGCACGCGCATAGGCGCGCCCGGCCCGCACCTGGGTGGTGCGGTCGTTGCCCTCGGTCACCATCGCGAAGAAGGCGGGCGTGGCCTCGATCTTGGCGTTGAAGTCCCGCACCTGCTGGGTCACCGCCATGTCGCCGGGGCCGGGGGCGCGACTGCGGTCGAACAGACCCAGGGCGGCCAGCAGGCGTGGCAGCGGCTCGTTCACGCTCAGGCCGTCGCGGTGCGCGGCGATCTCGCGCGGGCCCACGCGCAGCACCTTCAATGATTCGAGCATGGTGCGCGGCGTGACCAGCTCCACGCGCCAGGCATCGCGCGCGATGGCGCGGTGCTCGGGCAGGCGCGCGTTGCCGGGCAGGGCAAAGTCCACGCGCAGGCCGGGCGCCGCACAGGCCGCCGCGATGGCCTGCACCGCTTGTGGCTCGGGCGCGCGCGGCGCGTAGGCCGAGCGGTTGGTGTGGCGCCGAAAAATCTGCGCGAACAGCGGGTCGGGCCGCGCGCTTGCGTCGGGCACCAGCCGCACGCGGGCCGTGGCGTGGTGCGTGTGCGGCGGCGCGGGCGGCGTGCGCGGGTCGAATGCGCCGTGCGGAAACAGCTCCATCTCGGCGCGCAGGCCCTGCTGCAGCGCGGCCAGGTGCAGCAGTTCAAGGAAGGTGCCCTGGCTCATGAGGATCTGGCGCGAGTGCGGGTCGGTCTCGGGCAGCAGGCGCGTGGGGTCGCAATAGAGCCAGATCTCGCCCGGCGTGTGCAAGTCCACCAGCCACGATTGCAGGTTGTGCGAATGCGGCGCCAGGATGGCGTGCGCCAGCAGCCAGCGGCGCACGTCGCCCCCGGGCGGCACGGGCGCGGGCGGCTGCCACGCGGCCAGCGCCTCGGCGGGCAGGGCGGACGAGCAGCCCGGCAGCGCGGGCGTGGCGGCGAGCACGGCGGCCCCGCCGAGGATGCGCAGAAAGGGGCGGCGTTGCATACTCAGGCTCCTGTGGCGATAGGGGTGATGGTGGGCTGCGCGGCGCCGTCCAGCAAGGCCAGGCTGGCACGCAGCGCCTCGCGCAGCGGGGTGTGGGGCACGGGGCCTGCGTACTGCGCCAGCGCCGTGCCGTCGAGCGCATGCGGCACCTGCCAGAGGTAGCGCATGGCCTGCAGCGAGCGCAGCATGGGCACCACCGGAGTGGCCAGACGCATCCAGCCCCAGGGCAGGGATTGCACGCGCAAGGCACCACCGCGCAGCCAGCCTTGCTCCTGCGCCCATTCGGCCAGCACCGTCTGCCAGTCGTGGCCGGTAATGGTGTGCCCGGCAAAAGGCAGGCAGGGCAACTGCCCCGGCGCAGGAGCACTCGCTGCGGCCACGCGCACCAAGGCCTGAGCCAGGTCGGGCAGGTAGGCCCAGGCGTGCGGCACGTCCAGCGGGCCGGGCCAGGTCATCACGCCCTGGCGCAGCTTGCGCGCGATCACCAGGTCCAGCCAGGCGCCCTGGCCCGCGCCAAAAAAGTCGCCCGCACGCACGATGACGGCGCGCAGCCCCTGGGTGGCCACGGCCTGGGCGAGCTGCTGCTCCAGCGCCACGCGCACCGCGCCCAGCGGCGTGCTGGGGCGCTGGGGCGTGTGCGCATCCAGCACGGCGGGCATGCTCGCGCCGAAGTTGTACACATTGCCGGGGAACAGCAACACGGCACGCAGCGCCAGTGCGGTGGTGATGGCCTGGTGCAACAGCGCCGGGGCCTCGGCGCGCCAGGCACTGGCGGTGTAGCGCGCCGGGTTCATGGCGTGGACCACCGCGTCGGCCCCCTCGTCCAGCGCCGCCTGCAGGTCTACGCCCGGCGCCAGCCATTGCACGCCGGGCAACGCCGGGGCCTGCGCCACCGCACCATGCCGCCAGGGTGCGCGCACCCGCCAGCCCGCCGCCGCAAAGGCCAGCGCCACCGCCCGCCCCAGGCGCCCGTTTGCGCCCAGCACCCATATCGTCTTGGCCATGTCCATCTCCATGTGCTCTGTGATGGGCTTGATTGTGGGAACCATCGCGACGTTACACAATTGCATGAATGTCCATAGCAGGATTTCATCCATGAATACCCCGTTCGACTGGAACCTGGTGCGCTCCTTCCTGGCCGTGCTGGAGCACGGCAGCCTGCTGGGCGCGGCGCGCGCCTTGCAGTCCAGCCAGCCCACCATGGGCCGCCACATCGCCGAGCTGGAGACGCAACTGGGCACGGTGCTGTTCGAGCGCACCGGCCGGGGCCTGCAGCCCACGGCCACGGCGCTGCGGCTGGCCGAGTCGGCGCGCGCCATGGAGGCCGGCGCGCATGCGCTGGCACGCGGCGTCTCCGGTGCACAGGCGGGCGCCAGCGGCACGGTGCGCATCAGCGCCAGCCAGCCCGTGGCCTGCCTGCTGCTGCCGCCGCTGCTGCTGCGCATGCGCCAGCAGCTCCCCGACATCCAGGTGGAGCTGGTGGCCAGCAACGAGGTCAGCAACCTGCTGCGCCGCGAGGCCGACATCGCGCTGCGCATGGTGCAGCCCGACCAATCCAGCCTGGTGGCACGGCGCATCGGCAGCGTGGCGCTGGGCGCCTTCGCGCACCGCGACTACCTGCGCCGCCGTGGCACGCCGCGCCAACCCACCGACCTGCTGGCGCACGAGCTGGTGGGCAACGACCGCAACGAGGACATCCTGCGCGGCTTCGCCGCCCTGGGCCACCCGGTGGGGCGCGAGCAGTTCGCGCTGCGCACCGACGACCTCATGGCCTACTGGCAGGCCGTGCGCGCCGGGCTGGGCATCGGCTTCGTGGCGCACTACATGGCGCGCACCAATCCCGAGGTGCTGCCCGTGCTGCCCCAACTGGCGCTGCCGCCGCTGCCCATCTGGCTCACGGTGCACCGCGAGATCCGCACCAGCGCGCGCATCCGTGCGGTGTATGACTTTCTGGCGGAGGCGGTGCCGCAAGCGCTGTAGGGGTACAGCCTGACAGCCCACGCAACCGCAGCCACACCGCAGCACCCAACAAAGCTGTGAGATCGAATCTGTTTGCTATCAAAAACATAGCTGTTAACGCAATACCTGCAAGCGCCATGGGCCATTTATTGCTTGTTCACTAGAATGCGCTGCAGGGGGAGCCCATGACGCCAGAGCAAAAAGCCAGAGTCAGCATCGACACGCTGTTGCAGCAAGCGGGCTGGCACGTCTGCAATGTCTCTGACGCCAACATCCACGCCGCCACCGGCGTCGCCATCCGCGAATTCCCCCTCAACACCGGCTTTGGCTTTGCCGACTACCTGCTTTATGTGAACGGCAAGGCCTGCGGCGTGATCGAGGCCAAGAAAGAGGGCGCCACGCTCACTGGCGTGGAACTGCAAAGCAGCCGCTACGCCCAAGGCCTGCCCGCCGCCTTGCCCGCCTGGTGCCGCCCGCTGCCCTTTGTGTGGGAAAGCACGGGGGTGGAAACCCACTTCACCAACGGCCTGGACCCCGATCCGCGCGCACGCAGCGTGTTTGCCTTCTTCCGCCCCGAACTGCTGGCACAGTGGCTGGCGCTACTGCCCCCGGCAGTAGGCAGCCAGGGCGTGAGCGAAGCGCCCAGCACCTTCCTGGCCCGCATGCGCAACATGCCCAAGCTGGTCACCGAATGGGGCAGCGGCGGCGCGCACTACGTCCTGTGGCCCGCCCAGATCAGCGCCATCACCAACCTGGAAAAGTCCCTCGCCGCCAGCAAGCCCAAGGCCCTCATCCAAATGGCCACTGGCAGCGGCAAAACCTTCACCAGCATCGGCTTCATCTACCGTCTCATCAAGTTCGGCGGCGCCCGCCGCGTGTTGTTTCTGGTGGACCGGGGCAACCTGGCCCGCCAGACCAAGAAAGAGTTCGACGCCTACGCCAGCCCCTACAACAACTACAAGTTTGGCGAGGAATACATCGTCCAGCACCTGCAAAGCAACCAGCTCGACACATCCGCCCGTGTGGTCATCTGCACCATCCAGCGCATGTTCAGCATGCTCAAGGGGCGCGAGCTGGCCGACGAGGCCGACGAGGAGAGCACCGAGCGGGTGGAGGCCCTGTTCAAAGACCCCGAGCCCATTGGCTACAACCCGGCCATCCCCATCGAGAGCTTTGACATCGTGGTCACCGACGAAGCCCACCGCAGCATCTACAACCTGTGGCGCCAGGTGCTGGAATACTTTGACGCGTACCTCATTGGTCTGACCGCCACGCCCAACAAACAGACCTTTGGCTTCTTCAACCAAAACCTGGTCATGGAATATGGCCACGCCCAGGCCGTGGCCGATGGCGTGAACGTCAATTACGACGTTTACCGCATCCAAACCGAGGTGGGCGAGCAGGGCGCCAAGGTGGACAAAGGCTTTTGGCTGGAAACGCAAGACAAAGCCACCCGCCGCAAAACCGCCTGGCAGCTGGACGACGACTTTGAATACCAGCCCGAAGAGCTGGACCGCGCCGTGCAAACGCCCGACCAAATCCGCACCGTGGTCCGCACCCTGCGCGACCGCTGGCAGGCCGACATGTTCCCCGCCCGCACCGAGCTGCCCAAAACCCTCATCTTTGCCAAGGACGACAACCACGCCGAAAAGATCGTCGAAACCCTGCGCGAAGAGTTTGGCCGCGGCAACGAGTTTGCGCAGAAGATCACCTACCGCAGCGCCCAGGGCGGCGGCACCAGCCCCGAGCAGCTCATCAAAGACTTTCGCACCAGCTACTACCCCCGCGTAGCCGTCACCGTGGACATGATCGCTACCGGCACCGACATCAAGCCCGTGGAAATCGTCGTCTTCATGCGCAGCGTGAAGAGCCGCAGCTTCTTCGAGCAGATGAAAGGCCGTGGCGTGCGCGTGTGCAACCCCACCGACCTGGCCGCCGTCAACCCCGGCGAACATATCAAGAAAGACCACTTCGTCATCGTCGACTGCGTGGGCGTGTGCGAGCGCGACAAAACCGACAGCCGCCCCATGGACGCCAAAAAGAGCGTGCCCCTGGACAAACTGTTGCAAGCCGTGAGCCTGGGCAATGTGGAAGACGAAGTGCTGAGCAGCATCGCAGCCCGCTTGGCCCGGCTGGACAAAGACGCCAGCGATGCCGACCGCGCCAAGGTGGTGGAGCTGAGCGGCGGCAAAACCCTGCGCGACCTGGCGCGCGGCATTGTGGAAGCACTGAATATCGACGCCACCCAAGACATGCCGCCCGCCGAGGCAGACCAACGCTTGCGGGATGCAACCAATCCCTTTGCCTCACCATCATTGCGTGAGCTGCTATTAAAATTGAAGCAGAAAGCAGACTTGGTGATCGACGTGGTCACCCAAGACAGCCTGCTGCACGCCGGCTTTAGCGAAGGCAGCGACCGCGCCACCGCATTGGTGCAAAGCTTTGAGCAGTTCATCGCCCAGCACAAAGACGAAATCACCGCCCTGCAAATCTTGTACAACCGTCCCACGCGTGCGCCGCTCAAGTTTGAAGACGTGAAAGCCTTGGCCGACGCCCTGCACGCCCCGCCACTCAACATAGACGAAGGCGCCCTGTGGCAGGCCTACGCCACGCTGCGCAAAGACAAGGTCAAAGGCGCCACGCAGCGCCGCCTGCTCACCGACTTGGTCAGCCTGGTGCGTTTTGCCATGCAGCAGACCAACGAACTGGTGCCCTACCCCGAGCGTGTGCAGGCCAACTTCAAAGCCTGGCTGTCCCAGCACCAGCAGACCGATACAAACAGGTTCACCCCAGAACAACAACACTGGCTAGAAATGATCCGCGACCACATCGCCGCCAACCTTGGCATTGAAATAGACGACTTTGAATACGCCCCCTTCAACGCCCAAGGCGGCCTGGGCAAGGTGCACCAGCTCTTTGGCGCGGAACTGCTCAAGGTGATTGAGGAACTGAACGAAGCATTGGCCGCGTAAGTAATGAACATCGAAACATTGGCTGCCAAGTACAGCGCAATACCGTCGCATTGGAAGCTGTCCACGCTTGGCGAATCCTTAGCCGGAATCATTGGGGGCGGCACACCATCGCGCGATAACCCAAGCTTTTGGGGCGGCGACATTCCATGGCTGACAGTCAAAGACATGCGCGGGCGTCGGCCCACTGATGCGCAAGAGCACATTACCCAACAGGCCGTAAAAGAGTCTGCGACCAACATCATTCCGCCTGACACCGTCATCACTGCCGCACGCGTTGGTCTCGGTAAAGTTGTTCGGGTTCCGTTTGCTGCGGCGATCAATCAAGACTTGAAAGCCTTGGTTGTTGGCCCTGACTTGGACAAGTCTTACCTTGAATATTGGCTTCTCTCCATTGCCACGTTCTTGGAGTCCATCGGCTCCGGCACCACAGTCAAGGGCATCCGGCTGGAGACGTTGCGCCAATTGCCAATTCCGTTGGCTCCGTTGCAAGAGCAGCGCAAAATCGTCGCCGAACTCGAAAAACAGTTCTCCCGCCTCGACGAAGCCGTCGCCAACCTCCAGCGCGTCAAAGCCAACCTCAAACGCTATAAAGCCTCCGTCCTCAAAGCCGCCGTCGAAGGCCGCCTCGTAGAAACCGAAGCCACCTTGGCCCGCCGCGAAGGCCGCACCTACGAGACCGGCGAACAGCTTTTGCAGCGGATTCTTGAGGGGCGGAAGGCCAAGTGGGCTGGACGTGGAAAGTGGAAAGCGCCCGAGTCACCGACAGCGGATGCGGCTTTGCCCGACGGTTGGACGTGGGCCAGCGTTGATCAGTTGGCCGATGTTGGAACCGGCGCAACTCCAAAGCGCGACAAGGCAGCGTATTGGAATGATGGTGATGTGCCCTGGGTTACGAGCAGCGTTGTGAATGTCGGCTACGTTGATCAGGCGTCCGAATTCGTGACCAAGCTGGCGCTTGCAGAAACCAACCTGACGCTCTATCCGATTGGGACCCTTCTGATTGCCATGTATGGCGAGGGTAAGACACGCGGCAAATGCACAGAGCTTCGCATTCCGGCTTCCACAAATCAGGCACTGGCTGCCTTGCAGGTTGATTCATTCATCCGTGGTTATTTGCGCCACTTTCTCGAACTCAACTACGAAGAGATGCGCAAATTCGCGTCTGGTGGAGTTCAGCCGAATTTGAATTTGAGTTTGGTCAGGGCTGTATGTGTGCCGCTGCCGCCTCTTTCAGAACAAGTCCGAATCGTCGCCGAAGTCGACCGCCACCTGTCCATCATCCGCGAAGTCGAAGCCGAGGTCGATGCCAACCTCCAGCGTGCACAGGCGCTGCGGCAATCTACGCTGGCGAAGGCATTTTCATCATCGTCTCCTGAACATAGGAATTAGGCGAGGTTTATCGATGACCATACTGCAAGTAACTGAAATCATGCGCCGCCTGGAGCAGGGTATGACACGCCCGTTTTTGGTCCGTGCAGACGATGATGCCTTGTACATTGCCAAAGGTCGGGAGACCACGCAGCGGGGCTTGATTGCGGAATGGATCTGTGCGCATCTGGCGCAGCAGTTGGGCTTGCCGGTACCAGCGTTCTCGTTGTTGCAGGTGCCCCCTGAGCTGGTGTCTGCGCTGGGGCAGGAAATGGCCGCCTTGGGGCAGGGAGCAGTATTTGGCTCTTTGCAGCAAATGGCGGTGCAGGAATTCGCCGTGACCCAGCTCAAACGGGTAGATGCAGAGCAGCGGCGCATGCTGCTGGCCTTTGACTGGTGGGTGGAAAACGCAGACCGCTCCTTGTCGCCCCATGGTGGCAATCCCAACTTGCTTTGGAGCGCGGCGGAGAACAAGCTGCTCGTGATTGATCACAACTTGGCGTTCGATGCTGATTTTGATGAAGCGGCATTCTTTGATACCCATGTCTTTCGCCAAGAGGCGGCCACCTTGTTTGGTGATTTGGTTTGCCGTGCAGAAATTTCGGCTCAGCTGGAGGTTGCGTTGTCTTGCTATGACGCGGCGGTGCAGGGCATACCGCCAGAATGGCTATGGCTGGATGGCGAGGTGCGGACTCTGCCGGTTCAGGTAGACTTTGACGCAATCAAGCGCCGGTTGACGCTTCGCGCCCAGCTTGAGAGAGGTTACCAATGACACACGTTGCCCGCTATTCCATCATTCGATTTCTGCCCTACGCAGAGACGGAGGAGTTCGCCAACGTCGGCATCGTCTTATATGCGCCTACTGCGCGCTTTTTCGACTTTCAGCTCTCCAATAAGTGGCGGCGCCTGAGTGGCTTTTTTGACAAGCTGGATAGGCGTGTCTTTGCGCAAGGTGTTGCCGCTTTTTCTGAAGAGTTGGCTCGTACCCGAGAGATGGCGGGGCAGGAATCTTCTGCCCAGTGGGTGTTCGACGATTTAGTGCGCCCACGTGAGGCCTTGTTTCGTTTCTCGGCTGTGCGCGCAGTTGTGGCGGAGTCTCCGCAGGCTAAGTTGCAAGAGTTGTTTGACCACTACGTGGAACACGACTTTGCAACGCCCGAGTACCAGGAAAAGCTGATTGAGAAGGCCGTTCGTGGTGTGCTGCGACGTGAGGGGTTGAGTGCGCGTTACCAGAGCGCCAAGCTCGGGGTGGATGGCCTCCAGTTTAAGGTGCCGTTTGCTGAACTTGATGCAGACGGAAAGGCTGTGCGTGTGATCAAGCCCATGCACTTGGCCTACGAAGACCCCTTGCGCATACTGGATCATGGCAATCAGTGGCTAGGCCGTTTGCGCCATCTGCAGCGCGTGAAGGCCATGCCTAGATCCATGCTCTTGGCCGTAACGCAGCCTCCCGTGGATACAGATCGCTTTGGTGCTTTTGAAGAAGTTCGTCGCGATCTGACAAACATGGGGGCCGTGTTTGCAGCGTCCAACGACGAGCTAGCCTTGCTGAATTTCGCCCAAGCGGCATAAAAAAGCCCCAGTCTTGTGGCGACTGGGGCGATGCCACAACCCAAAGCCTTGGGCAAAGGGTCGCGCAGAGTTTAGTCGCTGTATCCGAGGCTTCGCAGATTTCTCTTGGTATAGCGTTTATGACCCCTTTCTCCCTCCGCATCTTCGTAGCCGACGGCGACCCCGACGGCATTTGAGCAAGCGCCCAAAGCCCCTGCCGCCAAGGCCGGCCCGGTGCTCACCTGCAAGGGCAAGGGCGTGCAGGCCACGGGCTACGAGGCCAGCCAGGGCTTTGTAGTGCGCGCGGGTTCGCTGGCGGTGGCAGACGCAGTGCCCAGCATGGCGCTGCACGTGCGCGGCATGTATGACCTGCGCCAGGAACTGATCAGCAACGGCGTGCTGGCCGTGCAGGGCGCTCTCTTCCAGTTCACGCAGGACTACAGCTTCAGCTCTCCCAGCACGGCAGCCGCTGTGGTGTTGGGCCGCAGCGCCAATGGGCGCGTGGAGTGGAAGGCGGCGGACGGGCGTACGCTGAAGGAGCTGCAGGAGGCGGAGGCGGGGCAGTAGTCCTGCTTCTGTTTTGATAGCTTCTTGCGCACATCCCACGCGGGCTGGAGGCCTATTTCTCCCAAGGATTGACCAACTGAACCCCGGTGTTCACAAAGTCTTGCGTATTGCGCGTGGCCACCGTAAACCCATGCTCCAACGCGGTGGCGGCAATCATGGCATCGCGCTCAAACCGCGGATCGGGCACGTGCAGCGCGGCGCACATGCTTGCGGCCTGTTCGGTGAATGGCAGGATGCGTCCCGCGAAAGCTGTCCGCACGCCGGTCAGCCAAACCCGAAGCGCCGCGCCTTGTGGTGGAGTTCGCCGCTCAAGTAACAGGATGCCTTTTTCCAGTTCCAGGATGGTGATGGCGCTCAGGTACAGCATGCTGGCGCGGTGTTGCGCCGCCCAGTTGCGCACTTCGGGAGACTGGTTGGGCTTGCCTTGACGCAGTTCCGAGATGACGTTGGTGTCCAGAAGGAACATGCAGCCCGCCTATTCCAACTCGGCGGCGCGGGTGGTGATGTGCAGGCGTGGTGCGTCAAATTCGATACCGTCGCCACCGGCAATCTGGTCCATCACCGCCAATAGCGAAGGCTCACCTTGCCCGACCATGCGGTAGTAGTCGTCGATCTTCAGCAGCGCGTAGGCAGGGCGGCCGCGGTCGGTGATGAACACGGGGCCCTCTGCGGCGGCGCGTTTGGCACTGGACACGTCGCGTGTGAAGTCGCGGCTGGAGAAGGTATGAACGGACATGGAGGACTCCTCTAGAGGAATTGTTTGTATGTTATGACAAACTCTCGGTGCCGTCAAAGCAACTGTATGGCTGGACAGGATTGCACGCCATGGTTAAAGTAATGAATCCTTACTTTACGCCAAATGCCATGCTTGCCAAAATCACTTCTAAGAATCAGCTCACGCTGCCCAAGAGCGTGACGCAGGCCGTGGGTGCCACGGAATATTTTGATGTGGAGGCCCGTGCCGGGCAGATCATTCTCACGCCCGTGCGTATTCAGCGCGGGGACGCAGTGCGAGCCAAGCTGGCCGAGCTTGAGTTGACGGATGACGACATGGCTGCTGCCGTAGCCTGGGCCAGAGCACCTCAAGCCACACCGGCTATGGCTGCCGAGCCAGTGGCGCCGTATGCGGTGACCCCTGCCAAGCCCAAAAAAGCGGCTGCCAAGAAGCCT
Organism: Burkholderiales bacterium; assembly: GCA_016192425.1. Taxonomy (GTDB): domain Bacteria; phylum Pseudomonadota; class Gammaproteobacteria; order Burkholderiales; family Burkholderiaceae_C; genus Simplicispira. The sequence continues at coordinate 74,446 of JACPUE010000028.1, forward strand.
CTGCACAAAGCATGAGCGCTCCTGTACGTGTGGTGCTGGACACAAACGTGGTGTTGTCCGCGCTGGTGTTCGGCGGTGGTGCTGCAGGGCAGGTGCGGAGCGCTTGGCAAAAGGGTGCACTGGTGCCGTTGGCTAGCACCGCCACGGTGCAAGAGCTGGTCCGGGTGTTGGCCTACCCCAAGTTCCGCCTCTCCCAAGCTGAGCAGGACGAATTGCTGGCCGACTACCTGCCGTACACGCAGATCGTGCGCATCCCCCAGCCGCCGCCCCAGGTACCCCCGTGCCGCGATGTGATGGACGAGCCGTTTATGCACCTGGCAGTGGCGGGCAAGGCGCAAGTGCTGGTGTCTGGCGACAGGGATCTGTTGGCCATTGCCGCAGAGTTTGAGCAGGCCAGCGGTTGCCCGATTTTGACTTTGGATGTCTTCTGCAAGGCCTACTGTGAGGTGTAATGCCCGCTACTGATTAAACCTAATGAACACCACCACCAACTCCCTCGTCCAGAAACTCTGGAACTACTGCAACGTGCTGCGCGATGACGGCATGAGCTATGGCGACTATGTGGAGCAACTCACCTATCTGCTGTTCCTGAAGATGGCCGACGAGCGCAGCGCACCGCCCTACAACCAGCCCAGCATCGTGCCCGCAGCCTATGCATGGCCCACGCTGCTGGCCCAGGATGGCGACGAGCTGTTTGACCACTACCGCCACGTGCTGGAAAGGCTGGGGCAGGAAAAGGGCACGCTGGGCCTGATTTTTGGCAAGGCGCAAAACAAGTTCCAGGACCCGGCCAAGCTGCGCCGTGTGATCGTCGATCTGATCGGCGCTGAAACCTGGACGGTGCTGGGCGCCGACGTGAAGGGCGACGCCTACGAGGGCCTGCTGGAGAAAAACGCGCAAGACACCAAGAGCGGTGCGGGCCAGTACTTCACGCCGCGTGCGCTGATCCAGGCCATGGTGGACTGCATCGCACCGCTGCCCGCCGAGCGCATTTGTGACCCGGCCTGTGGCACGGGCGGCTTCTTGTTCACCGCGCACAACTACATCACCGCCCACAACAAAAGCCTGACGCGCGACCAGCTCAAGCACCTGAAGGAAAAGGCCTTTACCGGCTATGAGCTGGTGCAGGCCACGGCGCGCGTGTGTGCAATGAACCTCATGTTGCACGGCATTGGTTCTGAAAAATCGGTGCCCGTGGTGGTGGGCGACGCGCTGGCGGCCGACCCTGGCGAGCGCTATGAGGTGGTGCTGGCCAACCCGCCCTTTGGCAAGAAGAGCAGCACCGTCATCGTGGGTGAAGACGGCCGCACCAGCACCGAAAAAGACACCATCGAGCGCGACGACTTCTGGGCTACCACCAGCAACAAGCAGCTCAACTTTGTGCAGCACATCAAGACGTTGCTGACCACGCACGGACGCGCGGCGGTGGTGCTGCCCGACAACGTGCTGTTTGAAGGCGGCGCGGGCGAGACCATCCGCAAAAAGCTGCTGCACGAGTGTGATGTGCACACGCTGCTGCGTTTACCCACCGGCCTGTTCTACGCCCAGGGCGTGAAGGCGAACGTGCTGTTCTTCGAGAAGAAGGGTGCGAACGAAACGCCGTGGACGAAGCAGCTGTGGATTTACGACCTGCGCACCAACAAGCACTTCACGCTCAAAACCAACCCGCTCACGCGCGCTGACCTGGACGAGTTTGTGGCGCTGTACCAAGTGGGCAACCGCCACCAGCGGCAGGCCACCTGGTCGCCCGAGAACCCCGAGGGCCGCTGGCGCGCCTACAGCTATGACGAGCTGGTGGCGCGGGACAAGACCAGCCTGGACATCTTCTGGCTCAAGGACGATTCATTGGCCGACAGCGACAACCTGCCCGCGCCGGGCGTGATTGCGCAGGAGATCGTGGAAGACCTGCAGGCGGCGCTGGAGCAGTTCAGGCTGATTGCGGCCGACATGACCGAAGGTGCTATCGAATAGGTGCTCGCTCACCCACCCTTGATGCAGGGGGAGTGACCTGGTTCAACTGCGCTGATGGAACGCAGTGTTGCAGCGCCGGGGGCTTTTCTTGCGCGCGCAATGCCGCTCCAATACACCCAGGAGCATTGCCATGACCACTTCCTCGCCCATCCTGTCCACCCAGCCCCTGGGCCCGCTGTGGCCCACGCTGGATCCGTTCCTGTTCTGCGCCCACCACGATGACGCCTACCCGGCGGGCAACGGAGCCTTCGGCCCAGCGTCCCACCTGCTGGGCGGGCGCCAGATCGGCAGCGACTTCAGCCGCCAGGACGGCTGGAGCATGTACCACGGTGAGACGGTACCGGGCTTTCCGGTGCACCCGCACCGGGGCTTCGAGACGGTGACGCTGGTGCGCAAGGGCCTGATCGACCATGCCGACTCGCTGGGCGCAGCCGCGCGCTTTGGCGGTGGCGATGTGCAGTGGGTGACGGCGGGGCGGGGCATTCAGCATTCCGAGATGTTCCCCTTGCTGCGCACCGACGGGCCGAACCCGCTGGAGCTGTTCCAGGTGTGGCTGAACCTGCCCGCGCGCCAGAAGATGGCGGCGCCGCACTTCACCATGTTCTGGGCCGAGCGCATTCCGCGTCTGGCGCACCGCGACGAGGCCGGGCGCCTGACCACTGTCACCGTGGTGGCGGGTGCGCTGCCCGGCGCCGCCGACCCGCTGGCGCCGCCGCCCGAATCCTGGGCTGCGCAGCCCGACGCCGACGTGGCCATCTGGACGCTGCACCTGGAGCCCGGCGCCCAGTGGCGGCTGCCCGCAGCGCACGGCACTGGCACGAAGCGCATGCTGTACTTCTTTGCGGGCCAGGGCCTGCGCGTGGGGCCGCAGAACCTCGGCGCGCACGCCGCGCTGGAGCTGGTGGCGGGCCAGGACTGGCTGCTCACCAACACCGGCACCAGCGCCGTGGAATGCCTGCTGCTGCAAGGCCAGCCGCTGGGAGAGCCGGTGGCGCAGTACGGCCCGTTTGTGATGAACACGCGCGAGGAGATCCTGCAGGCCATGGCGGACTACCGCCGCACGCAGTTTGGTGGCTGGCCCTGGCCGGACAGCGCCCCGGTGCATGGCGGCGTGCCACGGCGCTTTGCGCGCTACCCCGGCGCGCAGGCCGACACCTTGCCGGGCGGGGCTTGAGGGTCTGAGAGAAAATCCCCGCTTTGCCTTCCGAAAGCGCCGCATGAACATCAGCAAAGACACCGCCGTCACCCTCAGCTACCAGGTGACCACGCCCCAGGGCAAGCCGCTGGACGCTGGCAACCTGGCCTACCTGCACGGCGGCTACGAGAACATCTTCGCCAAGGTGGAGGCCGCGCTGGAGGGCCAGGCCGTGGGCTTTGCCACCACCATCGATCTGGCCGTGGAGGACGCCTTCGGCGCGCGTGACGAGAGCCTGGTGCGCACCATCCCCAAGAGCGAATTCCCGCCCGGCGTGAAGGTGGGCGGCCAACTGCAGGGCGTGGGCAACGACGGCCAGCCCCAGGTGTTCAACGTGGTGAAGATCAAGGGCCCCGAGGTGCACCTCGACGGCAACCACCCGCTGGCCGGGCAGGCGCTGCGCTTTGCCTGCAAGGTGACGGCCGTGCGCGCCGCCTCGGCCGAGGAAATCACACACCGCCACGTGCACGGCGCCCACGGGCATCATCACTGACATCCCCCTGAGGCGCTTTGCGCCTTCCCCCTTCTCTCGCCTTGCTGCGCAATGCGGGAAGGGGGACACCGCCAGCGCGGCGGGTCAGTCTTTCAGCAACCGGATAACCTCGTCGTCCTCGACCTGCGCAAAGTCGCGGTAGAACTGCCCCACGGCCTCGAAGTCGGGCGGCACCTCCAGGCACACCACCTCGTCGGCCAGGGGCCGAACCATGGCCAAGGCTTCGCGCGAGGCCACGGGCACGGCGCAGACCAGCCGCGCCGGGTGCCGCGCGCGCAGCCCGTGCAGCGCGGCCACCATGGTGGCGCCCGTCGCCAGCCCATCATCGACCACGATGACGATGCGCCCAGCCGGATCGATGGGCGCACGGACGGGTGTGTAGAGCGCACGGCGCGCGCGCAGCGCCTGGAGCTGGGTGCGCGTCTCCTGGGCCAGATGGGCCGAATCCGCGCCCAGGCGCCCGGCCTGCGGCGACACATAGGCCCAGCCGCTTTCATCCACGGCCCCCACGGCCACTTCGGGCAGGAAGGGCGCGTGCAGCTTGCGCACCAGCACCACATCCAGCTCGCCGCCGAGTTGCCGCGCGATGACCCGGCCCATGGGCGCGGCCCCGCGCGGAATGGCCAGGACCAGCGGGTTCTGGCCCTGGAAGGCATGGAGGCTGGCCGCCAGGCGGCGGGCGGCATCGGTGCGGTCCTGGAACATGGCGGGCTCCTTTCTCGCTGTCTACGCGGCAGCCCGGCGACGGATCAGGCGCCGCGCTGCAACTGCAGCAGTTCGATCTTGAATTCGCTCTCGTAGGGCGGAACGTTGCACTCGATGACATCGCCAGGCGCGATGTCCAGGCGCACGCCCACTACGTCGGCATGCACGGGCAGGCAGGTCACGCCCCGGTCTGCCAACATGGCCACGCGGATTTCGGCCGGTTGCTTGCGCGCGAGGTATTCCACCACGCGCAACAGTGAGTGGCCTGTGTAGAGCACATCGTCCACGACCAGCAGGGCATGGCCTGAGAGGTCGATGGCGGCATGGCTGGCGTTCTCGGTGAGCTGGGTTTCCGGGTGCAGCAGGGTGAGGTCGTCGGCGTAGCGCTTGACGGACAGGTCCAGCCGCAGCGGCGCCCGCAGGCCATAGCGGCGCACCATCAGTTCAGTCAGGCGCTCGGCCAGTGGCGCGCCCCGGCGCAGGATGCCGATGACGGCGATCTTGTCGCGCCCCGACAGCAGGCCGACGGCCTGCCGGGCCATGCGGTCGATGACGGCCCCCAGGGCCGTGGCGTCGTACAGGCAGGTGCGCTGGCCGGGTGGGCGGTCCATGCTCACTCCGTTTCCTGGCCGCGCACCAGCAGCACGGGCACGGGGGAAGCGCGCAGCACCTGCTCGGCGTCGCTGCCCAACAGCAGGCGGCCCACGCCGCGTCGGCCATGTGTGCCCAGCACCACCACGTCGGCGGGCCAGGTGCGCACCTGTTCGACCACCCAGTCGGCCAGCCGGCCGTTCAGGCCCTCGTCGAGCACCGTGTCGGCGGCCACGCCCTCGGCCACGGCTTGATCGCGCGCCTGCCGCAGGATCTGCTCGCCATCGGCGCGCAACTGGTCGATCACGTCGGCGCTGAGGGCATAGGCCCCCACGGCCATGGCGGCGGACAGCGCGTCCACCATGTACAGCAGGCGGATCTGCCCGCCGCTCAGCCGGGCCAGCCGGATGGCCTCGGCGAGCCCTTTCAGGGAGGTGGGGCTGCCGTCCACCGGCACGAGAATGCGTTGGTACATGTCAGGCTCCTTCGCAAGAACGGGCGCCTTGGCACCCACGGCCACGATAGCAGAAGCCTCCCAGGACTACAACGTCAGAGCGCGGCTTCAAGGATGGCGCGGCTGACCTCGGGCGTGATGGCACGGTGCTCACCCAGCTTGAGCATGCCGTGCGCCGTGAGCTGCGCCACCACGGCGTCCACGGCCTCGCGCCCCAGGCCGTAGGCCGAGAGGCGCGTGGGGATGCCCACACTCTCGAAAAAGGCGCGCGTGTGCGCGATGACGGCGTCGATGCGCTCGTCCTCGGTGCCGCCGCTGACATGCCAGACGCGCTCGGCGTACTGCAGGAGCTTCTCGCGCTTGGCCGCGCGCTGCGAGTGCATGAGCGAAGGCAGCACGATGGCCAGCGTGCGCGCGTGGTCGATGCCGTACAGGGCGGTCAGCTCGTGGCCGATCATGTGCGTGGCCCAGTCCTGCGGCACGCCCGCACCGATCAGGCCGTTGAGCGCCAGCGTGGCCGTCCACATCAGGTTGGCACGGTGGTCGTAGTCGGGCGGCTCGGCCAGTGCGCCGGGGGCGATTTCCACCAGAGTCTGCAGCAGGCCTTCGGCAAAGCGGTCCTGCGGGCGTGCCTGCACGGGGTAGGTGAGGTACTGTTCCATGACGTGCACGTAGGCATCGACCAGGCCGTTGGCGATCTGCTCGCGCGGCAGGGTGTAGGTCTTGGTCGGGTCGAGCACAGAGAACTGCGGAAAGCAGTGCGCGCTGGAGAACGACAGCTTGGCCTGCGTGGCCTTGCGTGTGACCACGCCGCCGTTGTTCATCTCCGAGCCCGTGGCGGGCAGCGTGAGCACGCTGGCCAGCGGCAGCGCGCGCTGCACGTTGCGCCCGCGCTGCAGCAGGATGTCCCAGGGTTCGCCGTCAAAGCAGGCGGCGGCGGCCACGAACTTGGTGCCGTCGATAACGGAGCCGCCACCCACGGCGAGCAGGTAGTCGATGTTCTCGGCGCGCACCTGCGCCACGGCGCGCATCAGCGTTTCGTAGCTGGGGTTGGGTTCGATGCCGCCAAACTCGCTCACGCTGCGCTCGCCCAATGCGGTGCGCACTTCGCCCAGCGTGCCGGTGCGCCGCGCGCTCTCGCCGCCGTACAGCACCAGCACCCGGGCCTGCGGCGGCACCAGGCGCGCCAGATCGGCCACCTTGCCCTGGCCAAAGACGATGCGGGTGGGGTTGTGGAAGTCAAAGTTCAGCATGCGCGGGGCTCCTTGTGGGGCAGCCATGCTAGCGCGGCAGACGGCGCGATGGCAGTCGCTGGGCGGACAGCCCTTGGCGGCAGGGGGCTTCTTCTACTGTTTGCGCCTGCCCATCAGGCGCCCCAGGCCGCGCCCACCGAACAGACCGTTGCGCAGCAAAGCCTGGCGCAGCAAGCGTGCAGCCCGGTCACGGATGTGCAGCGGGCTTACAGCCGGGAAGGGCCGGAAGTGCGCCGCGCTGCAGGCGCCCAGAAAGTCGTGCAGGAGGGCTGTGTCGTCCAGCGTGTGCGAGCCCTGCACATGGAATTCGGGGTGCCACTGCGTGGCCGCGATGTAGCCCTGCCCGCGCACGGGGCTGCGGCGGATGGCCTCGGGGATGCCGTCGGGGTGGCTGACCGCTTCCACCACAAATCCCGGCGCCAGCGTCTTGATGCCCTGGTGGTGGATGCTGTTGACCGTCACCCGCCGCTGGCCGGGGTACAGGTGCGCCAGGCGCGAGCCGGGCACCAGGTCGATCTCGTGGAAGTGCTGGTCGTAGGTGCGCGCATTGCGGTGCTGCTGCGCACCGGGGTGCTGGGTCTCGATGTCCTGGTACAGCGTGCCGCCAAACGCCACGTTGATGAGCTGCAGCCCCCGGCACACGCCAAAGATGGGCTTGCCCGCCTGCGCAAAGGCCTCGACCACAGCCAGGTCGTACAGGTCGCGCACCCGGTCGCCCAGCCATTCCTCGCGCAGCGGCTCCTCGCCATAGCTGCCCGGCCACATGTCGGCACCGCCATGCATTACCACGCCATCGAGCCACTCGGCATAGTGCGCCAGGGTCACGTCGCCACGCGCCGTCTCGCCCGTGGGGCAAGGCACCATCACCACCAGGGCTCCAGCCGACATGATCCAGTGGGCAATGGACTGTTCGACGTACTGCAGCGTCTTGCCCGTGAACAGCGAACGCGAAGGGTCGGCATGCTGGAAACAGGCCGACAGCCCGATCTTGAGGCGGCGCGGTGCAAACATGCTGCTTTTGTAGCACTGCACGGGCGCGGCGTCTGTAGGAGGAAGGCGCCGCAACAGCCTGCGGCAATCGTCTGCCATTGCCCAGACGGGGACATGGCCGGATCCAGCCCACCGCGGGAAATCTGGGATGATGGCGGCGTAATGCCTATCCATCCAGGCCACCACACCGGCCCATCGCTCAAAAAGGAGAACCCATGCAAGTGCAAGTCCATACCGACAACAAGATCCAGGGCGGAGAGCCGCTGGCCCAGTGGGTACAGCAAGAGACCGTGTCTCGCCTGGCGCGCTTCAAGGATCAGGTCACCCGCGTCGAGGTCTTCCTGTCCGACGTGGATGCTGGCAAATCCGGCGCCAATGACAAGCGCTGCCGCATGGAGGCGCGTCCCGCAGGGCGCCAGCCCGTGGGGGTGACGGCCGATGCCGACAAGCTGGCCGACGCCTTCACCGGCGCCGTGGAAAAGCTGGCCCGCGCCCTCGACAACGACCTGGGCCGGGCCAAGGATCGCAACGGCCGCGACACCATCCGCGCTGCGGAATGAGCGGCCCGCACCCCGCCGACCAGCGCCTGACCGAACTGGAGATCAAGGCCAGCTACACCGAGGATCTGCTGGACCAGTTGAACCTGGCCCTGTACCGGCAGCAACAGCAGATCGACCGGCTGGTGCAGGAGCTGGCCCGCCTGCGCCAGCAGATGCCCGAGGCGGGCAGTGCGGCGCCGCGCAACCTGCGCGACGAAATTCCGCCCCATTACTGAAAGGCAGTGCAGCACTGGCGAAAGGTCGCCATGCGCACCGCTTTCGGTCAGTGCATGAAACGGCCTCCCGCGCCGATGATGGAAAGGTCGGTGAAGCGGGAGCCCGAGTGGTTCTTGGCGGAGTAGTTGATTTCAAACCCGCCCAGGTTCACCTCGTTCATCGATTCCAGCCCTGCGATGAAGGCCTCGCGCGTCAGGTTTTTGCCTGCGCGCCGCAGGCCTTCGACAAACACCTTGCCCATCAGAAAACCTTCCATGCTGGAGAAGTCAAACTCGGCATCACCGGCCTCCTTCATGCGCTGCTGGTACTCGCGTACCACGGCTGACGAAGGTGCATAGGGAAAGGGGACGACCTGGGACACCACGACACCCATTCCCGCAGTACCCAGCTCGTCCGCCAGCGCCTTGGAGCCCACGAAGCTCACGTTGAAAAACTGCCCGCCATACCCTTTGGCGCGGGATTGGCGGATGAACTCGGCACACGCCTTGTAGGCCCCCACCTGCACCACCGCCTCGGGTTGCGCAGCCACAATGGCCGCCAGCGCGGCAGCCACATCGGTGCTGTTGCGTTCAACGGTGCCCGTGCCTGCGGGTTTGAGCTGGCGTTTTTCCAGCGCCCGCGCCACGCCTTCCAGCCCGGCCTTGCCATAGGCGTCGTTCTGGTAGAAAACGGCGATCTTCTTGACCCCCAGCGTAGTGAGGTACTGCACGATGCGCTCGGTCTCATCGAAATAGCTGGCACGCAAATGGAACACATAGCGATTGAACGGCTCCCTCAGCCCTTGCGCGCCCGTGAACATGCCCACCAGCGGCACCTTGGCCGACGTGAGCACGGGCACTGCCGCCAGGCCCGTGGGAGTCCCCACCGAACCCACCAAGGCAAAGACATTGTCCTGTTCGATCAGCCCCTTGGCAGCGGCTGCCGCCCGGTCGGGTTCATAGCCATCATCCCGCGTCACCAGCCGCACGCGGCGCCCATAGACACCGCCCTGGTCGTTGACCGACTGGATGTACGCCTGGATCCCCGCATGGAGGCGCTTGCCGAGCTGCTCGGCCGGGCCGCTGAAAGGCGCGAACTGGCCGATGACCACCTCCTGGTCGGTCACGCCCACTTCCGCCCTGGCCCCCAGGGACACCCACACCAAGGCCATGGCAAGACAACGCAAAATCCACATACCCCAAGCTCCTCAAGCGCTGCCTGACAGCACCGGTGAAACCATGCCCGCACCATTGCCAGCAAAGGTCTGCTGCATCATGCGCTGCAGTCCGTTGCAGCGGAACCCGTGCAAGCACTGATGCGGCGCCAGCACCACAAACGGCATCGGCCCACACCTTGCGGTGGTGGGCCGATGTTCGACACGTCTGCGTGCAGGCTTACTTGGCGATCACGCGCACCATTTCCAGGCACTTGTTCGAGTAACCCCACTCGTTGTCGTACCAGCTCACGACCTTGATGAAGGTCTTGTCCAGCGCAATGCCGGCCTCGGCGTCGAACACCGAGGTGCAGGGCTCGCCGCGGAAGTCGGTGGCCACGACCTTGTCTTCGGTGTAGCCCAGCACGCCCTTCATGGCGCCTTGCGAGGCGGCCTTCATGGCGGCGCAGATGTCCTTGTAGTCGGCTTCCTTTTCCAGCTCGACGGTCAGGTCCACCACCGACACGTCGGAGGTGGGCACGCGGAAGGACATGCCGGTGAGCTTCTTGTTCAGCTCGGGAATCACCACGCCCACGGCCTTGGCGGCGCCGGTGGAGCTGGGGATGATGTTTTCCAAGATGCCGCGGCCGCCGCGCCAGTCCTTGTTGCTCGGGCCGTCCACGGTCTTCTGCGTGGCGGTGGCAGCGTGCACGGTGGTCATCAGGCCGCGCTTGATGCCCCAGTTGTCATGAAGCACCTTGGCCACGGGGGCCAGGCAGTTGGTGGTGCACGAGGCGTTGGAGACGATGGCCTGGCCAGCGTACTTGGTGTGGTTCACGCCGAAGACGAACATGGGCGTGTCGTCCTTGGAGGGGGCGGACATCAGCACCTTCTTGGCGCCAGCGGCCAGGTGCTTCTCGGTGCTGGCCTTGTCCAGGAACAGGCCGGTGGCTTCGATCACCACGTCGGCGCCGACCTCGTTCCACTTCAGGTTGGCGGGATCGCGTTCTTGCGTCAGGCGGATCTTCTTGCCGTTCACGACCAGGGTGTTGCCCTCGACCGAAACCTCGCCCTTGAAACGGCCATGCACGCTGTCGTACTTCAGCATGTAGGCCAGGTAGTCGGGTTCAAGCAGGTCGTTGATGCCCACGATCTCGATGTCCGAGAAGTTTTGCACCGCAGCGCGAAACACCATGCGGCCGATGCGGCCGAAACCATTGATGCCAACCTTGATAGCCATGTCAGTCTCTTCCTTGCAAAGTTAAAAACAACCCAATCACTTCTTGCCTGCCAGCACGGCGCGCACGGTGGCCGCCACGTTCTCGGCCGTGAAGCCGAAGTGCTTGAACAGCACGCCTGCAGGGGCCGATTCGCCGTAGCGGTCGATGCCGACCACGGCGGCGCAGCCGTACTTCCACCAGAAATCGGTCACGCCCATTTCTACGGCGATGCGCGGCAGCCCTGCGGGCAGCACGGATTTCTTGTACTTGACGTCCTCGCGGTCGAAGCTCGTGGTGCTGGGCATGGAGACCACGCGCACGGCGATCTTTTTCTCGGCCAGTTGCTTTTGCGCGGCCAGGGCCAATTGGACCTCAGAGCCTGTGGCAATGATGACGGCCTGGGCTTTCTTCTTCAGGCCCACGTCCTTGGGCTCGGACAGCACGTAGGCACCGCGCGAGATGTCGCCCAGGTCGCGCTTGGACAGGTAGGGCAGGTTCTGGCGGCTCAGCAGCAGCGCGGTGGGCTGCTCGCGGTTGGACAGGGCCACGCTCCAGGCCACGGCGGTTTCAGCCGTGTCGGCGGGGCGCCAGACGTCCAGGCCGGGGATGATGCGCAGGGCCGCAGCGTGCTCTACCGACTGGTGCGTGGGGCCGTCTTCGCCCAGGCCGATGGAGTCGTGCGTGAAGACGTGGATCACGCGCTGCTTCATCAGCGCGGCCATGCGGATGGCGTTGCGGCTGTAGTCGCTGAAGGTGAGGAAGGTGCCGCCGTAGGGTATGAAGCCGCCGTGCAGCGCCACGCCGTTCATGATGGCGGCCATGCCGAATTCGCGCACGCCGTAGTTGATGTGGCGGCCGCCGACTTTTTCACCGTTCGCGGCTTCGGTCTTGACCACGTTGCCCTGCATGTCAAAGCGCAGGTTGGGCGTGCTCTTGGTGTTGGTGAGGTTAGAGCCGGTGAGGTCGGCGCTGCCGCCCAGCAGTTCGGGCAAGGCAGCCGTGAAGGCTTCGAGCGCCAACTGGCTGGCCTTGCGGCTGGCCACGGTCTGGCCTGCAGTGTGCGCGCCCACCACGGTGTCCACCGCCGTTTGGGCAAAGTGCGCGGGCAGGTCGCCGTTCATGCGGCGCGTGAACTCGGCGGCCAGCTCGGGGTAGGCAGCCTGGTAGGCGGCAAAGCGATCGTTCCAGGTTTGCTCGGCGGCGTGGCCGGTGGCGCGGGCGTTCCAGTCGGCGTACACCTCGTCGGGGATGACGAAGGGTGCGTGGCTCCAGCCCAGCGATTCGCGCGAGAGCGCGATTTCTTCGGCCCCCAGCGGCTCGCCGTGGGCCTTGGCGGTGTTGGCGCGGTTGGGCGAGCCCTTGCCGATATGCGTCTTGCAGATGACGAGCGAGGGGCGCTCGGTCTGCTTGTGCGCCTCGGCAATGGCGGCGGCGACCTTGTCGGCGTCGTGCCCGTCGATGGGGCCGATCACGTTCCAGCCGCTGGCCACGAAGCGCAACGCCGTGTTGTCGATGAACCAGGGCTGCACGGAGCCGTCGATGCTGATGCCGTTGTCGTCGTACAGCGCGACGAGCTTGTTCAGCTTCCAGGCGCCGGCCAGCGAGATGGCCTCCTGGCTGATGCCTTCCATCAGGCAGCCGTCGCCCAGGAAGGCGTAGGTGTGGTGGTCCACCACGGCATGGCCTTCGCGGTTGAACTCGGCCGCCAGGAGTTTTTCGGCCAGGGCCATGCCCACGGCGTTGGTGAGGCCCTGGCCCAGCGGGCCGGTGGTGGTTTCCACGCCAGGGGTGTGGCCCACCTCGGGGTGGCCTGCGGTGCGGCTGCCCATCTGGCGGAAGTTCTGCAGCTCTTTCATGGGCAGGTCGTAGCCCGTGAGGTGCAAGAGCGCGTAGATCAGCATGGAGGCGTGGCCGTTGGACAGCACGAAGCGGTCGCGGTCGAACCACTGGGGGTTGGCCGGGTTGTGCTTGAGGTGCCGGGCCCACAGCCCGACGGCCATGTCGGCCATGCCCATGGGGGCGCCGGGGTGCCCGGAATTGGCTTGTTGAACGGCATCCATTGCGAGTGCGCGGATCGCATTCGCCATTTGTTGAGTGTTGGCCATCGGGGCGGCTCCGGTCGGGGAGAGGAGGGGAAAACCCCTGATTTTAACGGCCTGCCCCAAAGCGCCCCGCCCGGCCCCGCCAAACGATGCACTACAGTGCCGCCATGCACGCCGCCGCACCCTCTTGCCCCCCGCTTGCGCAGCCCCCCGCCCTGCTCCTGGCCGCAGGCCGGGGCGAGCGCATGCGGCCCTTGACCGACACCTGCCCCAAGCCCCTGCTGCGCGTGCGCGGCCAGCCGCTGCTGCAATGGCATTTGCAGGCGCTGCACGCTGCCGGGGTGCGCCGCGCGGCCATCAACACCGCCTGGCTGGGGGAGCAGATCAGCGCACATTTTCAAGATGCTTTCAGCCCGCAGGGCTTGCCAAACGGGCGTGAGGCGCTATCAATTTCCTACTCGCACGAGGGCCGCGACTTTGGCGGCGCGCTGGAAACCGCCGGCGGCATTGCGCGTGCGCTGCCGCTGCTGGGCGATGTGTTCTGGCTGGCGGCGGGCGATGTGTTCGTGCCCGGTTTTGGCTTTAACGCCGCGGCCGCGCAGGCCTTTGCGGCCAGCTCCATGCTGGCCCACCTGTGGCTGGTGCCCAACCCGGCGCACAACCCGCGCGGCGACTTCGGCCTCTCACCCAAAGGCCTGGCGCTGAACCTGCCGCCCGAATCCCCCCAGCCGCGCTACACCTACAGCACCATCGCCCTGCTGCGCGCCGCGCTGTTTGCGCCGCCCTGGTGCGCTATTGCCCCCGGCAACCCGCAGGGGCTTGCGGCCCCGCTGGCGCCCTTGCTGCGCCGGGCCATGGACAATGGCCGGGTCAGCGCCACGCTCTACACCGGCCCCTGGACCGATGTGGGCACGCCGCAGCGCCTCGAAGAACTCAACGCAAGCACGCCATGACCCTGACCGTTCCTCTTTCCGTCTACGCCGAACGCCGCGCGCGCCTGGCCGCGCAACTGGGCAATGGCGGCATTGCCATCGTGCCCACGGCGCCCGAACGCATGCGCAACCGCGACAGCGACTACGCCTACCGCCACGACAGCTACTTCTACTACCTGACCGGCTTTGCCGAACCCAATGCCTGGCTGGTGCTCACGGCCGACGGCCACAGCACGCTGTGGTGCAGCCCCAAGGACATGGAGCGCGAAATCTGGGACGGCTACCGCCTGGGCCCCGAGGCCGCCGTCGCCGCGCTGGGGGTGGACGAAGCCTACTCCGTGGCCGAGCTGGATCAACGCCTGCCGCGCCTGCTGGAAAACCGCGCCTGCGTGTGGTACCCCTTTGCCACGCACACCGGCCTGGCAGCGCGTGTGGAAGGCTGGCTGGCCCCCGTGCGTGCCCGCGTGCGCTACGGCGCGCTGTGCCCCGCGCACCAGGCCGACCTGTGCCTGCTGCTCGATGAAATGCGCCTGGTGAAAGACGCGCACGAACTGGCCCTGATGCGCCATGCCTCCCAGATCAGCGCCCGCGCCCATGTGCGCGCCATGCAGCGCAGCGCGCGCATGCTGCGCGCGGGTCAGGACGTGCGCGAACACCACCTGGAGGCCGAGCTGCTGCACGAGTTCCGCGAACACGGCGCGCAGGCACCGGCTTACGGCTCCATCGTGGCCGCAGGGGCCAACGCCTGCGTGCTGCACTACCGTGCCGACCGCGCGCCGGTGCACGATGGCGAGCTGGTGCTCATCGACGCAGGCTGCGAATACGACGGCTACGCCAGCGACATCACGCGCACCTTCCCGGCGGGCGGGCGCTTCACGGGGCCGCAGCGTGCGCTGTACGGCCTGGTGCTGGCCAGCCAGGAGGCTGCCATCGCCGCCACACGCGCCGGGGCGCGCTTCAACGAACCGCACGACGCCACCGTGGCCGTGCTGGCGCAAGGCCTGCTGGACCTGGGCCTGCTGGACAAAAACCAGCATGGCAGCGCGCAGGACGTGATCGAGCGCCGCGCCTACTTCCGCTACTACATGCACCGCACCGGCCACTGGCTGGGCATGGACGTGCACGACTGCGGCAGCTACGTGGAGCCCGGCGAGGCCGGCCAGGTGCACGAGCGCAAGGATCCGCTCTCGGACGAGACCATCAAGGACCGCCCCAGCCGCATCCTGCGCCCTGGCATGGTGCTGACCATCGAGCCGGGCCTGTACGTGCGCGCCGCGCCCGATGTGCCCGAGGCCTTCCACGGCCTGGGCATCCGCATCGAGGACGACGCCGTGGTGCACGCCCACGGCTGCGAGCTGATTACGCGCGGCGTGCCCGTTCAACCTGACGAAATCGAGGTGCTGATGCGCGGGTGAGGCAGCAGCCCTCAATACCCGGAAGTCTCCAGCCACTGCGCCACGTCCTGGGCCACTTGCTCGGCAGCCTGGGCGATGGCCAGGGCGCCGCCTGCGGCGTCCTGGCTGGCTGCGGCGCGCTGGGCCACGAACAGGCGCTGCGCCAGGAACTCCTCGCCCTGCACCGAGGGGCGCGTCAACGTAGCACGCAGGCGCACCAGGCCGTCGCTTCGATCCGGCTGGGTGAACACCTGGCTGAATTCCTCCAGCTCCACGCGCAACACCACCGGCGCCTGGCCCTGGAAACGCGCCGCCGCCATGGCGCCGTGGGTGCCAATCACCGGGCGCTGCAGCCCCAGCCGGTTTTGCAGGCACTCGCGCATGAGCTGCTGCGGCGGCTGGCTCCAGCGTGCTGCCTGGTAGGGGCGCAGCTGCTGGGCATCTGCGTAAGCCAGCCGGTAATACACGGCCGTACCGCTCTCGGGAAGGCTGGCGTAGTCCACGGTCTCCAGCGCAAGGGGTGCGCTGCGCGGCTGCGTTGCGGATGCTTCCGGGACCCGTGGGCCAGGGCCGAAGTCATACAGCGTGGGCCGCACGGGGGGCTCGGGCAGGGCCGAGCAGCCCGCCACAAAAACAAGCACAAAAACGGCTGTAGCGCCCGTTTTACAAGCGCTAGCAGCTATTGTTTTCATAGCAATCATGGTTGTACTCCGGTGCGCTGCGGGGCGCTGAAGCCGGGTTCCCCCGGGCCGGGCTGGCCCCTGCCGGGGCCGTAGACGATGCCTTGCGGGTTGTCGCTCAGGCTGGAGGCGGCGCGGCCCGTCAGGCGGGCGGCGCGGGCGGTTTCGTCGGCAGCGCGTTCCATGCGCGGCAGGGTGGTGGTGCCAAAGCGGTCCACGGCCTGGGCCAGGGCCTGGGCGCCGCGCTCGGTCTGCTCCAGCGTGCCGCCGGGGGCGTTGATGCGCTTGGCGGTCTGCCCGATCTCGGCCGCCATGCCCGAGACCTGCTCGCCTGCCTGGCGCATGGACTGCAGCGCGCCCGTGGCCTCGTGCGCCAGCGGGGGCAGTGCGGCCAGTGCCGGGTCCAGGCGCTGCTGCACGGTGGCATCGAGCCGCTGGCTCAGGCTGCGCACGCTGCCCGCAGCCTGGCTGGAGTTGGCCAGCAGCTCGCGCAGCAGGCGCTGGTTGTCGTCGGAGAGCACCTGGTTGATGCGCTCGGTGGCCTCCTGCACACGGCTGAGGATGGCGGGCCCCTGGTCAAACAACTGCGTGAAGGGCGAACTGCGCAGCGGCAGGCGCGGCAGGCCGCTGGGGCCGGGCGGGAGGTCGGGGTAGGGCTCGCCCGCATCGTCCAGCAGCACGTAGGCCAGCCCGGTCACGCCCTGGTAGCCCAGAACGGCAAAGGTGGTGGGGGTGATGGGTGCGTCCACGCTCACGGCGATGCGGATGAGCACGTTGCCGTTGGTCTGGCTGTCAAAGCCGATGTGCGTGACGCGCCCCACGGCCACGCCCTTGTAGCGCACGGCCGCCTGTGGCTGCAGGCCGCTGACGCCTTCGCTGCTGGAGAGTTCGTAGGATTCGTACTTGCCCCGGTCGCGCGTGAGCCAGACGCCCAGGCCGATCACCAGCGCGGTGACGACCAGCACGAACAGGCCTGCAGCAAAGGCGTGGGACTTGTTTTCCATCAGCGGTCCTTGGCGGTGGAGGGCGGTGCCATGGCGCGCAAGCCGCGCTCGCCCTGAAAGAATTGGCGGATGAAGGGGTGCTCGAATTGCACCACTTTTTGCGGCGTGTCGGTGACGATCACGCGCTTGTCGGCCAGCACGGCCACGCGCGTGGCCAGGGCAAACAAGGTGTCCAGGTCGTGCGTGACCATCACCATGGTCAGGCCCAGCGCAGCATGCAGCTCGCGCACCAAAGCGCAAAACTCGTCGGCCCCGTTGGGGTCCAGGCCTGCGGTGGGTTCGTCCAGCAGCAGCAGCGGCGGGTCCATGATGAGCGCACGCGCCAGCGCCACGCGCTTGATCATGCCGCCTGAAAGGTCTGCAGGCATGCGCGTGGCGTGTTCGGGCTTGAGGCCCACCATCTGCAGCTTGACGATGGCGGCGTCGCGCACCACGTCGCGCGGCAAGGTGCCCAGTTCGTTGAGGGCAAAGGCCACGTTCTCCAGCACATTGAAGGCCGAATACAGCGCGCCATGCTGGAACAGCATGCCCACGCGGCTGGCGGCGCCGTCGCCTCCCATGTTTTCAGCCGGGCGGCCCAGCACGGTGACGCTGCCGCGCGCCGGGTGCAGCAGGCCCAGCATCTGGCGCAGCAGCACGGTCTTGCCCGTGCCAGAGCCACCCACCAGCGCCAGAATCTCGCCCCGGCGCACGCTCAGATCCAGGTCCTGGTGCACGGCGAAGGCCTCCGTGCCTTTGCCAAACACCGACCACAGCCCCTGGATGCGCACGACTTCCGGCGGCTGCTCAGGAGCGGTTGCGTTCTGTTCCGCCATGTCAGTGATCCATTCCGCGACGGCGGCACCCGCGACGCACGAAAACGGCGCGCCCCAGGTCAGGGCCGCCGCGCAAGGGCCGCCCCGCCGCGCTGGCGGCGTCCCCCTGCCCGCAGTGCGCAGCACTGCGAGAGCGGGGGGAAGGCACCGAAGGTGCCACAGGGGGGTGTTTCATTTCAAAACCCGACGTTTTTGAACAGGACAGCAAACAGCGCATCCACGATGATGACCACGGTGATGGAGGTCACCACCGAAGCCGTCGTGCCCTCGCCCAGGCTTTGCGTGTTGGGCTTGACGCGCAGGCCCCAGTGGCAGCCGATCAGCGCGATCAGCGTGCCGAACACCACCGACTTGGACAGCGCCAGCGTCAGGTTGCCAAAGCCCACCGCCGCAGGCAGCGCATGGTAGAAGTACGCGGGCGAGATGCCCAGCGACAGGTCGGCCGCCAGCATGCCCCCAGCCAGGGAACACAGCGTGGTCCACACGCTCACCAGCGGCATGGCCAGCGCCAGTGCCAGCGCGCGCGGCAGCACCAGGCGAAAGCCGTGCGCAATGCCCATCACGCGCATGGCGTCCAATTCCTCGGTCACGCGCATCACACCGATCTGCGCCGTGATGGCCGAGCCCGAGCGCCCCGCCACCAGGATGGCCGCCAGCAGCGGCCCCAGCTCACGGATCAGCGCAATGCCCAGGATGTTGACGATGAAGGTCTCGGCCCCGAACTGGCGCAACTGCAGCGACGTGAGGTAGGCCAGCACCACCCCGATGAGAAAACCCACCAGCGCCGTGATCGGGAGCGCCGTGGCCCCCATGCGGTAGAGGTGGCCCGACACGTCGCGCCAGGGCGCGCGGCGCGGCGCGCGCAGCATCCTGCCGGTGTCCAGCAGCATCTGGCCCACCATTTGCAAAAGGTGGCGCGCGTGGTCCACGCCATGCAACACCAGCACGCCCAGGTGGTCCACCTGGTCAGCCAGGCGCCAGGGTGCAGCAACGGGCGCGGGGGCCGTGAAGCGGGCCACACGCTCCAGCATGTCGCGCTGCGCCTCGCTGAGCCACAGGCGCGCGGGCCAGGCGTGGCCCCAGTGGTTCCACAGCACCTGGGCACCCACGTGGTCCAGCCATTGCAGGCCGCGCAAATCCCAGCCCAGCGCTGCCTGCGGCGGCACCTGGGCCAATTGCTCGGCCAGCGCCCGCCACTGCACGCGTTGACCCATCTCGGCCGCACCCCAGCGGCCATGCAGCAGCGCGCACGGCCCTTCAGGCGTGTCGGTGCGGGCAATGCGCGGCTGCAGGTCGGTCATGGGGCAACAGGCGGGGCGGACACAAAGCGCACATGGTAGCGGCTGGCGGTGGCGCAGGCGTCCTACTGTCGCCTGCGGGGCAGCGCCTGCGCCAGGAGTATGATGAAAATATGGCGCCAAGGCATAAACAACAAGCGCCAACAGCTATTAATTTGATAGCACGCAAGACCCACCCTGCAAACCAGCCTCCAGCCCGTACCATGCAACCATGAGCGACGCGACCTACGACTACATCATCATCGGCGGCGGCACGGCCGGCGCCCTGCTGTGCAACCGCCTGAGCGCCGACGCCCGCCACCGCGTGCTGCTGCTGGAGGCCGGCCCCCGGGACGACTACCACTGGATCCACATCCCCGTGGGCTACCTCTACTGCATCGGCAACCCGCGCACCGACTGGCTCTACCAGACCGAGCCCGACGCAGGCCTCAATGGCAGGCGCCTGCGCTACCCGCGGGGCAAGACGCTGGGGGGCTGCAGCAGCATCAACGGCATGATCTACATGCGCGGCCAGGCGCGCGACTACGACCAATGGGCTCAGATCACCGGCGACGACACCTGGCGCTGGGATCAGGTGCTGCCCGCCTTCCGCCGCCACGAAGACCACTGGCGACTGGACCAGCCCGGCGGCGTGAACGAGAACTTCAAACGCCTGCACGGCAACAAGGCCACGGGCAGCACGGGCGAGTGGCGCGTGGAAAAGCAGCGCCTGCGCTGGGACGTGCTGGACGCCTTTGCCCACGCGGCGCAGCAGGCCGGCATTCCGGCCACCGACGACTTCAACAGCGGCAACAACGAAGGCGTGGGCTACTTCGAGGTCAACCAGAAAAAGGGCTGGCGCTGGAACACGGCCAAGGCCTTTTTGCGCCCCACCTGCTACGGGCGCGACAACTTCGAGATGTGGACCGGCGCGCAGGCAGCCAAGCTCCTGGTCGAGCGCCAGCCGCATGGCCCGCTGCGCTGCACCGGCGTGCAGGTGTGGACGGGCAAGGCCATGGCCACCGTGCGCGCCACGCGCGAGGTGCTGCTGTGCGCGGGCGCGGTCAACTCGCCGCAGTTGCTGCAGCTCTCGGGCATCGGCCCAGGCGAGCTCCTGCGCCAGCACGGCATCGACGTGCAGCACGACCTGCCCGGCGTGGGCGCCAACCTGCAGGACCACCTGCAGATCCGCACGGTGTACAAGGTGCAGAACGTCAAGACGCTCAACACCCTGGCCAGCTCGCTGGTCGGCAAGGCCAAGATCGGGCTGGAATATGCCGTCAACCGCAGCGGCCCCATGAGCATGGCACCCTCGCAGCTCGGCGCCTTCACGCGCAGCAGCCCCGACCAGCCCTGGCCCAACATCGAATACCACGTGCAGCCGCTCTCGCTCGACGCCTTTGGCGAGCCGCTGCACGGCTTCCCCGCGTTCACGGCCAGCGTGTGCAACCTCAACCCCACCAGCCGGGGCACGGTGCAGATCCAGAGCGCCGACTTCCGCCAGCCCCCGGCCATCGCCCCCCACTACCTCAGCACGCCCGAAGACCGCAAGGTGGCCGCCGACAGCCTGCGCGTGACCCGGCGCATCGTGGCCCAGCCCGCCCTGGCGCGCTACCAGCCCGAGGAATTCAAGCCCGGCGTACAGTTCCAGAGCGACGAGGAACTGGCGCGCCTGGCAGGCGACATTGCCACCACCATCTTCCACCCCGTGGGCACCACGCGCATGGGCCGCGCCGACGACCCCCAGGCCGTGCTCGACCCGCGCCTGCGCGTGCGCGGCATCGAGGCGCTGCGCGTGGTCGATGCGGGCGCCATGCCCCTGATCACCAGCGGCAACACCAACTCCCCCACGCTGATGCTGGCCGAAAAGGCTGCGCAATGGATCCTGGAAGACCACGCTTCATAGCCACGGCCTATGGAGCCGGGGCGGGAAATCCCCTATGGGACGTTCGTAAGAGGGCGGTTACATTAGCAGCACTCGAACGCGCACCCCGGTGCGCTGAACGGGGGGCCGGGGAGACAAACCGCCACCACCACAACCACAAGCCTTTTTTCAAGCACCCGGTGAGGTGCCATCTTCTTTCCAACCGCCAGCACTGCTGGCGTTTTTTTTGCCCGTTCCACACGCGACAGCACGCAATGAGACAATCGCACCAATGGAATGGATTCTGGTTTCGCTGGCCTCCCTGCTTGCCGGCTTTGTGGATGCGATCGTAGGGGGCGGGGGCCTGATCCTGCTGCCCGCGCTGTTTGCCACCTTTCCCAGCGCCCCACCGGCCACGCTGCTGGGCACCAACAAAAGCGCCTCGGTCTGGGGCACCACCATGGCCACCTGGCAGTACAGCCGCCGCGTGCAGATGCGCTGGCGCGCCATGCTGCCCGCCGCCGCCACGGGCTTTGCCGGGGCCTTTGCCGGGGCCTGGGCCGTCACCGTGGTATCGCCCGACTTCCTGCGCAAGCTGCTGCCCCTGGTGCTGCTGGCCGTACTGCTCTACACCCTGGCCAAAAAGGACCTGGGGCGCCACCACCTGCCGCGCCTGACAGCCCATGCCGAAATGGCCGCCGCCTGCGCCATCGGACTGAGTGTGGGGTTTTACGACGGCTTCTTCGGCCCCGGCACGGGCAGCTTCTTCGTGTTCCTGTTCGTGCGCCTGCTGGGCTACGACTTCCTCAACGCCTCCGCTTCAGCCAAGCTGCTGAACGTCTCCACCAACATCGCCGCACTCATCCTGTTCACCGCCAAGGGCCATGTGTGGTGGCACTTTGCCCTGCCGCTGGCCGTGGCCAACGTGGCGGGCAGCCTGCTGGGCACGCACATGGCGCTCAAGCATGGTGCGGGCTTTGTGCGCTGGATCTTCATCGCGGTGGTCAGCGCACTCATTCTCAAGACCGGGTACGACGGTTTTTTGCGCTGAAATCCCCCCTCTAGACTGCACGCCCAGACTCGGCCATAGGGGTTCTCCATGATGGCGGCGCGCAAAAGGGCGACCCCTATAATTGCAACAGTTTGATGACACCGTGGCCCGACATCCCTCGGGCCACGCCGTTTTCCCAGGCTCCGGCCCCGCTATCCGCAGGCCGGATTTTTTTGTACCTGAACACCCCAACAGGACATACGATGAAGTTTCTCAAGTTTGTCGCTTCCGCCGTGGCGCTGTGCGCCGTGCTTGGCGCCCAGGCCCGCACCTTCGACGAGGTCAAGAAGGACGGCAAGATCCTGATTGCCACCGAAGGCCAGTTCGCCCCGTTCAACTACTTCAACGGCACCACGCTCACCGGCTTCGAGGTCGAGCTGGCCGAGCTTGTGGCCAAGAAGATGGGCGTGGCCATCCAATGGAAGACCCTGGGCTTTGACGCCCTGCTCACCGGCCTGCGCCAGGATCGCTGGGATCTGGTAATCGCCTCGCACGGCATCACCGAAGAACGCGCCAAGGCCGTGACCTTCACCGAGCCGCACTACTGCTCGGGCGGCATGATCATCGCCATGGACCCGGCCATCAAGGACGCCAAGGACCTGGCAGGCAAGGTGGTGGCGGTGCAGACCGGCACCAGCTACCTGGAAAACGTCAAGAAGGTCTCCGCCATCAAGGAGATGAAGAATTTCCCCACCGACGTGGACGCGCGCAGCGCCCTGGTGTCGCACCGCGTCGATGCCTGGGTGACCGACCGCTTCGTCGCCAAGGCCGTGGCCGAGAAGAACCCCGGCGCCGGCTTCAAGCTGGGCGGCATGCTGTTCATCGAGCGCATTGCCGCCGCTGTGGCCAAGGGCAACCAGTCGCTGGCACAGGGCTGGTCCAAGGCCCTGGCCGAGACCATGGCCGATGGCAGCTACGCGCAGCTCTCCAAGAAGTATTTCAACGAAGACGTGCGCTGCCAATAAGCGCGCGGGCGCCCCGCGCGCCCTCACCGGTCTGATCTTTCATGCTCACTGCCCTTTGGCCCAGCCACTGGAGCCGCCAGCAACGCAGCAATGCGACGCTGGTGAGCGCCGTGGTTCTGATGGTACTGGCCCTGGCCCTGCTGGGCCAGGCGCTGTCCTTTCTTCCTGAACCCATTGGCCCGAACGCGCAGGCCTTCTCCGACGGTGCGCGCACCACGCTGTGGCTGACCCTGGTCAGCGGGGCGCTGGGGCTCGTGCTCGGCACGGCAGCGGCGCTGGCGCGCACGGCACGCTGGGCTGCGCTGCGCTATGTGGCCAGTTTCTACATCTGGGTCATCCGCGGTACGCCGCTGCTGGTGCAGATCCTGTTCGTGTACTTTGCGCTCCCGGCCCTGGTGCCGGGCCTGAACCTGCCGGACTTTGCCGCAGCCATGCTGGCCCTGTCGCTCAACGTGGGTGCGTACAACGCCGAGGCCATCCGCGCCGGCCTGCTGGCCGTACCGCGCGGCCAGACCGAGGCCGCCCGCGCCCTGGGCCTGGGGCGCACGCATGTGTTCTTCGACGTGGTGTTTCCGCAGGCCTTCAAGATTGCCCTGCCGCCGCTGGTGAGCAACTTTGTCGCGCTGCTCAAGGATTCTTCGCTGGCCTACGCCATCGGGGTGGTAGAGCTGACCAACGTGGGCAACCGCATCCAGTCGGCCACGTTCCAGCCCATTGCCACGCTGACCACGGTGGCCGTGACCTACCTGCTGCTGACCACGCTGGTCACGCAGATCTCCAACGCCATCGAATACCGCTTCGACGTGGAAGGGCGTGCCCGATGAGCCAGCCCCAACCCACCCCCTACATCGTCGCAGAGCGTGTGTGCAAGTCGTTTGGCTCGCACCAGGTGCTGCGCGACGTGTCCACGCACTTCAACACGGGCGAGGTCACGGTCATCATTGGCGCCTCGGGCTCGGGCAAGAGCACGCTGCTGCGCGCCATCAACCGCCTGGAGCCGCACGACAGCGGCACCATCTCCATCGGCGGCGTGCCCGTCACAGACGATCAGCACACCCTGCAACAGCAGCGCTGCGAAGTGGGCATGGTGTTCCAGCAGTTCAACCTGTTCGGCCACCTGAGCGTGCTGGACAACATCACGCTGGCGCCCCGGCGCATCCGCCGCACGCCGCGCGCCCAGGCCAACGAGCAGGCCATGGCACTGCTGCGCCGCGTGGGCCTGCACGAGCACGCGCACAAGTACCCGTGGCAGCTCTCGGGCGGGCAGCAGCAGCGCGTGGCCATTGCGCGCGCGCTGGCCATGCAGCCCAAGGTCATGCTGTTTGACGAGCCCACCTCGGCGCTCGACCCCGAGATGGTGCAGGAAGTGCTCGACGTGATGCGCGAACTGGCGCGCGGGGGCATGACCATGATCGTGGTGACCCACGAAATGGGCTTTGCCCGCGAGGTGTCCGACCGCGTGCTGTTCTTCGACCAGGGCCGCATTGCACACGACGCGCCGCCCGCTTCGTTTTTCGACAACCCTGGCAATGACCGCATCCGTGCCTTCATAGGCCGCATGGGCGCCTGAGATCCAGAGCCCGCCGACCCTTCGCAACACCCCACACAACCCAACGGAGTGACCATGAAACTGACCCCCACCTTCGTGACCCTGCTGGCCGCCGGCCTGTGCAGCCTGCCTCCCGCAGCGATGGCCCAGTCTGCCAAGGACCTGGAAGAGCTGCGCAACGAGATCAAGGCCCTGCGTGCCGAGCTCAACCAGCTCAAGGCCCAGCAGGCGCAGGCGCCCGCAGCTTCTGCGTCGGCCTGGAACGAGCGCATCGATGCCGTGGAGCTCAAGCAGAAGGATGCGGTGGTGCTGGGCGACATTCCCGGGAGCTTCCGCCTGCCGGGCAGCGAAACCTCGATCCGCGTCTATGGCTTTGCCGAGGCCAACCTGATCAAGGACTTCAAGGGCACGGCCCCTGGCGACAACTTCTCCAACCTCGCCGAGCAGCCCCTGGGCAGCAGCGACCATGGCAAGACCGTGCTCACGGGCCAGACGTCGCGCTTTGGCTTCGAAACCTCCACCCCGCTGGGCAACGGCGCGTTCAACACCAAGATCGAAGCCGACTTCTACGGCTACTGCGGCGCCGAATGCAACCGCAACCGCCTGCGCCTGCGCCACGCCTATGGCGAATACGCTGGCTGGCTGATCGGCCAGACCTGGTCCACCTTCATGGACACCGACAACCTGCCCGAGACGGTGGACTTCAACGGCCCGCCGGGCGCCACGTTCCGCCGCCCCACCCAGGCGCGCTACACCTACAACAACCCCCAACTGGCCAAGTTCCAGTTTGCGCTGGAAGAACCCTCTGACGGCGCACACTCGCCCAACCTGGTCGCCCGCGTGGACAAGGGCTTTGACTGGGGCAGCCTGAGCGCACGCGTGCTGTCGCATGAACAGCGCATCAGCGGCGTGAGCAAGCGCGGCATGGGCCTGGGCCTGTCGGGTTCGTACAAGATCACGGGCACCACCACCCTGATGGGCCAGTACACGCTGATGGACGGCGACAACGACGGCGCCTACCTCGTGGGCGCCAACTACCCGGTGGTCGATGGCACCACGCTGCGCCTGGACCGCGCCCAGGGCGTGGTGCTGGGGCTGGCCAATGTGTTCAGCGAACAATTGCGCGGCACGCTGTCCATGGGCTGGGTGCGCTCGCGCAACCGCCTGGGCGACGCCTACGTGACGGCCTACGGCGATACCGGCAACCTGCGCCTGTTCCAGTGGCATGCAGGCATGTACTACACCCCGATCAAGAACGTCGAACTCGGTACCGAGCTGCTGGGCGGCCGCCGCACCACCTTCGGCGGCGCCACGGGCAACATGACGCGCCTGAACCTGCAGGCGCGCTACCTGTTCAACTGATCCGGCCCTCTGCCGTTCACCAGGCTGGCCGGGCAACCGGCCAGCCTTTTCTTTTTTTGACCGCCATGCGTACCGAACGATGGGGCCTGATGGCCTTGCTGGTGGTGACCCTGGTCTGGGGCACCACCTTTCCTGCCATGAAGCTGCTGTCTGCGCAGCTCGATGCGCTGCAGATCATCTGGTGGCGCTTTGCCATCGCGCTGCTGGTGCTCGCCCCCTTGTGGCGCGGCATGCGGCGCAGCGAGCGGCGCTGGGGCCTGCTGCTGGGCGGGCTGCTGTTCCTGGCGTTCTGGCTGCAGATCGAAGGGCTGGCGCGCACCAGCAGCAACCGCAATGCCTTTGTCACGGGCCTGAACGTGCTGGTGGTGCCGCTCATCGCCATGCTGGCCCTGGGGCGGCGCTATGGCTGGCAATTGTGGGCTGCCTGCGCCCTGGCGTGTGCTGGCATGGCGCTGATGTTCC
Source organism: Burkholderiales bacterium (assembly GCA_016192425.1). GTDB lineage: Bacteria > Pseudomonadota > Gammaproteobacteria > Burkholderiales > Burkholderiaceae_C > Simplicispira. The sequence goes on from JACPUE010000028.1 coordinate 100,623, forward strand.
ACGAGGACGAACCCTGGAACCTGGGCGATTCGCTCACGCTGGCCAGCACGGTGTTCTATGCCATCTACATCCTCGCGCTGGAGGAAAGCGCCCGCCGCACCCTGGCGCAGCCGCTGCGCGCCACGCGCATGGCTGCCGTGCAGGCCAGCGTGATGCTGGCAGCGTCCAGCGCCTTGCTGCTGGCGCGGGGCGCAGAGCTGCCGCTGGTCCGGTTGCAGACGCTGGAGCCCCACGCCCTGGCAGCACTGGTCTACCTGGGCGTGCTGGCCAGCGTGGTGGTGGTGACGCTGCAGGCCTGGGGCCAGCAGCGGGTGGACGCGATGCGCAGCGCCATCGTCTTTGGCCTGGAGCCTGTCTTTGCGGCCATGACCGCCTGGGTGTTGCTGGGAGAACGGCTGGGTTGGTCCGGGCTGGCAGGTGCTGCGCTGATCATTGGCGCGCTGGTGCTAAGCCAGCTCCAGCCACCGGCCAAGGTACAGTTCACGGCGCAGTGAGCGCGATGTCTTCCACCCTGCGCGGTTTGCCCATGGGGGCGGATGCCTGGCTCTTGCGCACGGCGGCCATGTCCTCTTCGCTGGGGTACTGGCCCAGCAGCCAATAGTCGAACACCCGGCGCGCAATGGGCGCGGCGCTGGCGGCGCCAAAGCCAGCGTTTTCCACGATCAGGGCCAGCGCGATCTGCGGTTCTTCTGCGGGAGCAAACGCAGCAAAGAGCGAATGGTCGCGCTGGTGTTCCTCCAGCAGCCGGGCGTTGTACCTCACGTTCTGTCCCAGGCTCACGGCCTGGGCCGTACCGGTCTTGCCTGCCGAGGTGTAGGGCGCACCTGCAAACACCCTGGTGCCGGTGCCGCCCTTGTTCACGGCCACCAGGGCGTTGCGCACGATTTCCACGTTCTTCGGTGAAAAGCCCAGGTTCTCCGCAGGCGCCTGTTCGACCTGGGCCACCGCACCCGTCACCGAATCACGCACCGCCTTGGCCAGGTGGGGCCGGTAGCGGGTGCCGCCATTGGCCAGCGTGGCTTCGGCCAATGCAAGCTGCAGCATGGTGAAGTTGTTGTAGCCCTGGCCGATGCCCAGGGACACGGTTTCGCCAGGAAACCAGCGCTTGGCCTCGGCGCGCTTGTTGATCTGGCGCTTCCACGCAGTGCTGGGCAGCACGCCACGCACTTCGCCGCCCAGGTCGATGCCGGTGATCTGCCCAAAGCCCAGGGGCTTCATGAAATCGTGGATGGTGTCCACACCCAGTTCTACGCCCAGCGAATAGAAGTAGGTGTTGCTGGAGAACTGGATGGCACGGTGCATGTCCACACCGCCCAGCCCGCCCTCGTGGCTTCGGAACGTACGCCCGCCGTAGTTGTAGAAGCCTGGGTCGTTGATCACCAGGCTGGGCGATCGCCTGCCCAGTTGCAGCGCCGCCATGGCCATGAACGGCTTGTAGGTGGAGCCCGGCGGATAGGTGCCGCGCAGGGCACGGTTGAGCAGGGGCTTGTCCACCGAGGTGTTCAAGGCGTTCCAGTTCTCGGCGTCGATGCCTTCGACAAACAGGTTGGGGTCGAAGGTTGGCTTGCTCACCAGCGCCAGCACTTCACCGTTGCGCGGATCGATGGCGACCAGCGCACCCCGGCGTTCGCCATAGAGTTCTTCCACCATTTTCTGCAGCTTGATGTCCAGCGTGAGCATCACGGTCTGCCCTGGCGTGGCCGGAAAGCTGTCAAGCTTGCGCACTGCGCGCCCGCCTGCCGATGTTTCCATCTGCTCCACGCCAGTGGTACCGTGCAGCAGCCCCTCGTAGCTTTGCTCAATGCCCAGCTTGCCGATGTACTCGGTGCCCCGGTAGTTGGCCTCGTCCTCGGAGTCCTGGATGCGCGCCTTTTCCACCTGGTTGATGCGGCCGATGTAGCCGATGGCGTGGCTGCCCACCTCGCCCAGGGGATAGCTGCGGAACAGACGGGCCTTCACATCCACGCCAGGAAAGCGGTAGCGCTGCGCCGTGAAGCGGGCGACTTCCTCGTCGCTCAAGCGGGTGCGGATGGGCAAGGATTCAAAGCCCTTGGTTTCCTCCATGAGCCGCTTGAAACGGCGCCGATCGCGGTGCTGGATCTCGATGATTTCGGCCAGGCCATCGATGGTCTGCTCCAGGTTGTCCACCTTGGAAGGCGTGATTTCCAGCGTGTAGGCCGAATAGTTGGTGGCCAGCACCACGCCGTTGCGGTCCAGGATGAGGCCCCGGTTGGGCACGATGGGAACCACCGCCGTGCGGTTGCTTTCCGCCTGGTCTGCCAGGTCCTCGTGGCGATGCACCTGCAGGAACACCAGCCGCGCCACCAGCAGGCCAAACGCCAGCAGCACCACCAGCCCCAGCACCACCACCCGGATGCGAAAGCGGCGCGCTTCGGCTTCGACGTTGCGCAGCTCGGTCATCGCTCAGCCATCCCCTGTGCAGGCGCAGCCCTCACGGGCGCTTGTCCTGCGCATCGACCGAACGGCGCTGCGGCGCCAGCAATACCCAACTGACCAGGGGCCACAGCAAGGCCTCCAGCAAGGGCGCCAGCACGATGCCCCAACCGGGCATGCCACGCCCGGCCAACAGCCCTGCCAGCACGTAGGCCGCATGCGCCGCAATGAACAGACCCACCATCTGCCAGGGCTGCTGCAAGGGCCGCAGCCACAACACCCGCCGATGGAACAAGCGGGTGCCAAACATCAGCACGGTGTAGGCCATGGCATGCTGCCCCAGCAGGGAGGAGTGGTGCACATCCATGCACAGGCCCAACATGAAACCGATGCCCATGCCCACGCGCCAAGGCTGGTGCACCCCCCAGAAGGCCAGGGCCAGAACCAGCGCATCGGGCAACCAGACCACAGCCCCCAGGGGCAGCAGGTTGATGGCCAGCGCCACCAGCAGGCTGGTCGTGATGAAACCGGGATTGACGGGCAGCAGCAGTTGCTGCCCACGGGGCATGATCATGCGCCGCCTCCAAGGCCCAGCGCAGAACCGGGCATGGCCATGGACGAAGGGTTCATGCGTTTCATTTGCGCCCTTTCTTGCGGGCGGGCGTTTCTTCTGCCGCCGCTTCCGGGCGCTGCGGCAGGCGCATGGCTTCTGGCTGCAGCACCAGCACATGGCGCGCGCCCTGAATGGCAGCTACCGGCGCGCAGTAAATGCGGGCAAAGGCAGAGTCTGCACGCCGCTCAACGCGGACCACACGGGCCACGGGCAACCCTGCCGGGTAGACCCCGTCCAGGCCGCTGGTGGTCAGCATGTCGCCGTCCTGCACATCGGCATTGGCCGACACAAAGCGCAACTCCATGCCGCCGCCGTGGCTGGCGACGGGATCGCCGTAGGCCACACCACGGGCCCCGGTGCGGGCGTTGAGCACAGGGATGGCCTGCTCGCGGTCGGTCAGCAGCGTGACCTCGCTGACCAACGGATACACCCGTGTGACCTGCCCCAGCACCCCCGCCCCGTCAAGCACAGGAGAGCCGGGCTGCACGTCGGCATCCTGCCCCCGGTCCAGCATGACACGGCGGGTATAGGGGTCTGCGGTTTCGTACAGGATCTGCGCGGCCAGAGAGGGGACTTTCAGCCGCTCGCGCAGCCCCAGCAGCTTGCGCAGCGCTTCGTTCTCCTGGGCCAGCGTCTCCGACTGGTGGACCTGCAGCGATCTTTGCGCCATCTGTGCACGCGCCGCCTCTGCCTCGGCCTTGGCATCCTGGAGGGATTGGAAGTACCCCGTCCCCCTGGTAGCCCATTCCACAGGCTGGAGCATGATCCACTGGGCCGGATACAGCACGGCAGCCACCGCCTTGCGCAAGGGATCGGTGATGCGCAGGCGCGCGTCGGCCACCATCAAAAACAGCGCCAACGCGCTGTAGAGCACCAGCTGCGACAGGGCCGAGGGCCCCTGCCGGAACAGGGAAGGTGCGCTGCGTTCCAGGGTTCCAAGCGGCATGGGCGTTCAGGCGGTGCGGACAGGCTGGGCGGTGGAATGGTCTCACGCCTGGCCCGGCTTGCGCTGCAGCGGGTGGGCGCGCAAGCCGCCTTATTCGCTGGTGAAGATGCTGCCCGCGCGGTCCATGCGCTCCAGCGCAATGCCGCAGCCGCGCACCACGCAGGTCAGCGGGTCTTCAGCCACCAGCACCGGCAGGCCGGTTTCCTCGGCCAGCAGGCGGTCCAGGTCACGCAGCAGGGCGCCGCCGCCGGTGAGCATCATGCCGCGCTCGGCGATGTCGGCGCCAAGCTCGGGCGGCGTCTGCTCCAGCGCGTTCTTCACGGCCGAGACGATCTGGTTGAGCGGCTCGGTCAGGGCCTCCAGCACTTCGTTGCTGGAAATGGTGAAGCTGCGCGGCACGCCTTCGCTGAGGTTGCGCCCGCGCACTTCCATCTCGCGCACCTCGGAGCCGGGGAAGGCGCTGCCGATCTGCTTCTTGATGGCTTCGGCCGTGGGCTCGCCGATCAGCATGCCGTAGTTGCGGCGGATGTAGCTGATGATGGCCTCGTCGAACTTGTCGCCGCCCACGCGCACGCTGCCCTTGTAGACCATGCCGCCGAGCGAGATCACGCCCACCTCGGTGGTACCGCCGCCGATGTCCACGACCATGGAGCCACTGGCCTCGCTGACCGGCAGGCCCGCGCCAATACCGGCGGCCATGGGTTCTTCGATGAGGTACACCGCCGTGGCGCCCGCGGCCTCGGCCGCGTCCTTGATGGCGCGGCGCTCCACCTGGGTGGAGCCGCAGGGCACGCAGATGATGATGCGCGGGCTGGGCGTGAGCAGCGAACGCGGATGCACCATCTTGATGAACTGCTTGATCATCTGCTCGGTGATGACGAAGTCGGCGATCACGCCGTCCTTCATCGGGCGGATGGCCTCGATGTTGCCGGGCACCTTGCCCAGCATGGCCTTGGCCTCGTGGCCCACGGCCTGGATCACCTTCTTGCCGTGCGGGCCGGTTTCGTGGCGGATGGCCACCACGGAGGGCTCGTCCAGCACGATGCCCTTGTCGCGGGCGAAGATCAGGGTGTTGGCGGTGCCAAGGTCGATGGCAAGATCGGTGGAGAGATACCGACGGAAAGCTCCGAACATTCAAAAATCCTCTCGGGCAGGGCAGGCGCTTCGGCTTGCCATCGCCGGTGTGGTGGCATTCAAATTGACTCTATTGCGCGCAACTGCCTGCCAATAGACGGCCATGTGCAGCCTTGTGCGGCAAAGGCGGGATAATACCGCATCCCCTGTGAATAACTTGTCCCGGAAAACCCGTTGTTCAAGCTTTACATCCGGTTTCTGTAGGCACCCCCCTCTATGGCACTGACACCCCAGGACATTGGCCGCATCGCCCATCTAGCACGGCTGGAACTCGCCCCCCAGGAAAGTGAGCGCATGCTCACCCAACTGAACGGTTTTTTTGACATCGTGGAGCAGATGCGGGCTGTGGACACCCGCGGCCTGGAGCCGCTGGCCCACCCGGTGGCCGCCATCCAGGACGTGCAGTTGCGCCTGCGCGAAGACGTGGCCAGCGAGCCCAACCAGCGCGAAGCCAACCAGCAAAGCGCGCCCGCCGTCGAGCGCGGCCTGTTCCTGGTGCCCAAAGTGATCGAGTGAGCCCCGCATGACCCAACCCGCACTGCATGACCTGGGCGTGGCCCAGCTCGCCACCGAACTGCGCCAGCGCCGCGTGTCCGCCGTCGAAGCGGCGCAGCACTTCCTGGCCCGCGCCAAAGACCACCAGCACCTGGGCGCCTACGTGGCCCTGAACGAAGACGCCACCCTGGCCCAGGCGCGCGCCGCCGACGCGCGCCTTGCCGCTGGCACGGCTGGCGCCCTGGAAGGCGTGCCGCTGGCACACAAGGACATCTTCGTCACGCGCGACTTCCCCAGCACCGCTGGCTCGAAGATGCTGGCGGGCTACCGCTCGCCCTTCGACGCCACGGTGGTGGCGCGCCTGGCCCAGGCGGGCTGCGTGACCCTGGGCAAGCTCAACTGCGACGAATTTGCCATGGGCTCGGCCAACGAGAACTCCGCCGTGGCTCCGGTGGGCTTTGACGCCCCGGCCCCCGTGCGCAACCCCTGGGATACCAGCCGCATCCCCGGCGGCTCCTCGGGCGGCAGCGCCGTGGCCGTGGCCGCGCGCCTGGCACCCGCCGTGACCGGCACCGACACCGGCGGCTCGATCCGCCAGCCTGCCAGCTTCTGCGGCATTACCGGCATCAAACCCACCTACGGCCGCGCCAGCCGCTACGGCATGATCGCCTTTGCATCGAGCCTCGATCAGGCCGGGCCCATGGCCCGCAGCGCCGAGGACTGCGCACTGCTGCTCTCGGCCCTGTGCGGCCCCGACCCGGACCGCGACTCCACCTCGCTGGACATGCCCGCCGAAGACTACAGCCGCTCGCTGAACGACTCGCTCGACGGCCTGCGCATCGGCATCCCGGCCGAGTTCTTCGGCGAAGGCCTGGCGAGCGACGTGCGCGCCGCCGTCGATGGCGCGCTGAAAGAATACGAAAAGCTCGGCGCAAAGCTGGTGCCCATCAGCCTGCCGCGCACCGAGCTGTCGATCCCGGTGTACTACATCATCGCCCCGGCCGAGGCCTCGTCCAACCTCTCGCGCTTTGACGGCGTGAAGTTCGGCCACCGCGCCAAGGACTATGGCGACCTGCTCGACATGTACAAGAAGACGCGCGCCGAAGGCTTTGGCGACGAGGTCAAGCGCCGCATCATGATCGGTACCTATGTGCTGAGCCACGGCTACTACGACGCCTACTACCTGCAGGCGCAGAAGATCCGCCGCATGATCGCCGACGACTTCCAGAATGCCTTCAAGGACTGCGATCTCATCGCAGGCCCCGTGGCCCCCACCGTGGCCTGGAAGCTGGGCGAGCACGGCAGCAACCCGCTGGCCGACTACCTGGCCGACATCTTCACCCTGCCCGCATCGCTGGCGGGCCTGCCCGGCATGAGCGTGCCCGCGGGCTTTGGCGAAGGCGGCATGCCCGTGGGGCTGCAGCTCATCGGCAACTACTTCAGCGAGGCGCGCCTGCTCAACGCTGCGCACCGCCTGCAGCAAGCCACCGACTTCCACCTCCGCGCACCGGAGGGCATCTGACCATGACCGCGAAACTCATCCATGGCTACGAGGTCGTCATCGGCTTCGAGACCCACACCCAGTTGGCCACGCACAGCAAGATCTTCAGCCGCGCCAGCACCGCCTTCGGCGCCGAGCCCAACACCCAGGCCTGCGCCGTGGATCTGGCCCTGCCCGGCACCCTGCCGGTGATGAACCGCGAGGCCGTGGCCTGCGCTATCAAATTAGGACTTGCTCTTGGCTCCCACATTGCGCCAAAGAGCATTTTTGCCCGCAAAAACTACTTCTATCCCGACCTGCCCAAGGGCTACCAGATCAGCCAGTTCGAGATTCCGGTGGTGCAGGGCGGCGAGGTGAGCTTCTACCTGGGCGACGAGAAGAAAACCGTGCGCCTGGTACGCGCCCACCTGGAGGAAGACGCGGGCAAGTCGCTGCACGAAGAGTTCCACGGCATGAGCGGCATCGACCTGAACCGCGCCGGCACGCCGCTGCTGGAGATCGTGACCGAGCCCGACATGCGCAGCACCGAGGAGGCCGTGGCCTACGCCAAGGAACTGCACAAGATCGTGACCTGGATCGGCATCTGCGACGGCAACATGCAAGAGGGATCGTTCCGCTGCGACGCCAACGTCTCCGTGCGCAAGCCCGGCCAGCCGCTGGGCACGCGGCGCGAGATCAAGAACCTCAACAGCTTCAAGTTCATGCAGCAGGCGATCGACTACGAGATCCGCTGGCAGATCGAGGAGCTGGAGGACGGCCGCGCCATCGAGCAGGCCACCGTGCTGTTCAACCCCGACACGGGCGAGACGCGCGCCATGCGCACCAAGGAAGACGCGGCCGACTACCGCTACTTCCCCGACCCGGACCTGCCGCCGCTGGTGATCGCGCCCGAGTGGGTGGAGAGCACGCGCGCGCAGATGACCGAACTGCCCCGCGCCATGGCGGCGCGCTTCGTGCAGGACTACGGCCTGCCCGAGTACGACGCCACCACGCTCACGCAGAGCAAGGCCATGGCGGCCTACTTCGAGGCTGCCGCCCAGGCGAGCAGCCAGGCCAAGCTGGCCAGCAACTGGATCATGGGCGAGGTGTCACGCCGCCTCAACAGCGAGGAAACCGGCATCGAGAATGCCAAAGTCGGCAGCGCACAGCTGGCCGCGCTGATCCAGCGCATCAGCGACGGCACCATCAGCAACAACGCGGCCCGGCAGGTGTTCGATGCGCTGTGGAGCGGCGAGGGCAGCGACGTGGACGCCGTCATCGAGGCCAAGGGCCTCAAGCAGATGAATGACAGCGGGGCGCTGGAAAAAATCATCGACGAGGTGATCGCCGCCAACCCCGACAACGTGGCGCAGTTCAAGGCGGGCAAGGACAAGGCCTTCAACGCCCTGGTGGGCCAGGCCATGAAGGCCAGCAAGGGCAAGGCGAACCCAGCCCAGGTCAACGAGCTGCTGCGCAAGCGCCTGGAAAGCTGAAGATCAAGAAGGGGCGGCAGTGCAAGAGCCGCCAGCCCGGTTCAGCGCGGCGCGGCGGGTGACGCTGCAGGCACCGTAGCGGTGGCGGCCTGCGCCGGTGCTGGGGCTGCGCGCGCTGCCCACAGCTCCTTGAGCTGCACCAGCTCGGCATCAAAGCGCTGGTGCACGCGGCGCTTTTCCTGGTCCTGCCCGGCGATGAAGCGCTGCTGCTCGGCGACTTCTTCGGTGTTTTCGAGCAGTTGGCGCTGCAATTGCATGGGGGCCTTGGCGGGATCCTTGCGGTAGAACTCCATCTCCACGTCGATCTTCTTGCGCCGCTCCTGCAGTTCGGCAATGCGCTTCTTGGCCGTGGCCGTGACCTCATCGACATGCGTGATCGCAGCGGCGCGTTCGGCATCGTGGGCGGCCTTGTCGGGGTAGCGCGCCAGCAGCACGCGCTCGCGGCGGCGCTCCTCGGCAATGCGGTTGCGCTCTTCCAGATTCTTGCGCCGCTGGATTTCCAGGGCTTCGCGCTCATGCTCGGTGAGCGTGGGGCCGATCACGCGGCGCACGGTGCCCGTGGGGCCGAGTTCGCGCTGCTCGCGGTCTATGCATTCGGGAATAGGGCGGTCAGAGGTCAGGCGCCTGCCGCTTTTGTCCACGCAGGAATAAATGCCGGACGCAGGCGTAACGGGCTGCGCCAGGGCAACCGTCCCCAAGGCCGCCAGCAGCAGGCCCGCAACCGTAGGACACCCGCGAAGAACGTTCAATGCATCATCCTTGGTGGACACCGTAACGCTGGCGGTAGGCCAACACCCGTTCATGGTGGGGTGCCATTTCGCCCCCGCCATGGTGCGATAGATAAAGCAATAAGTCTGCCAGTGTAGCGATAGCACAGACCTTCAGCCCGAGTTGCTCGCGCACGTACTGCACGGCACTGTACGGCACATCCTGGCCATTCTCGGTGGCTTTTTCCTGGCGGTCCAGCGCAATGGCCACGGCGTGGGGCGTGGCGCCTGCGCTGCGGATCAGGGCGATGGACTCGCGCGCCGCCGTGCCGGCCGACATCACATCGTCCACGATGAGCACGCGGCCGCGCAGCGGCGCGCCCACCAGCATGCCGCCCTCACCGTGGTCCTTGGCTTCCTTGCGGTTGTAGGCAAAGGGCACGTTGCGCCCCAGCCGCGCCAGCTCCACCGCCACCGTGGCGGCCAGCGGAATGCCCTTGTAGGCCGGGCCGAACACCATGTCGAACTCGATGCCGCTGGCCAGCAGGGCTTTTGCATAGAATTGCGCGAGGCGGCCAAGTTTGCTGCCATCATCGAACAGCCCGGCATTGAAAAAATACGGGCTCATGCGGCCCGCCTTGGTTTTGAACTCGCCAAACCGCAGAACGCCGGACTCCACGGCAAACTGCACAAAATCCTGCGCCAGACCGTCATCCGAAGCGGTGGGCATGCCTTGATCGACCATGGAGTGATTCCCTTGTTCCGTTTAACCAGCCTCAACCTCAACGGCATCCGCTCTGCCGCCACCAAAGGCGTGGAGCCCTGGATCGCCGCCACTGGCCCGGATTGTATTTGCGTGCAGGAAGTCAAGGCCCAGGCGGCTGATGTCCGGGGCCGCTTCGAGCAGCTGGCGGGGCTGCAGGGCCACTTTCATTTTGCCGAGAAGAAGGGCTACTCGGGCGTGGGCGTCTATACGCGGCACGAGCCCAGCGATGTGATCGCAGGCTTTGGCAGCCCCGAGTTCGACGCCGAAGGCCGCTACCTGGAACTGCGCTTTGACACCCCCCAGCGCAAGCTGTCCATCATCAGCGCGTACTTTCCCAGCGGATCCTCGGGCGAAGAGCGGCAGGAGGCCAAGTTCCGCTTTCTGGACCAGTTCCACCCGCATCTCATGCACGCCAAGGCGCAGCGGGACTTCATCCTGTGCGGCGACGTAAACATCGCCCACCAGCAGATCGACCTGAAGAACTGGCGCAGCAACCAGAAGAACAGCGGCTTTTTGCCCGAAGAGCGCGCCTGGATGACAAAGTTGTTGCACACAACTGACCCGGACGGCGGTTTGGTGGACGTTTACCGCCAGCTCCACCCCCACACCACCGACGAGGCCTACACCTGGTGGAGCAACCGGGGCCAGGCCTGGGCCAACAACGTGGGCTGGCGGCTGGACTACCACTTGGCGTCCCCCCACCTGGCCGCCACGGCGCGCACGGCCCAGGTGTACAAAGAGCAGCGCTTCAGCGACCATGCGCCGCTGACCATCGACTACGGCTTTGGCCTGTAAAACCGGGTGCCAGCCACCCCGCCCTGGTTGCATGTTGTAACCTGTAGGCATGTACCCACTCACGGCCCCACGCCATGGCAGACATCCCCGTCCAGGATTCCGGTTCCAGCCAGTACTTCGAGCCCTGCAACACCGATGAGCTGTGGGACTTGGTGACCTCGCCGCACCCGGTGGTGGGCAGGGCACGGCATTTGGGGGAGGCGCTGATCAACGCGGGCATGCTGCAGCCCAACGATTTGATGCAGAGCCTGCGCTTCCAGCAAAGCGAGCGCGACCGGGGCCGCCAGCGGCCCATAGGCCAGATCCTGGCGGAACTGGGGCTGGTGTCGCAGGATCAGTTGCGCCAGGCGATTGCGGTGTGGCTGGGCGACTATGTGGTGCACCCCGGCCGTTTGCAGCCCGACCCGGTGGCCGTGGCGCTGGTGCCGCGCACCGTGGCCGAGCGCGAGTCGGTGCTGCCGCTGCTGGCACGCGACGATGCGCTGGTGGTGCTGATGGCCGACCCCAGCGACCGCACCCTGCTCGACGAGCTGCGCTTTCTGAGCCAGCGCCGCCTGGTACCGCTGCAGGCCGCACCCGGCACGCTGATGCCCGCCATTGCCAAGGCCTACAGCGTGCACACCGACGCCCCCAAGGAAGCCAGCACCAATGGCGCTGTGCGCAACGGGGCGGCAGGCAACGCCAGCGCCGCCACAGCCGCGCGCCCCAGTTCGCAGGAGCTGGTCAGCAACCTCAGCAACATGGCGGCGGAATCCGATGCCGTGGCGACCGATGTGGTGACCGAGTCGGACAACACGCTGGTGCGGCTGATCAACTCCATCATCGACGAGGCCATTGCGCACCGCGCATCGGACATCCACATCGAGACCGAGCCTGCGCCCGGCAACGTGCGCGTGCGCCTGCGCATCGATGGCGACCTGGTGCCCTACCTGGAGCTGCCCGCACGTTTTCGCTATGCCATGGTGGCACGCATCAAGATCATGGCAACCATGGACATTGCCGAGCACCGCAAACCGCAGGACGGCAAGATCGACTTCTCGCGCTTTGGCGGGCCGCCGGTGGAGCTGCGCGTCGTCACGGTGCCTACGTCGCGCGGCCTGGAGGACGTGGTGCTGCGCCTGCTGGCCGGTGCCAAGCCGCTGCCGCTGGAGAACATCGGCCTGAGCCCGGCCAACCTGCATGCGCTGCGCGAAGTGGTCAAAAAGCCCTACGGCCTGGTGCTGGTGGTGGGCCCCACGGGCTGCGGCAAGACGACGACGCTGCATTCGGTGATCCGCGACCTCAACACCTCCAGCCGCAAGATCTGGACGGCGGAAGACCCGATCGAGATCACCCAGAGCGGCCTGCGCCAGGTGCAGATGAACGCGCGTATCGGCTGGACCTTTGCGGCGGCCATGCGCACTTTTTTGCGCGCCGACCCCGACGTGATCATGATCGGCGAAATGCGCGACGAGGAGACCGCACGCATCGCCATTGAGGCCTCGCTCACCGGCCACCTGGTGCTCTCGACACTGCACACCAACTCGGCGCCCGAGAGCATTGCGCGCCTGCTGGAGATCGGGCTGGATCCGTTCAACTTCTCGGACTCGCTGCTCGCCATCCTGGCCCAGCGCCTGGTGCGCCGCCTGTGCACCCAGTGCCGCGAACCCCATGCCGCAAACCTTGACACGCTGCAGGCCATGGCCTCGCAGTACCTGGACAGCAGCGCCGCCAACAGCGCCGATGCGCGCGATGCGCTCATCGCACGCTGGCGCAAAACCTACGGCAAGGAAGACGGCAGCATCACGCTATGGCGCCGCCAGGGCTGCGCCCAGTGCGAATCGCACGGCTACCGTGGGCGCATGGGCATCCACGAGCTGATGCTGAGCGACGAACCGATCCGCCAGCACATCCGCCACCGTTCCTCGGCCACCGAAATCCGCCTCTCCGCGCTGGCCGCAGGCATGCAGACGCTGCGCCAGGACGGCATCGAGAAAGTGCTGCAAGGCCTGACCGACATGTCCGAAGTGACGGCAGCCACCAACCTGTGAGCCGCGCGCCGCGGCGCGCTACGCAGCCGGGCCGTAGCGGTCCAGCGGAACCTGCAGGCCCACCTTGAGGCAGCCCAGCGCCACCGAGGTGCGAAAGCGCCGCACGTTGTCGTCGCCGCCGAACAGGCGCCCCGTCAGCGCCTCGTAGTCGGCCATGGTGGAGGCTGTGATGACCAGAAGGTAGTCCGCCTCGCCGGTGATGGCGTAGCACTGCTGCACCGCCGCCTCGTCCGCGATGCGCTGGCGCAGACCCGCCGTGCGCAGCGGGTGCTCGTCGTGCACATGCACTTCCACCAGCAGCGTGAGCGGGCGCCCGAGCTGGCTCGCGTCGAGCTGTGCCGCCTCGGCGCGGATTACGCCGCTCTCGCGCAGGCGCCGGATACGCCTCTGCACCGCCGGGGCGGACAGGTGCACCGCCTGCGCGATCTCGCGCTGCGGCGTGGTGTTGCCGCGCTGCAGGATGTCGAGGATGGCCAGGTCGAAGGCGTCGAGCTTCAGGGATTCGGCGGCGGGCACGTGCGAGTGAAAGTTGCGTTGATGGCCTGCAAATAGAGCAGAAACCGCGAGCGTAGCGCAATATATTTTCTGCATGTCTGTTTCTCGCGCATCCCCGTTCATTCCGCTGCTGGCCATCTTCGGCTCGGTCACCTTCCTCGGCGTGGGCACCTCGTGGGCCAAGCACACGCTGTTTCCACTGGTCGGTGCGCAGGGCACCACGGCGGTGCGCGTGGGCTTCTCGGCGCTGCTGCTCCTGCTGCTGTGGCGCCCCTGGCGCTGGCGGCTGGCGCGCAGCGACCTGCGCGCCATCGCTTTGTATGGTGCGGCGCTCGGGCTGATGAACCTGACCTTCTACCTGTCGCTGCAAACGCTGCCCTTCGGCGTGGCCGTGGCCATCGAGTTCGCCGGGCCGCTGGCGGTGGCTGTGCTGTCGTCGCGCCGGGCGCTGGATTTCGTCTGGGTGCTGCTGGCGGTGGCGGGCCTGGGTCTGCTACTGCCGCTGGGGCACGATGTGAGCACGCTGGACCCGATGGGGGTGGGCTACGCGCTGGTGGCTGCCGTGTGCTGGGCCACCTACATCCTGTTCGGCAAGCGGGTGGGGCATCTGCACGCGGGCCTGTCGGTCTCGCTGGGCCTGACGGTGGCTGCGCTGGTGGTGCTGCCCGTGGGCTTGGCGCATTCCGGCATGGCGCTGTGGTCCTGGCCGGTACTGGCAGTGGGGCTGGGCGTGGCCGCGATCTCCAGCGCGGTGCCGATCTCGCTGGAGATGGTGGCGCTCAAGCGCCTGCCGCCGCAGGCCTTCGGCATCATGATCAGCATGGAGCCCGCCGTGGCTGCCGTGCTGGCGCTGGGGCTGCTGGACGAGCGCCTGAGCGTGACGCAGTGGGCGGCGATCGGCCTGATCGTGATGGCCTCGGTGGGCTGCGCCGCATCGGCACGCACGGCGCCCCAAGGGAACCGGCGCAGCGGCGCGGCCGCCGCGCCTACACTTGCGCCCTGACTACCAGCCATCTGCAATCCTGCTTTGCGCCCCCATGCTGCGTTACCTTACTGTTCCCGTCACGCCTTTCCAGCAAAACTGTTCCATCGTCTGGTGCGATGCCACCGGCCAGGCTGCCGTCATCGACCCGGGCGGCGACCTCGACCTGCTGCTGTCGGAGATCCAGCGCCTGGGGCTCACGCTCAGCCAGATCTGGCTCACGCACGCCCACATCGACCATGCCGGCGGCACGGGCGAGCTGGCCCAACGGCTGCAGTTGCCCATCGTGGGGCCGCACCCGGGCGACCAGTTCTGGATCGACGGCCTGCCGCAGCAGAGCGCGATGTTCGGCTTCCCGCCCGCACAGCATTTCACGCCCACACGCTGGCTGCACGACGGCGACCAGGTGCAGATCGGCAACGAAACCCTGCAGGTGCGCCACTGCCCAGGCCACACGCCGGGGCATGTGGTGTTCCACGCGCCGCAGATCGAGCGCTGCTTCGTGGGTGACGTGCTGTTTGCGGGCAGCATTGGCCGTACCGATTTCCCGCAGGGCAACCACCAGCAGCTGATCGACAGCATCACCCAGCGCCTGTGGCCCATGGGGGATCAGACGGTGTTCATCCCCGGCCACGGGCCGGAGAGCAGCTTCGGCCGCGAGCGGCGCAGCAACCCCTACGTGGGCGGCACCTGAGGTTTCAACCGTTTTTTGGCCTCCAGCGCCCGTATATCAAGCGCTAGCAGCTATATTTTTAATAGCAAACATCATCCCCGCACAGCGGCTTCGTACAGCTTTTGCACCTTGGGCAGGTTGTCTTGCAGCTCACGGATGCGGTCGGGTCCGCTGGGGTGGGTGGAGAGGAAGGCCAGGCCGCCCTTGCCGCCCGTGGCCTGGCCCATCTTCTGCCACAGGCTCACGCTGGCGGCAGGCTGGTAGGCCGCGCGGGCGGCCAGTTCCAGGCCCACCAGGTCGGCCTCGCTTTCGTCGCTGCGGCTGAACTTGAGCGTGAGCAACTGCCCGCCCAGGTTGGCGGCCAACTGCCCCATATCCCCCAGGCCCAGCAGCTGCGCACCCAGGCGCAGGCCCAGGTTGGTGGCCTGGGTCTTGGCCAGGCGCTCGCGGGCGTGCTCGCGCAGCGCGTGGGCCATTTCGTGGCCCATGACCATGGCGGTCTCGTCGTCGGTCAGGCGCAACTGGTCCAGGATGCCGGTGAAGAACGCAATCTTGCCGCCCGGCATGCAGAACGCGTTGATCTGCTTGCTGGCAATGAGGTTGACCTCCCAGCGCCAATGGCGCGCACGGTCGTTCCACGGCGCGGTGAAGGGGATGAGGCGCCGTGCAATGGCATGCAGGCGTTCGAGCTGCGGGTGCCCGGGCGGCGCCAGCGCGCGCTGCGCACGGGCCTGGGCGAGCAGCGGGTTGTACTGCTGCGTGGCCGAGGACTCCAGCGTTTCCGCCGGCACGAGGCGGCGCATGCCCGAGGCCGATCCCACGTCCACCTGGGCCCATGCCGGTGCGGCTGCACCAGCGGCAGCGGCCAGCACAAAGGCGCGGCGCGCCTGCCAGGGGGACGAAGGGGCGGCGGTGGGTGAAGGGCAGAGGAAGCACATGCGGGAATAATAGTCAAAACACTGCACCCCATGCCGCCCACACCCACGCCTTCCCTCGCCACACCGCACTTGTCCTGGCTCCAGACGCTGCGCGTGTACCTCGAACCCGCCAGCCTGCGCATGCTGACGCTGGGCTTTTCGGCCGGGCTGCCGCTGCTGCTGGTGCTGGGCACGCTGAGCTTTCGCCTGCGCGAGGCGGGCATTGACCGCAGCACCATCGGGTATCTGAGCTGGGTGGGCCTGGCCTATGGCTTCAAATGGGCCTGGGCGCCGCTGGTGGACCGGCTGCCGCTGCCGCTGCTCACACGCGTGCTGGGGCGGCGGCGCAGCTGGCTGCTGCTGTCGCAATGCCTGGTGGTGGCCGGGCTGGCGGGCATGGCGCTGGCCGACCCGCGCCAGGCGCTGGGCCCCGTGGTGGCCTGTGCGCTGGTGGTGGCGTTTGCATCGGCCACGCAGGACATTGCGCTGGACGCCTTCCGCATCGAATCGGCCGACACCACCCGCCAGGCAGCCCTGGCCGCCGCGTACCAGACGGGCTACCGGCTGGCGATGATCTGGGCCGGTGCCGGCGTGCTGTGGATTGCCGCGCGTGCCGAGGCCCCCGCACTGGCGGGCGCAACCGCTGCAACGGTGGGCGGCGCAGCCTACCAGAACGGCGCCTGGCAGACGGCGTACCTGGTGATGGCGGCGTCCATGGCCGTGGGCATGGTCACGGTGCTGTTCTCGCGTGAGCCCCGGCCCATGGAGCTGCCCCCGGCGCGCAACGCCGCCGAGTGGCTGCGCGGCGCGCTGCTGGAGCCGTTTGCCGACTTCGTGCGCCGCTACCGCTGGCAGGCGGCGCTGATCCTGGCGCTGATCGCCGTGTACCGCATCAGCGATGTGGTGATGGGCATCATGGCCAACCCCTTTTACGTGGACATGGGCTACACCAAGGACGAGGTGGCCGCGGTGACCAAGGTGTATGGCGTGGTGATGACGCTGGTGGGCGCTTTTGTGGGCGGATCGCTCTCCATGCGCTTTGGCGTGATGCGCATCCTGATGCTGGGCGCCCTGCTGAGCGCCTGCACCAACCTGCTGTTTGCCTGGCTGGCGGGGCACGGGCACGACGTGACGGCACTCATCGCCGTGGTCTCGGCCGACAACCTGGCCAGCGGCATTGCATCGGCGGCGTTCGTCGCCTACCTCTCCAGCCTGACCAACGTAAGCTATTCGGCCACGCAGTACGCACTGTTCAGTTCGATGATGCTGCTGCTGCCCAAGTTCGTGGCGGGCTTTTCGGGCGACTACGTCAACGCCTTCGGCTACGCGCAGTTCTTTGTGTCCACCGCGCTGCTGGGGCTGCCGGTACTGGTGCTGGTGTGGCTGGCATCCAGAGCCAAATCAGCCTCCAGCGCTTGATTGACAAGCGCAAGCAGCTATAAAATGTATAGCAGACCTTGTTCAATGCCTGCAGCACGTTTACCTGCGCTTTACGCGCAGGACAAGGCGGCATGACAGGCCGCAGGCATGATGCCTTTTGCCCCCCCATCCCTTCCCCTTTGCTGACGCCATGAGCACCTCCTTGCTGATGATCGAAGACGACCTGCGCCTGGCCCAGATGGTGGGTGAGTACCTGGCCCAGTCTGGCATGCAGCTCACGCACTGCCCCGACGCCACCAGCGGTCTGAACCGCCTGCAGAGGCAAGACGGCACGCTGCCTGAGCTGGTCATCCTCGACCTCATGCTGCCCGACATGGACGGGCTGGAGGTCTGCCGCCGCATCCGGGCCCTGCCCGGGCCGGTGGCGCAGATGCCGGTGCTCATGCTCACGGCCAAGGGCGACCCCATGGACCGTGTCATCGGCCTGGAAATCGGCGCCGACGACTACCTGCCCAAGCCCTTCGAGCCGCGCGAGCTGCTGGCACGCATCCGCGCCATCCTGCGGCGGCACCATGCGGGCGCGGCGCCTGCGACCAACGTGCTGCGCTTCGGCACGCTGGACATCGACCGCGATGCGCGCAGCGTGTCGGTGGCTGGCCTGGCTGCCGACCTGACCTCCTACCAGTTCGACCTGCTGGTGGCGCTGGCCGAGCGCGCAGGCCGCGTGCTCACGCGCGACCAGATCATGGAAGCCGTGCGCGGGCGCGAGCTGGAGGCCTTTGACCGATCCATCGACGTGCACATGGGCCGCATCCGCGCCGCCATCGAGCAAGACCCCAAGAACCCGCGCCGCATCCTCACGGTGCGCGGCGTGGGCTATGTGTTTGCCAAGCAGCAGGAGTGACATGCGGCACAACCCCCTGAGCGGCTGCGCCGCGTCCCCCTTCTCTTGCAGCGCTGCGCGCTGCGGAAGGGGGACGCCGCCAGCGCGGCGGGGCGGCCCTTGCGCGGCGGCCCTGGCCTGGGGAGCGTCAGTATCTTGCCCCCGTGACTGGGCACTGCACACACGGTGATCGATATGTCGATGCTCCGCTCCATCTCCCGCACCTTTTCGCAGCGGCTGTACCTGCGCATCTGGCTGGCCGTGGTGGGGGGGGTGGCGGTGCTCACGCTGGCCGTGGGCTGGGCCTGGCGGACGGCGGCCGAGCAGAATGCGCAGCGCATTGCCCCCCCGTCGCGGGAAGTGGTGCTGCGCGATCTGCAAGGCCGTGTGGTGCTGGAGGGCGTTGCCACGCGCCAGCCGCAGCATCCGTCCGAAGGCGTGCTGTACCGGCTGCAGACCACAGACGGCCAGACCTTCGAGCTGGAGCTGGAACCGCGCCAGCCCAAGCCCGAACGCCTTGACCGCATGGAGCGCCTTGACCGCATGGAACGTATGGAACGCCGCGAACGCGCCGCCGCCCTGCGCGCGCCGCCCCCGCCGCAAAGCCTGGCGTTCTGGACGCGCCCGCCGTTCGGCTTTCTATGGATGCTGGCGCTGGTGGGGCTGGCCGTGGCGCTGGGGGTGTTCCCCATCATCCGGCGGCTGATGTCGCGCCTGGAGGCGCTGCAGCGCGGGGTGCAGCGCTTTGGCGAAGGCGACCTGGCAGCCCGTGTGCCCGTGCAAGGCAACGATGAGGTGGCCGATCTTTCGCGCCAGTTCAACGCAGCGGCTGAACGCATCGAGGCCCTGCTGCGCTCGCACAAATCCTTGCTGGCCAACGCCTCGCACGAACTGCGTTCGCCCCTGGCACGCATCCGCATGGGGCTGGAGCTGATGCAGGACGGCGCACCATCGGCCAGCGCCCGTGCCGAAATTCTGCGCAATATTGCCGAGCTCGACCAGCTCGTGGACGAAATCCTGCTGGCCAGCCGCCTGGACGCACGCGAGGCCGATGTGGGCTCGTTCGAGATGGTGGATCTGCTGGGCCTGGCCGCCGAGGAATGCGCCCGCACCGGCGCCGAGCTGGAGGCTGGCGCCCAGGCGCTCGAAGTGCACGCCATCGCCAAGCTGCTGCGCCGCGCCCTGCGCAACCTGCTGGAAAACGCCCGCCGCTACAGCGACGGCGCCGTAAGCGTCAGCCTGCACCTGCAGGGCGGCAAGGCCGAAGTACGGGTGTGCGACCAGGGCCCAGGCGTCCCGGCAGAGTTGCGCGAACGCATTTTTGAGCCCTTTTACCGCCTGCCCGGCGCCAGCGAGCGCGCCGGTGGCGTAGGCCTGGGCCTGGCCCTGGTGCGCTCCATCGCAGGGCGCCACCATGGCACGGTGCACTGCGAAAGCAATCCCCAGGGCCGCGGGGCCTGCTTTGTGCTGCGCCTGCCCCTCAGGAACCCGGCTGCCGCGCCTGCAGCGCCGAATACAGCAGCATGACCATGAACAGGTAGAACATGTTGCCGCTGTTGTGCGCCAAAAATGCCTGGGTCAGGCCGAAACCAAGGTACAGCACCGGCATGGACAAGCCCATCAGGTGCAAGGCCAGCCGTTCGCGCTGGGCGCGGTCTCCCGCCGGGCTGCAGGGCGCACGCCCCAGAGAGCGCGGCGTGGGCCAGAACAGCACCCACGGCACGGCGTAGAAGAACAGCAGGGCCAGCACTCCCACCACGCCGCGCTTGGCAAACAGGTCCAGCGCCTCGTTGTGCGCATGTTCATACTGCAGCACGATGGGCTGCGCCAACCCCTGCTCCACGCGGCGCCGCTTTTCCTGCCGGTAGCCCTCTTGCCCCCAACCCCACCAAGGGCGCTCCAGCCCCATGGACCAAGCCAGCCGCCAATGGTCCAGGCGCTGGCCGACCGAGCTTTGCGCATCGTTGCGATCCCAATAGCTGCTGCTTTCCGTGAACGCCTCCTGCATCCGCTGGTGGATCTCCCGGCCGTGGGATGCCGCCGCCAGCACCAGCGACAGCGCCATGCACACGCCCAGTACCGCCAGCAGGCGCGGGCTGCGCCAGCGCGCCAGCAGCCACGCCCACAAGGGCAGCGACAGCCCCAAGGCCAGCCAGCCCCCGCGCGACTGCGACAGCAGCGATCCCAGCCCCCCCAGCAGCATGGCACCCAGCCACAGCCCCCATTGCCAGCGCGGCAGGCGGGAACCCAGAATGGCCAGCCACAGCCCGCACATCCACCCCAGCAGCAGGCTGAGGTTTCCGTACTGGATGGCGTTGGTGAAGCCGGTGGCACGCTGCGCGGAGCCCAGATCGGTCTGCGCCAAGGCCAGCAAACCGCTTCCTGCCGCCCCCAGCGCCAGGCCCCAGGCCAAGACCGCGGCCCTGGGCGGCCAGGCCATCAGGCAGCCCATGCAGAACAAGGCCAAGCCGTATTTGGCCGGACGGTCCAGGCTGCGCAGCCCTTGGGCGGCATCTGCATCCAATAGCCAGATGCAGGCCAGGCCCGCAAACGATGCCGCCAGCCACCGGGTTTGTACGGCCCATGGCCGGCCCCACCAGGAGCGGACGCTGACCAGGCTCACCACCAGCAACAGCAAGGCCCCCCAGGAATAGCCCGAGGGCAGCCACAGCGCCACGCCAGGCACCAGAAAGGCCGCCAGCCCCGTCCAGGTGGGCCCTTGGCGCAGCAACTCCGGCACCAGCTTGGGGGGTGCAGAGGAGGACAGCATCAGCGCAGCACCCGCTCACTGAGCGAGTCGCGGTCGTAGTGCAGCGCGGCGTAGCGGAAGAACGCCTCCAGCGCAACGAACAGGCAGTACAGGAAACCGGCGCCACCGCACAGGATGCCCAGGCGCAGCAGGTACATGCGCAGGAACATGGCCAGCGCAGAGGCCAGCCCCCGCAGCACCCCGCCGTGCTGCCCTTCCTGGGCGCGCTTGGCGGCGCCCAGCATGGCGTATTGCGTCATCTTTTCCAGGCTGGCGCGCACCGTCTCGCGCGTGAAATGCAGCAAAGGCGAGCGAATGCGCTGCCGGGGCACGGGCTCGCCACGCAGCACGGCTTCTTCGTGCACCAGGCCGACAAAGCCCTCCAGCATGTCGCGCCGGAACAGGCGCTCTACCCAGGACTGCGCCCTGAACATGCGCAATTCGCGCCCAAAGGCCACGATGCGCCAGCGGATCGACCAGACCGCCCGCTCGCCGCGCGACACGATGTCCGAGAGTTCTTTCTGGAACGCATCGGACATGACCTCGTCCGCGTCGAGGAAGAAGATGTAGTCGCAGCGCGAATGCGCGATCAGGCGGTTGCGCTGGACGGCAAAGCCCTGCCAGTCGGCGTGTACGAACACTTCCGCACCCAGGGCACGGGCGCGCTCCACCGTGTCGTCGGTGCTGCCGCTGTCCACCACCAGCAACTGGTCGGCAAAGGCTGCGCTGCGCAGGCAGGCTTCGATGCGGTGGGCCTCGTTGAGCGTCAGTACCGCGACCGTGAGTGTGGGCCGCAACGCAGCGGCAGTTGCCTGCTGCATCAGTGGCCTGCGCTGACTTTCTCTCCGGCCTTGAGACGGTATTCGGTTCCGCAGTAGGGGCACATGGCGTGCCCCGTGCGCGAAACGTCCAGGAACACCCGGGGGTGGCTGTTCCACAGCTGCATGTTTGCCTTGGGGTTGGGGCAAAAGACCCCGCCCTGGTGGTTGAGATCTTTGGCCTGCAATTCAACAACGGCTTGGGACATGTTCAGACCTTGGTGAGCCAGTGGGCATATTTCGGGTTGCGTCCGTTGACGATGTCGAAGAACGCGTTCTGGATTTTCTCGGTGATGGGGCCACGGCTGCCCGCACCGATTTCGATGCGGTCGAGTTCGCGGATGGGCGTGACCTCGGCGGCCGTGCCGGTGAAGAAGGCTTCGTCGGCAATGTAGACCTCGTCGCGCGTGATGCGCTTCTGGATGATTTCCAGGCCCAGGTCCTTGGCGATGTGGAACACGGTGTTGCGTGTGATGCCGTTGAGCGCACCGGCCGAGAGGTCGGGCGTGTAGATCACGCCGTTCTTGATGATGAACAGGTTCTCGCCCGCGCCTTCGGACACGAAGCCCGCGCTGTCGAGCAGCAGCGCTTCGTCGTAGCCCTCGTCCGTGGCTTCCATGTTGGCCAGGATGGAGTTGGTGTAGTTGCTCACCGCCTTGGCCTGCGTCATGGTGATGTTGACGTGGTGGCGCGTGTAGCTGCTGGTCTTGACACGGATGCCGCGCTTCATGCCTTCTTCGCCCAGGTAGGCGCCCCAGGCCCAGGCAGCGACCATCAGGTGGATGGTGTTGCCCTTGGGCGAGACACCCAGCTTCTTGTCGCCAATCCAGGTGAGCGGACGCAGGTAGCAAGACTCCAGGCTGTTGGCGCGCACGACTTCCTTCTGCACCTCGTTGACCTGCTCCATGGTGAACGGAATCTTCATGCGCAGGATCTTGGCGCTGTTGAACAGGCGCTCCGTGTGCTCCTGCAGGCGGAAGATGGCGGTGCCGTTGACCGTGTTGTAGGCGCGCACGCCCTCAAAGGCGCCGCAGCCGTAGTGCAGCGTGTGGGTCAGCACATGGATCTTGGCGTCGCGCCAATCGACCATCTGGCCGTCCATCCAGATCTTGCCGTCACGGTCGGCCATCGAGGGAACTACAGGGCTCATGGGAGGTGTCCTTTGCTTGCGGTTTCGCGAATCGTGGGATTTTAAGGCGGCGCCCCGGCATCAGACGGCAAGGGACTGACAGGCTGCTTGCGTGACAGGTCAGCCCATGCCTCGCACCACGGACATGGCTTCCTCGATGCGTTCGACAGCATGGATCTCCAGCCCTTCGATGGGCTGGCGCGGCGCGTTGGCTTTGGGAATCACGGCCACGGTGAAACCCAGCTTGGCGGCTTCGCGCAAGCGCTCCTGGCCGCGGGGCGCGGGCCGTACCTCGCCCGCCAGGCCCACTTCGCCGAAAGCAATGAATCCCTTGGGCAATGCCCGGCTGCGCAGGCTGGAGGTAATGGACAGCATCACCGCCAGGTCAGCCGCTGGCTCGCTGATGCGCACCCCGCCCACGGCGTTGACAAACACATCCTGGTCGGCACAGGCCACACCCGCATGGCGGTGCAGCACCGCCAGCAGCATGGCCAGACGGTCGCGCTCCAGCCCCACCGACAGGCGCCGGGGCGAGGGGCCGCCGCCATCGACCAGCGCCTGGATTTCCACCAGCATGGGTCGCGTGCCTTCCAGCGTCACGAGCACGCAACTGCCCGGAACGGGCTCGCTGTGCTGGCTCAGGAAGATGGCGCTGGGGTTGCTCACGCCGCGCAGCCCGCGCTCGGTCATGGCGAACACGCCGATTTCGTTGACCGCGCCAAAGCGGTTCTTGATGGCGCGCACCAGGCGGAAGTTGGAATGCGTGTCGCCCTCGAAGTACAGCACCGTGTCCACCATGTGCTCCAGCACGCGCGGACCGGCCAGCGCGCCCTCCTTGGTCACATGGCCGACCAGCACCATGGCCACACCCGTGGATTTTGCGGCGCGTGTGAGGTGCGCCGCGCACTCGCGCACCTGGGCCACCGACCCGGGGGCAGAGGCCAGCTGGTCGGAATAGATGGTCTGGATCGAGTCGATCACCGCCACCGCCGGTTGTGTGGCCTCCACGGTGGCCAGGATTTTTTCCAGCTGGGTTTCCGCCAGCACCTGGACCTGGCTGTGCTCCAGCCCCAGGCGGCGCGAGCGCAGCGCCACCTGGGCGCCGCTTTCCTCGCCCGTGACGTACAGCGTGGGCAGTCCTGCGCGCTGCAGGGCATCGAGCGCCTGCAGCAGCAGCGTGGATTTGCCAATGCCCGGGTCGCCGCCGATCAGCACCACCCCGCCTTCGACGATGCCGCCACCCAGCACCCGGTCGAGTTCTTCGATACCACTGGCCGTGCGCGCCACCTCCGAGGCCTCGATGGACGACAGCGGCGCCACCGGCTGCGCGGCGTTCAGCGCGTGGCCATGGCCCTGCCCGTAACGGTTGCGTGCGGCGGCAGGTTCGGCCAGCGATTCGGTCAGGGTGTTCCAGGCCCGGCAGTGCGGGCACTGGCCCAGCCATTTGGGCGTGGTTCCGCCGCATTCGGTGCAGGCGTAGAGTGTTTTGTCTCTGGACATGGGACAGGGGAAAAACCTTGGCCGCCGACTATAGCGGCTGCAGCCCTGCTGCCCCAGCGCAACCCCAGAAACGGCACAGCCCGTCGCAAGGACGGGCTGCGGGAGGAGCATGGCGACCGCTCAGGCGGCCGAGAGCCAGTACCCTGCGTTGAACGGACTGCTCATGCGCAGTGCCATGGGGGAGATGTCCACCAGCTTGTCGGTGGGCATCTTCTCGGCGCACTCGCCGCCGATGTCGATCCCCTGCACGGCGCTGGGATTTGCTTGGGCCTCGCTGGCCCGTTCTGCTTGGCCGGTGGTTGCAGAACGGGCTACAGAAAAGAATAGAAGCACCGGAACGGTATCTTGCGGTCGGCCCAGTAATCGGCCGCATCGCGGAACACGTCCAACAGCTGCTCGCGCGCTTCCTTGTCGAACTTGGCGGTGGCGGGGATCTGCTCCAGCACCACGATGAAGCCCGGCTGCGGGCCGGACTTGTGCAGCGGATCGGTCAGGCAGTCGGACAGCGCGTCGAAGTTCTTCCCGAAATGTGCGGGAAAGGTGAACTGCTGTGCGATCAGGTCCAGCACGTCCTGCTTGGACTGGGCGTGCGCCAGATTGGCATACAGGAAATGCTGCCCCAGCCGCGCGGCCGCGTCCTGCAGGTCGTGCACACGGAAGGCACGGATCGACTGCACGATGTTGGCGCGCACTCCGCGCAGCGGGTTTTCCTGGTCTTTACGAAGTGGTGTGTCCATCTCCGCTACTCTTTCTTTGAAGTCCAAAAAATGGCACCCGGGGCAATCAATGCAAGTCCCCGGGAGACTGTGGCTCGGCCATGGATCCCCAAGCACTGTGCGGGCGGACTCGCTGGGTGCAAGGGTTCATTCGATAATTTCGCGAAAACTGGCGTAGTGGTCGCTGGTGTAGTAGCAGGCGTCCGGCGTCCGGGGCTGCAAGCCACCACACACAATGCGCCGGGCACCCCGGGTGCGTGCACCAGGCGTTCTGACGGTGTACTCGCGGTAGTAACCGCGTTTGTGCTGAGGCAGCAGCCTTTCGCGATTGCCAAAGACAGTGCCATCCTTCTCGAAAGGAAAGGGCCCGCCCTGGCGGATCAACGCATAGGTTTGACGCCCCTGCGGCGGAAGCTGTTCGATGCGGATGGCTTCCTGGCCGCCGACGGACGGCTGGTTGCGCGCCATGCCCGCCAGGGGCACGAACGCACAGGCAACACCCAACATCAATGCAGCGACAGCCTTGTGCGTCCCGCTGGACCAAGCCTTCAGCATCAATCGACACCTTTCAGAAACTACGGGTTAACCCGAAATTTCGAGCCGTAAGTTTGACCGAAGACCCCAAAAAAAGCAAGCGTTTGCCCATTCTTTAGGCAAGCCTACCAGGGTCGGCAAACCCTGGGTTGTAAGTGCTCGCTATCCGTGCAACGCCTATCGCTGCGCGTTGGCATCGGCCACGGTGATGGCCGTCATGTTGACGATACGGCGCACGGTGGCGCTGGCCGTCAGGATATGCACGGGCTGCGCCGCCCCCAGCAGCACCGGGCCGATGGCGATGTTGCCGCCTGCAGCGGTCTTGAGCAGGTTGTAGGAGATGTTGGCCGCGTCGATGTTGGGCATGACCAGCAGGTTGGCATCTCCCACCAGGGTGCTGTGGGGCATTTGCGCAGCGCGGGCAGAACCGCTGAGGGCCACGTCGCCGTGCATCTCGCCGTCCACCTCCATCCAGGGGGCCTGCACGCGCAGCAGCTCCAGCGTCTCGCGCATCTTCACGGCGCTGGGCTGCACGCTGCTGCCATAGTTGGAGTGCGACAGCAACGCGACCTTGGGCTTGATGCCAAAGCGCAGCAGCTCCTCAGCCGCCATCATGGTGATTTCTGCCAACTGCTCTGCGGTGGGGTCGTAGTTGACATGGGTATCGACCAGGAACACCTGGCGGTCGGGCAGCAGCAGCCCGTTCATGCAGGCGTAGATGTGCGCGCCTGCGCGGCGGCCAATGACCTGGTCGATATAGCTCAGGTGGTGGGCAGTGTGCCCCCAGGTGCCGCAGATCAGGCCATCGACTTCGCCCTTGTGCAACAGCATGCTGCCGATCAGCGTAAGGCGGCGGCGCATTTCGATCTTGGCGATGGGCTCGGTGATGCCCTTGCGCTCGGTCATGCGGTGGTAGGTTTGCCAGAAGTCGCGGTAGCGGTGGTCCTGTTCGACGTTGACCACGTCGTAGTCGCGCCCTTCCTGCAGGCGCAGGCCGAATTTCTCGATGCGCTGGGCAATCACGGCCGGACGGCCGATGAGCGTGGGGCGTGCCACATGCTCATCCACCACGATCTGCGCGGCGCGCAGTACGCGCTCTTCTTCGCCCTCGGAGTAGGCGACGCGCTTTTTGGCGGCACACTTGGCAGCCAGGAAAATGGGCTTCATCAGCGTGCCCGAGGCATAGACGAAGCTCTGGAGCTGGTCGCGGTATGCGTCCATGTCGGCAACGGGACGCAGCGCCACGCCGGAATCTTGCGCCGCCTGAGCCACAGCGGGCGCGATCTTCATCATCAGGCGCGGGTCAAAGGGCTTGGGAATCAGGTACTCGGGCCCGAAGGACAGCTTTTCGCCCACATAGGCAGCTGCCACCACCTCGCTTTGCTCGGCCTGGGCCAGCTCGGCAATGGCGTGCACGGCGGCGATTTCCATCTCCAGCGTGATGGTGGTGGCGCCGCAGTCCAGCGCGCCACGGAAGATGTAGGGGAAGCACAGGACGTTGTTGACCTGGTTCGGGTAGTCGGTACGGCCCGTGGCGATGATGGCGTCGTCGCGCACGGCCTGCACGTCTTCGGGCTGGATCTCGGGGTTGGGGTTGGCCAGGGCAAAGATCAGCGGGCGCGGCGCCATCTTGGCAACCATGTCCTTCTTGAGCACGCCCCCGGCAGACAGGCCCAGGAAGACGTCTGCACCCTCGATCACCTCGCTGAGGGTGCGGGCGCTGGTCTTTTGCACGAACTGTGCCTTGTCCTCGTCCATCAGCTCGGTGCGCCCTTCATAGACGACACCGGCCAGGTCGGTCACCCAGATGTTCTCGCGCGGGATGCCCAGCTTGACCAGCAGCCCCAGGCAGGCCAGGGCGGCGGCACCCGCCCCGGAGGTGACCAGCTTGATCTGCTTGGGGTCTTTGCCCGCGACCTTGAGGCCGTTGAGAATGGCCGCCCCTACCACGATGGCCGTGCCATGCTGGTCGTCGTGGAAGACGGGAATCTTCATGCGCTCGCGCAGCTTGCGCTCGATGTAGAAGCAGTCGGGCGCCTTGATGTCTTCCAGGTTGATGCCGCCGAAGGTGGGCTCCATGGCGGCAATGATCTCGACCAGCTTGTCCGGGTCTTTTTCGTTGATCTCGATATCGAACACGTCGATGCCCGAGAACTTCTTGAACAGCACGCCCTTGCCTTCCATCACCGGCTTGCCTGCCAGGGGGCCGATGTCGCCCAGGCCCAGCACGGCGGTGCCGTTGGTCACCACGCCCACCAGGTTGCCCCGGCTGGTGTAGCGGAAGGCGGCGTTGGGGTCTTTGACGATTTCTTCGCAAGGCGCGGCCACGCCCGGCGAGTAGGCCAGCGCCAGGTCGTGCTGGTTGACCATTTGCTTGGTGGCCGCGATGGCCACTTTGCCGGGCTTGGGGAACTCGTGGTATTCGAGAGCGGCCTTGCGCAGAAGGGCGCGCTTGTCGGGGTTGCTGGCGGGCTGGGCCGGTGCGTGGTCGGGCATGGATGTCTCCGGTGTGCGGTCCCGCGCCAGCCAACAAGGGGCGCGGACGGCCGACCTGGGTCAGGGGTGGGCCGATTGTAGGTTGCGTTCCGTAACCTGCGCGCAGAACAAGCCGCCCGCAGGGACACCGCCATTGTGACGCAATTTCATGAAATGCGGTTTCATAATTCAAAATCGCGGAAAATTGCTGGGTGGGCCGCGGGCAGGGTTCATAAAATCCTGCACCATGCATCTTTTGCGACGTTCCCGCTTCCTTGCCTGCATCGTGCTGGCATGGTTCGCTGCGCATTTGTGCACGCCGGTTCTGGGAACATGGATCGCCCCCGTCCCCACCGAGTTGATTTGCTCTGGCGCGGGGGTGGTCAAGCTGCTGGCGCATACCGCAGAGGGCGTGCAGGAGCACGGCGATACCTCTGCAGACTGCGTGTTGTGCCTGAACCTGGGCGCACCACCCACCGCCTCGCAAACCGCCACACTCCGCCATCTGCCGCAAGGGCACACGGCGTCCGTCGTTTCAGCCACACGCACCGCAGCACGCACGGCGGCGCCGCTTCCACCCCGGGGACCGCCAACCTTCTCTTGAACGCTATTGGTTTGGCTGCCCACGGGCCCCTGATGCGGGCCCGCGCAGCTCTTTTTTGCTTTCAGGAGTATTTCCATGCGCGCAAGCCGCATTCCCCGGCCTTTTGTCGGCCTCTTTCCATTTCTCTTTTGCCATGCAATGCCCGCATGGGCGCAGGCATCCGATTCCCCAGTCAAGGAGCTGGGGGTTGTCACCGTGAGCGGCGGTCAGCCGACCTCCTTGCCAACGCAAATCCCCACCACGATCGAAGGTGTGACGCGGGAACAGATCGAGCATTCGATCAACGCCACCGATGGGGAGGATGCGCTCAAGTACCTGCCCAGCCTGTTGGTGCGCAAGCGCTATATCGGTGACTACAACCATGCGGTGCTGTCCACCCGCGCATCGGGCACGGGCAACCCGGCGCGGTCGATGGTGTTTGCGGATGGCATTTTGCTGTCCAACTACCTGGGCAATGGCCCCACCAATGCGCCGCGCTGGATGATGGTGGCGCCCGAAGAGATTGAGCGCGTGGATGTGCTGTACGGCCCGTTTTCTGCGGCCTACGCGGGCAACTCGGTGGGGGCGGTGGTGGACTATGTCACGCGCATGCCCACGCAGTTCGAAGCCCACGCCAAGATGAGCTATCAGCGCCAGCCCTTTGACCTGTATGGCACCCACGATACGTTTGGGGGCAAGCAGGTGGCCGCCTCGGTGGGCAACAAGGCGGGGGACTGGGCGTGGCTGCTGAGTTTCAGCAAGACCGACAGCGATGGACAGCCGCTGACCTTCCCAACCCGGCTGGTGTCTGCGGGCACGGCAGGCAACGCGGGCACGCCCGTGTCGGGGGCGGTGCTGGGCAACAACCGCAGCAATCAGCCCTGGTATTTGCTGGGCACGGCCACGCAGTACAGCACGCAGCAAGACCACATCAAGGCGAAGCTGGCATATGACTTTTCACCCACGGTGCGGGCCGCGTACACGCTGGGCTGGTGGCACAACGAATCGCAGGGGCGGCCCGCCACCTATTTGCGCGATGCCCATGGCAATCCGGTGTATGGCGGCACGGTCAACATCAACGGGCGCTCGTATGCGCTGGCACCGACGGACTTCAATGTGTCCAATGAGGACCTGTCGCATGCCATGCACGGCCTGTCCATCAAGAGCAACACCAAGGGCATGTTTGACTGGGAATTGGCGGCCAGCCTGTACGACTATCAAACCGACAGCCTGCGGGCCGCAACGGTGGCCATGCCCGCCGCCTTGGCGGGCGGTGCGGGCCGCGTGGTGAACAGCAAGGGCACAGGCTGGAACACGCTGGCCGCCAAGGGGACATGGCGCCCGGATGGCATGCAGGGCGCGCACATCGTGGACTTTGGCGTGCAACGCGACAGCTACAAGCTGCGCACCGTGGAGAACAAGACGAGCGACTGGATCAGCGGCAGCGCGGGAGCGCAAAACCAGGCCTTTTCGGGCAACACGCAGCTGGTGGGCCTGTGGGCGCAGGACACGTGGAAGCTGGCTTCGCAGTGGAAGGCGGTGCTGGGCGCCCGCGCCGAACACTGGAACGCCAGCCAGGGCCAGACCGCCAATGCCACCACGAGCGTGCACCACCCCGAGCGCAGCGAAAACTACCTGTCGCCCAAGGCGGCACTGGCCTATCAAGCGAACGCACAGTGGGTGCTCAAGGCGTCCACCGGCCGGGCCGTGCGCATGCCCACGGTGTCTGAGCTGTACCAGGGCGGCATCAGCGGCAGCGGCACGCTCATCAACAACAACCCCGCGCTCAAGCCAGAAAAGTCCTGGACCACGGAGCTGACGGCAGAGCGCGATCTGTCGAGCGCCGGGGGCGAAGGCGTGCTGCGGCTGACCGTGTTCTTCGAGCAGACCCGGGATGCGCTGTACTCACAAACCAATGTGCTGGTCACACCCAACGTCACGAACATCCAGAACGTGGATGCCATGCGCACCAAGGGCCTGGAGGCGGCCTACCAGGCGGCCAACGTGGGCGTGCGGGGGCTGGACCTGGCAGGCAGCGTGACGTGGACGGATTCCAAGATCACCCGCAACGACAAGTTCCCGGCCAGCGTGGGCAAGTGGCAGCCGCGCATTCCACAGTGGCGTGCCAGCGCAGTGGCCACCTACCGGCCCGACGCCCAGTGGTCGTACACGGTGGGCGCGCGCTACAGCGGCAAGCAATACGGCACGCTGGACAACACCGACCCCAACGGCTTTGCCTACCAGGCCGCCAGCCGCTACTTCACCACCGACGTGCGCGTGCGCTACCAGATCAACAAGCAGCTCAGCGCCGCGGTGGGCATCGACAACCTCAACAACTACCAGTTCTGGGCGTTCCACCCCTATCCACAGCGGTCCTACGTGGCCGAACTGAAGGTGGACTACTAGCAGCGCCTTTCCAGGCGCCTCACCGGCTGCTTGGAAAGCTGAACACCGCCCCCTCGCGCACGCCAGCGCTGGGCCAGCGCTGCGTGATGGTCTTGCGCTTGGTGTAAAAGCGCACGGCGTCCGGCCCATAGGCGTGCAGGTCGCCGAACAGGCTGCGCTTCCAGCCGCCGAACGAGTGGTAGGCCACGGGCACGGGCAGGGGCACGTTCACGCCCACCATGCCGACCTGGATGTGGTCGGTGAAGTAGCGCGCGGCCTCGCCGTCGCGCGTGAAGATGCAGGTGCCGTTGCCGTATTCGTGGTCGTTGATGAGCTGCATGGCTTCCTGCAGCGTCTTCACGCGCACCACGCCGAGCACGGGGCCGAAGATTTCTTCCTGGTAAATCTTCATGCCGGGCTTGACGTGGTCGAACAGGCAGGCGCCCAGGAAGTAGCCTTCCGCGTGGCCTGCGACCTGCACGCCACGGCCATCCACCACCAGCGTGGCGCCTTCTGCCACACCGCTGTCCACATAGGCCTTCACCTTCTCGAAGTGCTGCTTCGTCACCAGCGGGCCCATGTCGTTGCTGTTGTCGGTGCCGGGGCCGACCTTCATCTTGGCGATCTCGACTTTCAGGCCCGCCACCACGGCATCGCCCACCTCGTCGCCCACGGCGACCAGCAGCGGGATGGCCATGCAGCGCTCGCCGCACGATCCGTAGGCTGCGCCCATCAAAGCGCTCACGGCGTTGTCCACATCGGCGTCGGGCATCAGCACGGCGTGGTTCTTGGCGCCGCCCAGGGCCTGCACGCGCTTGCCATGCTTGCAGCCTTCGGCGTAGATGTATTCGGCAATCGGCGTGGAGCCCACGAAGCTCACGGCCTTGACACGCGGGTCTTGCAGCAGCGTGTCCACGGCCAGCTTGTCGCCGTTGACCACGTTCAGCACGCCGGGCGGCAGGCCGGCCTCCAGCGCGAGCTGGGCGATGAACAGGGCGCTGCTCGGGTCACGTTCGGACGGCTTGAGCACGAAGGTGTTGCCGCAGGCCACGGCCATGGGCCACATCCACAGCGGCACCATGGCTGGGAAGTTGAAGGGCGTGATGCCTGCCGTGACGCCCAGCGCCTGGAACTCGCTCCAGCTGTCGATGCTGGGGCCCACGTTGCGGCTGTGCTCGCCCTTGAGCAGCTCGGGCGCGTAGCTGGCGTATTCCACGTTCTCGATGCCGCGCTGCAGCTCGCCATGCGCGTCCGAGAGCACCTTGCCGTGCTCGGCGGTAATCATGGCGGCTATTCTTTCGGCGTTCTCTTCCAGCAGGACTTTCAGCTTGGCCAAAACGCGGGCGCGCTTCAGCGGCGGCGTGTTGCGCCAGGCGGGGAAGGCCGCTTCGGCCGAGGCAATGGCGGCTTCGACCGTGGCCTGGCTCGCCAGGGCCACGCTGGTGGTGGACTGGCCCGTGGCGGGGTTGAACACGGGCTGCGTGCGCTCGGTGTCCGCAACGAGCTTGCCGTCGATCAGGTGGCCGATGGTGGTGGTGACGTTCTTGTCGTGGTTCATGGTGATTTCAAGCAAAAAGTGCTGCTAGCGCTTATCCATCAAGCGCTAGCAGCTATCAAAACAGGAGTTCAGGCGGTTTCGTGCAGCGCGTCGCCCAGGGCGCTGACCAGGCGGTCGATCTCGGCCTGGGTGCTGATGAAGGGGGGCGCGAGCTGGATGGTGTCGCCGCCGTAGCGCACATAGAAGCCCTTCTTCCAGCAGTTCATGGCGATCTCGTAGGGCCGACGCGCGGGCTCGCCGGGCAGGGCGCTGATGGTGATGCCGGCGGCCAGGCCGTAGTTGCGGATGTCGGCCACATGGCGGGCAGACCGAAGGCCGTGCACGGCATTCTCGAAATAGGGCGCCAGCGCCTGCACGCGGCCGGGCATGTCTTCCTTCTGCAGGATGTCGAGCACCGCGTTGCCCGCCGCGCAGGCCACGGGGTGGGCCGAGTAGGTGTAGCCGTGCGGAAATTCGAGCAGGTACTCGGGGCCGCCCTGCGCCATAAAGGTGTCGTAGATCTCCTTGCTGGCCACCACACCGCCCAGGGGCTGCGCGCCGTTGGTCACCTGCTTGGCGAAGTTCAGGATGTCCGGCGTCACGCCAAAGGCCTCGGCCCCGGTCCAGGTGCCGCAGCGGCCAAAGCCGGTGATGACCTCGTCAAAAATCAGCAGGATGTTGTTCTGCGTGCAGATCTCGCGGATGCGCTCCAGGTAGCCCTTCGGCGGGATCACCACGCCGGCCGATCCTGAGAAGGGCTCGACGATCACGGCGGCGATGTTGGAGGCGTCGTGCAGGGCGATCACGTCCAACAGCTTGTCGGCCAGCGCGCGGCCATCGGTGTCGGGCATGCCTTTGTAGAACGAGCCTGCGGGCGGCTGGGTGTGGGGAATGTGGTCGGCCTCGATGCCCTGGCCAAAGGTCTTGCGGTTGCCCACGATGCCGCCGACCGAGATGCCGCCGTAGTTCACGCCGTGGTAGCCCTTTTCGCGGCCGATCAGGCGCGTCTTGGTGCCCTGGCCCTTGGCGCGCCAGTAGGCGCGCGCCATCTTGAGCGAGGTGTCGGCCGACTCGGAGCCGGAGCCGGTGAAGAACACGTAGTCGAGCCCGGCAGGCGTCAGTTCCTTAAGCTTGTTGGCCAGCGCGAACGAGGCCGGGTGGCCGAACTGGAAGGCGGGCGCATAGTCCAACGTAGCGGCAGCCTTGCCAATGGCCTCGGCCACTTCCTTGCGGCCATGGCCCAGGCCCGAGCACCACAGGCCCGAGAGGCCGTCAAAAATCTTGCGCCCCTCGGCGTCGGTGTAATAGGCGCCCTCGCCGCTCACGATCATGCGCGGCCTGGCCTTGAAGTTGCGGTTGCCGGTAAAGGGCATCCAGTGGGCATCCAGCCAGGCGGCATCCTGCCGCACAGCGGATGCGGTGGCGTCGATGGCGGTAAACGGGGGGGTGGTCATGGCGGTCTCCTGCGGTGATCCGGCATTGTTCCGCCAAGTGATATTCTCTTGAATAGTCAAATATCAATGTTTACTTGACGGAATATGCAAGTAAAAGCCCCCCACCCCCGTGAACGCGCCGTGCTGGGCCAGCTCAGCGACATGGACCTGCGCCTGCTGCAAGTCTTCAAGGCGGTGGTGGAGTGCGGCGGCATGTCGGCCGCCGAGCTGGAGCTGAACATCGGCACCAGCACCGTGAGCCGCCACATGAAAGACCTGGAAACCCGCCTGGGCCTGGTGCTGTGCCGCCGGGGCCGCGCAGGCTTTGCGCTCACCGCCGAGGGCCAGCGCGTGTACGACGAAACCCTGCGCCTGCTCAGCGCGGTGGAGGCGTTCCGCAGCAGCATCGACGACATCCACCGCCGCATGGGCGGACGGCTGGAAGTGGCCGTGTTCGACAAAACCGCCAGCAACCCCGCAGCCCGCATTGGCGAAGCGATTGCGCGCTTTGCCGCCCTGGCGCCCGACGTGAGCCTGCAGATGCACGTGGCCTCCATTCCGGCCATCGAGCGCGGGCTCATCGACGGGAGCTTTCACGTGGGCATCGTCCCGGCGCACCGCAGCTCGCAAAGCCTGGTGTACGCCGACCTGTTTGCCGAAACCATGCTGCTGTACTGCGGCGCAGGCCACCCGCTGTTCGGACAGGACCACCGCCAGCTCACCTGGGAAGCGCTGCGCCAGCACCCGTTTGCGGGGCTGGGCTACCACTCACCCAACATGGAACTGAGCCACAGCGCCCACCTGCCGCGCCGGGCCACGGGGTTCGACCAGGAGTCCATCGCCACGCTGATCCTCTCGGGCCGCTACCTGGGCTTTCTGCCCGACCACTACGCCGAAGCCTTCGAGCGCCAGGGCCGCATGCAGGCCGTGCAGCCCGCGCAGTTCTTCTACCGCTGCCAATTCGTCAGCGTGCTGCGCCGCTCCCCACCCCCGCCGCGCGCTGCGCAGGCGTTTGCGCAGTGCTTGCTGGATGCGCATTCGCAGGCCAGCACCCCGGCGACCTGAACTTGCCATCCGCCCCATATCGGCCCACAATCTATTGCATATTTTTTAGGCAAAGAACCACCATGTCCAGCCTTGCCTCCATCGCATCCTCCGGCCTGCAGGCAGCCCAGTTGCGGCTGGACGCCTCTGCGCACAACGTGGCCAACATGAACACGCCCAACTTCCGGCGCAGCGTGGTCAGCCAGGCGGCGCGGCCAGACCAGGGCGGGGTGGACGCCAGCGTGCAGCGCGCCCCGGACACCGGCGTGGCACTGGAGCAGGAGGTGGTGGACCAGATGTCCGCCACCTATGCCTTCAAGGCCAGTGTGCAGTTGCTGCGCGCACAAGACAGCACACTGGGCAGCCTGCTCAATGTGAAGGCGTGAACGAGAGCCCCTGCAGGCTGCGCAGCGGTGCGGGTCATGGCGGCGATGCCTGGCCGGGTGTGCAATCCATCACGAAAGATCGCGCATGCCCGCGTTCCCGATGCCTTGGACGGTTGCTATGATGGCCAGTCCCTTTACCCTCTTTCTTTGCGAACGGGAGCACTCATGGCACTCATGGACTTCATCAAGAAACAGTTCATTGACATCATCCAATGGACCGAGGACAGCGACGGCCTGCTCTCTTGGCGTTTCCCCATGGAGGGCATGGAAATCCAGAACGGCGGCATGCTGGTGGTGCGCGAGTCGCAGATGGCCGTGTTCGTCAACGAAGGCCAGGTGGCCGACGTGTTCGGCCCCGGCACCCACAAGCTGACCACGCAGACGCTGCCGGTGCTCACGTACCTGAAGAACTGGGACAAGCTGTTCCAGTCGCCCTTCAAGAGCGACGTGTACTTCTTCAGCACGCGCCAGCAGATCGACCAGAAGTGGGGCACGCCCCAGCCCATCACCATCCGCGACAAGGACTTTGGCGCCGTGCGCCTGCGTGCGTTCGGCAACTACGCCTACCGCATTGCCGACCCCAAGCTGTTCCACACCGAAATCTCGGGCACGCGCGACGCCTACCCCGTGGGTGACCTGGAAGGCCAGTTGCGCGGCATGGTGCTGCAGAACATCAGCAACGCCATCGCGGGCAGCGGCCTGCCGTTCCTCGACCTGGCAGCCAACCAGGTGATGTTTGCCGACGCACTGGCCAAGGAACTGGCGCCGGTATTTGCCAAGATCGGCCTCAAGCTCGAAGCGATGACGGTGCAGAACGTCTCGCTGCCCGAAGAGCTGCAGAAAATCCTCGACCAGAAGATCGGCATGGGCATGGTCGGCAACGACATGGGCAAGTTCATGCAGTACCAGACGGCGCAGGCCATCCCCAAATTTGCCGAGAGCGCAGGCCAGGGCGGCGGCGTGGCAGGCGATGCCATGGGCCTGGGCGCCGGTGTGGCGCTGGGCCAGGTGCTGGCGCAAAACCTGCAGGCCGGCCTGCAGGGCGGCGCGGCGCAGGCAGCACAAGCCGCCGCTGCAGCCCCGGCGGCGGCCCTGGGCGTCAAGCCCGAGGATGTGATGGCCACGCTGGAGAAGCTGGGTGACCTCAAGGCCAAGGGCATCCTCACGCAGGAAGAGTTCGACGCCAAAAAGGCCGAACTGCTGAAAAAACTGGTGTAGTCGAACGCTACAAAAATGATAGCTGCTAGCGCAGGAGGGATAAGCGCTAGAGGCCAAAAAGCCTTACACAACACCGCAGAGCGCGGCGCCAGCAGCAGCCCCCAGCATGGCCACCAGCCCCACCCAACGCAGCTACCGGGCGCCCTGCCCGGGTTGTGGCGCGCCGGTTGAATTCCGCAGCGCGCAATCCACCCACGCCGTTTGCGGCTACTGCCAGAGCACCGTGGTGCGCCAGGGCGAGGTGCTCTCGCGCATCGGCAAGATGGCCGAGCTGTTTGACGACCACAGCCCGCTGCAGCTCATGGCCAGCGGGCGCGTCACGCTGGACGGCAAGGAGCAGCCCTTCACGCTGATCGGCCGCCTGCAGTTCAAGAACGAGGCCGGCACCTGGACCGAATGGGCGGCGTTTTTTGAAGACGGCACCATGGCCACGCTGGGCGAGGACAACGGTGCCTACGTCTTCACCCGTCCCATCGATCCCGGGCGCGAACTGCCCGAGGCCGCGCGCTTTCGCGTGGGCAGCACCACCGCCATCAACGGCAAGCCCTACAGCGTGGCCTTCAGCGGCCAGGCCAGCCTGATCTCGGCCCAGGGCGAGCTGCCCAAGCTGCCCCCGCTGGGCCAGCCCTTCGGCATGGTGGAGCTGCGCAGCAGCGACGGCGAGGTGCTCTCCATCGACTACAGCCGCCAGCCGCCGCAGGTGGAGCGCGGCCGCTCGGTGCTGCTGGAAGACCTCAAGCTGCAGGGCCTGAAGGACGAATCGGCCAAGGACGAGAAAGGCCGCCAGTTCAACTGCCCGCACTGCGGCGCGCCCGTGCAGGTGCAGCTGTCCACCACCAAGAGCATCACCTGCGGCTCCTGCGCCAGCATCATCAGCCTGGAGGGCGGCGTGGGCGGCGAGTTGCGCTCGGCAGAGCAGGACGAGCCCGTGCAACCCCTGATCGCGCTGGGCACCAAGGGCCAGTTGCAGGGCATCCATTGGCAGGTGGTGGGCTTTCAGCACCGCATGGGCGTGGAGCCGGGCGACGACGAGCACTTCGGCTGGAACGAGTACCTGCTCTACAACCAGAAGCGCGGCTTTGCCTTCCTGGTGGATGCCGAAGACGGCTGGAGCATGGTGCGCCCCACCACCGGCGCGCCGCAGCTGTCGGGCAACGGGCGCAGCGCCACCTACCTGGGCACCAAGTACGACCTGAAATACAGCTACGAGGCCGAAACCACCTACGTGCTGGGCGAGTTCTACTGGCAGGTCTCGCGCGGGCAAAAAACCAGCAACCGCGATTTCGCCAGCTCCAAGGGCCTGCTGTCCATGGAGCAAAGCCGCAACGAAGTCACCTGGTCCGGCGGCGACAAGCTCTCGGCAGACACCGTGGCCAAGGCTTTCGGGCTGGAGGACAAGAAAGACCTGCTCAAGCGCGATGATGTGGGCCCCTTTGTCGCGGCCAAGGGCATGGGCTGCGGCACGATCATCCTGATCGTGGTGATCCTGCTCATCGTGCTCGTGCTGTTCAGCCGCTGCTCCAGTTGCGACCCACGGGTGGAGAACTGCTCCTCGTCCAGCTACCGCAGCTCAGGCGGCTCGTGGGGCGGCAGCTCCAGCGGCGGCAGCCACAAGTAAAGTTGCACATTCACGGAGGTCATCATGATGGGTTTTGAATGGCTGCGGCCCGCCGCATTTTTTGGCTCCATCCTCTACGCCCTGATCGGCGTGCTGGTGTTCTGGATCAGCTTCATCATCATCGACAAGATCACACCCTACGACCTGTGGCGCGAGATTGTCGAGAAACAGAACAAGTCGCTCGCCATGGTGGTAGCCGCCATGTGCCTGGGCATCAGCATCATTGTGGCGGCGGCGATCCATTGAGAAATGGCTGCGACGATTCGCCCGCACAATAGCGGGCTCGCCCGCCTGGGCGCAGCGCGGCTGGCGCAGGCCAAGGCGGTGTTCAAACACATTCCGTATAACGTAAAGGCGCGGTGAGCAAGACCATGGCCACTGCAAAACCGCGCCGCACGGAGACAACCGCCACCGAGCCTGTACCAGTGCACCACACGGCGCACTATTTCGTGGACGAATCGGGCGATGGCGTGCTGTTCAACGCCAAGGGACAGGTGCTTGCGGGGCAGCCCGACGGGTCGATGGGCACCTTCATGCTGGGCCTGCTGGAGGTGCATGACCCGCGGGCGCTATCAAGCGATCTGGCACAACTGCGTGCAGAGCTGGCCGCCGACCCATACTTCAAGGACGTTCCTTCATTTCAGCCAGAGCGTGGCAAGACGGCGGTTGCGTTCCATGCCAAGGACGATCTGCCTGAAGTACGCCGTGAGGTGTTCAGGCTGCTGCTGCGGCACCCCATCAAGTTCTACGCCGTGGTGCGCAACATGCAGGCCGTGCTGGCCTATGTGCGCGAGCGCAATGCGCGCAGCAACACCTACCGCTACCACCCGAACGAGCTGTACGACAACGCGGTGGCCCGGCTGTTCAAGAACCGGCTGCACCAGTACGAAAGCTGCCAGGTCTGCTATGCGGTGCGTGGCACTGCCGACCGAACCCGCGCGTTTGCCAACGCTTTGGAGCTGGCCCGCTCCCGATTTGCAAAACAGTGGGAAAAAGAAATCAGCACCGAGATTCGGGTGACTGCGGCACAGTCTCAGCAGCAGGCTTGCCTGCAAGCGGTGGACTACCTGCTGTGGGCGCTGCAGCGCCACTATGTCCGCCAAGAGAGCCGCTACCTCGAAATGATGTGGGGCAAGGTAAGCCTGATCCACGCCGTGGATGAAACCGACAAAGCACCTTATGGGGTGTACTACTCAAAAACAAAGCCGCTCGTAGGAGCGGCTTTGGAAAACAAGGTGGGAATATAGGATCGCCTGACTGGGTTACCCCGTGGTTCCAGCTTTCACACGGCATGGAGCCGATTTTTGTTCCCACCCTGTAATTTTAACGGTCGAAGATGAATAAGCAATCATGAATGTTGATCGCCCTGCGAAGGGTTGGGCCTGTGCCACAAAACCCATTCATTCCTGTCCATGACTTCCCTCGCCCTCAAGTCCTACCAGCAATCCGCCCTGGACGTACTGGCCACGTATGCCCGCTCTGCGCGCCAGCACTTTGTCCAGCTGGTGCTGCAGCATGGCAGCGAGGGGGCCTGGCTGGTGGAGCCCGACTGGGCCCACCAGCAGGCGAAACACTGGGTGCGCAACCTGGACACCGCCCCGTGCGGATTTGGCCTGCCGACTTCACGCGGCCGGTTTTACGCCGATTTTGTGGCCGAAATGGTCGATGGCCGCGTGGCCTTGCTCGAATACAAAGGCGCACATTTGCTGAACGATCCGTATGAGATCGAAAAGAGCCAGATAGGTGCGCTGTGGGCGCAGGCCAGTGGTGGACGAGCGGTGTTTGGCTGGCTGAGCAAGCAGCAGGGCGGCAAGAGCTTGGCACAGCAACTGGATGCGGTGCCGGCATGACGATGTCCCAAGCGCGGGGCGCCGCCCCCACCGCCCGCCCCATCGACATCGCCCTGCTCGCCAGCGTGTTCGTGGTGGCCGCCTGCGGGCTGCTGTACGAGCTGGCGGCGGGCGCCCTCGCCTCGTATGTGCTGGGGGACTCGGTGCTGCAGTTCTCCACCATCATCGGCACCTACCTCTTTGCCATGGGCGTGGGGTCTTGGCTGTCGCGCTATCTGGAGCGGCAGTTGCCCGCGCATTTCCTGCGCATCGAACTGCTGGTGGCACTGGTGGGCGGCGCCATGCCGGCCACGCTGTATCTGGCCAATGCCTACGCGCCCGACGCTTTCCGGCTGCTGCTCTACGGCATGGTGCTGGCGGTGGGCACGCTGGTGGGGTTGGAGATTCCGCTGGTCATGCGCATCCTCAAGCGCAACGTGGCGCTCAAGGATCTGGTGTCGCAGGTGCTTACCTTCGACTACCTGGGCGCGCTGGCGGTCTCTCTGGCCTTTCCGCTGCTGCTGGTGCCGCAGCTGGGCCTGATCCGCACAGGGCTGCTGTTCGGGCTGATGAATGTGGGCGTCGCCCTGTGGGCGCTATGGCTGTTCCGCCATGAACTGCACCGCTGGAACGAGCATGCCGTGGTGTGCGTGCTGGTGGCGCTGGCACTGAGCGCAGGCATGGCCATGGCAGGCCACATCACGACGCTGGCGGAAGACAAGCTCTACCAGGACCGGGTGGTGTTTGCCACCACCACGCCGTACCAGCGCATTGTGGTCACCCAGGGGCGCGCGGGGCACCGCTTGTTCCTCAATGGCAACCTGCAATTTGCAGAGCGCGACGAATACCGCTACCACGAGGCGCTGGTGCACCCCGCCATGGCCGCACACGGCGCACCGCGCAAAGTGGCCGTGCTGGGGGGCGGCGACGGCATGGCGGTGCGCGAGATCCTCAAGTACCCCACGGTGCAATCGGTCACGCTGGTGGAGCTGGACCCGGCCATGACCACGCTGTTCAGCCAGAACCCGCAGCTCACACAGCTCAACGCCAGCTCTCTGCGCGACCCGCGTGTGCGCATCGTCAATGCCGACGCCTTCGGCTGGCTGCAGCAGGACACGGACACTTTTGACGTGATCGTGGTGGACTTCCCCGACCCGACCAACTTTGCCATTGGCAAGCTCTACACCAACAGCTTCTATGCCCTGCTGGACCAGCGCCTGGCGGCCAGCGGCTACGCCGTGGTGCAGACCACCTCGCCGCTGGTGGCGCGCGAGAGCTTCTGGACGGTGGCCAACACCATCGAATCGGTGGGCCTGCGCACCACGCCCTACCACGTGCATGTGCCCAGCTTTGGCGAGTGGGGCTTTGTCATCGCCAGCCACAGGCCCTGGCACCTGCCCGAGGCGTTGCCACCGGGGCTGCGCTTTCTGGGCCCGCAAACCCTGGCACAGCTGACGGACTTTCCGCTGGACATGGCGCATGTCTCCACCGAGATCAACCGCCTGTCCAACCAGGCACTGGTGCATTCCTACGAGCGCGAGTGGGGAAAACACTAGTGAACACCCCCCTGTGGCGCTGCGCGCCTTCCCCCCGCTCTCGCAGCGCTGCGCGCTGCGGGCAGGGGGACGCTCCCGGCGCGGCGGGGCGGCCCTTGCGCGGGAGCCCTGGTCTGGGGCGCGCCGGTTTTGTGCAACAGGTGCATAGCCATCGGCACCGGCGCTTAGGCTGCTGACGCCATGCAGCGGCGCCAGTTCCTCTGCACTGCAACCTCAGCCGCCACGGCGCTGCTGACGGCGGGGTGCGGGCCTGCGCCGCGTGCGCTGCAGGGCGGGTTTGCGGGCATCGACCTGGAACGGGGGCACCAACTGCGCGATCTGCTGGCGCGTGGTGCGCCGCCTGCGCCTGCGCCTGCGCCTGCGCCGGGGCTGGTGCGGCGCGCGCAGGTGGTGGTGGCCGGGGGCGGCGTGGCGGGGCTGGCGGCGGCGCGGGCGCTGCGCTTGGCGGGTGTAGAAGACTTTGTGCTGCTGGAGCTGGAAGACCAGCCCGGCGGCAACAGCCGGGGCGGCGCCGTAGCGGGGCTGCCCTGCCCGCTGGGCGCGCACTACCTGCCCGTGCCCGGCGACGACGCAAGCGAAGTGCAGGATCTGCTGGAAGAGCTGGGCCTGCGCCAGCGCGTGGCCGGACGCTGGCAGTACGACGAGCGCCACCTGTGCCACAGCCCGCAGGAGCGCCTGTTCTTTCGCGGCCAGTGGCAAGAGGGCCTGCTGCCCCAGCAAGGCGTGGACGACAGCACGCTGGCGCAGTACCGGCGCTTTGCACGGCAGGTGCAGGCCCTCATGCAGGCAGTGCGCTTTACCATGCCCATGCTCAAATCCTTGAGCGCAAACAAGCCGCCATCGCCCATCCACCAAGCGCTGGACGCTATTACTTTTGAAGCATGGCTGGACACCAACGGCTACGGCGACCCCCACCTGCGCTGGTACCTGGACTACAGCTGCCGCGACGACTACGGCGCCGGCCTGGCACGTGTGTCGGCCTGGGCGGGCATCCACTACTTTGCCAGCCGCCACGGCTTCCATGCCCCCGGTGAGCCGGTGGACGAGGCGCGCGAAGCCGTGCTCACCTGGCCCGAAGGCAACGGCTGGCTCACCCAGCGCCTGGCCGCGCCGCTGCACGCGGGCGGGCAATTGCGCACCGGCTGCAGCGTGCTGCGCATTGCCGAGGGACGCCACGGCGTGGAAGTGGACGCGCTGCACCACGCCAGCGGCCAGGTGGAGCGCTGGCAGGCACCGCGCTGCATCGTGGCGCTGCCGGTGTTTGTGGCGGCGCGCGTGGTGCAGCCCGCACCCGCCTTCCTGCAGGCTGCCGCGCAACGCTTGCGCTGGGCGCCCTGGCTGGTGGCCAACATCCACATCGACGCGCCGCTGCAAGACCGCCCCGGCGCCGCCCCCTCATGGGACAACGTGCTCTACCAGGACGACAACCCCGGCGGCCTGGGCTATGTGGATGCAGGCCACCAGCGCCTGAACACTGGCGCGCTGCTGGCGGGCCCCACAGTGCTGAGCTACTACCAGGCCTTGGGCGACCTGCCCCAGGGCCGCGAACAACTGGCCACCCAGCCCTGGACGCACTGGGCCCACGCCGCCCTGGATGCACTGGCCGTACCCCACCCCGACCTGCCCCAGCGCGCCACGCGCGTGCAGGTCACCCGCTACGGGCACGCCATGTCCATCCCGGTGCCGGGCACACTGCAATTCTTAAGCAAAATAGGCCTGCAGCGCCCGTCCATCAAGCGCAAAGCGCTATCAAATGGCGAGCAAGCCCCTTGGCTACCCACACCCGCCAGTGCAAGGCTGGCGTTTGCGCACAGCGACTGGTCGGGCTATTCGGTGTTCGAAGAAGCCTTCACGCGCGGGCATGCGGCGGGGCTGTGGACGGCAGCGGGCTAGCCCGCACGGCCCTCGGCCCCGGGAAACACCAGCCGCACCTCCAGGCCCTGCGCGCACCCTGCAGGGGGCGAGGTGAACACCAGTTCCGCACCATGCTTGTCGGCCAGGGTGCGCACGATGGACA
Source organism: Burkholderiales bacterium (assembly GCA_016192425.1). GTDB lineage: Bacteria > Pseudomonadota > Gammaproteobacteria > Burkholderiales > Burkholderiaceae_C > Simplicispira. The sequence continues at coordinate 144,333 of JACPUE010000028.1, forward strand.
TGCCCAGGCCGTAGCCCACATGCTGGCTATCGATGCGCGCATGGCGCAACTGGATTTGCTCCAGCTGCGCGGCCGTCAGCCCGCGGCCATGGTCGCGCACCACCAGCGCAGGACGTGCACCGGGCTGAACCTCCAGCTCCACCTGGGCATCGGTGTGGTGCAGTGCGTTGTCGATGAGGTTGCGCAGCACGATGGCCAGGCCGTCGATGTCGCCCTGCACCCAGACCGGCGCATCGGTCTCGGGCGCCAGCCAGTCCAGGCGCTTTTGGGCCTGCGTTTGCTGCCAGAAGGTTTGCGCCACCTGTTCTGCCAGGCGCACCAGATCCACGCGCGCAAAGTGCGCCCCGTCTGCGCCTTCGGCGCGCGAGAGCTGCAACAGCCGCTCGGTGCGGTGGCTCAAGGTTTCCAGCGACTGCAGGGCGGCGCGCACCTCGGCCACGGGCACGCAGCCTTCGCCCGTTTCGGTGTCGGCATGCCGGGACTGCGCCTGGCCCAGGGCCGTGTGCAGGCGCAGCCGCACTTCGGCCAGGGGGGTGCGCAGCTCGTGCGCGGCATTGGCGGCCAGGGAGCGCTCCACGTTCAGGGCCTCGCCCAGGCGCTCCAGCAATTGGTTGACGCCGTCGCCCACCGCACGCAGCTCCAGCGGCATGTGGGCCAGGTTCAGGGGCTGCAGGTTGCTGCCGCTGCGGGCGGTGATCTGCTGCTGCAGGTGCCTGACGGTGCGCAGCTCGCGCCGCGTGATCCAGTGGATCAGCCAGGCCAGCACCGGCAGCATGACCAGCAGCACGGCCACCAGGCCCAGCAGGGTGCGCTCGCTGGCCTCGCTGCGTTCTTCCAGCGGGTCGGCCAGCTGCAGCCAGACACGGTGGGATTCGTCGTACAGGCTGAACACCCGGTATTCGGGCGTGTTGAAAAAGCCCGCCTGCAGGGGCACGGCAAACGCGGCGGTGGGGGAGGCAGGCGTGCGCAGCAAGACCCCGCCCTGCGCATCACGCAGTTGCATGAGCAGGGGCTCTGTCTGCGTGTCGCCAGGGATGGCGCCCATGACCTGGGGTTCGAGGGCCTCGCCATGTTCATCGGTCGCAAGGTAGGCGCCGGCGGCGTCGGGGCGGTGCCTTAGCTGCAAGTCCAGCAAGGCGGGGTAGAGCTGGCGGTGCGTGCTTTCCACCAGCTCCAGATCAAAGTTGTGCTGGATCTGGCGGTCCACAAACCAGGTCACCAGCCCGGTGCCGACCAGCCACACCACCACCACCGCAGGAATCAGGGTGCGGCTCAGGTGCTGGGCCAGGCTGGGCGCCCGCGCGAAGGGAGGGCTCATTGCACCATCAACCGGTAGCCCGTGCCACGCACGGTTTCAATCAGTTCGCTGCCCAGCTTGCGCCGCAGGCGGCTGATGAAGACCTCCAGGGTGTTGCTGTCACTGGCGCCGTCCCACTGGTACAGCGCCTCCAGCAGGCGCTCGCGCGTGAAAATTTGCCCAGGGCGGCTGGCCAGCACACGCAGCAAGGCCCATTCCTTGGGGGTGAGCACCACCGGCACCGTGCCGTTGCGCACCACCTCGCGCGCCAGGTCGATCTGCACCTCGCCCCGGGTCACGGTGGAGCTGCTTTGCGCACTGCGCCTGCGCTCCACCGCGCGCAACCGGGCAAGCAGTTCTTCGGGGTCGTAGGGCTTGACCAGGTAGTCGTCGGCGCCCGCGTCCAGCCCCCGGATGCGGTCGCTGACCTGGTCACGCGCCGTCACCACAATGACCGTGGGACGCGACTCTTGCGATACCCCGGGGCGGGCCAGCTCGGGCAGCAGTTGCAGGCCCTCGCCGCCGGGCAGGTTCAGGTCCAGCAGCACGGCCGAGTACTGCGTCACGGCCACCAGGGCGCGCGCCTGGTCCAGGTTTTCCGCCCAGTCCACGCTGAACTGCTTGGCCTGCAGGTACCCCAGCACGGCCTGGGCCAGGGGACGATCATCTTCCACCAACAAGATGCGCAATTGACGACTCCACGCGTGACAGGCTCTCAGTGTAGGCCCACGCAAAGCTGAACGAAATCTGAACAACACCTTCAATGGATATTCAGGCTGGCTTCCTACAATGCGCCGCGATGAATGCACCGATCCTCTCCCCTGCGGCCGCCCCCACTGCCGCAGCGCAGCGCCTGCGCCCCCGCTTTCCACGCCTGAACCTTGCCCCACGCTGGGCTGCGCTGGCGCTGGCCCTGTGGTGCACCATCGGCCTGAACCAGGCGTGGTGGGCCCGGCTGGCGCAACTGTCGCAGGAACAAAGCCTGAGCACCGCCGAACAGCTGGGCACTGCGCTGGTGCTGACCGCAGCCACCTACCTGTGGTTCATGCTGCTGTCCTGGCCGGGCGTGCGCAAGGTAGGCTGGAGCGTGACCCTGGCCACCGCTGCCGCGGTGCAGTACTTCATGCTGCGCTACGGCATCGTGGTGGACTCCAGCATGGTGCGCAATGCCCTGCAAACCAACACCAGCGAAACCATGGCGCTGCTGGGCAGCGGCCTGCTGGTGCATGTGCTGCTGTATGCCGGGCTGCCTATCGCGCTGCTGTGGGGTGGGGTGCGCCTGCGGCCCACCGCCTGGCGCCGCGATCTGTGGCGCTCGGCCCTGCTGGTGCTGGCCGCCATGGGGATGGTGGTGGGCGGTGGCAAGCTGCTCTACAAACCCATGGCGCCGCTGGTGCGCAACCACACGGAGATTCGCTACCTCCTCAACCCCCTGGCCACGGTGGTTTCGGTGGGCAGCGTCACGCTCAAGCCGCTGTTCAAGACCAAGCGCCCCTTCCAGCAGATCAGCGAAGACGCCGCCCTGGGCAGCAGCTACGCCGCAGGGCCCATCCGGCCCACGGTAGCGGGCGCAGGCACGGCACGCAAACCGCCGCTGCTGGTGCTGGTGGTGGGCGAGACGGCGCGCTCGGACCACTTTGGCCTCAACGGCTATCCGCGCAACACCACGCCGGAGCTGGAGGCACGCCACGTCATCAGCTGGCGCAACGTGCGCTCATGCGGCACCAACACGCTGGCGTCCGTGCCCTGCATGTTCTCGCACCTGGGCAAAGAGGGCTTCGAGGGCCGCAAGTTCGAGTACGAAAACCTGCTCGACGTGCTGCAGCACGCCGGGCTGGGCGTGGACTGGCTGGACAACCAGGCGGGATGCAAAGACGTGTGCAACCGCGTTGCGCACGCCCAGGCCGACCAGATCGCCAGCGCTGGCGCCGTACACCAGTGGTGCAAGGACGATGAATGCCTGGATCAGATCATGGTGGACTTGCTCGACCAGCGCCTGAGCGCCCTGCACCAGGCGGGCGAACGCAAGGGCGCGGTGCTGGTGCTGCACCAGATGGGCAGCCATGGCCCGGCCTACTACCGCCGCTCGGCCCAGGCCAACAAGCGCTTCACGCCGGAGTGCGCCACCCATGTCACCTCGGACTGCAGCCGTGGCGAACTGGTCAATGTGTACGACAACAGCATTGTGGAAACCGACCGCTTCATCAGCCGCACCATCGACTGGCTCAAGACGCAGCAAGACCGTTTCGAGACCGGGCTGATCTACCTGTCCGACCACGGCGAGTCCCTGGGCGAAAACGGCCTGTACCTGCATGGCCTGCCCTACGTGATTGCGCCCGATGTGCAAAAGCACGTGCCCTGGGTGCTGTGGCCCGGCACGCTGCTGGAGCGCACGCAGGTGGCAGAGCGCTGCCTGCGCGCAGGCACCGATGCGCCACTGACGCACGACCACCTCTACCACACGGTGCTGGGCCTGCTCGACGTGCGCAGCCACACCTACCAACCCACGCTGGATGCTTTTGCCAGCTGCCGTCCAGCGCGTTCAACCTAGTGTAGTGTTTCGCCCGAATGAGCACCCAGACCATTGCCCGTGCAGGAAACACCGTTTGTGCCAGCCCACCACCAGAACGACTCCCCCATCCCCGCCAACCCGCAAAAGCAGCGCACCGGATTGAACCGCCTGTGGCACGCCACCGGCTATTCATTGCAGGGCCTGCGTGCCGGATGGCAGCAAAGCGCCTTCCGGCAGGAAGCCTGCCTGGCCGCCGTGCTGCTGCCCGGCGCGTTCTGGCTGGGCCAGACCTGGCTGGAGGTCTTTGTGCTGGCCTTCACGGTGGTGTTCGTGCTGGTTACGGAGCTGCTCAACAGCGCCGTCGAAGCCACTGTCGACCGGGTGGGCCTGGAATGGCACGCACTGGCCAAGCAGGCCAAGGACCTGGGAAGCGCCGCCGTGCTGCTGGCCCTGCTGCTGTGCGCAGGCACCTGGGGCTGGGCCTTGTGGGCTAGGCTCTGAAGCGCCCCAGCCCCACCTCGACCAACGCACCCTCGCGGCGCAGCAGCCACAGCGCTTCCAGCCCCATGCGCTGCGCCAGGGCCAGGCCCGCACCGGGGCCCGCCACCAGCAGTGCAGTGGCCCAGGCGTCGGCGTGCATGCAACTGCGCGCCAGCACCGTGACCGAGGCAACCCCGTTGTGCACCGGTGTGCCGCTGCGTGCGTCCATGGTGTGGGCCAGGCGCTGGCCTTGCACGTCCCAGAAATGCCGGTAGTCGCCCGAGGTGGCCACCGCCAGATCCGCCAGCTCGATGACCCCGCGCGCCGCACGGCGGTCTGACTCGGGCTGCTCCAGCGCCGCAGGCCAGGCGCTGCCGTCGGGCTGGCGGCCCACGGCACGCAGTTCACCGTCCAGTGCTGCCAGCGCATGGCGCACCCCGTGCCGCTGCAGCACCGCCGCCATGCGGTCCACCGCGTAGCCCTTGGCGATACCGCACAGGTCGATCTGCACCGGCGCATGCTTGCGCGCGCGGCCCTGGGCAGGGTTCAGTTCCAGGCAGGCATGGGTGGGCGGGTGCGCTGCGCTGCGTGCGCTGCCGATGGCGGCGGCATCGGGTGCGGTGCGCGCAGCGCCAAAGCCCCAGGCGTCCACCAGCGCCCCCACGCCAATGTCAAAGGCGCCCTGGCTCAGGCGGCCGATGTCCAGCGCGCAGGCCAGGACTTCCAGCATTTCGGTCGGCAGTTCCACCCATGCGCCCACCGGCGCGTGGTTCAGGCGCACCAGGTCGCTGTGGGGCTTCCAGGGGGACATCTGTGCGTCCACCTGCTCCACGGCAGCGGCCAGGCCCTGGCGCAGGGCCTGCGCCTGTACGCCGGACAGCGGGGCGCAGCGGACCGACCAGCGCGTGCCCATGGCAGGCCCGTGCAGCGTAGTGCACGCGGGGGGCGCTGCGGTGGCGGGGTCAGAACACGTCTTCGGCATAGCGTTCCTCGGCCTTGAGCTGCTGCACGCTCAGCTGCAGCGGGGCCAGCAGTTCGTCCAGCGCCTGCGCCACACCGCGTGCCATGGCCTGGCTGCCGCACACGCGCACCAGGGCGCCCTGCGCCAGCAGGCTGCGCAGGCGTTCGGCGTCGCGGCGCAGGGCGTCCTGCACGTAGCCGCCGCCACCGGGAATGCGCGAGAACACCTTGGCCACACCGGCCACGCGCCCTTGCTGCTGCCACTGCGCGATCTCGGGGCCGAAGTAGTCGTCGCACGCCGGATCGCGCCCGCCGAAGTACAGGAACATAGGCCTGCGCCGTGCGTTGCGCCGGATGAAGCCCGCCAGCGGCGCCACGCCCGTGCCCGCGCCAATGAGCACCACGCTGCGCCGCGAACGCCCCAGCGCAAAACCGGGGTTGGGCCGCACGAAGGCCTGCACGCTGCCGCCCGGCGCCAGCCCCAGCAAGTGCGTGGAGCACAGGCCGCCAGGCATCTGGCGCACGCAGATTTCCACAAAGCCATCCTGCCAGCCCGAGGCCAGCGAGTAGTAGCGCGGCACGCTGCTGCCCGGCGGCACGATGCCCAGCAGATCGCCTGCGGCAAAGTGCGCCAGCCCACCGTGCGCGGGCAAGGCGAAGCGCAGGATGGCCGTGGGCTGTCCAGCCCGGCCAGGGTAGTCCTGGCGCGCCACCAGCGCGAGTGCCGTAGTGGGCGGCAGACGCGGCACATAGTGCAGCAGCAGGGGCGCCCCCAGCGCTTGCGCCAGCGCCTGGCCCCAGCGGGCGAACTGCTGGCTGGACTGCTGGTGGATGCGCTCCAGCGGCAGCAGCACAGGCCAGCCCCGCACGCGCAGGGCTGCATCCAGCGCCTGCGCGTAGGCACAAAAGCCGGGGTACTGGCGGTCGCCAAAGCCCAGCACGGCCACGGGTATGCCAGACACCGGTGCAGCGGCAATGCGCTGCAGGGCCAGGCGTGCATGCGCAGGGGCCTGGCCGTCGCCGTAGGTGGCAGCCAGGATGAACACCTGGCGCGTGGCGGGCGTGGTCTGGAACTGCTCCAGCGCCGCCGTGTGCACCCGGTGGCCCTGCTGCACCAGCGCTTCATGCAGCGCCTGCGCAAAGCCCCAGGTGCTGCCGCCTTCACTGGCGACAAAGACCAGCACGTCGGCCTGCGCCAGCGGGCTGTTGTGGGCCGTGCGCGGCGCCTGGCGGCGTGCCTGCCACCAGATGCACAGGCCCGAAAGCCAGAACAGCGCCACGCTGGCGCCCGCCACCCCCAGCACCATGGCCCAGGGCCAGGCGGCTTCGCCCGTGTGCAGCACCACGGCCCAATCCATCACCTGCTGCGCCGGGGTGGCATCCTGCCAGGCCAGCCGCTCGCCGGTGTAGCGGTCCAGCCAGCCCGCGCCCTGGCGCGTGGCGAGCTTCCAGGTGTCCTGCGGGTCGGCGGCGTCAGGGAAGTTGAGCCGTCGCAAGTCCTGCACCGCCAGGCCCTGCAAGGGCGCCAGCTGCCCCGCAGGCAGCGCGGCCTGACCGGTGGGCACGGAGGCCACTTCGGGTTCACTGCCCGCATCCAGCGTGACCAGGCCCAGGGTGGCGGCGCTCATGGTGAGCGCCGTGACCGATGTGAGGCACAGCACAGCCAACAGCACCCGGCCCGTGACCACGTGGATGCGCTGCGCCAGCGTGCCGCGCACACGCCCAGCCAGGTGGCGCCAGCCGCCCATGCGGCGCAGCAGCAGCACCAGGCCCGAAGCGCACAGCAGCCCCATGGCCAGCGCAACGCCTGCAGCGCCCCAGCGCCCGGCATCGCCCAACAAGAGCGCGCGGTGCAGGTTCTTCACCCAGCGCGGCAGCATGGAGGCCTGGTAGGCGCCCAGCACGCGGCCGTCAGCCGGGTCCACGTAGGAGGCCTGCGCCTGTTCGCCATCGAAACCGAACACCACGATGGCGCCCGAAGGCAGGCGGCGGATTTCCTCTGCACCCGGCACGCTGCGCACCACACGCTCTGCCAGGGTGGCCACCGTCATCCCAGGGCTTGCCGCTGGGGCACGCCAGGCCTGCTGCACCGGGTCGAATGCCAGCAATGCGCCGGTGATGCCCAGCACCAGGGCCAGGGTTCCGGCCAGCAGGCCGAACCAGCGGTGAATCGCTTTCCAACCCATGCTTTACGGGAGCTGGAAGCTCATGGACTGGATGTACTGCTTGCCCGCCTGCGGTTTTCCCGCCTGGCTGGTGGCCAGGGGTAGGCGCACTTCGGCAGGGCTGTCGCGCATGTCTTCCACGGCGGCGTCGATGCGGATCTCGTAGCCCGCATCGATCAGGGTGTCGGCCAGGTCGGCTGTGACCTTGAGCGTGCGCCCCGCACCCACGCTGGCGCCCGTCACGCCCGCCAGGCGCTTGGTATCGCCGGTCGACAGGCGGTTCCAGTCGGACAGGTGCCTGTAGTACTTGGCCTTGCCGCCTGCCACCCACAGCGTGCCAGCGTAGGCGCCCTTGGCATCGGTCAGGTACACGGCGAGGTATGCGCCATCGCCGCCGTAGTTCTTGAGTTGGGTGGTCAGGGTGACCTGGCGTGCTTGCGCCAAGGCAGGCACCGCCAGTACGCAGGCAGCGGCCACGGTGGTGAGCAGGGGTTTGGACATGGGGTTCTCCGTTTCAGAGGGGTTGCAGCGCAGGGCGCAGGGGCATCATTCGACCTGGCCGCGCGGTGCGGTGCCAGGGGTGAAGACGGGGGAGGTGGCGGGCGCTGGCACGGGTGCTGCGCCATCGGATGCGGGCAGCGCTGCACGGTCTGCACGGTGTTCGCGCTCGTGTTCGCGCTCACGGCTGCGGGCACGGTCGCCGTCCCGGTCGTGGTCGCGCCGCTTGATCTTGACGACCCGAAGCGTTTCCGGATCCACCTTGGCCTTGAAGGAGCGGCCTTGCGCATCCTTGCCATAGACCTCATAGCAGCCGTCGTCGATTTTCACGCGCTGCACGTCCCAGCCTTGCTGGGCGGCCATCTGGCGCACGGCTTCACGCGATTGCCAGCGGGACACGGGCGCGTCGCAGTCGTCATCGGCCCAGGCAGGCAATGCAGCCAAGCCCATGGCCAAGGCCAGCAGCGCAGGGCGCAGGGGGTGCGTGTGTTTCATCATGGTGGTTCTCCTTGGGGGTGGGTCAACGCATGGCAAACGATTCGCGGTGCAGGCGCCAGGAACGCTGGGTGCTGGCATGGGCATGCAAGGTTTCGCCCAGGCCCTGGGGGCCGCAGTACCAGATGTCCAGGGGCCCGGCCATGCCCTGCAGGTCCTGCGGGCCCAGGCGCTGGCCATGGGCGGCGCTGTGCACGGTAAGCGGCACCGCGGGCCGCGCCTGGGCGCACAAGGCCCGCAGGCGCGGCAGCAACGGGTCGCTCGCAGCGTCGCGGGTGCAGTAGTGCATGTGGACAGGCACGCTGGCGGCAGACTCTTTTTGCCGCGCCTCCAGCAGCGCCAGAAAGGGCGTCACTCCCACGCCCGCCGCCACCCACACCTGGGCGCGGTGGACAGAGCCCTGGCCGTCAAAGCGTCCATAGGGGCCTTCGATGTCCACCTGCTGCCCCACGCGCAGCCGCTGGTGCAAGGTGCGCGTGTAGTCGCCCTGGGGCTTGATCACCAGGCGCACGAGTGGCTCCCCCTGGAGGCTGCTGCCCAGGGCATCCGGCGCGCTGGCAATGGTGAAAGGGTGGGCACCCTCGGCGCGGTCAAAGCGAACAAAGGCAAACTGTCCCGCACGGTGGCCCGGCCAGCCAGGCGGCAAGGCGCAAACCACCTCGATGGGGGCTTGTGCACGCTCTTCGCCCAGCACCTGCACCGAGTGGATACGCGCCACATGGCTGCGTGAGCGCCCCACCTGGCCCGCCAGGGACCACAGCGCAGCACCGCTGCCCAAGGCGAGCAAAACGCCCATGAGCTGGCCCAGCGGCTGGGACCAGTAGGCCAGCGGCATCAAGGCCACCGAGTGGAACACCAGCGCCAGAAACAGCACCGGCATGGCACGGTGCAGCAGGCGCCAGTGCTTGTAGTTCAGCAGGCGCGACAGCAGGGTGATGGCCACCATGGCCAGCAGCAGGTAAAAGGCCCACTCACCCAGGTCCTTGGCAAAACCCCGGGCATCGGTCAGCCAGGGCAGCACGGCATCGCGGGCAGGCTTGCCGCCACGTCCCCACAGGGTTTTGAGAAGGCCTCCCGACTCCTTGGCGCCCCAGTGCAGCACGGCAGTCAGCGCTGCGGCAATACCCGTCCACTTGTGCAGGCGGTACACCTTGTCCATGCCGCCCAGCGCCCGCTCCAGCCAGGGCAGGCGCAGCGCCAGCAGCATGGCCAGCACCATCAGGCCCACGCTCCACAGGCCGCTGAGGTAAATCATCTGCTGGCGCGCCGCCCACCAGGCGGCCCCCTCGCCCACGGCACCCGCCGCAGGCACCAGGCCCGAAGGAGCCACTGCCCACCATGCCAGGCCGATGCCCAGCAACCAAGCCACCAAGACCGCCTTGATCCGCATACGATGTTTCCTTTCCTGTTGCTGGGCATTGTGGAAAATCCGCCTTGAATGTTTGCTGAAACCGGTGTTCATCTGCGGTTCATCGGCCCTGCGCTACAACCTGCCCATGGTTACCTTGTCTGTCCCTGCACCGCACCGCCGCTGGCTGGCGTGCGCCCTGGTGCTGTGCCTGAGCGGCGCTGGCACCCTGCTGCACGCCGATGAACGGGATCACGCCGACCACGACATCGCCCGCCAGGCGCTGGAGCAGGGCAAGGTGCTGCCCCTGCGCACCGTGCTCGAAAAGGTGGAGCGCGACTACCAGGGCCAGGCCGTCAAGGTTGAGTTTGAGCAGGAAGGAGGGCGCTACATCTACGAAATCCGCCTCTTGCAGAATGATGGGCGCATGGCCAAGCTGAAGGTGGACGCCGTGGACGGCAAAGTGCTGGACGTGCGGCGCAAGGAACACGCAAAGGACCAGGATGCGCATCCTCATCGTTGAAGACGAGCCCACGCTGCGCGGCCAGCTGGAGCGCGCCATCACCGCCGCCGGGCACACGGTGGAATGCGCCAGCGACGGGATCACCGCCCACCACCTGGGCGACGTGGAAGACTTTGACGCGGTGGTGCTGGACCTGGGCCTGCCCGCACTCGATGGCTTGTCGGTTCTGCGGCGCTGGCGCGCGGCCCATCGCAACATGCCGGTGCTGATCCTGACGGCGCGCAGCGCCTGGCACGAAAAGGTGGCGGGCATGGACGCCGGGGCCGACGACTACCTGGCCAAGCCCTTCCACATGGAAGAACTGCTGGCCCGCCTGCGCGCCCTGCTGCGGCGCCTGGGCGAGCATGCCTGCGCGCAGTGGCAATGCGGGCCGATTCTGCTGGACACCCGCCAGGCCCGCGTGCTGGTGGACGGCATGCCGCTGCAGCTCACCAGCCACGAATTCAAGCTGCTGTCCCTGCTCATGCAGCGCAAGGGCGAGGTGCTCTCGCGCACCGAGCTGTCCGAGCACATCTACCCGCAGGATGGCGACCGGGACTCCAACACCATCGAGGTCTTCGTGGGCCGCCTGCGCAGAAAGCTCCCTGCAGGCAGCATCGAAACCGTCCGCGGCCTGGGCTACCGCCTGGTGGAGCCAGGCTGCGCGGCATGAAGGCCGGTTCCCTGCGCCTGCGCCTGCTGGCCGGCATGCTGGCCTGGATGCTGCTGACCATCGCATTGGTCGGTTGGGGCCTGCGCACCTTGTTCCAGGACCACATCACGCAGCAACTGCAGGCGCAGCTGGTGGTGCAGCTCGACCAGTTGAGCGCCGCCGTGGACTGGCAGGCTCCCGACCGCGTCAGCGTGGGCCCCATGGCCGGTGACCCGCGCCTGTCGCAACCGCTGTCGGGCCTGTACTGGCAGATCGATCGCCTGGGCCCCCAGCCCCAGGCCGCACTGGCGCGTTCGCGTTCGCTCTGGGACCAGGCACTGCCGCTGCCCGAAGCCGCACCGGCGCCGCTGGGCGCGGGTGACCGCCCCCTGGCCTTGCAAGACCGCCAGGGCCATGCGCTGCTGGCCGTGGAGCGCAGCCTGCAACTGCCCGACGACGACGCGCCACCGCTGCGCCTGGTGGTGGCAGGAGACCGTGCGCTGCTGGCCGAACCCCTGCACCGCTTCACCCAGATGCTGCTCGTCGCGCTGGGCATTCTGGCGCTGTGCCTGGCCGCGGCCGTCGCGGTGCAACTGCACCTGGCCTTGCGCCCCCTGGCACTGCTGCGCCAGGGCCTGGCCGCCGTGCACCAGGGCCGGGCCGTGCGCCTGGAAGGGCGCTATCCCCAAGAACTGCAACCCCTGGTCAACGAGTTCAACCATGTGCTGGCCCAGAACGCCGACATGGTGCAGCGCGCGCGCACGCAGGCGGGCAACCTGGCCCACGCCGTGCACACGCCCCTGGCCATACTGGCCAATGCGGCCGCGCAGGAGCAAAGCCCCCTGGCACAGCTGGTGCAGGAACAGGTGGCCCAGGCCAAGCGGCAGGTGGACTACCACCTGGCACACGCGCGTGCCGCTGCGGCCGTGCGCGCCACCGGCCTGCACACGCCCGCGCTGGCCCCGGTGCAGGCCCTGCTGCGCACCATGCAGCGCCTGCATGCCGAGCGCGCGATCTGCTTCGAGCTGGCCCCACAGGCACAGAACCTGGCATTCAAGGGCGAAGAACAGGACTTGTTCGAGATGCTTGGCAACCTGATCGACAACGCCGGCAAGTGGGCACGCCAGCGTGTGGTGGTGGACATCCAGCCGCAGGGCAGCGCCCTGTGCATCACCGTGGACGACGACGGCCCCGGCATTGCGCCAGACCAGCGCGAACGCATGTTCGAGCGCGGCGTGCAACTCGACGAACAGCACCCAGGCTCGGGCCTGGGCCTGAACATCGTGCAGACCCTGGCCCACACCTACGGCGGCAGCGTGCAGGTGCTGGATTCGCCGCTGGGCGGCGCGCGCCTGCAACTGTGCCTGCCGGGTGCGGACTGAACGGCGGCGCCATCCGGCGCCCGCGTCGGGAAACTGACGCACAATCGGGAAGTTTTACCCCCGCCAACGAACCACCGTGCCTTCTGCGTCCCTTCCCTCCGGCGTGCTGATCCGCCCCCTGGCCTTGCCCGATTTGCAAGCCCTGCTGGACATACAGCGCGCCTGCTATGGCGACGGTTATGTGGAAAGCGCCGAGGTGTTTGCGCAACGCATTGCCTGCCCGGCGCAGTGTTCGCTGGTGCTGGAGGCGCAGGGCCGGGTCATGGCCTATCTGGCAGCCTACGACTCGGTGCTGGGCAAGGTCACGCGGCTGCACGGCGACTTTGAACTGGAACCCCGCCCCGACACCCTGTACCTGCACGACCTGGCTGTGCTGCCCGAACTGGGGGGCCAGGGCATGGCCGCACGCCTGCTGCGCACGCTGTGGCAGGGTGCACACCGCCGGGGGCTGCAGCGTGCCGCCCTGGTGTCGGTGCAGGGTTCGCAGGGCTTCTGGCAGCGCCACGGTTATGCCGCCTATACCTTGCAGGACACCGCCCAGCGCGAACGCCTGGCCGCTTACGGGCGCGATGCGGTGTACATGATGCGGCGGCTGGACTGACCGCAAGCCACTGACACACGCTCTGGCGATAATCGCCGCCATGCCAAACCGCTGGAAACCCAACGTCACCGTGGCCGCCCTGATCGAGCGCGACGGGCATTTTCTGCTGGTGGAGGAAGACACCGCCGACGGCCTGCGCCTGAACAACCCGGCCGGACACCTGGACCCGGGCGAATCCCCCATCCAGGCCTGCATCCGCGAGGTGCTGGAAGAAACCGCACACGACTTCACACCCACCGCCGTGGTGGGCGTGTACCTCAACCGCTTCCGGCGCACGCGCACGGGCGACGACATCACCTACCTGCGCTTTGCGTTTGCGGGCCAGCTCGGCACGCACCACGGCTGGCGCGCGCTGGACGAGGGCATTGTGCGCACCGTGTGGATGACGCCCGAGGAAATCCGCGCCACGCGCGAGCGCCACCGCAGCCCGCTGCTGCTGCGCTGCCTGGAAGACTACCTGGCGGGCCAGCGCTTTGCGCTCAGCCTGGTGCACACCGACGCCAGCGTGACCCAGGGCGACACCTGATCAAGGCGGGGCCACCCGCGCAAGCTGCGGAATGAGCCGGTGGTAGAAGCGGATGGCGTCGGCATAGTTCTGTACGCTCAGGCGCTCGTTGGTGCCATGAAAGCGCTTGAGGTCTTCGCCATTGGCGCGGATGGGCGAGAACTTGAAGATGTGGTCGCTGATGGCGCCATAGTGAATGGAGTCCGTGCCCCCCACCATCAGGCCCGGCGCCACCAGCGCGTCGGGAAACACCTCGCGGATGGTCTGGTTCAGGGTGCGGTACTGCACCGAATCGGTGGGCGCCACCTTGGACGCATCCACCGCACCGGGCAGGGCCGTCAGCTCGAACTTGCCGCCCGGCGCCGCATCGGCCACATGGCTGTGCATGTGCGCCAGCACGGCCTCCTTGGTATCGCCCGGCAGAAGGCGGAAGTTCACCGTGGCCTCGGCACCGCCAGGCAAGACGTTTTCCTGGTTTCCGGCGTGGACGACGGTCAGCGCCGTGGTAGTGCGCAGCATGGCATTGGTGCTGGCGGCGCCTTCGAGCTGCTTCTGCACCATGGGGCCAAACAGCCACAGGTTGGACAGCGCCACGCGCGAAAAGCCCCCCATCTCGGGTGCCAGGGTGTCGAACATCTCGCCCGCCACCCCACGGATCCCCGCAGGCAGTTGCCGATCCTCCAGCCGCTGGAGCGCCGCACTCACCATGGCGATGGCGCTGGTACCCTGGGGTGGCGGCATGGACGAATGCCCCGGCGTGGCCGACACCTTGAGCACGACCGACATATAGCCCTTCTCGGCCACACCGATGAGCGCCGTGGGCTGGGCAATGCCCGGCATCAGGCCTTCAAGCACCAGCAAGCCCTCATCGAGCACAAAATCCAGCTGCACACCGCGCTCCTGCAGCAGCGCGGCAATGCGCGCTGCGCCGCGCAGGCCGGCCACTTCTTCGTCGGCGCCATAGGCCAGGTAAATGGTGCGCGGCGGCTGGTAACCGCTGGCCAGCAGCATCTCCACAGCCTCCAGTTGCGAGAGCAGGTTGCCCTTGTCATCCCAGGAGCCCCGGCCCCAGACAAAGCCGTCCTTCACCGCACCCGAGAACGGGGGCACTTGCCAGTCGCCCTCGGTGCCGGGCGCCACGGGCACCACGTCCTGGTGCGCCATGAGCATGATCGGCCGGGCCTGCGGGTTGGCCCCCTTCCAGGTGTAAAGCAGGCTCAGGCCGCCGACCACCTCGCGCTGCAAGGCTGCATGCGCCCTTGGAAAACGGCTTTGCAAGAGGGCATGCAAGGCCTGGAACTGGTCAGCGTTGCGCTGGGGGTCGTCGCGTGAAGCAATGGTGTGCAGGCGCACCGCCTCGCCCAGGCGCTGGGCTGCAGCGGCAGCATCCACCGCCACCGGGGCCAGGGGCGCCACCTGCAACTGGCGCGAGCCCTTGCGCAGCGTGTTGGCGGCAAGCACGGCGGCCAGCAGGAGGAGCAGGGCGAGCAAGGCCCCGGAAATTTTCTTGGTCATGGGGTGGCGTCTCCAATCGGGCTGCGGCGCTGTCCATGGCCTTGCCGCATGTGTTACCGAATGCTACGCGACCCTGGTGCGCCAGCACAATGGCCATACCGCCCGCAATGGAGGCGAAATCGCCCTACGGGCCCGCCCCTGCCGCCCCAAGGGCCGGGATGGGCCGCGGCACCGCCAACATCGCTCCCCTGGCGATAATCGGCACCCATGAACAAGCACCGCGTCGTGGTGGGCCTGTCCGGCGGGGTGGACTCTGCCGTCACCGCCCACCTTCTCAAGCAACAGGGCCACGAAGTGGTCGGCATCTTCATGAAGAACTGGGAAGATGACGACGACAGCGAGTACTGCTCCAGCCGCCAGGACTTCCTGGACGCGGCCAGCGTGGCCGACGTGATCGGCATCGAGATCGAGCACGTCAACTTTGCCGCCGAGTACAAGGACCGCGTGTTTGCCGAGTTCCTGCGCGAATACCAGGCGGGCCGCACGCCCAACCCGGACGTGCTGTGCAACGCCGAGATCAAGTTCAAGGCCTTTCTGGACCACGCCATGCGCCTGGGCGCCGAAAAAATCGCCACCGGCCATTACGCCCGTGTGCGCCACAACCCGGCCACGGGCCTGTACGAGCTGCTCAAGGGGCTGGATCCGAGCAAGGACCAGAGCTACTTCCTGCACCGGCTGAACCAGGCACAGCTGGCCAAGACGCTGTTCCCCGTGGGCGAGCTGCACAAGACCGAGGTGCGCCGCATTGCCGCCGACATCGGCCTGCCCAATGCCAAGAAGAAGGATTCCACCGGCATCTGCTTCATCGGCGAGCGGCCGTTCCGCGAATTTCTGAACCGCTACATCAGCCATGCGCCCGGCCCCATCCTGGACGACAGAGGACGCAAGCTGGGCCAGCATGTGGGCCTGTCGTTCTACACCCTGGGCCAGCGCCAGGGCCTGGGCATTGGCGGCGTGAAGGAAAAGGGCGCCCAGCGCGGCGGTGGTTCGCACGAGCCCTGGTTCGTGGCGCGCAAGGACCTGGCCAAAAACACGCTGCGTGTGGTGCAGGGGCATGACCACCCCTGGCTGCTGTCGCACCGGCTGGTGGCGCAGGATGTGAGCTGGTGCGCAGGCCACGCGCCCACGCCCGGTGCGTATGCCGCCAAGACCCGCTACCGCCAGCAGGATGCGGCCTGCACGCTGGCCACCGCCCCCGAGGGCTTTGCCCTGGCCTTTGCCGATGCGCAATGGGCCGTAACGCCCGGCCAAAGCGCGGTGCTGTACGACGGGGAGGTGTGTTTGGGCGGAGGGGTGATCAACGCGGTGGATGGGTTGGAGAACACAGCGGCTGCGGCACGCTGAAAAGCCGCACCACCGCCCCCAGGCAGAGGACACACCCCAGGACGCGCCTTGCGCCATGCTGCGCTCAGCGCTGCAACACCGGGCGTCACACTTTGGAGCACCTTGCACCAAGAGCCTGGTGGCATGGCCCCTTGCGCCTTGCATCGCAAGGCTTGTACGCACCCGTGCTTGACCCGGTAGGTTTGGCATCGATATTGCTGCACAAAGGGCAAGGCCCAGGAGCCCGTCGGACTTGCACGACCCCGAACAGATTTTGAACAGGTTCACAGACTATGCGCATTCGTGTTCTCGGCTCTTCGGCGGGCGGCGGCTTCCCTCAGTGGAACTGCAACTGCCCCCAATGCGACGGCGTGCGGCGCGGCACCCTGGCGGCCAAGGCCCGCACCCAGTCTTCCATCGCCATCAGCGACAACAGCCAGGACTGGCTGCTCGTCAACGCCTCGCCAGACATCCTGCAGCAGATTCGCGCGACCCCCGAGCTGCAACCGGCGCGCGCCATCCGCGACAGCGGCATTGCCGCCGTGCTGCTGATGGATGCCCAGATCGACCACGTGACCGGCCTGCTGATGCTGCGCGAGCGCAAGACGCCGCTGCCGCTGCTGGCCACGCCCGAGGTGTTTTCCGACATCGGCAGCGGCTTTCCCATCACGCACATCCTCTCGCACTACTGCGGCACCGCACTGCAAGCCTTGCCCATCGACGGCAGTACCGTGCAGGTGCCGGGGCTGCCCAGCCTGCAGATCCAGACCGTGTCGCTGTCGTCCAAGCCACCGCCGTATTCGCCCTTTCGCGGCAACCCGCGCGCGGGCGACAACATCGGGCTGCTCATCCGCAACCCGGCCAACGGTGCCAAGGCGTTTTATGCGCCGGGCCTGGCCGAGGTCACGCCCGCACTCATCACCCTGATGCGCGAATGCGCTGTGGTGCTGGTAGACGGCACCTTCTGGACGCACGACGAAATGCAGCGCCTGGGCCTGTCGCCCAAGGCGGCGCTCGACATGGGACACCTGCCGCAAAGCGGCCCGGGCGGCATGATCGAAATGCTCAGCCGCCTGCCCGCCAGCGTGCGCAAGATCCTCATCCACATCAACAACACCAACCCCATCCTGGTGGAAGACTCGCCCGAGCGCGCCCTGCTCACGCAGCACGGCATCGAGGTCGCCCACGATGGCATGGACATCGCCTTTTGATGGAGCCGCCATGGACATTGCACGCCACCCCCGCCCCCACGAAGGCCTGCCCGCCTGGAACCCCGAAGAGTTCAAGGCCCAGCTCCACGCCCAGGGCCGCAGCTACCACATCCACCACCCCTTCAATGTGCGCATGAACAACGGCGGCTGCACGCCCGGCGAAATCCGCCGCTGGGTGGCCAACCGCTTTTATTACCAGATCTGCATCCCGCGCAAGGACGCCGCCATCCTGGCCAACATGCCCGACCGCGAGCACCGCCGCCTGTGGATCGAGCGCATCCTGGACCACGACGGCCACGGCAACTACCAGGGCAGCTCGGCAGGCGGCATCGAGGCCTGGACGCGCCTGGGCGAGGCCGTGGGCATCCCGCGCGAAGAACTGCTGTCGCTGCAGCACGTGGTGCCCGCGGTGCGCTTTGCCTGCGATGCGTATGTGAACTTTGCCGCCAAGGCCCCGTGGCAAGAGGCCGTGTGCTCCTCGCTCACCGAAATGTTTGCGCCGCAGATCCACAAAGACCGCCTGGCCACCTGGCCCACCCACTATCCCTGGATCGAGGCAGACGGCCTGGCCTACTTCCGCAGCCGCATTCCACTGGCCAGCCGCGACGTGGAACACGGCCTGCTCGTCACGCTGGGCTACTTCCAAACCCGCGAGCAGCAGCACCGCGCGCTGGACATCCTGCAGTTCAAGCTCGACATCCTGTGGGCCATGCTGGACGCGATTGAAAAGACGGGCCCATGAACCCAAAAACCGCCTCTCAGAACGGAATGTCGTCGTCCATGTCGTCAAAACCCGAGGACGCGCGCGGCGCCTGGGCGGCGGGGGCCGGTGCCGGGCGTGCGGCAGGCGCCGGGGCCGGGCGCTGGGGCGGCGCGGCGCGGCGCGGGGCCTGGTCGTAGCCGCCTGCGTCGCCGCCGTAGCCGCCGTCGTCGTAGCCACCGCCCTGGGCGCCGCCGCCCATGCCTTGGCGGCTGCCCAGCATCTGCATGGTGTCGGCGCGGATTTCGGTGGCGTAGCGCTCCTGGCCGGTTTGCTGGTCGGTCCACTTGCGGGTGCGCAGGCTGCCTTCCACATACACCTGCGAGCCTTTGCGCAGGTACTGGCCCACGATTTCAGCCAGGCGGCCGTTGAAGACCACGCGGTGCCATTCGGTGGCCTCGCGCATTTCGCCGCTCTGCTTGTCCTTCCACTTGTCGGTGGTGGCAATGGTCACGTTGGCCACCTGGTCGCCGCTGGGGAAGGTGCGCATCTCGGGGTCGCGCCCCAGGTTGCCGACGATGATGACTTTGTTCACGGATGCCATGCTGCTCTACCTCGATGTTGGAAGGGCGCCGCCTGTAGCACGGCGCCAAACGCCCGATTGTGCCGCAAGCGCCCGGGCTGCCTCAGAGGCTGAGAGTTTTTTGCCCGTGCCCGCAAGGCGCGTCAAAGCGCCGCTGATCGAGGCGCAAAGCGCAGCCATAGCGCGGGCTATGGCGAGCATTTGCAACGACGAGCAGGGGTGTTTTGGCGTGCAAGGCGGGCATA
>JACPUE010000033.1 GCA_016192425.1 Burkholderiales bacterium
GCCCACCGAAATGCGCTTGCCCTTGAGATCGGCCAGCGACTTGATACCCGCATCGGCATTGGCCACGATCTGGATGTAGTTGTTGTAGGTGGCCGAGAGGCCGCGCAGCTTGTCCAGCTTCTTGGGAAAGCCCGCCTCGGCATCGCCCTTCCAGGCATCGGACAGCGCATCGCCCAGGGTGAAGGCCAGCTCACCGCGCCCGGCCTGCAGCAGATTGAGGTTCTCGGCCGAAGCCTTGGTCACCTGCGCAGTGGCGCGCGCATTGGGAATGGACTTGGCATACACCTGCGACAGCGCCACACCCAGCGGGTAGTACACACCGCTTTGGCCGCCTGTGAGCACGTTGACGAACTGCTGCTGCTGGGCGTGGGCCGCCGAACCGAGCGCTGCGCCAGCGAAGGCTGCAAGCATGCAGGCGCGCTTGAGCGAGAGAAAGAATGGCATGGATGTCTCCTGGTCTGTGGGATGGGAGCCGCAAGGCCGGCGGCCTGCGGACAGGTTCTCCATCGCAACTTGCATGCCATGGCCGAAAAACGTGTAAGTGCTTGATGGGTATGGCCCAGGCGAAATTTCCTGTGCGGATTTTCGGAATCTGGCGTGCAGCTTGTGCGGATTTCCGCACAGGCACTACCGAAACAGTGCCGGATCCAGCTGGTGGCGCAGAAGTTTGTCGTACAGGGTCTTGCGCGGCAACTGCAGCCGTTGGGCAGCAGCGCCCACGTTGCCCTGGCAGTCCTGGAGCGCCTGGGCCAGCAATTGCTTCTCGAATGCTTCGACCTGCTGGCCCAGCGGGGGCTGCGTGGCAGGGCTGGCGGTGGAGCTCGCGTGGTCTGGCTCCAGGCCCAGGCACAGCCGGTCTGCCAGGTTCTTGAGTTCGCGCACATTGCCAGGCCAGGGCTGCGCCTGCCAGTGCGCCATTTGCGCAGGTGTGCAGGCCGGGGACAGGGTGTGGTAGCGCTCGGCGGCCTGGCGCATGCAGTGGGCCAGCAGCAGGGGGATGTCCTCGCGGCGTTCGCGCAAAGGAGGCAGTTCGATGCAGGCCACGTGCAGGCGGTAGTACAGGTCGGGGCGGAATTCGCCTTTGTCCGACAGCGTGCGCAAATCGGCCTTGGCGGCGGCGATGAAGCGGCAATCGATGCGTGTCGATGCGTTGCCGCCCAGGCGTTCGATGGTCTTTTCCTGCAGCACGCGCAGGAGCTTGACCTGCTGCCCCAGCGGCAGGCTTTCGATCTCGTCGAGAAACACCGTGCCGCCCCGGGCGTATTCCAGCTTTCCGATGCGCCGCTTGGTGGCGCCGGTGAAGGCGCCGACTTCGTGGCCGAACATCTCGCTCTCGAAAATGCTTTCGGGCAGGGCGCCGCAATTGATGGCCACGAACGGGCCGCTGCGGCCGGAGGCGTCGTGGATGGCCCGCGCCGCCAGCTCCTTGCCGGTGCCGGTTTCGCCGCGCACCAGCAGATCCACCTGCGTAGGGGCCAGGGCTGCAATGCGTCGGCGCGCTTCCACCATGGCCGGGGCTTGCCCGATCAGGCCGAAATCCTGCTGCGAAGCCACCAGCGCATGCAGCCTGCGGTTTTCCAGCACCAGCTTGCGCTTTTCCAGCGCGCGGCGCATCACTTCGACCAGACGCTCGGATGAGAACGGCTTTTCCAGGAAGTCGTAGGCGCCCAGGCGCATGGCTTGCACCGCCATGCGGATGTCGCCGTGCCCGGTCATCAGAATCACCGGGACCTCAGGGTCCAGCGCCTGCATGCGCCGCAGCAGGTCAAACCCGTCTTCGTGCGGAAGGCGCACATCGCTGAGGATGGCGGCCGGGCAGGCCTGGGCCACCATGGCCACGGCTACTTC
Organism: Burkholderiales bacterium; assembly: GCA_016192425.1. GTDB lineage: Bacteria > Pseudomonadota > Gammaproteobacteria > Burkholderiales > Burkholderiaceae_C > Simplicispira. The sequence continues at coordinate 1,849 of JACPUE010000033.1, forward strand.
CACGCTGGTGGCTTCCTGCACCGGGATGTCCGACAGTTGCAGCGCCTGGCGTGCGCCCAGCAGGACGGTGGGGTCGTCTTCAACGAGCAGTACGTTCATCGGGGTGTGTGGCATGGTGTTCGGGAGCCAGGGGCAGGGCCAGCGTGAAGGACGCGCCAGGGCGTGCGTTGGCGGCCTGGATGCTGCCGCCCATTTCATGCACGATGGCCTGGGATAGCGACAATCCCAGGCCCAGGCCCTTCCCGCTGGGTTTGGTGGTGAAGAAGGGCTCGAAAAGATGCCGCAGCACGTCGTCGCTGAGCCCTGAGCCATGGTCTCGTACCGTGATTTCCACCCACGGTCCGTCGGCACGCACCAGCAGTTCCAGTGTGCGCTCGGGTTGGGCTTCCATGGCGTCCATGCCATTGCGCAGCAGGTTGACCAGCACCTGTTCCAGCCGGATGGGATCGCCCTGCACCAGGAGGTCTGCGCCATCGACCTGAATGCGGGTGCCCGTGGCTTTGCGAGAGGGCTCGACCAGCATGAGCGCACCGGCAATGGCCTGCTGCACCGAAACGGTTTGCAGGCGCACAGGCTCCTTGCGCGCAAAGGCCTTGAGTTCCCCGACGATGCTGCCCATGCGGACGCACAGTTCACCGATGATGTGCAGGTTGTGCCGGGCGGTGGCGGCGTCGTTGCGTGCGAGAAAGGAGGCGGCGTTGTCGGCGAGCGTGCGCAGGGCTGTCAGTGGCTGCGAGATCTCGTGGCTGATGCTGGCCGCCATCTGGCCCAGCACGGCCAGTTTGCCGGTTTGCACGGCAATGTCGTTGGCGGCAGTGAGCTCTGCCGTGCGTGCGGCGATCCGCTGATCGAGTTCTGCAGCCACCTGCGCCAGTGCCCGCTGCGAGGCCAGGCGCTCTGCCTGCCTGCGCCGGTACTGCCACACCAGTGCCAGCGACAGATAGACCAGCGCCAGGCTCAGGCCCGCAATCTGGGCTGCAGCCATGCCTTTGCGCCGTGGCTCGGCCGGGTCGGAGAACAGCAGCATCTGCCAGCCATACCGGCCGATGGCGTGGGCTTTGAGCAGGTAGGTCTTGGTGCCGATTTCCAGTGCCTGCAGTTCCGCGATGGGCAAGGCGTGCTGCCGGCCCGTCAGGGTGTGCAGTGCGGCATCGCCATACTGCCTGGTGCTGCGCAGGGCTTCGACCGCAGGCTGGGGCAAAGCCTGCAGGCTCCGGTAGCGCCAATCGGGCTGTGTGGTGAGAAAGATCACCCCCAGGGCATCGGCCATTGCGATGCGCAGGCCTCCCTCGCGCCAGCGCGTTTCAAAGGGTGTGAGATCAATCTTCACGGCGACCACGCCCCGTGTCTGTCCTCGCACCCGCAGCGGTGCTGCAATAAAGGCGCCAGGCGTCCCGGTGGTCACGCCGATGCCGTAAAACATGGCGGTGCGCCCCGCGATGGCCTCCTGGAAATACGGGCGAAAGCGGTAGTTGTTGCCCACGTAGCTGGTCTCGGTCTGCCAGTTGCTGGCTGCCAGCGTGGTGCCGTCAGCGGCGATCAGATAGATCGCCGCCACCTCGGTCCTGTCTTTGGCGAAAGCCAGGTAGCGGTTGGCCTGTGCCACCAGTGCTGCATCCCGTGGCGACTTCAACAGTTCCGAGAGCGTGCGTTCGGCGCCCACCAGGTACGGCAGGTGCTCGAATTTATCGACCGCGCTGAGCAGGTCTTGGGCTTGCAGCTGGACGGTCGCTGCCGCTGTCTGGGCGGTTTCCTGGAGCGCACGTGCGTAGTACGCCTGGTAGGTCATGCCTACGGTAGCGACCAGCAAGGCCAGGCCACAGCCAAGTGCAGCGGCAAGATGTTTTCGACGCATGAAGCAGACAGGGAACACCCCGTTGGGCGGGGCATTCTCGGCATGTCGGACGCTATGGGAGGGCGGGCATCATTTGATCAGGCCCACTTCCTTGTAGTAGCGTTCTGCGCCGGGGTGCAAGGGCACGGGCATGCCCTTGATGGCATTGTCGCGTGCAATCGCCTTGGCGGCATTGTGTGCGGCGCGCAGCGTGTCCAGGTGCTCGTACATCTGCCTGGCCATCTGGTAGGCCAGCTCGTCAGAGACACCGGCATGGGTCACCAGGAAGTTGGGGATGGCGGCCGTGGGCACATCCTGCGTCTGGCCCGTGTAGGTATTGGCCGGGATCACGGCGCTTTGGTAGGCCGCATCGCCCA
>JACPUE010000031.1 GCA_016192425.1 Burkholderiales bacterium
CGGCCGGCATGGTGGCCGACCACTGCGCGCCCAAAGCCCAGGCGCGGCCGGTCATGCCTGGAATTGCGCCCTCCGATGCGCAGGCACCATCGGGGCGCAAAAAATGCCCCAGCAAGCGCGTGTGGGAGCCATCGGGCGGTGTGGAGGCCAAGGAAGGGCATGGTGGTGCGATGCCACCTGGCGTTCAGGAGAACATGCCTGCAATGGCCATTTCGGTACGCCAGACAATGTCGCGCCAAATCGCAGACCGTGCCCAGGGCCGTAGCCGCTGCAGCCCCGTGGGGTGCGTCACCTTGCGAAGGTCTGAAACGTAGCCTTCCAGTTCGCTGGCTGCAAACTCGGCATCGCCTTTACAAAACTGCGCAGCAAACGCCCAGAACTCCGCATGCGTGATCACATCCGGCCAGGGCGAGAGCATGGTTTCGCGTACCTCGGTCAGTGGTGTGGGAAAAAATGGCAGGCTGGGGTCAAAGATGCTGACCTGCGGTTGGGCGGCAGGTGGGGGCTCGCCGATGCCTTGGTAGGGGGCATCTTGCTGTAGAGCGAAGAACTCGTCTTCACGGCTGCGACGAATGTCACTGGCCCACTTGCGGCGCCAAAAACTGCGCCATGGATCCCATGCCCACTCGCCGCCATCGTGAATCACTTCGAATTCGGCAGCAGCCCAAGACGCCAGCACCGCCCTGCGCCGGGACTCGTCGTTGTCAAACAAGCGGTTCAGGCTGGCCTGCAGGGCAGGGGGCAGGGCGTTGAGGTCGAGAAAGGGCATGGTGATGCGATGCCGCCTGGCGTTCAGGAGAACATGCCTGTATTTGCCATTTCGGTACGCCAGACAATGTCGCGCCAGGCTGCTGACCGTGCCCAGGGGCGTAGCCGCTGCAGCCCCGTGGGGTGTGTCACCTTGCGAAGACGCGGAAGGTAGCACTCCAACGTACTGGCTGTACTGGCGGCATTTCCTTTTGACAATTGCGCAGCAAACGCCCAGAACTCCGCATGCGTGATCACATCCGGCCAGGGCGAGAGCATGGTTTCGCGTACATCGGTCAGCGGTGTGGGAAAAAATGGCAGGCTGGGGTCAAAGATGCTGACCTGCGGTTGGGCGGCAGGTGGGGGCTCGCCGATGCCTTGGTAAGGGGCATCTTGCTGCAGGGCAAAGAATTCGTTTTCCGATTGAGCACGAATGCCTTTGGCCCACTTGCGGCGCCAAAAACTGCGCCATGGATCCCATGCCCATTCAGCATCAGGGCATATCGATGTAAATCCTGCCCTTGCCCAAGGCGCCAGCACCGCCCTGCGCCGGGACTCGTCATTGTCAAAAATGCGGCCCAGGCTTGCCTGCAGGGCAGGGGGCAGGGCGTTGAGGTCGAGGAAGGGCATGGCGGCGGAACCCGACCCTACCAGAACTTGAGGGCATTGAGTGCCTGGCGCCCGGTATCCAGCGCCTGGCCTGCCTGGTGCAGGGCGCGGCCCAGGGGCTGCTCCGCTTCGGTCCAGGCCCCCGCCAGGCGGGTCTTGGCGGCATCCATCAGTCCACTGATCTGGGCGGTCTTCTGGACGGCGTAATAGGTTGCCGCCCCTGCGGCAAAACCCACCACGGCACCCACGGCGGTACCTGCACCCGGAACGATGGAGCCTATCGTGGCGCCTGCTACCGCCGCCGATGCCCCTGCGCCCAGGGCGGTGCCCACCACGGCGGCCGATACGCCTGCACCCACTGCGGTAGCGGTATCCACCGCAATGTTTGCGCTGGCCTGGGCTGCACTGATCTGGTGGCTTCTGAACGCGTCGGTGTTACTGGCTGTGGAGGTGAAGGCCTCCAGGGCGCCAGCCACAGCACCGCCAGCGGCCCGCAGGCCCACGCGGGGAGTCAGCAAATCCGTGGCCTTGCCCGCTGCAGCGCCCAGTGCGCCAGCCTGTACTGCATGGCTGGAGGCCTGCTGTACGTCCATCGGTGCGCCTTGCACGGCAGCCCAGGCGTCTTGCGCCACGGCGGCTACCGCGCTACCTGCGGCGCCGTAGCGGACAGACGAGGCGCGTGGATAGCCTTCCAGGGCGTGGGTGGCGTGTTGGCGTAAATTGTTAAGCCCCTTGGGGTCAAGTGCCTCTGGTGCTTGGTTTCTAACATCAACCCCAACCCGCACGCCCGCAGGCTTCTCCAGCGGCCCTGTGCGCACTGGCAAATCGTTTGCGGGCATGTTGGCCACATGACCGGCTGCCCGGGTGGAGCCTGGATGGTGGCCCGTATAGGCCACCACCTCCCGGGCTTGCAACTGCCCAGGATGGGTGTTGCGCGGGATGATGTTGATTTGCGGTTCGCCCGTGGCCGATGGGGCGCGGATGGCGCTGGCACCCGCATCGGCTGCGCCCTTGCCCGCCTGCTGTCCCAGGCTGTAGGGGTGCTCGCCAGCCAGTTGGTACAGCCAGCCGGGTGGGTTCCTGCCCTTGGGGTGGGTCAAGGCCTCCTCGGGCAGGCCCGCGTTGCGCAGACCCTCGGCCACATCGGCCACGCCGTGGCGGCCTTGTGCATCTGGCCGGGCGTGGAAATCCAGTGCCACAAGGGAGCGGTCGTGGAGCGGCGCCATACCTGGCTCTGCATAGACTGCGGCCTCGGCCACCGCAGCGGCCGGGCTGGGGGCGGTGTAGATCAGGCGCTCGCTGGCGGCGTTGTAGCGGCCTGGCCCACCCTTGGTGTGGTCAAAGGCTCCCTGCTCATACTCAGTACGCACACTGCGAAACACCGTTCCGCTAAATTCACCCTGCGGCGCTGCAAGTCCTGCTTCGTAGGCCCTGTGCATCAAGGCTTGCACGGTCGATTCGCGCCCCAATGCGCCTGCCACGCCATAGGGGGCCGCAGCCGTTGGCGGCAAAGTGTCGCCCTGTGCGTAGCCCTGGTTCAAGGCAGCGGCATCACCCAGCCGCCCGGTGTCAAACAGGTGGGCTTCTACCGCACTGCAGGTTTGCGCGGCAAAGGCCGGATCCAGTGTGGCAAACTGGCGAATCTCCTGGCCCAGCGCCTGGGCATCCAGTTGCCCTCCCGGCACGGTGGCCTGCGCCACCAGGCTTGCGGCCAACATGTCGCTGCCGGGCAAGGCTGCGTTGGCAGAGCCCGCGTCGGCAGCGGGCGATGTGGCGTTGCGCAAACTCATGTTCATAGCGGTTCCTTGTCCGTTTCCTTGTCGACAGCCAAAAGCTGCATTGCCTGAAGGACTCGATTAAGCCGCTTTGCCGTCCTTGGCGCCATATATGCGATTCCTAGCTAGGAATCGCCCCTATTGACGCCAATGAAACAACAAGCGCTTGCTACAAAGTCAATAGCTACCAGCGCTGATATATGGTGCGTTGCGGCACATGTTGGTGTGCGGAACACATTGTTGCCATCAATGGTGGCGAGGCCATTCCTGCGCGGGGTGCATCGACGGGCACCCCTGCAGGTGAGCCTGGGTTTCGGGCCATCGCAGGTTGGTGCAGTTTCAAGGGCCACTGTGGCTTGATGGGGTGGGTGGTGTTGCCTGGCGTTTGTCGATCAGGCTTACCTGTGTGCTTGTCACACCGAGGACGTATTCCTGCGCGCCATCGCGCAGGATGACGACTCTTTCTTTTGCGCCCAGCGAAACGGCCTGCACCACATGGGGGGGCTCCCGTCCTTGTGCCGAGCGGGGTGTGGTGGCGCGTTTGAGCAGGCGCAGAAACAGCCATGCCAACGCCAGGACAAAGGCCAGCGCAAGGGCTGTGACCAGGAGGCTGGACCAGATGCCTTCGTCTGCCTGTGCCAGGGCTGGCTGGGTGAGTGTGAGTGGTTCTGGCGATGGCTTGGCTGGGGGCGCTGGGGTACTGGGGTTCATGTTCTTGCTGTGTTTTCAGGGGGCTTGCGCCAGCGGCGGGGGACGTAGCGCGCAAAGCGCTGGCGGCGTGCACCGGCCCCTGCCTGGGTAGTGCTGTTGTTGTCTGTAGGGGTGTGGTTGTAGCGGGTCAGGTCTTCGCCCGGTGGCTCGCGCCGTTTGGGGCGGTGGGTGCCAGGTTTTGCGTCGGGAGGGGGCACCGTTGCGTTGCGCTCGCCGGCGGCCTGTGCCAGTTCATGCCGCACATCCTGGGCCCACAAAATGACCGTGGCAATGATGTCGAAGAGTTCGGCAGGCACCAGATCGCCGGTGTCGGTGTCGGCAAGCAGTTGCCGCGCCAGTTCTATGTTTCGCAGCACAGGCACTCCGGCGGCCTGTGCTGCCTCACGCATGGCCAGTGCATCGTCGTCCTGACCCTTGGCGGAAACGGTGGGCACTGGGCAGCGATCGCGGTCGTAGTCGATGGCGATGGCCACGTGTGTCGGATTGACCACCAGAACATGGGCGTTGGCTGCAGCGTTGTTGGCGCCCTGCTGCGCCCATTCATGCTGGAGTTGTTTGCGCTGGCCCTTGACGTGCGGATCGCCCTCGGCATCTTTCATTTCCTGGCGGATGTCGCGCATGCTCATGCGCATCTTTTTCATGAACGAGTAGCGCTGCCAGCTCAAGTCGATGGCGGCCACCAGCACAAATGAGCCGATGGCCCAGGCCAGCAAGGTCCAACTGGCATGCCAGAAGGCAGAGCCCACGGCATGTGGCTTGCCATCGGTCAGCAAAGGCAATTGGGGAAGTACGGACTTGAGGGCAAACCAGGCGATGGTGCCGACCAAGGCTGTCTTCAGGATGGACTTGAGGAGTTCCACCAGGTTGTCCATGGAAAACATGCGCTTCAGGCCCTTGGCGGGGTTGAGGTGTTCGGCCTTTGGCTTGAGCTTCTCCATGGTCATGACGGGCCCGGTCTGGATGAAGTCAACCAGGGCACCCATCACAGCGACAGGGAGCATGACGAGGCTGGCAATGGTGACCAGCGTCATGGCTGCCTGCCTTCCCAGGAGCGGCATGGCAGTTGCAAACGGTTCGTGGATCAAGTCGAAGCTGGCCTGCAGCAGCGCGGCGAGCTGTGCACCGACGGTGGGCAGCGCGACGGTGGCCAGCAGCAGAATCGTCAGCAGACTGGCTGCAGAGGTGACGTCCTTACTTTTGGAGACGTCGCCTTTCTTGCGCGCATCCTGCAGCTTCTTGGGGGTCGGCTTTTCGGTCTTGTCTCCGCTGTCATCTGCGCCGGCCATGCAGCAATCCTCCAAAAAAAAGCAATGCGCCGTCGCTGAAATGTGATCGGCAGCCTCCGATTGTGTCTTTCAATGGAGACATCGGCATGAATATTGAAACAATATGCAAGTACCTCTCCTATTAGTTAGAGGGGTGCTTTTTTTTCTAAGGAGCGCTCAGACAATTGGATACGACTCTGTTCCCGTTTTGTCACAAATTAGGCGATCTGCACACCAATACTGGCAGCAGTTCAGACCGACTTTGTAGAACAGATACCGTGCGCTTTCCTTTGCCTTGCGCTGTTGCCGTTGCGTTGAATCGTCCTGCCCGCATGGGTGCAGTGGCGGCGTTGGCGTTCGTTGCACTTGTTGTGGCGAGCATGGCGCAGGCGCAGTCTGCCGAAGTATTGGCACCGCACCGTTCGGCCTGCGCCTCGGGATGGGATCAGCTTCTGTCGCCTCAACAGCGTGCCGTTGAGTTGCAGCTTCGCGGGTGCGCTGCCACCCCAGCTTCTCCCAGGCGGGGGGTGTTGGCGGCCCAGATGGGCGTTTATCGCCGTCCGGTCGCGGTGCTTCCTTCGACATTCCTGGCACCTGGTGCTTCAGGTGGGGAGGGGGCCTTTGGCTCTGGGGTGGTGAGACGCTCTTATGCGCAGATGTCTGGCGGTGGAGCGCAGGGTAGTCCCGCCTTGTTGGCTCCGTTAGTGGATCGGGTCGCACGTGACCACGATATCGACCCCCTGTTGCTGCATGCAATAGCACGGGTTGAATCACGCCACCAGCCAGGCGCGGTGTCGCATGCTGGGGCGCATGGTTTGATGCAGGTGATTGTTCCAACTGCGCGCCGCTTTGGTGTGGACGAGGCGAAGGCCTTGCACGACCCCGACACCAACCTGCAGGTCAGCGCCCTTTACCTCAAGACCTTGCAGCGCCGTTTTGGCAATGACCTGAAACTCGTGCTGGCGGCCTACAACGCAGGGGAAGCGGCTGTGGAGAAGCATGGCCGCCGCATACCGCCCTACCGCGAGACACAGGACTATGTACGCAAGGTGTTGGCCGAGTACGCGCTGTTGCTGCAGGTGAGGCGCCAGCAGGCCGTGTCTGAGTCTGCTGCCTTGGTGCCAGGAGGTCTTCTGTGAGCCTGGCCAGTTATTTCCGCTCGGCAGCCAGTGCAGACCATCGATCGGGTGGATTGGCGCGCTACACGGACATTGCCTTGGTGGCAGGCATCGTGGCCATCATCGCCTTGATGATCGTGCCGCTACCCACCTGGGTATTGGATACGCTGGTGGCGGTCAATATCTCTGGTGGCGTGCTGCTGCTGCTGCTGGCCATTTATGTGGCCAATCCGCTGGAGTTTTCGGTCTTTCCCAGTGTCTTGCTGATCAGCACGCTGTTCCGGCTTTCGCTGTCGATTGCCACCACACGCATGATTCTTCTGCATGGTGAGGCGGGGCACATCATCGATACGTTCGGCAACATGGTGGCGGGCGGCAACCTGGTGGTGGGTTTGGTGGTGTTCCTGATCATCACGGTGGTGCAGTTCATCGTGATTGCGAAAGGTTCGGAGCGAGTGGCCGAGGTGGCAGCGCGGTTTTCGCTGGATGCCATGCCCGGCAAGCAGATGTCGATCGACTCTGATCTACGGTCGGGGCTGATCGACAAGGATGAGGCACGCCGTCGGCGCCGCATTCTGGAGAACGAGAGCAAGCTCAACGGCAGCCTGGACGGCGCGATGAAGTTCGTCAAGGGCGATGCCATCGCAGGCATCATCATCATCATCATCAACCTGCTGGGCGGTCTGGCTGTGGGGGTGATGCAGCAGGACATGGCGTTGTCAGCTGCGGCCATCAAGTACTGCATTCTGACCATTGGCGATGGCATGGTGACGCAGATTCCGGCCTTGCTGGGTGCCATGTCTGCAGGGCTTTTGGTGACGCGTACCACCGACGATGAACATGACAAGCACCTGGGTGATGCGATTGGTCGGCAGCTCACCGCCAAGCCCAGGGTGCTTTTGGTGGCGGGGGGGTTGTGCTTGCTGTTTGCCGTGGTTCCTGGATTTCCTGCCGTGGTGTTTGTGCTGCTGGGGCTGGTGTTTTTCGGTGCGGGCGCCATGCTGACGCCCGCGCTGCGTGCACGCTGGGACCGCTGGATCAGCCCCACTGTGGCAGCGGTGCGGCGCCGTGCACCTGATGTGCCGGAGTTGATGTCCACCGAGGTCATGCCCGCCCGCCCAACCGTTCCATTGTTGCTGGAGGTTCCTGGCGGCAGGGTTTCGGCCGAAGTCAGCCGTGAATTGCTGCATGAGCTGGAAGGTGTTCTGGACCATTTCCAGCTCTTCCTCGGTTTGCGGCTGCCGCGCATCGACGTGCATGTGGCACACCAAGCGCAGGACGAATCTGCAGGCGAAGCGGTTGCGTCCTGGCGTCTGCTTGCGCATGAAGTGCCCATCGCACAGGGGGATCTCGTGCCAGAGAACACGGCACAGGTACTGGCGCAGGCTGTACATGAAGCACTGCGCCGAAATGCGGCGCTGTTCCTGGGAACCCAGGAAGCCAACCACTTGCTCACACGCGCCAGTGGCGACCTGCCGGACGTGGTGAAGGAAACCTTGCGTGCGTTGCCGTTGGCGCGTGTGGCAGAAATTCTGCGCCGCCTGGTGGAAGAAGAAGTGGCCATCCGCAATCTGCGCGACATTCTGGAGACCCTGTCCGATGCTGCGCAGCGCGAGAAGGATGTCTTTGCGCTCACCGAACTGGTTCGCATCGGCTTGAAGCGTCAGCTGTGCTATCGCCACGCGCCATCTGGTCGTTTGAGTGCATTGCTGATCGATCCGCCTTTGGAGGAGACGATCCGTGGCGCGGTGCGTGTCAATGGCGGCGTTCAGCAGCTTGCGTTGGATCCCATGCAGACGTCGCAATTGATGCAGCGATTTTCGGAGGCCGTCAAGCGGCACCAGCCAGTTGCCATCGTCACGGCGGTAGACATCCGGCGCCATGTACGCAAGCTGATCGAAGCGGAGTGCTTTGACATACCGGTGCTGAGCTACCACGAGTTGATGCCAACGCTGCATCTCGGGGTGCTGGCCCATGTGGGCATGGAAGACACGCACCTGTTGGAGACGGCTTCCTGAAGACTCCGTCTGGTTGCAGTCAGCAAAGTTGGATTTACTAACTAAAACACATAGGAATGAAATGCGTATTGAAGAGAATATGAAGAGGGGGAGTAGGCGCGTCGAGCGACTCCATGGGGCGGTGCGGGGTTGGATGTCAGGTTGCATCCTGGGGGTGGCCATGTTGGCAGGCGCAGCGCATGCCGCCCCCATCCCGTTTGATGAGCGGCAGGTTGATCTGACGGTGCGCGAACAGCCGATTGCTGCTTTCCTGCAAGACTTCTTTGGTACCTTGGATGTACCGGTAACGGTCAGTGCGGGGGTCAAGGGGGCTGTCAACGGTGTTTTCCGTGGTCCGGCGGAGCGTGTGTTTGCAAACATCCAGCGTTCGTTCGGTTTGATGGCGTACTACGACGGCTCGGTGGTGCATGTCTATGCTCCCAGTGAAGTCACCACCCGGACATTCACCATGCGCCAGGGAAATGCGCGGCAGGTGATTTCCACTGCGCGTGACATGCAGATCGTGGATACGCGCAACACCTTGCGTGTCAGCCAGAGCGGCGGACTGATCGCCAGTGGCAACCGTCGTTTTGTCGAACTGGTGAGCGAACTGGCTGCAGGGCAGCAAAGCCAGTCCACCACGCTGGCACCGGTGGGCTTCAAGGTGTATTACTTGCGCTATGCCTGGGCCCAGGATGTGAGCGCGCAGTACGGCGGCACTGTCACCGTGATACCCGGTGTGGCCAGCATCCTGCGTTCCTTGCTGACGGCCCAGCGTGGGGGCGCTGCTCCTGCACTTACGCAGTACCGTGGCGCTGCTGAACCGGGTTTGCGGGGGCAGGGTATGGCACGGCAGGGCACTTTGGGGGCCTATGGTGCGAATCCCATGCAGGCTTCGGCCGAAACGGTGCAGCAGGCATGGGGTAGCCGCCCTGGCGGGGTACAGGTTGCCAGCGTGGATGCCAACCTGCTAGAGGCCCTGGGCCCCGCTTCAGCGGCCAATCAGGCGCGGGTTGAAGCCGATACCCGCCTCAATGCCGTGATCGTGCGCGATTTGCCGGAGCGCCTGTCCTACTACGATGAACTCATCAAGTCACTGGATGTGGAGCCGCAGGCGTTGGAGATCGAGGCCACTATCATCGACCTCAGCACCGACAAGCTGCGCGAACTGGGTATCAACTGGAGGTTGACTGGCGATCGCTATTCGTTCCTTTTTGGCAGTGGCACCAACGGTGACACCAGTCTCGTGGGAACCACGCCTGTACAGAACATCACGCCTTCTGGCGAAGGAGGCTTCCTGTCCTTGGTGCTGGGGGGGCGCAACAATTTTGTTGCCCGCATCAATGCCCTGCAGAACCAGGGTGTGGCGCGCATTGTGTCCAGCCCCCAGGTCATGACGCTGTCCAACGTCGAGGCGCTGTTTGACATCAACAAGAGCTTCTACGTGCGTGTGGCCGGGCGTGAACAGGTGGATCTGTACAAGGTTTCGGCGGGAACCTCGCTGCGTGTCACTCCGCATGTGTTCCAGGAAGGCAACGACGTGCGGATCAAGTTGCTCGTTCAGATCGAGGACGGTTCCATCAACAGTGCCAGCCAGGTGGACGCGATTCCTGTGGTGGAGCGGTCTTCCATCAACACCCAGGCGCTCATCGTGGCAGGCGAGAGCCTGCTGATTGGCGGCATGGTCAAGGAGGCCAGCAGTGAAGGTGTCTCCAAGGTGCCGCTGCTGGGGGATATTCCGGTGGTGGAGCACCTGTTCAAGACCAACACCGAGAAGCAGGAACGCGTTGAGCGCTTGTTCCTGATTTCGCCCCGGCTGATTCCGGCGCGCCGCCCCGTGGGTGCGAATGCACCCATGGGGCCGCTGCGGCCGGGCGGTGCAGTGGCAGCGCCACCAGTGCCTTCGCTGGAAGGAGCGAAATCCACACCCCCTGTGGATGAAGCACGCAAGGCGCCCTCGGATGCGCCTGCCTCTGGTGAGCTTTGAAGCTTGGTGCTGACTGCCCATCCGAACTAGGAGTCTTATTGCATGGATTCATCCAAGATGTATGAATTGCGCGTGCTCAGCGGGGAACAGCGGGGTGCTGCAACTGCAGTCCGGCCGGGAGACCAGTTGCGCATCGGTCATGGCTGGTCAAACGACGTGGTGTTGCAAGACGGCAATGGTTGCGCAACTCTGGTGTGGGCGGGAAACGGAAGTCTTGTGCTCAGCGCTGCGGAAGGCGAATGCGGTATTGCGGGTGATGTTCTCGCACCGGGTGAGGACTCGGAACTGGCTTTGTATACCCCGTTTACCGTGGGTGGCGCACGCATGGCGGTGGGGCGCATTGGTGCTCCCCAGTGGGCCTGCCTGTTTGAAGAAACTCCTCAAGCAGCCGCAGAAAGCGCCACGCCGGATGACGCATCCCAAGCTGCGCAAGCTGCTGGTGCGCCTGCGCCAGCACGACGTAGCTGGACTTCGCGTCTGCTGATCAGCGGTGCAGCGCTGGTGGGGGTCTCTGCGGGCACACTGACCCTGGCCTGGGCCATGGGGCCGGCCGCCCTCAGCGCGCCGGAGCAGGCGGTGCACCTTCGCCAGGCGCTGAACCACCTTGGCTATGCGTCGCTGAACGTGGAGAGTCGTGATGGACAGTTGCTTGTCACCGGGCATCTGGACACGCAGGCCCAGCGCAGCCGGTTGGAAAAAGCCCTGGCAGACCAGTCACCGGCGCGGGTGGCGGTGTGGGTCAATGAGCAGGTATCCGCCGGTGTGGCAGATGTGTTCCGTCTCAATGGTATTGCCGCGGATGTGCGTGCCAGTGGGCCTGGGGTGGTTCGCGTGCACACGCGCGAGGCAGATGTCAAACAGCTGGAGCATGTGCGAGATATTGCGCGCCGGGATGTGCCTGGGCTGAAGCAACTGGTAGCGGTGAATGATCAGCCGCCCGCATTGCCGCAGCAGGGCGCAACCATCACCGACCCCGGTAAGCGCGTAGCGGCCATTGTTCCTGGTGATCCCGCCTACATTGTTACTGCCGACGGAACGCGCTACTTTGAAGGTGCCATGTTGCCCAGTGGGCATCGCATCGTGGCCATCTTGCCCGACAAGGTTCAGATGGAGCGGGATGGCGTTGGGAGCGTTTTGGCTTTTTGATGGTGGGGGTTGGAGCATGGGTTGGTTCACCCACCTTTTCTGCCACCCCGGTAGTTTGGTCTTGCAGGTGTTTCCCCATTTTTTTGTCACTCAGAGCGAGGTAATCAATGAGCAATCAAGTCAATCCCCTGGCGATGCTGGCCACTGCATCCATGAACGGCGCACAGAACCGCAATGGCAAGGCTGCCAGCTGGTACGAACTCATGGCTGACGCCTGGGGCAAAACCCTGGATGCCAAGGCCACGGAAATTGAATCTGCAAGCGATGAGTTGTCTGCAGGTAACGACAAGCCTGCGCACATCACCAAGATGACCATGCTGGCGCAGCAAATGGGCTTCATGTCCAACAGCGCGCACACCTCGCTCCAATCGGTGGGTACGGCGCTCGAAACCATGGCGCGCAAGCAGTAATCCGGGGCTGCACTGCGATGACCTCAATCACTTCTCCCCTGGCTGTCACAGAATCTTTGGGCGGTTTGGCCGGTGGCGGTGTCCGTGCCGGTTACGGTGTTTCGCTCACTGACCTGTCGGGATTCCATGATGCGCTGGCGCGGGCCCAGGGAGCGGGTTCCAGCACTCTCAATCCCCAGGCTGTCTCTGAGCCCAGCCCGAGCATGCAGGCGCTGTTCAAGCCGCTGGAGCATATCAACGCCGAAGCGGCATCCCTGGAAGAGCACGCGCAGGCTGCCATGGCTTCCGGCAATGACATGACGCCTGGCGAAATGGTCATGCTCACGGTGCGCGCCCATGAGTTCTTGTTCCACAGCCAGCTCACGGCAAACGTGGCCAATCGCACCTCTGATGGCCTTCAGCAACTGTTCCGCCAGCAGGCGTGAACGCTGCGCCTTGTGACTGCGGTCGCACCTACCCAGGATCCTTGCGTGATGCGTTTCCAACCCCAGCGAATCTTGGCGCCCTTGCTGCTCTTGTGGCTATCCGCCTGTTCGCAGCAAGAACTCTACGGGCAACTCAATGAGCGCCAGGCCAATGAAATGGTGGCCGTATTGCGCAATTCCGGGCTCGAAGCCGACAAGTCTGCGTCCCGTGACGGGAAGGCCTTTGTGGTCAGCACCAGTCCGCATGATTTTTCGCGCGCGGTGGAAGTGCTCCATGCAGGGGGCTTTCCGCGTGATTCATTCGACAGTCTCGGGCATGTTTTCAAGAAAGAGGGCTTTGTCTCTTCAGCCCTGGAGGAGCGTGCACGTTTTACGCACGCTCTTTCGCAGGAGTTGTCCAGCACACTGTCGAGCATTGACGGGGTTGTGCAGGCCCGTGTGCATGTCTCAGTGCCGGAGAAGAATCCGCTGTCCGACAAGCCGCAGCCTGCCACGGCTTCGGTGTTCATCAAGCACCGTCCCGGCGTGGATCTAAGCCAGCAGACGGGCAAGATCAAGGCATTGGTCGTCAATGCCATGGAAGGCTTGCCCTACGACAACGTCACGGTGGCCATGTTTCCTGCAGAACCCATTCCGCCTGCAGTTCCGCGATCAACCCTGGCTGTCGCCTGGGCCAACTATGGCGGGGTGATTGTGGCCTTTGCCGGTTTGGGGGTGCTGGCATTGATGGTTTCGTTGGCGATGTGGTGGTGGCAGCGTCGCCAGCCTTCGCAGAATGCGGACAGCGATGCGAAGTCAGCCGTCTCTGCGGTGGTTCATGCAGCTGTGGCACCCTTGCGCCGGGCACGCCTGCACGCAGTGGATTCAGAGGCCAATGGTGCTGCAGGCAGCACCTGACGTTGCGGACTGGACTGCATATGCATGGTCTGACCTCCTGCGCCTTGGATTCTGGCGATGCCATTGCCAAGGCAAGGCTTCGACGGAGCCAGCGCTTGTTGCTTGCACAGTCCCTGGCGCCCTTGGGCCTGGCCTGGAGCGACATTGATGGCTGTCCCGCATGGGTGGGCTGGACGGATGCAGACAGGGAAGCCCTGTGCGTCAGTGCTGGTGCCTGGTGGCTTGCTGCGTCGCTGCGCGCCTGCATCGACGGCAAGCGTTTGGCGCGGGTGAGCGATCTCCTGGGGCAGGAGGGTGTGGCAGCGCTGCGTGCTTCGCCGGTTGCTGCACGTGCTGACCTTCTGAACCGCGCCCCCCGACCCTTGCTGCCACCGGCCGAGCTGGTACCTGACCACCTCATGGCATGGGGGCGTGCACTGCTGGGCTGGAGCTTGCAGCCTGCATTGCGCGCGCGGCTGTTGGCGTACTTGGGGTGGCAGGTCGATGAAGGCCACTATGGTGCTCTCGACGCACATCGCGACTGGGCCAAGCATGCTTTAGGCTTGGCGATCCAGCCTGTGCCTCCCGTGGCTACGGAAGAAGCAGCGCCCATGCCAGCAGCCCTGGTGAGCGATTCCTGATCATGAGTTACCTTCTGACCCTGCACCGGGACACCGTCCACAGCCTGGCCACCAATGCGCGTTGTGTTCCTGCCGCAGAGCTGGTGCCACTGCAGGATGCCATGGTGCTAGTGGAACGATTGACTGGACTCGTGGCCAGCCAGGAACAGCGCGTCACCGAGGCTGAGCAATCGGCCAGGCAAGCCGGGGAGCTGGTGGGGTACGAAGCGGGGAAGATGAAGGCCTTGCACGACGCCTCGCACCAACTGGCCCTGGCCATGGAGCAACTGGCGCGCGACCAAAGCCGACAACGGGAGGAGTTGCGCGAGGCATTGGTTGCGCTGGCAACGGGAATGGTGCGGTGCATTGCTGCAGAGCTGGCACCCGAGCAGGTTCTGGCCGCATTGGCCGTGCGTGCCTTCGAGCAGGTGGTGCCGCAGCAAGCGGTGCGCTTGCACGTTCCTCAAGAGCTGGTCGAGTCCGTGCGCGCCCAACTGGGGCTGCGCGACCTGGCGTTGCCTGTGCATTGCGTGGCCGATGCCTCTCTCCAGGGGCTGGATTGCCGGGTGGAATCGCAAGCGGGTTCCCTGCTGGCAGGGCTTGATGAGATGCTGTCCTGCACGACCCAGCGTCTGAGCCTGAATCGGCAGACGCAGGCCTGCATTGCAGAAAGCGCCTGAACCTTCAGACCTGTCCAGGCCGCCTGTCACCATGTCATCAAGCGCATCCCAAACCCCCCGCCCCCTGCTGGATCCCGCACTGCTGGAGTCGTTGAAGTCCCTGCAGCCAGTAGCGGCGCGGGGGCGGGTGGTGCAAGCCTTCGGAACCACATTGCGCGTCAGTGGCCTGCGCACCCACATCGGGCAGCAATGCCTGATCCGCAACCCATCGCAGCCTCAGGCTGTGCCCCTTCGTGCGGAAGTGGTGGGCCTGCGTGAACACGAGGCCATACTCGTCCCGCTGGGACACCTGCAAGGGGTCTCCATGGGGGCTGAGGTGGAAGTGATCGAACGTGGCGCATTGGTTCCGGTGGGCTCTGCATTGCTTGGGCGTGTGCTGGATGCTTTTGGAGATCCACTGGACGCCCGCCCTCTGCCTGCGTCCGTGGCGCTGCGGTCGTTTCAGACCGAGCCTCCCAACCCGCTCACCCGCCGTGCCATTGACCGCCCTTTTGTCACAGGTGTGCGTGCCATTGACGGCCTTCTCACCGTGGGGGAGGGGCAGCGCCTGGGCGTTTTTGCCATGGCTGGCGGGGGGAAATCCACCCTGCTGGGAATGCTTGCGCGCCAGGCGCAAAGCGATGTCAATGTCATTGCACTCATTGGCGAGCGTGGGCGTGAAGTGGGTGAATTTCTTGAAGATAGCCTGGGGCCTGAAGGCATGGCGCGTTCTGTGGTCATCGTGTCCACCTCTGACAGGCCTGCCATGGAGCGCCTGCGTGCGGCGCAGACGGCCACTGCCATCGCCGAGCATTTCAGGGCACAGGGTCAGCGGGTCTTGCTCATGATGGATTCCATCACCCGCTATGCGCGGGCACTGCGTGAGATCGGTTTGTCCGTGGGGGAGCCAGCGGTGAGGCGGGGCTTCCCACCCAGTGTGTTTGCCGAACTTCCCCGGCTGTTTGAGCGTGCTGGCAACGATGCCAATGGCTCCATTACCGCTTTCTACACCGTGCTGGCAGAAGATGAAGATGGATCGGATCCCGTTGCCGAAGAAACCCGTTCCATTCTGGATGGCCATATCGTCCTCTCGCGCCAGCTTGGACAGGCGGGGCACTACCCCGCCATAGACGTGCTGGCCAGTGCCAGCCGGGTCTTCAACCGGGTGACCGATCGCGCCCAGCAAGATGCGGCGCAGCGGGTTCGTGCCCTCATGGCCAAGCACGACGAGATCCGGTTTTTGCTGCAGGTCGGTGAATATGCTCCAGGCGGCGACCCCTTGGCTGACGATGCCATTGCGGCCCAGCCAGCGCTGCAGGATTTTCTGCGCCAGCGCCCCGACGAAGCCAGCCCCATGCAGGAGACACAAGAGCTGCTGCAGCAGTTCCTGATCTGAACATGGCGCACCAGAATCCCCGCCAGCAATTGTTGGCTGCACACCAGATGAAACGCTTGCGCGAATTGCGCGAGCGCACCGCATTGAGTGCTTTGCGAAGGGCCGAGCGCGCAGCGCAGGAAGCAGAGCAGGCAGTGTGTGAGCGTGAAGCCGTCATTCGACAGCTGCAGCAGCAGCGCCAGCAGCTCAGCCATCGCATTGTGGGTGACTGCGCGGCTCGCATGGGCCTGTTGTCCGCCTACGCCAGTGCAAGCCAGGAGGCCCTGGATGACCAGCTCGAACGCGCTGAATATGGCCTGATAGACGACGAAGAAGCCCTTCTGACCGCACGCCGAAAAGCCAATGAAGCCTACCAGAAATGGCTGTATTCAGTGGGTCAAAGCCAATCGGCCGCCAGCCTGGTGGCCGACGCGGGCAAGGCCGTGCGCCGTGACCAGGAGGTTCGCCAGGAGCGCGAAGATCCCCCGCCCCATCGGCCAGTGTTGTGATGCAAGGAACCCTATCATGAGCCAGTTCACGCAAACACCATCCGTCAAGACGGCCGATGCTGCACCCATGGCGGACAGCCGCCCTGTGTGCACGGCACTGACTGCACCGCCGCAGGCGCGCCGAGATTTTGACGCCGCACTGCGCCGGGCGACGGATTCAGACAATGAAGCCTCTTCGACCGAAGACACCAAAGAGGCCAAAGAAACCGACGGAGAAAGCAAGGAAGAGACCCAGAACCTCCCAGCCTATGGCGCGCTCAGCCATTGGGCGGGAGGGCAGCAGCTTGGCATTTTGACGCGTAGCGAGAGCCTGGGGAGCGTGGCAGGGCACGCCCCGCCTTCGCTCAGTACGGGTATGCCACCCGACTCCGTGCCGCTGTCTGCGCAGACGGCCACCTCCACCATCGGACAGCAACTGCGCATGCGCGTGCCTCTGGGGGGCGCCGATGCGGCTGCTTTGGCACTCCGGTTGACGCAGGCAGGTGCAGGCCAGTGGCAGTTGCGCGTAGGTACCGATGCGCAGACCCGCCAACAGCTCACCCCCCATATAGAGCGCCTGCGCCAGCGCCTGCGCCAACACAGCCAGGGTCAGATGGATGACTTCGGCTTCGACGACGACACCACTGCCTGAAACACTTTGTGCGTCTTCACAGACGCACGCGCATTGCCTCCATGACTGTTTGCACACCGTCATCTGCTGCACTGAGGCTGGATGCCCCCCGCCAGGTCAGTACGCGGCTGCGCCTGCGCGAGTTTTCATGGCATGACGTCGACGACCTTGTCCGCATGCACCAAGACCCGCGTGTGCGTGCACAGTTGGTGGACGATGCGCCGCTGGACAACGCACAGGCGGTGCATCGCTTCATCAACAGTTTGCACGCCTTTTACCGCCAGCATGAAGGCACGGGCATCTGGTGCGCCGAACGTGCCGTGCCGCCGGATGCCTCCACTGTGCTGGAGGCGCGCCAAGCCCATGCCCAAGGGGATATTGGCGATGCATGGCTGGCCCTGGTGGAAGCGCCCCAGTGGCGCTTTTGCGGCTGGTTCAGCCTGGTGCATCTTGATGATGCACCCCATGAACTTGAGATCGGTGCGCGGCTCACCGCCGATGCCTGGGGTGGCGCACTGGCCATCGAAGGGGGCGAGTGGCTGTTGCACCAAGCCTTTGCTGGCCTGGGACGCCATCAGGTGCACGGCCACTGCAGCCCGTCCAACCGCTCCGCTGCGCATTGCCTGCGTGCACTGGGATTTGGCGCTGCAGGGCTGGCAGCCTACAACGGCGTTCAGGCGGCCCGCTTCACCATAGCGCAGGGGCACTGGGTTCGCTGGAGCGCGCTGCCAAGGCGTGAGCGCCAACGTGCTGTTCTCAGACCGGTCGCTGAGGATCGCCAACCACCGGTAGCCGCATCCCCACCCGCAGGCCATGGGGGCTGACGGGTTCGGCCAGGGCCTGGCCGCCGTGCTGCAGGGCCACTTCCTGAACGATGGAGAGCCCCAGGCCGCAGCCGCCTGGCAGGTCGGTGCCACGCCAGAAGCGGGCGAACAGCGTGCCCACGTCTTCGGTGCGCACGCCGGGGCCGTCGTCCTCGACCCACAGGGCCAGCATGCCCTGGGGCGGGTGGGGGTCGCGCTCCACCCGCACGGTGACGGTGGCGCCACGGCCTGCATAGAGCAGGGCGTTGTCGATGAGGTTGCTCAGCGCTTCGCGCAGCAGCAGTTCGTTGCCCAGCACCCACGCCGTTTCTTCGCCCTCGTAGCCCAGGTCCATGTCCATCTCCAGCGCGCGGCGGGCGTTGTCGCGGGCCACCTCGCGGGCCAGTGCGGGGAGGTCCAGTGCTTGCAGCGGCACCTGGGACTCCGAGCGTGCGAGCTGCAGCAACTGGTGCACCAGGTGGGCGCTGCGCCGGGCGCCTGAGAGCACTTTGTGCAGCCGCTCGCGCACGGCCGGTTCCCGGCTTTCGCTCAGCGCCAGCTCGACCTGGGCGATGAGGCCTGCCAGCGGGGTGCGCAGCTGGTGGGCGGCGTCGTTGAGGAAGCGCTTTTCCTTGTGGTGGCTCAAGGCCACGGCTTCGAGCAGGCGGTTGATGGTGCTGGCCAGCGAATGGACTTCCTGGGGTGCCTCGGTGAGCTCGATGGGCGCCAGCAGCTCCTGGTCGGCGCGGCGCTGCTGCCCGGCGCGTTCGATCTGTGTTTCGAGCCGCTTGAGGGGTTGCAGCCCGCGCAGGATGCCGGCGAACACCAGTGCACTGAGCGCCAGCCCCATCAGCCCCATGGGCAGCACCATCTGGTGCAGCAGCTCCTGGGCGATGCGTTCGCGCACCGTGAGGCTTTGCGCGACCTGCACGCGCAGGCGCTGGCGCTTGGGTTCGCTGCCGTAGTCCACCTCCAGCAGTGCCACGCGCACGGCGCGCTCGTCCACCTGTGCGTGGTAGAGCAAAGGCTCACCCAGCGCAATAGTTTGCATGGGGGGCGGTGGAAGCTGCGCGTTGCCCAGCAGAAAGCGCCCCGGCGGCGATGAGACCATGTAGGTGATGCGGTCGGTGGGGTCTTGCTCCAGGATGTCCTGCGCGGCCTTGGGAAAGTCCACCAGCAGGCCGTCGCCGATCGGTTTGATCTGGCGTGCCAGCGCACGCACCGACTGGGTCAGGGTCTGGTCAATGCCCTTCTCGCCGTTTTGCAGCGCGATGCGCCAGGCCAGGAACCCGCCGCTCAGCCACAGCACCAGTTGCGGCAGCAGCAGCCATAGCAACAGCTTGCGCTGCAGGGAGACGCCAGGGATTTGGCGCATGTCAGAGGCGTCCCAGGGCGCACGGCATGATACCGGCGCTGCCGGTCAGGGGGGCGCTCATGGTTTTTCGAGCATGTAGCCCAGCCCGCGGATGTTGCGGATGGACAGCGACGAGGTGTCGAGCTTCTTGCGCAAGCGGTGCACATACACCTCCAGCGCATTGGAGTTGAGCGCCGTCGCAGGCTGGCCGGGCTCCAGGGGGCTGGCATGCCAGACGGCGAGCACGTCGTCGCGGGTGACTACCTCGCCCACGCGCTGCACCAGCAGTTCCAGCAGTTCCCACTCGCGCTGGGTCAGCTCCAGTGCCTGGCCTTGCAACGTGGCTGTGCGGGCGCCATGGTCCAGTTCCAGGCAGCCCACGGTGGTGCTGGGGCCTGCGCTGGCCTGCATGAATGCGGGCTGGCGCGCGCGGCGCAGCATGGCCTGCAGGCGAGCCTGCAGTTCCAGCATGTCGAAAGGCTTGGTCAGGTAGTCGTCTGCGCCGCTGTTGAGGCCGCGCACCCGGTCCTCAATGCCGTCGCGCGCCGTCAGAATGAGCACCGGCAGGCCTGTGATGTGCTTGCGCGCCCACACCAGCACGTCCATGCCGTCGCCATCTGGCAGCCCCAGATCCAGAATCACGCCGTCGACCGCCTGCGCCTGCAGCGCTGCGCGGGCCTGGGGCACGCTGGAGGCGGTCAGGACGTCCCAGCCCTGTTGCGCCAGTTGTCCGCTCAGGGCATCGAGCAGCAAGGCATCGTCTTCAACGATCAGTATGGTGGCCATGGTTCGAGCATAGCAAAGCCCTCCAGGCCGTTCGGGGACGGCTCAGGGAAAGTCCTTAGAGATTCTTTAATTATTGTAATTAAAGTACGGTCTGCGCCCGATGGGGCGAGAGACCCTAGTACCGATCAAACACCAAGGAGACATATCGATGTGGAAGTTGACGCAAGTGGCTGCTGTGGCGCTGGGCCTGGTGGCGGCGCTGTCGGCCAGCGCGGGGGAGGTGGAGGTGCTGCACTACTGGACCTCGGGCGGCGAGGCCAAGTCGGCGGCTGAACTCAAGAAGATCATGCAGGGCAAGGGGCACACCTGGCGCGACTTTGCCGTCGCTGGTGGTGGTGGCGACAGCGCCATGACGGTGCTCAAGAGCCGCGTGATTTCAGGCAACCCGCCCTCGGCCGCCCAGGTCAAGGGCCCGGCCATCCAGGAATGGGCCGAAGAGGGCGTGCTCAGCCCCATGGACGCCCTGGCCAAGGCCGAGAAATGGGACGACCTGTTGCCCAAGGTCGTGGCCGACGTGATGAAGTACAAGGGCAGCTACGTGGCCGTGCCGGTCAACGTGCACCGTGTGAACTGGCTGTGGGCCAGCTCCGACGCGTTGAAAAAGGCCGGTGTGGCCGCCATGCCCAAGACCTGGGACGAGTTCTTTGCCGCGGCCGACAAGCTCAAGGCGGCGGGTTTGGTTGCCGTGGCGCATGGCGGCCAGAACTGGCAGGACTTCACGACCTTTGAATCCGTGGTGCTGGGTGTGGGCGGCCCCAGGTTTTACCAGGACGCACTGGTCAAGCTCGACGGCAAGGCGCTCGCCAGCGACACCATGAAAAAGTCGCTCGAAACCTTCCGCCGCATCAAGGGCTATACCGACCCGGGCGCCCCTGGCCGCGACTGGAACCTGGCCACGGCCATGCTGATCCAGGGCAAGGCAGGCTTTCAGCTGATGGGCGACTGGGCCAAGGGCGAGTTCATGGCGGCAGGCAAGGCGCCGGGCAAGGATTTCCTGTGCGCGGCAGCGCCCGGTGCGGCTTCGGCCTTCACCTTCAACGTGGATTCGTTCATCCTGTTCAAGCTCAAGGACGCCGGGGCGCAAAAGGCGCAGAGCGACCTGGCCAGCGCCATCATGGGGCAGGGCTTCCAGGAGGTGTTCAACCTGAACAAGGGCTCCATTCCCGTGCGCACGGGCCAGCCCATGGACAAGTTTGACGACTGCGCCAAGCTCTCCAGCAAGGACTTTGCCGAAACGGCCAAATCCGGCGGCCTGGTGCCCAGCGTGGCCCACGGCATGGCGATTGCGCCTGCCACCGAAGGCGCCATCAAGGACGCCGTCAGCCAGTTCTGGAACGACGACAAGATCAGCGTCGCCGATGCCATGAAGAAGATCGCGACCGCCGCGAAGACCAAGTAAACCTCCCCCGAAAGACAGATCCCATGAAGACAAGAAACCGCCTCACGGCGGTGGCTTTGGCCGCCGCATGCGCAAACGGAGCGTTCGCTATGGAAGTAGCGGGCTTTGAATTCAACGGCTATTCCCGGGGTGGCCCGGTGTTCAACCACTCGGACGGCGTCAAGGGCAACCTGGCGCTGGGGGGCGAACTGCAGAAGTACCGCCTGGGCAACGAGGGCGACAACGGCATCGAGATCAACCTGGCGCGTACCTTCGACATGGGCGGCGTGAAGTGGAAGGTCAACTACATGCCCGCCAAATGGGGCAGCGGCGACATCTCCACCGAGCAGGCCTATGTGGAAATGAGCGGGCTGGACTTCGCCCCCGAGGCCAAGTTCTGGGCCGGCCAGCGGCGCCTGCGCATCCAGGACGTGCACATCGTCGATTACTTTCTGATGAACTATGGCGACAACCAGGGCGCCGGCATGACCGATCTGCCGATCGGCGGCATGAAACTGGGCGTGGGTGTGTTCACCGGCGACAAGTTCGATGGCAGCCTCCCCAAGAACGTGAAGGCGCGCCGCATCAACGCCGACCTGTCCGACATCCAGACCAACCCCGGCGGCAGCTTGCGTGTGCTGCTGACGGCCGTGAGCGGCTCAGGCCAGGCCAACGGCGGTTCGGGGTCCGGCATTTCGGTGTCGCACAACCAGAAGGACTTTCTTGTCCAGGGCCTGAGCAACGCGCTGTTCGTGCAGGGCTCGCGCGGGCATGCGCGCATCGACGGCCAGTTCGAGGCCATCGACGGCACCAGCGCGGGCAAACGGGTGTTCCGTATTGCCGATTCCTTGGCCTGGCAGTCCGGTCGGTTTGGCGGCCAGGCGCTGGTGGGCTACCAGACCAGCAAGGCCGACCTGACCAACGCCGAGACCAAGGACTTCTCGCTGGGTGCGCGCGGCTCCTATGCGTTCACCAAACACTTCAAGGGCCTGGCGGAGCTTTCCACCACCACACGCAAGAGTGCGGGTGCGGACCAACGCCTGTCCAAGGCCACGCTGGCGGCTGCGCTGGCGCTGAACGAAGACTTCTGGTCGCGCCCCGAGCTGCGCTTGTACGTGACCAAGGCCCACTGGAACCAGGCTGCAGCAGCGGCCAACGCGACCACGTTCGGGGCCAACGGCAAGACCTCGCGCACGCTGGTGGGCGTGCAGTACGAGGTGTGGTGGTGATGCCGTGAAGTGTGTGAGTGAGTACGTCTGAGGTTGACACTTTGTTCGTTTCGGGGGTGCGCTGCGGCGCTCCCCCCTTTTTCTGGATTGGCTGCGGCAGGCCCTGGGGGCTGGCACCGCATCGCTGTGCAATGCAATGAAGAACTCCTTTGAGACCTGGCTGCCCAAGCTGGTGGTGGCACCGGCCTTTGTGCTGGGCTTCGCGTTCATTTACGGGCTCATGGCCTGGAACGGGGTGCTCAGCGTCTCGGCCTCGCGCATGCTGCCCAATTACGAGTGGGTGGGCCTGGCGCAGTACGACAAGCTCTGGGCCATGGACCGCTGGTGGGTGGCGCTCAAGAACCTGGGCATTTTCGGCGTGGGCTATGTGGGCGGCTCGCTGGCCATTGGCGTGCTGCTGGCGGTGCTGCTCGATCAGAAAATCCGCGCCGAAGGCGCGCTGCGCACCATCTACCTGTACCCTATGGCGCTGTCGTTCGTGGTCACGGGCACGGCCTGGAAGTGGCTGCTCAACCCCAGCCTGGGTTTCGAAAAGCTCATGCGTGACTGGGGCTTCACGAACTTTGAATTCGGTTGGCTGGTGGACACCGACATGGCCATCTACTGCGTGGTGATTGCGGGCATCTGGCAAAGCGCGGGCTTTGCCATGGCGCTGTTCCTGGCCGGGCTGCGCGGCATTGACGACAGCATCATCAAGGCCGCGCAGGTCGATGGCGCCTCGCTGCCGCGCATTTACTGGCGCATTGTGCTGCCCGCGCTGCGGCCGGTGTTCTTCTCCACGCTCATGGTGCTGTCGCACCTGGCGATCAAGAGTTTTGACCTGGTGATGGCCCTCACTGCGGGCGGCCCCGGCTTTGCCACCGATGTGCCGGCCACCTTCATGTACACCATGTCGTTCTCGCGCGGGCAGATCGGCCTGGGCGCGGCCAGCGCCACCATGATGCTGGCCACCGTGGCGGCCTTGGTGGTTCCCTATCTCTACAGCGAACTGCGGAGCAAGCCCCATGACCGCTAAGCCCTTTGTCTTTCCATCGGCGGGACGTTTGCTGGTGTATGGCGTGCTGCTGCTGGCGGTGGCGTTCTTCCTGCTGCCGCTGTACGCCATGCTGGTCACCTCGTTCAAGGATGCGGAGGAAATCCGTTCCACATCGTTGCTGGCGCTGCCCGGCAGCCTGAATGGGGCCGCATGGTCCACCGCCTGGTCCAGCGCCTGCACGGGGGTGGACTGCAACGGCCTGCGCCCGTTTTTCTGGAACTCGGTCGCCATGACGGTGCCTGCCGTGCTCCTGTCGACCCTGTGGGGCGCGCTCAACGGCTATGTGCTGAGCCTGTGGAAGTTTCGCGGCAGCGACACGCTGTTTGGCCTGCTGCTGTTTGGCGTGTTCATGCCCTTCCAGGTGGTGCTGCTGCCCATGAGCCAGGTGCTGGGCTGGCTGGGGCTGTCCAGCTCCATCGGCGGGCTGGTGCTGGTGCACTGCCTGGCAGGGCTGGCGGGCACCACGCTGTTCTTTCGCAACTACTACGCGGCCATTCCCCAGGAACTGGTGAACGCCGCGCGCATGGACGGGGCCAGCTTCTGGCAGATTTTCTGGCGCATCGTGCTGCCGCTGTCCACGCCCATCATCATGGTCACGCTGATCTGGCAGTTCACCGCCATCTGGAACGATTTTCTGTTTGGCGTGGTGTTCTCGGGCACGGACTCCAAGCCCATCACCGTGGGCCTCAACAACCTGGCCAACACGTCGAGCAGCGTCAAGGCCTACAACGTGGACATGGCCGCCGCCATCATCGCGGGCCTGCCGACCATGGTGATCTATGTGCTGGCAGGAAAGTTTTTTGTGCGCGGGCTGACGGCTGGCGCGGTAAAGGGATAAATCATGGCGTCATCACTTCAGATCGCAGGCATCAACAAGCGCTTCGGCAAGGGCGACAAAAGCGTGGAGGTGCTGCACAAGGTGGACATCCACGTGGCACCGGGCGAGTTCCTCATCCTGGTCGGGCCCTCGGGCTGCGGCAAGTCCACGCTGCTCAACATCATTGCCGGGCTGGACACGCCCACCGAGGGCGAAGTGCGCATCGGCGGCCAGAACGTGGTGGGCATGCCCCCGCGCGACCGCGACATTGCCATGGTGTTCCAGAGCTACGCGCTCTACCCCACCATGAGCGTGGCCGACAACATCGGCTTTGCGCTGGAGATGCGCAAGATGCCCAAGGCCGAGCGCCAAAAGCGCATCGACGAAGTGGCGGCCATGCTGCAGATCGGCCACCTGCTGGACCGCCGGCCCAGCCAGCTCTCGGGCGGCCAGCGCCAGCGCGTGGCCATGGGGCGGGCGCTGGCGCGCCAGCCGCAGCTCTTTTTGTTTGACGAGCCGCTGTCCAACCTGGACGCCAAGCTGCGCGTGGAGATGCGCGCCGAGATCAAGCGCCTGCACCAGGCCAGCGGCATCACCAGCGTGTACGTCACGCACGACCAGGTCGAGGCCATGACGCTGGGCTCGCGCATCGCGGTGATGAAGGGCGGCGTGGTGCAGCAGCTGGGCACGCCCGACGACATCTACCACCGCCCGGCCAACACCTACGTGGCCACCTTCATCGGCTCGCCCACCATGAACCTGCTGCGCGGCGCGGCCAGCGGCGGGCAGTTCGGCATCCAGGGCGCTGCGCTGGACCTGGCGCCTCCTGCGGCGCCCAGCGCAGCGGAGCTGCTGCTGGGCGTGCGCCCCGAACACCTGCTCCTGCAGGACAACGCCCCCTGGCGCGGCCGGGTCAGCGTGGTGGAGCCTACAGGCCCCGACACCTATGTGGTGGTGGACACCGCCGCAGGCGCCGTCACCCTGCGCACCGATGCGCAAACCCGCGTGCGGCCCGGCGACGCGGTGGGCCTGGCGCTGGAGCCCGCCAACGCCCATTGGTTTGATGCCCGCAGCGAGCATCGGCTCGCGTGACAGGCCCGCAATGCCCGCGCAAAGGCCGGTTTGCCGCCAGAATGGTTTGCTATAAAAATAATAGCTGCTAGCGCTTATACATCAAGCGCTGGAGGCCAATTTCATTTAAAAAATCGCATGACACCCCTGCGCCTGCTGGCCGACATCGGCGGCACCAACATCCGCCTGGCCTGGCAAGACCAGCCTGGCAGCCCCCTGCACGATGCGCGTGTGCTGCCCTGCGCGCAGTTCCCCACGGTGGAGGCCGCTATTCGCGCCTACCTGGCCGAGGTGGACATTGCCACCCCGCGCGAAGCGGCCTTGGGCATTGCCAACCCGGTCACGGGCGATGCGGTGCGCATGACCAACCACAGCTGGAGCTTCTCGCAGCAGGCGCTGAAGGAGTCGCTGGGCCTGCAACGCCTGGTCGTCATCAACGACTTCACCGCGCTGGCGCTGGCGCTGCCCACGCTCACCCCCGCGCAACTGCGCCAGGTGGGCGGGGGCGCCGCCGTGCCCGGCTGCGCCGTGGCGCTGGTGGGGCCAGGCACGGGCCTGGGGGTGTCGGGCCTGGTGTATCCGCCGGGCGCCAGCGCGGGCGTGCCGCTGGCGGGCGAAGGCGGGCACGTGACCCTGGCCGCGCAGACCCCGCTGGAGCAGGAGGTGCTGGCCATCCTGCAGGCACGCTACGGCCATGTGTCCGCCGAACGTGCGGTCTGCGGCGCGGGCCTGGTGGATCTGTACCACGCCGTGCGCCAGCTCGCCGGGCAGGCCGGGCAGGCCGGGGTGGAAGTGAGCTCAGCCGCGCAGGTCAGCGAACGGGCGCTGCAGGCCCAGGACCCGGTGGCATTGCAGGCCATGGAGCTGTTCTGCGGCTTTCTGGGCAGCGTGGCGGGCAACCTGGCGCTCACCCTGGGCGCGCGCGGCGGTGTGTACCTGGGCGGCGGCATGGTGGCCCGGTGGGGCGCGTGGTTCGACCAGTCCCCCTTTCGCGCACGCTTCGAGGCCAAGGGGCGCTTCCAGCCGTACCTGGCGTCCATCCCGTGCTGGGTGATCGACCCCAGCGCGGCGCCTGCGTTGCAGGGGGCTGCGCGGGCGCTGGATCTTGCGGATTAGGGCACTCTGCCGGGTTTTGCAGTGCTGTCTTTTGCTGGACGGTTAAGGTGTTGCGAGGTCGTCCGCCAAGCATCTATTGGCGAATGAGTTTCACCGCTTGCCTTCCCCCAAGTGGCGCAGAGCCTCCATCCACAGTCGAAAGTGCTGACACTCTCTTTCCATGTCCAATGGTGCAAAAACCCCACCCCCCTTCCCAGCCAACACAAACAATTACATTGCCGCACCCGACCACAGTCGACCGCAGCGTAACAAAACGCAAGCACCCGTAAACCCTTGTCCGCATTGAGTTTCCTGCACCAACCAGCTGGTGCGAAACCAACTGTCAATATGGTTGATTCCTAGTGTTGCGCAATTTTCACTAGGAATCGCATATATCGCCGCCACACGTCCCCCTGGGCAGACTGCCCAGCCATGCAAGTCACCCCCTCCTCCAGCGCCCTGTTCTGCGGCTTGACCGGCGCCAACAGCCAAGCCCCAACACCCTCAGAACCCCAAGGCCCCGCCATGTGCCTGGCCGGGCAGGACATGACCCCTGCAGCCCCCAGCACCCTGGTGGGCTACAACAAACCCCTGCTGCTGGACGAGCACCAAACCCTCACCGTAGGCTACAACAA
>JACPUE010000032.1 GCA_016192425.1 Burkholderiales bacterium
ATGCGGTGGCCGTGCGCAAATTGGGCGCTGGCCAGTTGGCCGCTGGGTGTGTAGGTGTAGTGGCTGGCGATGCCGCCCACGCTGGCGCTGAGCATGCGCCCGCGCGGGTCGTAGGTGTAGGTGCTGAGGGTGCCGTTGGGGTCGGTGTGCGTGAGTACGCGGCCTGCGCCGTCGTGGGTGTAGCGCTGGGTGTGGCCCAGGGCGTTGGTGCTTTGGGTGAGGTTGCCCAGGCTGTCGTACTGGTAGCTGGTCACTGCGCCGTTGGGGGCGGTTTGTGTGGCGACCAGGCTTTGGGGGGTGTAGGTCCAGCGCGTGGTGCGGGCGGTGGTGCCGTCGGTCACGGTTTGCGACAGGCGGTTACCGCGTTCGTCGTAGGTGTATTCGGTGGTGCGGCCCGATTCGGTGACCTTGAGTGGGAGGCGCCATTGGGGGTGCCATTCGATACCCATACTGCGGGCCTCTGGGGTGCCAACTGCCTCCGTCCCGCTCAATGGCAGGCGGCGTGCAGATTCCCATGTATAAGATGTGCTTGTACCACGAAAATCGGTTTCTATTTGAATGTTTCCATCAGGATCAAGCGAGCGCGTCGAGACTGGAAAATCAGTTTCATTGCTTGGATGACTTAGCTTAACGATTTTTGCATCACCATTTTTCTTAAAAAAAGTGAATATTCGATTGCTATTGATGGGGTCTTCAACTTTTACGGAGCCATCTGTATTGTATGTAATTGTGTATTTGCTGGTGTTTAATGGTTTTATTGTTTTGGTTACTCTTCCATTGCTATCATAGAAGAAATTATTTAGAACTGTCCCATTGCCATCTTTTACTTCGGTCAGTAATCCGTCGGAATTGTATGCATAAGCCTCACCTGTGCTGTCAGGATAATTTACAAGTCCAAGCGTGTCACCATCGGTTTCGTAACTGACAAGTGTCTTGTCATCCATTTTAATGGATGTTGAGTAGCCGTCATATGTGAAATTTATTTTCCTGCCGAAAGCATTGGTGACGCTTGAAATGAAGCCATTGTTGTGATGCGTGTAGGTGTATGTCCATCCATTTCTTGATTGCTGCTGTTGGATTTGTCCGTAATTGTTATAGATATAGATCAAATCATTTTTTTGATCTGTATGGCGCCAGCCGCCGCTAGGGATCTCTTCTAGTTTGTCATTTCCATTTACGTTATTCCAAAACCCATTGGATTTTGTGAAAAATAATTGTTTTGCACCCCCACTTTGGATGACGATGTAATTTGGTCCGTGTGCATCTCTTCCGATGATGCTAAGGCGTTGCTCGAAATTATGCGTCCAAGACCTCCAGGGGGTGGTTCCTGCATTTGAAAAACTCCCGCTATAGTAAATGCGCCTTATGGTTAGAGGGTGTGAGCCGTGATCTCTCCAGTCTGTTATTTCGAGATATTTTTCGCCTGTGGGTAGGAATACTGGATGAGGGGTTGAGGATTCTTCTCTCTTGCAGCTAAGTGGCGGTGGGGCCGGTTTTTTATTTCTTGGTTCTGGCTCGGAGCCTGGAAGTGGGATGGGAGGGGCGCCAGGCGGAGTGTAATTAACACAGGCTATCCACATTCCTGCTGCTGATTTGGTTGTGGGATCAATGACTGGTGGTTTATTCCTGTCAACTCCTTTTAGCATGCATTGCTGTGCTGGATTTGATCTGAAATACTGTTTTTCATCTACGCTGTAGAAATCGATGGTTACATTTGGAGAGGACGTATATCGTCCCATATATCCGGTTATGTTCAAATAATTTTGACAGCCTCCGGCTAATGCAGAATTATCCCATGTCTGTCCTTCTGGGGAAGTCGAAGCGAATGAGTCTTCCAATGCGAGCTCAATTATTCCGAAGCCGACAGAATAATCTTTTTCGGACCATCCATGTGAACATTTGGTTAATGTCAAGCCAGGGATGGGGAAGGTAATGATTGCTATGGCGGTAATAAAGTAACGAATCATTATTTTACCTTTATATCTGATTTGATTGAGACGGGGTATAATTTATTTTTAGTCGTCCAACATATTGGGCGTATTTTCTGGGTATCGGTAGGCAATGCAGCCTTTAAACAAGTGACGTGAGATTTTAATGTGAGAGCCCACTTGGATTGAAGGTGATCTTATGAGTGCGCGCAAATGATTGATTTGTATAGGGTAAATGAGTGGAGCGGTGCATCAATAAGCTCCTGTAAAGCTCTAACTTATACTTCTTGAGAGTCGGCTTGTGAGAGTGCGGACTTTATTTCGATGAATTTCTCTCGAGGGAGCCAGGCAAACCTAATAAAGGGCGGAGTCAAGCACCAAGTGCAACACCGATTCATCTTGTAGACAATTCCACATATTTCAAACTTTACTTCTTTAAAAGCTTAAAGATGCAGAAGAAATGTAATTTTTCGTAAAACCTTATTGGACGCTTTTTGCTTGATGACGAAAGGGAAGTCGGAAACCTCGTTAGTAAGTCTTGGGGAGCCATGGTGGTCTTCAAAAGCCGCCACGTTTGCCCAGAACTCACAGCAGTAGCACCTCGCCGGTAGCCTCCTTGTAGTCAGCCGATCCATCAGCGTTGCTGACACAATCCCAGGCACCGTGCTTTCCATCCTGCTCGTCACCTTCCCCTTTTTCGCGCTCGTGCTCGCCGGCTACCTGGCGGCGCAGCGGCGCATGTTGCCGCTGGAGGCCATTCCCGGGCTCAACGGCTTTGTGCTGTTTTTTGCGCTGCCGTGCATGCTGTACCGCTTTGGCTCGACCACGCCGATCGCGCAGTTGCTCGACCTGTCGGTGGCGGCGGTGTACCTGCTGTGCGGCCTGGTGCTGGTGGCGTTTGCCATTGCGGTGACGCGCAACGAACGCATCCGCTGGAACGACTCCGCCTTTGGCGCGCTGGTGGCGGCGTTTCCCAATTCGGGCTTCATGGGCGTGCCGCTGCTGGTGGCGCTGCTGGGTGCGCAGGCGGCCGGGCCGGTGATCGTGATGATCGTGGTGGACATGCTGGTGACCAGCTCGCTGTGCGTGGCCCTGTCGCGCCTGGACGAAGGCCAGGGCCATGGCAGCGCCGCCATGCTGGACGCCGGGCGCAAGGCGCTGCGCGGCGTGGTGGGCAATCCCATGCCCTGGGCGATTCTGGGCGGGGCGTTGGCGTCGTACCTGGAGTGGCGCCTGCCCGCGCCCGTGGAAAAGACCGCCTGGCTGCTGGCCGACGCGGCTTCGCCGGTGGCGCTGTTCACCATTGGTGCAGTGCTGGCGCGCTCGCAGATCCAGGCCAGCCACCCCATGCCGCTGTCGGACTACCTGCCCGTGGCGCTGATGAAGCTGCTGCTGCACCCGCTGCTGGTACTGGTGGTGGGGGCCACGGCGGTTCAGTGGGGCGTGGGGTTGAGCCCGTTTGCGCTCACGGTGATGGTGCTGACCGCCGCGCTGCCCAGCGCCAGCAACGTGTCGCTGCTGGCCGAACGCATGGGGGCCGACAACGGGCGCATCGCGCGCATCATCCTGGTGTCCACGGCGGCTTCTTTTTTGAGTTTCTCAGCGGCGGTGTCCCTGGTGCGCTGACAGCCCGGCGCTGGTTTTGGCTATATGGTTGATTGAATCGATTGCTTTTACATGGCAATTGTTTTTATCTAAAGTGAGGGCTCTTCCACAACACCCCAGGAGAACCACCATGAGCGATCACGCCACCCCACCCGCCGCCCAATGTCCTTTCCACGCCGTGGCCCGCGCCAGCGCCCGCGTGACGCAGGGCGCACGCTCGCACCGCGACTGGTGGCCCGAGCAGTTGAACCTGGGCATCCTGCACCAGCATGCGCCCGCTTCCAACCCGCTGGGCGCTGATTTTGACTATGCCCAGGCCTTTGCCGGGCTGGACTATGCGGCGCTCAAGGCCGACCTCACGGCGTTGATGACCGACTCGCAGGACTGGTGGCCCGCCGACTGGGGCCACTACGGCGGCCTGTTCATCCGCATGGCCTGGCACAGCGCGGGCACCTACCGCACGGGCGACGGCCGGGGCGGTGCCAGCACCGGCAACCAGCGCTTTGCGCCCGTCAACAGCTGGCCCGATAACGGCAACCTCGACAAGGCGCGCCGCCTGCTCTGGCCCATCAAGCAGAAGTACGGCAACGCCATTTCCTGGGCTGACCTGATGATTTTGGCGGGCAACGTGGCGCTCGAATCCATGGGCTTCAAGACCTTTGGCTTTGGCGCGGGCCGCGTGGACATCTACCAGCCCGAAGAAGACATCTACTGGGGCGCCGAGACCGAGTGGCTGGCCACCAGTGACAAGCCCGGCAGCCGCTACAGCGGTAACCGCGAGCTGGAAAACCCGCTGGCCGCTGTGCAGATGGGCCTGATCTACGTGAACCCCGAAGGCCCGGACGGCAACCCCGACCCCGTCGCCTCGGGCCGCGACGTGCGCGAGACCTTTGCCCGCATGGGCATGAACGATGAGGAAACCGTGGCCCTGGTAGCCGGTGGCCACACCTTTGGCAAGGCCCACGGTGCGGGTGACCCGGCCCTGGTGGGTCCCGAGCCCGAGGCCGCGCCGCTGCAGGCGCAGGGCCTGGGCTGGATCAACCGCTATGGCAGCGGCAAGGGCGCAGACACCACCACCAGCGGCATCGAAGGCGCCTGGAAGCCCCGCCCCACCACCTGGGACAACGGCTACTTCGACATGCTGTTTGGCTATGAGTGGGCGCTCACCCGCAGCCCGGCAGGCGCCCAGCAATGGGTGGCGCAAAACGTGCGGCCCGAGCACCTGATCCCCGACGCGCACGACCCGTCCCAAAAGCACCCGCCCATGATGACCACGGCCGACCTGTCGCTGCGCCTCGACCCGGTGTACGAGCCGATTGCGCGGCGCTTCCACCAGGACCCGCAGGCCTTTGCCGACGCCTTTGCGCGCGCCTGGTTCAAGCTCACGCACCGCGACATGGGCCCCAAGGCACGCTACCTGGGCCCCGAGGTGCCCGCTGAAGAGCTGGTCTGGCAAGACCCCATCCCCGCCTGCGACCACGCGCTGGTCGATGCGCAAGACGTTGCCGCGCTCAAGGCCCAGGTGCTGGCCAGCGGCCTGCCGGTGGCGGCGCTGGTGTCCACCGCCTGGGCCTCGGCCTCCACCTTCCGCGGCTCGGACAAGCGCGGCGGCGCCAACGGCGCACGCATCCGCCTGGCACCGCAGAAGGACTGGGAAGTGAACCAGCCCGCCCCATTGGCGCAGGTGCTGGCGGTGCTCGAAGGCATCCAGCAGCGCTTCAACGCCGCGCAGACCGGCGGCAAGAAGATCTCGCTGGCCGACCTGATCGTGCTGGCCGGCGCCGCCGCCATTGAGGCAGCCGCCCAGGCCGCAGGCCACGCGGTGACCGTGCCCTTCACCCCCGGCTGCATGGACGCCTCGCAGGCGCAGACCGATGTGGAATCCTTCGCCGTGCTGGAGCCCCAGGCCGACGGTTTCCGCAACTACCAGAAGGCCAGCTACCGCGTGCCGGCCGAGCAGTTGCTCATCGACAAGGCGCAGCTGCTCACCCTCAGCGCGCCCGAGATGACGGCGTTGGTCGGCGGCCTGCGTGTACTCGGCGCCAACGTGGGGCAGGCGGCGCATGGCGTGTTCACGCAACGTGCTGGCCAGCTCAGCAACGACTTCTTCGTGCACCTGCTGGACATGGGCACCGTGTGGCAGCCCACGTCCGAGGCGCAGGAGCTGTTCGAGGGCCGCGACCGCGCCAACGGCGCGCTGCGCTGGACGGCCACGCGCGTGGACCTGGCCTTTGGCTCCAATTCGCAACTGCGCGCGCTGGCCGAGGTCTATGCCCAGGCCGACGGGCAGGCGCGCTTCGTGCGCGACTTTGTGGCCGCCTGGGCCAAGGTCATGGAGCTGGACCGCTTCGACCGCCGCTGAGCAGCGCAGCCATCGCCTTGGGCTTGGCGTCAGATCCCCAGCGGATCCACATCCACCAGCCAGCGCACCAGGCCTTTGTGTTCCGGCTGCTGGCGGGTGCTGTGCAGCAGGGGTTGCCAGGCGGCCAGGAAGCGTTGCAGCGCGGCGCGGTGCGGGCTTTCCAGCAGCATCTGGGCGCGCTCCACGTTGGCCACGCGCTGCACGGCCAGGGGGATGGGGGGGTAGAGCGTGATGTGCTCCAGGCCGGGGAGCTGGGCGTCCTGCGCGGCCTGGCTGGCGGCGCGCAGGAAGGCCTGGGCCACTTCCTGGGTGCGGGCGTCGGCGCGCACCAGGGCCTGGTAGCTGAAGGGGGGCATGCCCGCTTCCTGGCGTTCGCGCAGTTGCCGCGCGGCAAAGGCGGGGTAGTCGTGCGCGCGCAGGGCTTCGTACACGGCGTGCTGGGGGTGCAGGGTCTGCACCCACATTTCGCATTGCGTGCCCTGTGCGGCCAGGTAGGCGGCGTCGCGCCCGGCGCGGCCTGCGGCCTGCTCCAGCAGGGCGAACAGGCGTTCGGGTGCGCGAAAGTCGCTGGAAAACAGTGCGCCGTCGGGCTGCACGGCGGCCACCAGGGTGACGCGGCGGAAGTCGTGCCCCTTGGCAATCATCTGCGTGCCCACCAGCACGTCCACCTCGCCCGCATGCACCTGGGCCAGCTGGCTTTGCAGCGCACCCTTGGCGCGCGTGGAGTCGGCGTCGATGCGGGCAATGCGCACCGCGCTGCCGCCGGGGCGCTGCACATGGGACAGCAGGGTGGCGAGCTGCTCTTCGAGCTGCTCGGTACCCCGGCCCAGGGTGGCGATGTCGGGGCTGCCGCACCCAGGGCAGGCACGCGGCACATGCTGTGCGGCGCCGCAGTGGTGGCAGCGCAGGCTGCGGTCGGCCTTGTGGAAGACCTGGTGGGCGCTGCAGTGGGGGCAGTCGCTTTTCCAGCCGCAGTCCTGGCAGTGCAGCACGGGCGCATAGCCGCGCCGGTTGAGCAGCACCAGGCTTTGCTCGCCGCGCGCCACGCGCTCCTGCAGCGCAGCCAGCAGCGGGGCGGAGAACACGGTGCGCCGGGGCTGGCGGTTCATGTCCACGCGGCGCACGCGCGCCAGGGCGCCCGCGCCAATGCGGCTGGGCATGCACAGGCGCTGGTAGCGCCCGCCTGCGGGATCTTCGGGGGTGGGGGGGCGGCTGGCGTGCCAGCTTTCCAGCGACGGCGTGGCCGAACCGAGGATGACCTTGGCGCCCTGGTCGTGGCCGCGCCATACGGCCAGGTCGCGGGCGGAGTAGCGGGCGCCTTCCTGCTGCTTGTAGCTGGGGTCGTGTTCTTCGTCCACGATGACCAGCGCCAGCCCCGGCAGTGAGGCAAAGACCGCCATGCGCGTGCCCAGCACAATGCGCGCCTGGCCGGTGTGCGCCGCGAGCCAGGCCTTCAGGCGCTGCGGCGGGGTCATGCCGCTGTGCAGCGACACCACCTGCTGGGCGCCAAAGCGTTCGGAAAACCGCGTTTCGAGCTGGGGGGTGAGGTTGATCTCGGGCACCATGACCAGCGCCTGGGCGCGGGCATCCTGC
The DNA here is from genome assembly GCA_016192425.1 of Burkholderiales bacterium. Lineage (GTDB taxonomy): Bacteria > Pseudomonadota > Gammaproteobacteria > Burkholderiales > Burkholderiaceae_C > Simplicispira. The sequence goes on from JACPUE010000032.1 coordinate 7,489, forward strand.
TCCAGCACGGCCTGCACGCAGCGCAGGTACACCTCGGTCTTGCCGCTGCCGGTGCTGCCAAACAGCAGAAAAGGGCCGGGTTTGGAGAGGATTTCGGCCCTGGCGCTTTCCTGTTCTGCGCTAAGTGCTACTAATTTTGTAGCGTCTGACGGGTTGGACGCCGCAGCCGGGCGCCGCAGCCGCCGCGCCACCTGCGCGGGGCCCAGCGTGCGCAACTGCGGCGGCAGGGCCGACAAGGCCACCTCGCCCAGGCTGCGCTGGTAGTAGCGCGCAGCAAAGGCCACCAGGCGGCGCCAGGAGGGGGCCAGCGGCGCAATGCCGTCCAGCACGGCGGCCACGGGGCGCAGGCTGCGCTCCGGTGCTGGGGGGGCTGTGCCGTCGCCATCCCACACCAGGCCCAGCACTTCGCGCTGGCCCAGGGGCACGCGCACCAGCGTGCCTGCGGGCAGGGGGCGGTCGCTCAGGTAGTCCAGCAGGTCGCCCACGCCGCTGTGCGCAGGGGTTTGCACGGCCACATGCACGGTCATGGCATTTGCGGCGCTCTTGCAAGGTGATGGATCGGCAGCGGCGTTCAAGTGCTTGATTTGTCAGGAACCTGGCCTGTGGGCCAGATTGTGGATAACTTTGTTGACATCCCGCATGCTGGAGGACGGGCTGCCTGAGGATGGCACAGATCGATGTCGGCGCAAATGTAACGGTATGTGGTAAATATCTTTATAAATCAATAATTTGCGCTGTAACAATGCGCCTTCCCAGGGTGTGGCGGCGGATGCATCCGTCCCTTGGTTGGCCACCTCTGTTGTGTGCATAACTGTGCTGTGCCAGGTCTGTCAAGACCTCGGCATGCATCTTGAAACGGCGTTACCGACGGCCTTGCTTCACGCAATTTCTCGTTTGCATCTCGCAAGTGCTTGATGGGCATGGGGTTTTGCCACATATCCCCGGATTCTGTGGATAACTTTGTTGATAGCTCTGGGAGATGGCGCTGCAACCCGCGCCATTGCGTGCGCTGCACAGAATGCGCACGCCGTGCGCAATGGCGCAAGCCCTTCAAAATCAAGCGCTTGCGTGCATGTGGCTGCGAGGTTCCGCCGTTACACGCACTCAGGGAAAGCCCGGATGATGCACAACACGCTGCACAGAATGTGTGCATAAGTCCAGGCTTGGGCGCGTTCAGCGCTGGCGCAGGGCGCGCGAATGGCTGTGCACGGCTTCCACCAGCGCGGCCACGTGCTCAGGCGGCGTGTGCTGGCTGATGCCGTGGCCCAGGTTGAAGATGTGCGTGGGGCCGGTGGTGCTGCGGTCGGTGTGCGGCGCGCCGAAGCTGTCGAGCACGGCGTGCACCTGGGTGACGATCTGCGCGGGCGGGGCGAACAGCACGTTGGGGTCGATGTTGCCCTGCAGCGCCTTGCCGGGGCCGCCGACCTGGCCGCCGACGATGGCGCGCGCCTTGCCGAGGTTGGCCGTCCAGTCCAGGCCCAGCACCTCGCAGGCGATGTCCTTCATGTCGTCAAGCCAGATACCGCCGCCCTTGGTGAAGACGATGCGCGGCACGTCCTCGCCATGAACGCCGGTACGCTTGAGCTGCGCCAGCACGCGTCTGGTGTATTCCAGGCTGAAGTCCTGGAATGCGCCGTCAGCGAGCACGCCGCCCCAGCTGTCGAAAATCATCACGGCCTGGGCGCCCGCGTCGATCTGGGCGTTCAGGTAGGCGGCCACGGCATCGGCGTTCACGGCCAGGATGCGGTGCATCAGGTCGGGGCGGCTGTACATCAGCGTCTTGACGAGGCGGTAGTCGTCGCTGCCCTTGCCTTCCACCATGTAGCAGGCCAGCGTCCAGGGGCTGCCCGAGAAGCCGATCAGCGGCACGCGGCCGTTCAAGGCCTTGCGGATGCTGGTGACGGCGTCGAACACGTAGCGCAGCTTGTCCAGGTCGGGCACGGCGAGCTCGGCCACGTCGGATTCGGTGCGCACCGACTTGGCGAAGCGCGGGCCTTCGCCCTCGGCGAACGACAGGCCCAGGCCCATGGCGTCGGGCACGGTGAGGATGTCGCTGAACAAAATGGCGGCGTCGAGCGGAAAGCGCTCCAGCGGCTGCAGCGTGACCTCGGTGGCGAAGTCCACGTTCGTGGCCAGGCCCATGAAGCTGCCTGCCTGGGCGCGCGTGGCCTTGTATTCGGGCAGGTAGCGGCCCGCCTGGCGCATCAGCCACAGGGGGGTGTAGTCGGTGGCCTGGCGTCGGCAGGCCCGCAGGAAGGTGTCGTTGGAAAGGGGGGCAAAGCTCATGCCCCGATTGTCGCCGACTTGGGGTGGGCGGGGATTGGCGCCTCAGGGGGGTGTTTCATTTCAACCCCGCCAGCGCCGTGCGCAGCTCCTGCACGCTGAGTACCTCGCTCAGCACCATGGGCTCGCGCCCTGGCGCCAGCAGCACATACACCGGCACGCCGTTGCGCCCCAACTGGGCCAGGGCGGCGGTGATGGCGCTGTCGCGGCGCGTCCAGTCGGCGCGCAGCAGGGTCACGCCCTTGGCCGCAAAGTCGGCCAGCACCTCGGCATCGGCCAGCGCGTTGCGCTTGTTGTACTGGCAGGTGATGCACCAGGCTGCAGTGAAGTCGATGAACACCGGCTTGCCCGCCGCCGTGAGTTCTTGCACCTGCTGGGCCGACCAGGGCTGCCATGCAGCGCCGACAGCGCCCGCAGCGGCCTGCCCCGTGGCCGCTGCCTGGGCCGGGCGGGTGATGTGCGGCCCGATGCTGCTGGCCAGCCAGGCGCTCAAGGCCAGCAGCACCGTGGCGAGCACGGCCCGGCTGCGCCCGCGCAGCGTGAGCGCCCACACCACGCTGCTGCCCGCCACCAGCAGCGCCAGCAGCGCGCCGGCGCCGTCGATGCCGCTTTGCTGGCCCAGCACCCACACCAGCCAGACCACCGTGGCAAACATGGGAAACGCCATGGCACGGCGGAAGGTATCCATCCAGGCGCCGGGGCGCGGCAGCCAGCCCGCCACCGCAGGCACCCAGGCTGCCAGCAGGTAGGGCAGGGCCATGCCCAGGCCCAGTGCGCCAAACACGGCCAGCGCCTGCAGCGCAGGCAGGCCCACGGCAAACCCCAGCGCCGCCCCCATGAAGGGCGCGGTGCAGGGCGAGGCAATGGCCACCGCCAGCATGCCGGTGAGGAATGCGTCTGCCGCCGGGTGGCGTGCCTGCAGCGTGGCTACGCTGCTGGGCAGGAATTGGCCGAACTCGAACAGGCCTGCCAGGTTCAGCCCGATCAGGGTGAACAGGCCCGCCAGCAGTGCCACCACGGCGGGCGACTGGAGCTGAAAGCCCCAGCCCAGCTGCTCGCCCGCCGCGCGCAGCGCCAGCAGCAGCCCGCCCAGCGCCAAGAACGACAGCACCACTCCGGCCGTGTAGGCCAGGCCGCCCACACGCTGGGCGCGCAGGTGGTTGCCGTGGCGGGCAAAGCCCATGAGCTTGATGGCCAGCACCGGAAACACGCAGGGCATGAGGTTGAGCAGCATGCCCCCCAGCACACCGCCCAGCAAGGCCAGCCACAGCGATCGGCCCGCTGGTGCGGGGGCGCTGGCGGGGGCTTGTGTGCGTGCCTGGTTGGCCTGCAGCGCTGCGGCCAGGGCGGGGGGGATTTCGGCGGCAGCGGCGGACTTCCAGCCGCCTTCGACCTTGGCCACCATGTGCCAGCCCTTGGGGCTGCTGGGCGTGGCGGGTGCGGCCTGCGGCGCTGGGGCCAGCACCAGGGGCAGTTGCGCGGGGCTGGCGCCGCGCTCGGGCGATAGCGGCAGGTTGGCCGTCCAGGTGTTGCCTTCCCAGGCCTGCGTCCAGTCCTTGCCTTCCACGGCGGCCGGGATGAGTACGGCCGGGGTTTCGGGAAACACCTCCAGTGGCTGGCCGCGCAGTGCCTCGGGCAGCCCTTGCACGCGCAGCCGCAGGCGCTCGCCCTCCACCCGCACGCTGGCGCTGCCCTGCAGCGGCACGGGCTGTGCGGCCTGGGCCTGCGCAAAGGCGGCGGCGTGCATGGCGATGGTGCCCTGGGTGGGCAGGTCCAGCACAAAGCGGCCCTCTTCGGGAATGCACTCCACACGGCAGGCCAGCCAGCTGGCGTGCAGGCCTATGCGCACCGTGCCCATGCCGCCAGGGGCGGGCGGCAGTTCCTGGGCCATGCGCAGCGGCGCCACCAGCAGCACATCGCCGTCAAAGCCGTAGTTGGCCAGGCGGCCAATGCGGATCAGGCGCGGCACGGGCCAGGCGATGTCGCCCGCGTCCATGCCGGGGGGCAGCTCCCAGCGCAGTTCGGTGGGCAGGCCGGAGTCGCCGGGGTTTTTCCAGTAGGTGTGCCAGTCTTTCTGGTGCTGCAGGTGCAGGCCCAGCCAGACGAGCTTGCCCGGCCCCAGGCCCTCGGGCGCATGGGCGATGAGTTCGGCGCGCACCTGCGGGCTGCTCGCCACGCTGCTGTCGGAGGCAGAATATTTGAGGTTTAATTGGGCTGTAGCGCTTATGGGTAAAGCGCTAGCAGCTATCAAAATAAGAGCAAAAAACCAGCGGGGCAGCATACAAGGGTGCGGGAGGCGTGCGGGTGGGAGCGGTGCGCAGGGGCTTTGGTTCCACGGTGTGGGCGTGGGGCAGCAACTCTGCTGCCCATATTGTGACGGCATGCCACGGCAACGGCTGCATTGCCCTACCATGGCGGCCATGGCTGATACGACTTCTTTCCCCTTGCCTTCGCGTTTCTGGGCCGAACTGGGCACGCGCGACTTTGCGCAGCTGCAGGCCAGCGGCCAGGCGGCGCAGGCCGTGGCCGTGCTGCCCGTGGCCGCCATCGAGCAGCACGGGCCGCACCTGCCGCTGGGTGTGGATGCCACGCTGCTGCAGGGCGTGATCGATGCCGCCCTGCCCCTGCTGCCCGCGCAGTTGCCGGTGCTGTTTCTGCCGCCGCAGGTGGTGGGGCTGAGCACCGAGCACCTGGCCTACCCCGGCACGCTGTCGCTCTCGCCCGCCACGGTGCTGGCGCTGTGGACCGAGCTGGGCGCCTGTGTGGCGCGCGCCGGGGTGAAGAAGCTGTTGCTGCTCAACGGCCACGGCGGCAATGTCGCGGTGATGGACATCGTGGCGCGCGAGCTGCGCCAGCACCATGGCCTGCTGGTGTACAGCAGCAGCTGGTTCAGCCTGCCCCAGCCGCCTGAAGTGCAGGCCCTGTTCAGTGCCGAGGAGCAGCGCTTTGGCATCCACGGCGGTGCGGTGGAAACCTCGATGATGCTGCACCTGGCGCCCGCCACCGTGCGCATGGAGCATGCGGCGCAGTGGCGCTCCAGCTCGCAGGACCGGGCCGCGCGCTACGCGGTGCTGGGCGACGGCAAGAGCGCCAAGATGGGCTGGGCCATGCAGGACTACCACAGCGCAGGTGCCGTGGGCGATGCCCGCGCGGCCAGTGCCGGCAAGGGCCACGCCCTGGTGCTGGCGGCGGCGCAGGCGCTGGCCCAGTTGCTGCAAGAGCTGCACGCGCTGCCCGCGCAGACCCTGGCCCCCGCGCCTGGGTGATCTCATCGCCCTGCGGGCACGGCTGTCACGGGTGGGTGCCTTGGCCTTGGCACACCAGCGCATACCCCACACCGCGCAAGGTGCAGATGCGCTGGCTGCCCAGTTTTTGGCGCAGGCCGTGGATCTGGTACTCGATGGCGCCATCACTGGGGGTTTCGCACGGCCCCCACACCCTGTCCATCAGCGTCTCGCGCGACACCGCACGGCCCCGTGCCAGGGCCAGTTCACGCAGGATGGCGGCTTCGCGCTGCGTCAGCGCGATGGTCTGGCCGGCGATGCTCACCTGCGCCGTGACTTCGTCCAGGCACAGATCGCCAAGCTGCCAGCGCTGCTGGGTGTGGCCGCCGCTGCGGCGGATCAGGGCCTGGACCCGCGCGATCAGCTCTTCGGTGGCAAAGGGCTTGATGACGTAGTCGTCGGCACCGCTGCGCAATGCCTTGAGGCGGTCGGCCAGCGCGTCCCGTGCCGTCATCACCAGCACCGGGGTGTGGATGTGCGCGCTGCGCCATTCGGTCAGCAGCAGTTGGCCGTCACCGTCGGGCAGGGTCAGGTCCAGCAGGATGCAATGCAGGTTCCCCTGCGCTGCGTGGCCGCGGGCCTGTTGCGCATGGCGCACCCAGACCGTGGGCCAATGGGTGGCCTGCAGGGATTGCTGCAATGCGCGCCCCAGGTCCAGGTCGTCTTCAACGAGCAAGATGGCCATGGTTCAATGGAAGTCGGATGCAAAAGCGGGCGCCGCCCAGCGCGGGGCTGGAGTCCAGGGTGATGCTGCCGTGGTGCGCTGCGGCCACGCGCTCCACAATGGCCAACCCCAGGCCGCAGCCGCTGATGCCGTCGCTGTGCGGGCCTCTTTCAAAGCGCTGGAACACCCGTGCATGGTCCTGCGGGGCAATGCCAGGCCCGCTGTCTTCCACCGAAACCAGGGCATGCTGTGGTTCTGCCGTCAGGCGCACGCACACCTGCGATCCCGGCGGGGTGTAGCGCAGCGCGTTGTCCACCAGGTTGTCCAGCGCCGCGGCCAAGGCGGGAGCGTCTGCAGGCGCCCACAGCTCGGTGGGGGCATCCAGGCCCAGCTCGTGCTGCGAAAGTGCGGTACGCGAGGCATGCCTTGCCAGGGTGTCGCGCAGCAAGGCGGCCAGATCGGTCATGTGCAGGGTCGGGGCATGGTTTCCCAGGGTGACGGTGTGGTCCAGGCGTGCCAGGGTGAGCAGCTTGTCCAGCACATTGGCGGCGCGTTCCACGCCTCCATGCAAAGATTGCAGGGCCGCGCTGCGCTGCGCTGCGGACGATGCAATGGTCAAGGCATGCGCCTGTGCGTTGATGGCTGCCAGCGGGGTGCGCAGCTCGTGGGCCGCGTCTGCAAAGAAACCATGCTCTGCGGCGCGCAGCGAGCGCACCCGGGCCAGGAGCGTATTGAGGGCGTGCACCATGGGCGCCAGCTCGACATGGGGCGGGGCGTGTGCCAGGTCGGTGGCCTCTTGCGGGGCGCGCTCCGACAACTGCCGCGCCAGTTGCGCCAGCGGTTTGAGCCCCAGCCGCATGGCCAGCCACAGCGCCGCGCAAACGGTGGCAACGATCACCAAGGTGGGGGGCAGCATGCCCTTGAGCGTCCGGTCCAGCAGCCGCGTGGTGACCTTGCTGGACTGGGCGAACACGGCATAGAGCTGGTGCGCAGGATCCCAGGCGGCCAGCATGATCCAGCCAGGGCTCTGCGATCGCTCGCTCGTGGACAGGCTGCCGGGCGGGAAGTCCGGCAAGCTGTCCCCGTTGGGGGAGCGTGCGAGCAAGCGGCCGTCTTTGTTCCACACCTGCCAGCCCAGTTCGTCCGGCGAAATCGGAATATCCGCCGTTTCCAGGTGAAGGGCGGTGATGTGCCCCGCCGCAGCGGTAATGATTTCAGGCGTCGGGTTGAGGCTGCTGGTGCGCGCCAGGGCCTGGGCCAGCAGCTTCAGGTCGGTGTCCAGGCTGCCATTGCCGCGTGCGAGCAGCAGCATCACGGTCAGCGACAGCAGCACAGCCAGCAGCCCGGCAAACACCAGCAACTGCACGCCCAGCAGCCGCTTGAACAGGGACGGCCGCAGCAAGGCACTGCCCCGCAGGCGCGCGTAGGCAGCCTGTGCCTGGGTCCGCAGGGAGCCATGGCGCTGTAGCTGGGGCGCAGGGGTGGTCATGCGGTGCATTGTGTCGCACGGTGTGCCCTGATGTGGGGGTCAGCGGCGGTAGTGCCGGCGCATGCGTTCCATTAGCCCGATCAGTGCGGTGCTCACCCACGGGCTGCCGCCGCCCTCGGCGCAGTTGGCCCAGAGGTGGCCTGCGCCCTGGCCATCCAGATCCACCCACGCCAGCGACTGGAATCCCAGGGTGCTGCCGTCATGGGCCAGCATGGGGGTGGCCACGCGTTTGCGGGCGATCCAGCCCATGAGGTACTCCTCGTCCTGGGCTGCACGCAGGGCGCCCAGATAGCTGGCGGGCAACGGGGTGGACTGGCCCGCCATGGCGCGCATATGCCATTGCAGCCACAGGCCATAGTCCGCAGCGCTGAGGTGCAGCGAGGTTCCTGCAGGCGCCAACAGGTGCGTGAAGATGCTGGACAAGGGGTCGGACAGTTGGTAAGCGGTGAGCTTGCCGGGGCTGCCGAAATGGCCCGCTACCGGCAGGCTGTCGCCGGTGAAGGGGTCGCGCCAAGGGTTTTGCATGCCCAGCGGCCTGGCCAGCTGCGCGGTAAAGAGGTCTTCATAGCGCTGGCCCGTCTGGGCCTCCAGAATGGCGCCCACCACCGTGTATCCGCCGTTGGAGTAGGCATAGTCAACGCCAGGCCGGATGCCGGCAATGGGCGCCTGGGACAGCACCCAGCGCGCGAACAACTGGCGTTGCATGGCCACGTCGTCGGGGATATCCCCATCAAGGCCGTTGACCAGTGCTTGCACATCGGCGTTGCCCTGGAAGGCCATCAGGCCGCTGCGGTGCGCCAGCAGCTGGCGCAAGGTGACGGTGCGGTACACCGGGCGCATGCCTGCCGCCAGCGCTGGCAGCATCTGCTCCAGGGTGGACTCCCATTGCAGGCGGCCGCTGTCCACCAGGCGCGCGGCCAGTGCGGCCGTCATGGCCTTGGTGGTGGAGCCAATCGCAAACGGATCGGTGGCCTGCACGCTACTGGCCTGGCCCAGGCGTCGAAATCCCGCCGTGCCAAGCTGTGGGGGCTGGGAGGCTTTGCCATCGATGTACTGGCACAGCGCACCGACGATGCCTTGGGCAACGGCTGCGTTGGCGGCCTCTTGGGCGCTGATGCCTGCGGGGCCGGAGGGCGGGTCGTCGTCGCCTGCGCCACAGCCGGTCAGCAGGCCGCTCAGGCAGGCGGGTGCAATGCCCAGGGCTGCCAGAAACCTGCGCCGGTGAAAGGAAGGCTGGGGAAAGCGGGGAGAAAGATCGAGCATGGAAAGCGCCTCAAAACGTTGGTGGCGCTATGGTCTGCCCGCAAGCTTTGGTTTTGCTTTGGACGCCGCCGCCTGTGGGGCGGACGGATCAATGGTTCAGGCGTGGGTGACCAAGGAGGCATGCTCCGCAGCATGCAGGTGCGGCAGTGTGTTGAAGGTCTGCAGCATCAGCCGCTTGGGGCTCACGCTGCATTCGGTGACGGCGCTGTTGCGGATGCGCATGTTCAGCGCAATGGTCACCTCGGGGGCGGTGCCCAGCACTTCGCCCACGGCCGTGGAGATGGGGCCGCCGCTGCTGACCAGCAGCACGTTCTGGTCGGCGTGGTCGTGGCGCACCTGCTCCAGCACACTGCGCACGCCAGCAGAAAAGTCTTCCCAGCTCGGCATGCCCTGGGGACTGATGACGCCCGCCATCCATTGCGCAATGGCGTCGCACAGCAGGCGGAAGTGCTGGCGGTACAGCTCAGGGGTGTCAGGCCGTTGCAGCGGGGCGTTGTGGATGGCGCGGATCAGCGCCAGGCTGTCGTATTCGTCCAGGCTGGGCAGCACCTGCGGCGCAGGCAGGCCGGGCAGGCCCTGGGCGATGCCGTCCAGGGTCTGCGCGTGGCGGCGCAGCGTGCCGGTGAACACGGTGTCAAAGTGCTGGCCGTGCGCAAGCCAGTGCGCGCCCAGGCGTTGCGCCTGCTGCAGGCCCAGGGGGCTGAGCTGGTCGTAGTCGTCTGCGCCAAACGAGGCCTGGCCGTGGCGCACGAGGTAGAGCGTTCCCATGGGGCGCGATTGTGGCGGCGCAGGCGGCTGCCGCCTTGTCGCGCAAGCGACGGGGGTGCCGCGTTGCCCTACAGGGACAACACTTCGCTGAACACCGGCGCATCCACATTGCCGCCCGTGAGCGCCAGGCCCACGCACTGCCCGCGCAGGCTGCCTTGCTCCTGCAGCGCGGCGGCCAGGGCGGCGGCGCCTGCGCCTTCGGCCACGTTGTGCGTGTCGGTGAACAGGTGGCGCATGGCGGCGGCGACTTCGGCGTCGCTCACCTGCACCACATGGTCCAGCGCGTCCACCAGCACGTCCAGCGCCGCCTGGTCGGCCACGCGGCAGGCCATGCCGTCGGCCAGTTGTGTCGTCACTGGGGCCTCCACCACGCGGCGCGCTGCAATGGAGTCGGCATAGGTGGTGGCGTGGCGGCTGACCACGCCCACGATGCGCACGCCGTGGCCCAGCGCGCGCTTGGCGGCAAGGGCGGAGCAGGCGCCCGAGCCCTGGCCGATGGGCACGTAGGCCACATCGAGCTGGGGCACGGCGCGCAAAAATTCCCACCAGTAGGTGGCCACGCCGCGCAGCAGGTCGGGGTGGAAGCTGGGCACCATGTGCGCGCCGCGCTCCTGGGCCAGGTGCATGGCGTGCTCGCGCGCTTCCTGGAAGTCTGCGCCGTGCTCGACGAGCGTGACGCCCAGCGCGCGCATGGCGGCGTTCTTTTCCACCGAGTTGCCGTGCGGCACGACGATGGTGCAGGCCACGCCATGGCGGCGCGCGGCCCAGCCCATGCTCTGGCCGTGGTTGCCGCGCGTGGCGCTGATGACTTCGCGCGGCAGCGGGCCGCGCCGCGCGAGCTGGTCGAAATAGGTGAGCCCGCCACGGATCTTGAACGCGCCCACGGGGGTGTGGTTCTCGTGCTTGAGCCAGCATTCGGTGCCCAGGCGCTCGCCGAGCAGGCCCCAGCGGTACTGGGGTGTGGGGGGGAAGTCGCGGTACACCACTTCGGCGGCGGCCTGGATGTCGGCAAGGGTGGGGAGCAGGTGGGTCATGGGGGTGCCATCAAGAGGAGGTCAGGGTGACCAGGCCGCGCGGCGTGGCCAGTGTGGCGCGAAGGGAGGGCGGTGCAGCGTGCTGCACCGCCACCTGCCCGTCCAGGCCGATGGCCTGGCAGGCTGCGGCCAGCGCGGGGGCCTGGGGGTGTTGCAGCGCCAGCGCCTGCAGGCGCACGCCGCTGGCGGGCAGGGTGCCGCAGGGGTGCTGCACGCCCCATTCGATGAGCGTGGGCAGGCAGCCGCCGAGCAGGCGTTGGCCGTCCGGGCGCACGGTGATGCGCCACTGCAGCAGGCCCTGGGGCGTGGCGCGGCTGGCGCTGAGGATGTCGCCGCGCTCCAGCCCCTGCGCGGCCAGCGCAGCGCGGGCTGCTGCCGCGTCGGGCACGGCGGCCACCCAGTGGATGAGCCGGGGCCCGTGCTGCGCCACTTGGGCCTGCAGGGCCTGGCAATCCATATCAAACCAGCGCTTTGCGCCCGCCGGTATTGCGCGAGCAGCTATTGGATTGATAGCAATGATTTCCAGGTAGGCGCGCGGATGTGCCGGGCTGCTGACCTGCAGCAGCCGGTTGTGCGTGCCCATGAGCGGGTGTTCGCCCCCTGCTGCCGGGGCCACGCCCAGCGTGCGCTCGCACCAGGCGGCGCCGCTGGCCAGGTCGGCCGCCAGCACCACCAGGTGGTCCACGCAGGGCGCGGGTGGGCTCACAGGCGCACCTCGCCGCGCATGCAGGTGACGGTCTGGCCGCCAATCCAGGTGTCGGGGCCTTCTTGCTGCACATGCACGCGCCCGGCGCGGCCCAGGGTGGTGCCCTGGCTCACCACGTAGCTGCGCGGCGCCAGGTGGGCGGGGATGAGCCACTGCGCCAGCGCCGCGTTCAGGCTACCGGTGACCGGGTCTTCGGCCAGGCCGTGGTTGCCAGGGAAGAAGGCGCGTACCTCGAAGGCGCAGCCATCGGCCGCATGGCGCGCCGCGCTGCGCGGGCCGACCACGCCGACGGACAGCCCGCCCAGCACGGCCGGGTCGGGCTGCAAGCCCAAGACCTGCTCGGCCGAGCGCAGCAGCACGGCGCGCCAGTGCGGGCCGTTGTGGCACCAGGCGTGGTGCACGATGTCGCTGCGCGCCACGCCCAGGCCGCGCGCGATGCGTTCTACATCCACTTCGTCCAGCGGGCCGCTTTGTACCAGCGGCGGCGCGGCAAAGGCCAGGCGCTCGCCGTCCTGGCGCAGCGTGACCAGGCCCGCGCCGCATTCCTGCACGATGCGGCCGGGGGTGCGCGGCTGGCCGCCTGCCTGCAGCCAGGCGTGGCAGGTGCCCAGGGTGGGGTGGCCTGCAAAGGGCAGTTCGGCGCCGGGGCAGAAGATGCGCACGCGGTAGTCGGCCCCGGCGGCGCGGCCCTCGGGTGTGGGCGGCAGCACGAAGGTGGCTTCGGACAGGTTGGTCCAGTTGGTGAACTGCTGCATGGACTCGGCGGCCAAACCTTCGCCGTCCAGCACCACCGCCAGGGGGTTGCCCAGGTAGGGGGTGGCGGTGAACACATCGACTTGCTGGAAGGGGCGTTGGCGCATGCGGGCTCCTGGGCGTGCAGTGGGCGGGCTGTGGGTTCTCAGAGCATCGCTGTGCCCTGGATGCAGGTGATGCTCTGGCCGCCCACCCAGACCTGGCCCTGGCCGTCCTGGCGGATGTGCACGCGCCCGGCGCGGCCCAGGCGTTCGCCCTGGGCCACGAGGTAGCGCTGCGGCGCCAGCCTTTCGGCAATGAGCCACTGCGCCAGGCTGCCGTTGAGGCTGCCGGTGACCGGGTCTTCGGGGTTGCCCATGGGCGCGGCAAAGGCGCGCACGGTCACGCCGGGGCGGCTGGTGTCGCTGGCCATGGGGGCCACGTGGACCACGCCCACGTCCTGGCCCAGGTCCTTGAGGCGGGCGTGGTCGGGCTGCAGGCCCAGCACCAGTTCGGCGCTGGGCAGCAGCAGCGCCAGCCAGCGCGGCCCGTTGTCCAGCACCTGCGCGGCCAGCACCTGCTGGGGGCGCAGGCCCAGTGCGCCGGTCACCAGCGCCAGCAGCGCGGGGTTGGGGGCGCTGCGCTGCAGGGGGGGCGCGGCAAAGGCCAGCAGCCCGTCGCTTTGCTCGATGCGCACGAGCCCGCCCGCGCATTCCTGCACGATGGCTCCGGCCACGCGCGGCTGGTGGCCCGCCTGCAGCCAGGCATGGCAACTGCCCAGCGTGGGGTGGCCGGCAAAGGGCAGCTCGCCGCGCGGGCTGAAGATGCGCACGCGGTAGTCGGCCCCGGCGGCGCGGCCCGCCTCGGTGGGCGCCAGCAGGTAGGTGGTCTCCGACAGGTTGGCCCAGGTGGCAAAGCGCTGCATGTCGGCGTCGCCCAGGCCCTGGGCGTCCAGCACCACGCCCAGCGGGTTGCCGTCGCCAGGCTGCTGGCTGAAGACGTCGATCTGCACAAAGGCGCGTTCTCGCATGGCTGGGCTCCTGGGCTGGCTGTGCGTGGCGTTTGTGGGTCAGGCCTGCCGGGCGGCGCGGATGGTGGCGGCCAGTGCGGCAATGCCGGTGTCGATCTGGGCGGCGCTGGCCGTCACGAAGGACAGGCGCAGCGTGCGCGCGTCCGCCTGGTCGGCATAAAACGCAGCGCCGGGCACGAAGGCCACGTTGCGCTCCACGGCCTGGGGCAGCAGCGCGGTGGCGTCCAGGCCTTCGGGCAGGCGCAGCCACAGGAACATGCCGCCTTGCGGGCTGTTCCAGTGCACGTCCAGGCCAGCCATTTCGCGCTGCAGCGCGGCCAGCATGGCGTCGCGCTGCTGCTTGTAGAGCGCACGGATGGTGGGCACATGGCGCTCCAGGAAGCCGCCCTTGAGCACCTCGGCCACCATGCGCTGGTTGAAGCCGGGCGTGTGCAGGTCGGCGGCCTGCTTGGCCTGCAGCAGCTTGGGAAACACTGCCTTGGGCGCGACCACGTAGCCCAGGCGCAGGCCCGGTGCCAGCACCTTGGAGAACGAGCCCAGGTAGATGCAGCCCTCGGGGTTGCGCGCCGTCAGCGGGCGCGGCGGCGGGTTGTCGAACCACAGGTCGCCGTAGGGGTTGTCCTCGATCAGCGGCAGGTCCAGGGCGGCGGCCTTCTCCACCAGCGCGGCGCGGCGCGCCTCGCTCATGGTGCGGCCCGTGGGGTTCTGGAAGTTGGGCAGCACGTACAGGAAGCGCGCCCTGTCGGCGCCGCTTCCCACCTTGGCGGGCAGGTCGTCCACCACCACGCCTTCATCGTCGCTGGCCACGGCGGCCACCCGCGGCTCCATGGGCGTGAAGGCCTGCAGCGCGCCCAGGTAGGTGGGCGTTTCCACTAGCACGCGGCTGCCGGTGTCGATCAGCACCTTGGCCACCAGGTCCAGGCCCTGCTGCGAGCCGGTGGTGATGAGCACCTGGGCCGGGTCTACATCCCAGGGCAGTTGCTCGGCGATGGCCTCGCGCAGCGGGCCGTAGCCTTCGCTGGCGGCATATTGCAGTGCGGCGGCGCCGTCGTGGCCCAGCACCACTTCGCAGGCCTTGGCAAAGGCGTCGACCGGGAAGGTCTTGGGCGAGGGCAGGCCGCCCGCCAGGCTGATGATGCCGGGCTTTTCGGTGACCTTGAGGATCTCGCGGATCACCGAGGGGTTCATCTTGGCGGCTCTAGCGGCCAGGGTCCAGTGGGTCATTGCATTCATCTCCAGTTGAGGGTGCGCTGAGGGTGGGCGCAGGTTCGGGGTTGCGGCCATCGTGTGGCCTGCCTGCGAGCTTAACCTTGGCGCGGGAATTTGGATTCAGGGTTTGCCAGCCACTGGCATGCGCCTTCCTGCCAAAACGGTAGCCATCACTGCCAGGCCAAAGCCCAGGCTCACGGCGTCCAGGCGCTCGCCCAGCAGCGGCACGGCAAACAGCATGCCCAGGAAAGGCTGCACCAGTTGCACCTGGCTCACACGCACCGTGCCGCCCAGCGCCAGGCCGCGGTACCAGGCAAAGAAGCCCAGCCACATCGAGAATACCGCCACGTAGCCGAACGCGGCCCAGGCCGAGGCGGGCACCGGCGCCTGGGGCCAGGACAGCAGCCCCAGCGGCAGCGTGGCGGGCAGCGAGATCACCAGCGCCCAGCAGATCACCGTGTCGGCGCGCATGTGCTGCGACAGGCGCGCGCCGTAGCCATAGCCCACGGCGGCGCACAGCACGGCGCCCAGCAGCAGCAGGTCGGCCGGGTGCAAGGCCAGCCCCGCCGAACCCGAGCGCAGCAGCGCAAAACCCACCACCAGCGCAGCGCCCAGCAGCGCGCAGGCCCAGAAGCCCCCCGAGGGGCGCTGGCGGTGCAAGAGCGCGCCCACGGCCGCCGTGGCCAGCGGCAGCGCACCCACGATCACGCTGGCATGCACCGCGCCCACATGGCGCATGGCGATGGAGCTGAGCAGCGGAAACCCGAACACCACGCCCAGCGCCGTGAGGGCCAGCGGCCCCCAGTCGGCCCGGCGCGGCAAGGGCGCGCGCAGCAGCGCCAGCAGCAGTGCCGACAGCAGCCCCGCCACCGCCGCGCGCCCCATGGCGATGAACAGGCCCGACATCAGCGGCGCCTCGGGCGTGCCTACGGCCAGGCGCGTCATGGGCAGCGTGAGGGCGAAGATCGCCACGCCCAGCAGGCCCAGGGCCAGGCCGCGGGTTTCGCTGGGCAGCGCGGGGGAAGGTGCTGCCGGGGTGGGCAAGGGGGTAGAGGGGGGCATGGGTTTTTGTCGGTGGATTGCATGCACTGTAGGTCCAATTTCCGCTACAGTTCCAGCACAGTTTTTCTGACAAAACACCGAACTGTGCTGGTGCACAGAGCGGTACACCTTGCACCATGCTCATCCGCACGTCCCACCGCACCCTGACCGACCAGCTCGCCGAGCGTTTTGCCGAGCGCATCCGTTCGCGCCTGCTGCCTGCCGGTTCGCGCCTGCCCTCGGTGCGCGACTGTGCGCGCCAGCAGGGCGTGAGCCCCTACACCGTGGTGGCCGCCTACGACCAGTTGCTGGCCCAGGGGCTGGTGGAGGCGCGGCGCCAGCGCGGCTTCTATGTGCGGGATTTGACGCAAAATAAGGCTGCAGGGCAATATGGACAAGCGCAAACAGCTATCAAAACAATAGCAAATGAAGTGGCCCCGCCGGAGCCCTTTCCGCTGCCCTCGGGCGCGCAGATCCATGCCACGGCGCTGATCCGGGGCATGTTCCACCAGGGCTCGGGCAAGCCCCAGCCCGGTGCGGGCGTGCTGCCGCCGCAGTGGCTGGAGGAGGCGCGCTTCATGCCGGCAGCGCTGCGCAAGATCACCGCCGGGCGTGCGGTGGCCTCGGGCTCGCTGAACTACGGCGAGCCGCAGGGGGATGCGGGCCTGCGCCAGGTGCTGGCGCGACGCCTGGCCGACCTGAACATACCGGTGCGCCCCACGCAGATCGTGACCACCGTGGGCGCCACGCAGGCGCTGGACATCGTGAGCCGCACGCTGCTCAAGGCGGGCGATCCGGTGATGGTCGAGGAGCCCGGCTGGTCGGTGGAGTTTGCCCGGCTCGACGCCCTGGGCATGCGTGTGCTGCCCGTGCCGCGCCGTGCCGAGGGCCCGGACCTGGAGGTGATGGCGCGCTACTGCGAGGCCCATGCGCCCAAGCTGTTCGTCAGCGTCAGCGTGCTGCACAACCCGACCAGCTACTGCCTCACGCCCGGCAGTGCGCACCAGGTGCTGCAACTGGCGCAGCGCCACGGCTTCCATATCGTTGAAGACGACACCTACAGCCACATTGCGCCGGAGCACGCCACGCGCCTGTGCGCGCTCGACGGCCTGCAGCGCACCATCTACGTGAGCGGCTTTGCCAAGATCCTGGCGCCGAGCTGGCGCGTGGGCTACCTGGCTGCGCCTGCCGACCTGTGCGAGCGTTTGCTCGACACCAAACTGCTGTCCACGCTGACCACGCCCTCGGTGCTGGAGCAGGCCATGGCGCTGTGCATAGACCAGGGCCAACTGCGCCGCCACGCCGAACGCATGCGCATGCGCCTGGCCCAGGCGCGCGAGCGCAGCGTGCGCCTGGCGCTGCAGGCGGGCTGCCGTTTCGCGGCCGACCCGGCAGGCCTGTTCGGCTGGGTGGACACTGGGGTGGACACCGACGCACTGGCCCAGCGCATGCTGGACGAGGGCTACCTGCTCGCCCCCGGCGCCCTGTTCCACGCCAGCCGCCAGCCCAGCACGCTCATGCGCATCAACTTCAGCACCACGCAGGACGCCGCCTTCTGGGCCGTGTTCGAGCGCATCCGAGGCCAGATGCCCTCTGTATAAAGTGACACCCCCCTATGTCGCTTCGCTCCTTCCCCCCGCTCTCGCAGTGCTGCGCACTGCGGGCAGGGGGACGCTCCCAGCGCGGCGGGGCGGCCCTTGCGCGGGAGCCCTGGCGTGGTCCGCGTCCGTGTCACGCATAGGCGGTGGTGCGAGCGGTTCGCAAAATTGATTCGGTAGAGGAGCAATAACATCAAACAACACCCATGTCCTTAGCAGGGGGCTGCCAGGGCACCCGTGGATCGGGCTTTGCCCGGCCACCGGGTGCGTCCCCCTGCCCGCAGTGCGCAGCACTGCGAGAGCGGGGGGAAGGCGCCGAAGGCGACTCAGGGGGGTGTTCTTTTAGTACCCGCCAGGGTGCGCAGCAGGATGCGGTTGATGTCCTCCTGCTCCATCTCGTGGTCCGCGCAGAGCTGGCGGATCGCGCTGGCGTCGTCGGTTTCCAGCGCGCGGGCCAGCTGCAGGCAGGGGGCGTAGGGGCCGTGGTTCATGACGAGGGCGTCGAACACCCGGTCCGACAGGGGGATGCGGTGCAGGATGGTGCCCAGGGGCTCGTCCAGCAATTCGTCCAGCTGCGACAGCAGCCCGCACAGGTACACCTCGCTGCGCAGTTCGTGCTGCAGGCCGGGTTCTATCAGCTGCTCCATCAGGCGTGCGCGCAGCACCATGGATTCGCGCACCGGGCGCAGGTCGGCCTCGGTGCTGGCGTGCGGGAGCTGGTCGGACAGCCACTTGCGGATCGAACCATAGCCCATCATCACCAGGCCGCGGCGCAAAGAATCGATGCCCGTGCGCAGGCCCAGCGATGCCGAGTTGGTATAGACCATGAAGCGGTAGGCCAGCAGCGGGTCTTCGCCCAGGATGCCCTCGAACACGTCCAGCGACTGCTCGGCGTCTATGGCCTTGAGCAGCTTGAGGATGGTGGCGTGCGCTGGCTGCATGGGCTGGTGGCGCAGGCTGTAGAGCACATCCTCCGTGGGCCAGCCGGCCAGGGCCACGGCGCGGTGCGCGTCCAGGCAGTGCGACATGAGCGCACGGCTGGCAATGTCTTCGTACATCTGCCCGTCGATCACCGGGCTGGCGCCATGCCCAGGGGGGTGGGGTGTGC
Organism: Burkholderiales bacterium; assembly: GCA_016192425.1. Lineage (GTDB taxonomy): Bacteria > Pseudomonadota > Gammaproteobacteria > Burkholderiales > Burkholderiaceae_C > Simplicispira. Next base: position 25,698 of record JACPUE010000032.1, read on the forward strand.
CGGGGCGGGGCGGGGGGGAGGCCTGCAGCGCTGCCATGGCTTCTTCGGGCTGCAGGCTCAGCAGGCTGTTGTCAAAGCAGCGCGCCACCTCGGCATCGGGCAGGCGGCCCAGCGGGCCGCGCCATACCAGCCGCAGGCCGCGCTGGTGGGCGGCCTGCACCTGGGCAAACAGGGCCGAATCGCCCAGCCACTGGCCGGGCACCAGAATCCAGGGGCTGCCGCGCGGTGCGTGTTCCAGCAGGTCGCTCAGCAACTGGTGCGACAGCGGCGAAATGAGCAGCGGCGGGGAACTGGCAGACCACATCTCCTGCAAGGTGCGCAGCAGGTGGGGGGCGTCCATGCCCACGGCGGCGGCTTCGCGCACGTACAACTGCACGCCGGCCAGCGAACGCGCTGCGCCCCACAGGGGCCGGTAGCCCAGAACGAGACTGCCAAGGACGGATTGCACCATCAGGAAATGAAGTTGAACAGCGACATCTTCTGAACCATGGAGTAGGACTTGAGCGCTGCCTCGTAACCCACCTGCTGGTTCTGGAAGTCCGAGATGCCTTTGATCATATCCAGATCTTCGGCGCGCGAGCGGTCGGATTCGAGCTGGTTGGAGCGTTTTTCCTGGTTGCCGGTGATGCGGTCGGCGCGGTTGAGCAGTTCGCCCGCGTAGCCGCGCGAGGCCTGGATGCGCTCCAGCCCGCGGTCGATGTTTTGCAGCGCCTGCCCCACCGCCTGCGCGGCGGCGTTGCTGTTGGCTGCGCCTGCGATTTCACGCACGGCAGCATCCACCACGCTGAAGACGCTGGCGCTGGGCTGCAGGGTGACGGTGTCGCCGTTGGCAGGCGTGCCTTTGATGTCGAAGCTCAGGCCTGGAATCGTGCTGATGCCTATGGTCACCGGCTTGTCGGCGGGGAAGTCGGGCACCGTCACCGGCGGCTGGCTCACCATGGTGGTGGTGTTGGTGATGGTGTAGGTCGCCGTGAGCGTTCCGGCCGTGGCGCCAGGCCCTACGCCACTGAAGACGATCTGGTAGTTGTCGCCCGTCACCAGGGTGGGGTCGGTGGTGGTGATGCCGGTGGTGCCAAACTGCCGGTCGGCAGGCACGGCGCTGATGCTGGCGTGGTACACGCCGTCGCGCTGGTTGTGGAACATGAACGCCGCATCGCCGTCCATGGTGAGGGGGAGGGACACATCCCCCGCAGAGGTCTGGCCGGGGAGGCCTTCAAAGCTGTAGTCCGGCGCCGGTGTCAGCGGGCCCAGGAAGGGCTGCAACGCGCTGCCCAGGCTGCTGAACAGGGGCAGGCCGTTGGTGTCCTTGCGGTTGACCACGTCAAACAACTGGTCGCGCAGGCTTTGTATCTGCTGGGAAATGGTCTTGCGGTCGTTGGTGGTCAGCGTGCCGCTGCCCGCATTGACCATGAGCTGGCGCATCTCCTGCACCAGGTTGACGGCATCTCCCAGCGAGCTTTCGGCCTGGGCCATGGCGTTGCGCTGCACTTCCAGGGTGCGCTGCTCGGTCTGGATGCGCGTGATGCGCGTGAGCGCGCGCTCGGCCTGGGCGGCGGCCACCGGGTCGTCGCTGGGGCGCACCACGCGCTTGCCCGAGGTCAGGTTCTCCTGCAGATCTACCAGGCTGGAATGGCGCTCGCCCAGGTTGCGCAGCGCGTTGTCGTACATGTTGGCGGTACCGACGCGCATGAAGGTGTTGCTCATGTCTGGCTCCTATTTTCCATGGTGTTTGCACCACCTGCAACGCATGAAACCGGCGCGCCCCAGGCCAGGACTCCCGCGCAAGGGCCGCCAGCATTCCCACGTGCGGGCGCCGGGAGCGTCCCCCTGCCCGCAGCGCATGAAACCGGCACGCCCCAGGCCAGCGGCCACCGTGCAAGGGCCGCCCCGCCGCACCGGTGGCGTCCCCCCTCCCGAATCGCGCAGCGATTCGAGAGAGGGGGGAAGGCGCGAAGCGCCTCAGGGGGGTGTTGTTTCATTTCAGCGACCCATGGTCGAGATCAGGCTGTCGAACACGCTCTGGGCGATTTGGATCATTTTGGCCGATGCCTGGTAGGCCTGCTGGTATTGGATCAGACGAGCAGCCTCTTCGTCCAGATTGACGCCGGAGACGGCCGTGCGATCGCCTTCGAGCTGGGCGGCAATCTTCTCCGACACCTTTGCCGCAAACTGCGCGCTCTGGGTGCGCGTGCCCACCTGGGCCATCAGGCTGGCATAGCCGTCGGCCAGGGTGGCGTCGTCAAACATTTTTACGTCGCGCAGGCCCAGCAAGGCGCTGGCGTTGCCTGCGTCGCGCTTGTACCAGTCGCCGTAGGCGGGGTTGAGCGCGTTGTCGATGAGCACCGTATCGCCCGCCGCCGGGGTGCCCTTGAGGGTGATGGACCAGCCCGTGGGCGGCACCGCTGTGTCGTAAGTGATGGGCTGGCCCGACACATAGGCGTACACCGCGGGGCCTGTGTCCGAGCGCGTGTAGCTGTTGGGGCCGGTAAAGGTGATGGTCACCGGCGCAGTTGCGCCCGGCGGGTTGCTGCGGGCCACCAGGCGGTCCATTTGCAATTGCCCGGTGTTGCTCGAACCCAGCTTGGCGTTGACCGGGTTGGCCGCCGCCAGGTCGCGGGGAGAAAACTGCACCGACTCCATGTTGCCCGCAGTGGTCTGGAGCGAGTTGACCAGGAAGCGGTCGCCAGCCACTGGCGCTCCCGTGATCGTCAGCGCCAGGCCCTGGTCGGAAAACAAGGCGTTGACCGTGGCGTAGGTGGCCGGTGCCGGGCCGAACTGGAAGACCTTGCCGTCGGACTGGCGCTGCACATAGCCTGCATTGGCGGCGGTGTAGGTGATTTCGTAGTTCGAGGCGGCCAGCTTGGTCGGGTCGGACACTGCCAGGGCAATGCTGGAGCCGGGTGCGTTGGTGCTGGCAGAGATGGCGTCGCTCAGCGCGATGGGCTTGAACAGGTCGCCGCCGACGGTTCCGTCCAGGGTCAGGCCCAGGTGGTTCTGGGCGTTCAGCGATTCGCTGATGGCAACCGCCATGCGCCCCAGCAGGTTGCGGCCCTCGGTCAGGTCGCCGTTGTGAAAGCGCAGCAGGCCCGACACTTCGCCGCCGGCGAGCATGCCCTCGTTGAGCTCGATGGCCGTGCCGCCAGCGTTGTGGAAGAACACCTTGAGCTGCCCGCTGCCGGGAAACTCGGTGCCGTTGTCCACGCTCAGGCTTGCCGCAGAGGTGCCCAGCACCAGCGGCTGGCTGCTGGCGATGAAGACGCTCATCGATCCGTCATCGGCCTCCACCTGGGTGGTCTGGAAGTACTGGTTGATGTTGCGGATCAAGGTGTCGCGCTGGTCCAGCAGGTCGTTGGGCGGTTGGCCGTTGCCCTTGGCACGCGCAATCTGTTCGTTGACGGCCGCAAGGCTTTTGGCAAGGGTGTTGACCTGGTTGATGGCGCCGTCGAGCTCGTTGCGCACGGTGCTCTGGATTTCATCGAGCCGCGCGGAAGAGGCGTTGATGCGATTGGCGGTTTCATCGATCCGCGTCAGCACCAGGCTGCGTGCCGAGAGATCGGTGGGCGCGGTGACTACGTCCGAAAACGCATTCATCATGTCGTTGATGGCCGCGCCCAGGCCGTCCGTGCCGCCGCTGAAGACGTCCTGCAGCTGTTTCAGGCGCGTGGAGCGGATGGCGTCTCCTGCCGACGTCGAGGCTGCCGATGCGGCCTGGCGGGTCAGCATCTCGCTGTGGTTGCGGATGACGGTGGCCACATTCACGCCCTTGCCGATGTACCCGCCGCCAGTGAACTGGCCCTGCACGGTCTCCAGCACCACGCTCTGGCGCGAATAGCCCTCGGTATTGACGTTGGCAATGTTGTGCCCTGCCGTCTGCAAAGCCACCTGGTTGGCCAGCAGAGCCCGGGCACCGACGTTGAGCAGACTCATGTGCTTCTCCCTAGGCCAGCGCCCGCTGCGCCCGCAGCGCGCTGTTGATCGCGCCGCTGAGCTTCCTGGCGTACTCGGGGTCGGTGGCGTAGCCCGCCTTTTGCAGCGCGCTGGCATAGGCCTGGGCCGAGCCTGTTCTGGCGACGGACTCGGCCTTCTCGTAGCGTGGGCTTTCCTTGATGAGGCGGGCGTAGTCGCGGAACGATTCCTCGTAGGAGTCGTAGGCGCGGAACTTGGCCGTCACCTTGCGTGGCTTTCCATCGATGTATTCGGTGGTCGTCACCTCGGCCACCTTGCCCGTCCAGCCCTTGCCGGCCTTGATGCCGAACACGTTGAACGAGTCGCTGCCATCGGCCTTCTTGATGGCGCTCTTGCCCCAGCCGGTTTCATGGCCTGCCTGGCCCAGCATGAAGGCGGAGGGGATGCCGCTTTCCTGCGCCACGCGCTCGGCGGTGCCGCTCAGGTGCTGGACAAAGGCGTCGCGCCCTGCTGGGGCGGGTGTGGTTGTGGCCTGGCTGGTGCTGGGCGTGGTGGTCTGGCGCACCCCCCCCAGGCTCAGCGTGGACGGCGTGCCGGATGCGGCGGGCTGCACGCCCATGGCCTGCGCCAGCTGGCGCGCAATGGTCTCGGACAGCCCGCCGGGCAGGCCCGACATCTGCACCGAGAGCTGCTGGTCCAGCAGATCCGCGCCCAGGTCGCCATGGGCGCCGTCGAGCAGGCCGGATTTCATGGTGGCCTCGCGCATGCTTTTGATCATCTCGCGCATGAACAGCGACTCGAACTGGCGCGCCGCTTCCTTGGTGGCCGCCGGGTCGCTTTGCGTGGCGCCGCGCTTGAGCTGCTGCAGCGACTGCAGGTCTGCCGCCAGCCCCTGGCTGGCGTGCAGGGGGTGCGAGGAGGACAGGGAGAGGGCCATGCTAGATCACCTCCAACTCCGCATTGAGTGCACCAGCAGCCTTGATGGCCTGCAGGATGGCCAACAGGTCTTGCGGCGTGGCGCCCAGCGCGTTGAGCGCGCGCACCACGTCGGACAATTGTGCCGAAGCCGGCACCTGGATGATGTTGCCCGGATCCTGGTTGATCTGGATGTCGCTTTGCTGCGTGACCACCGTCTGGCCCTGCGAAAAAGGTGCGGGCTGGCTGATGACCGGGCGGCTGCTGATGACGATGGACAGGTTGCCGTGCGCAATGGCGCAGGGCCCCAGCGTGACGGCCTGGTTGAGCACCACCGAGCCGGTGCGTGCATTGATCACCACCTTGGCCGAAGGCACCATGGACTCGATGGGCAGCTCCTCCAGCTCGGCGATGAAGTTCACGCGGGCGTTGGGGTCGGTGGGCGCGCGCACCTGCACCGTGCGCCCGTCCAGGGCCTGGGCGCGGCCCTCGCCCATGCGGGCGTTGATGGCCTGCGCCACGCGGCGCGCGGTCTGGAAATCCGAGGCGTTGAGACCCAGCGTGACGCTGTCGCCCTCGTTCAGCGGCGTGGGCACCGAGCGCTCCACCTGCGCCCCTTGCGGAATGCGCCCGGCGCTCAGGTGGTTGATCTGCACTTTGCTGCCGCCCGACGACGCGCCCGCACCGCCCACCACCAGGCTGCCCTGGGCCAGGGCGTAGATCTCGCCGTCGGCACCGCGCAGCGGCGTGGCAATCAGCATGCCGCCCTTGAGCGACTTGGCGTTGCCCATGGAGGACACGTTCACATCCACAAACTGGCCCGGCTGCGCAAAGGCGGGCAGTTGCGCCGTCACGATGACGGCGGCCACGTTCTTGAGCTGCAACTGGCTCGCCAGGCTGGGGGGCAGGCTGACGCCCATGTTCTGCAGGTAGTTCTGCAGCGATTGGGTGGTGTAGGGCATCTGCGTGGTCTGGTCGCCCGTGCCGTCCAGTCCCACCACCAGGCCGTAGCCGGTGAGCTGGTTGCTGCGCACGCCCTGCACGGCCGCCACTTCCTTGATGCGCAGTGCCTGGGCGGGCCAGGCGGCGCACAGCGCCAGCACGGCCAGCAGCAGCCCGATGTGGCGCCGCAGGTTCTGCAGGAAGGGGGAGGGCGTGGCTTGCATGGTGTTGATTGTGGGAGCGATGCGGGATTTCTAAAACCCGAAAAGCGGTTTCTTCACCACGCAATTGCTGTATCCGCTGCACGCCAGACAGGCGGATTTTCCCAGCAAAAACAGCACGTAGCGCCCTGTTTACGGGCGCTACGTGCTATGAACCTAGAAACCGCAGTTGACCGCTTGCAACCCTTGGGTAAGCCGCTTGAAATCTGACCTTGTGCCGCTTTGGAACGTTCACCTTCAGGGTGAGAGCGCTATGCACCCGCCAGCACCGCGCTCGGCGCGCCATGCGGCGTTGTTCCTCCTTGCGCACAGGAGTGCGCTGCGTCGTCACGCCTTGCCTGGCACGCCGATCACGGCACTGGCAGGCGCATCCAACTGCGGTTTCTAGGTTGAATGGCAGAGCGTGTGGGTGCGCTCAGAAAGGCGTGACGGTGTTGAAGAAACGCCCCATCCACCCCATGGCCTGGGCTTCACTCTGCTCGCCGCGTCCGCGCGACTCCACGCGCACATTGGCCACCTGGGTCGAATTGACGATGCTGCCCGGCTGCATCATGCGTGGATCCACCGTGCCCGAGAAGCGCAGCACGTCCACGTTCTGGTTGACACCGATCTGCTTTTCCCCCGCCACCACCAGATGGCCGTTGGGCAGTACATCGATGACGGTGGCGGTGATCGATCCTTCAAACTTGTTGGCGCTCTCGGTGCCGCCTTTTCCGGCAAAGGTGTTGGAAGACTTGGCGCCCAGGGCGGCTTTGTCGGTCAGTGTCTTGCTGGTGAATGGGAAGGCCGAGATGCCTGCGGACACGTCCGAACTGCGGTCCACCGTGGAGGTGGACTTCTGGCTGGCGGTGATGTTCTCGACGATCTGGATGGTCACCAGGTCGCCCACCATGCGTGCACGGCGGTCTTCAAACATGGGGCGATAGCGCGCCTGCTGGAACAGGCTTCCCGTGGCGGGGCCTGCGGGCATGCGCTGCTGGGTGCCCAGAGCGGGCGGCGTGGTGGGCAGGACATCCACGGGCGGCGGGGGCGACAGGCTGGCGCAACCGGCGAGCCAGGCGGCGCTCAGCGCTGCGGCCAGGCTGCCTGCGCAGGTGCGGACAAGGCGGATCATGGGGTGGCTCCGGTTCAGATCTGGCTGAGTTTGGCCAGCATCTGGTCGCTGGTCTGGATGGCTTTGGAGTTCATCTCGTAGGCGCGCTGGGTCTGGATCATGTTGACCAGCTCTTCCACCACGTTGACGTTGGAGGACTCCAGGAAACCCTGCTTGATGATCCCCAGGCCGTTGGTGCCGGGGGTGCCCTGCTGCGGCTGGCCCGAAGCGGCCGACTCCTTGAACAGGTTCTGCCCCACGGGCTCCAGCCCTGCGGGGTTGATGAAGCTGGCCATCGCCAGGCTGCCCAGCTGCTGCGGCTGGGTGTTGCCCGACACGATGGCCGACACCACGCCGTCGGCGCTGATGCTGACGCTGGTGGCCCCCTGCGGCACGGTGATGCCGTTGGCCACGGGCAGGCCGCTGGAGGTGACCAGCCGGCCTTGCGAGTCCACCTGGAATGAGCCGTCGCGCGTGTATCCCAGGGTGCCGTCGGGCATGGTGACTTCGAAGAAGCCGTTGCCGTTGATGGCCACGTCCAGGCCGTTCTTGGTTTCCTGCAGCGAACCCTGGGTGAAGTTGCGGCTGGTGGCCACGGTGCGCACGCCCAGGCCTAGGTGCAGGCCGGTGGGCAACTGGTTCTGCTCGGTGGTGTTGGCGCCCACCTGACGCAGGTTCTGGTAGATCAGGTCTTCGAACACCGCGTTGTTGCGCTTGAAGCCGGTGGTTGAGACGTTGGCCAGGTTGTGCGAGATCACGTCCAACTGCGTTTGCTGGGCGGTCATGCCAGTCTTGGCAATCCAGAGCGAGTTCATCATGATGGGTTCCTCTGTCGTATCAATGGGTCGTTGCCTGTGGGACTGGCGCGGCCGAAGCCAGCGGACGCCGCTTGGGGGTTCATCTTCAGCCGTTCATGCCCAGCAACTGGCTGGCGGTCTTGTCGTTGGTTTCGGCGGTTTGCAGCAGGCGCATCTGCTGCTCGAATTGGCGTGAGGCGGCGATCATGCCCACCATGCACTCGACGGCGTTCACGTTCGAGCCCTCCAGCGTGCCGCTGACCATGCGGGCGTTGGCGTCGTTGGGGATGGGCTCGCCCGAGGTGGCGCGGAACAGCCCGTCGTCGCCGCGCTTGAGCGGGTCTTCCGCCGCAGGTGTCGCCAGCTTGATGCGGCCTACCGCCTGCGGGCGCTGCCCGCCGGTGCGTGCCGTCACTGTGCCGTCGGAGCCCAGCGAGACCTCGGCCCCTGGAGGGATGTCAATGGGTGCGCTGCCGTCGGACAGCACGGGCAGACCGGTGGAGGTCAGCAACTGGCCCGTGGCCGACACCTCGAACGAACCCGCACGCGTGTAGGCCTCGGTGCCGTCTGCTGCCTGCACTGCGAACCAGGCGTTGCCCATGGCCATGGCGTCCAGGCTGCGGCCTGTGCGCTGCGCGGGGCCAGCGGTGTCCCGGTGGCCCGAGGTGGCCTCCAGCGCAAACACCCGGGTGCTTGCGCCGCCGCCCTGCAGCGGCACCGAACGGAAGGTGGACATCTCGGCGCGGAACCCCGGCGTGGACGCATTTGCCAGGTTGTTGGACAGCACGGCCTGCCGATGCGCGGCCGCGTTCGCGCCGGTCATGGTGGTGTAGATGATGCGGTCCATGGCGGGGGCTCCGGTTCAGGGGGCGGCGTGCTCAGCGCAGGTTCACCAGGGTGGACATCACCTGGTCCTGGGTCTTGATGGTCTGCGCGTTCGCCTGGTAAGTGCGCTGCGCCGTCATCATGTTGACCAGCTCGGCGGTGAGATCGACGTTGGAATCCTCCAGCGCACCCGAGCGCAGGGCGCCGAAGTTGCCATCGCCGGGCGTACCGGTCACGGGCTGGCCCGACTCAAAGGTTTCCACCCAGTTGTTGTTGCCCACGGCCTGCAGGCCTTGGGGGTTGCGGAAGTTGGCCAGGGCCACCTGCCCCTCGGCACGGGTCATGCCGTTGGAGTAGCGCGCCATGATCATGCCGCTGGCCTCGACGTTGATGCCCGTGAGTTCCCCCGAGGCGTAGCCGTCCTGGCTCAGATCGGACACGGCGAACTTGCTGCCGAACTGGGTCGCGCCGTCCAGGTTCACCAGCACGTTGAAGGCCGGCAGGTTGTTGGGGTTAGGGGGTGAAGGATCCACCGAAAGCGATAAGCCAAAACCTGTCGCGGGTGCCGGGGCCGCAGGTCCTGTGATGGCACCATTGTTGTCGAAGGTGATGGTGCCTACCGATGTCGCGGTGGGGTCGAGGGAGTCATACACATCCCACTGGTTGTCGGTGGCGGTCTTCTGGAAGTACAAGGTCACTGGGACGGCCACGCCCTGGCTGTCGTACACGTTGATCGAGGTGCCGTAGGTTGCTCGTGGTGTTGCGGGAATGGCCGGTGTGGGTGGTGGGCCGGGCGTGGCGGGTACGCCTGCGGCGTCGTAGGCCCTGGCGTCCAGGTTGAATTCGGCGGTGACCGTGGTGGTCTGCTTGGCTGCAATCGGCTGGGCCGAGGGGAAGTTCAAGGGGCCTGGTACGGTGGCGGTGCGCAGCCCGGTGGCCGGGTCGATCGGATAGCCAAGCACTTTGGCGCCGCTGTTGGTCTTGAGGTCGCCGTTCTTGTCGAGCTTGAAATTGCCCGCACGCGTGTAGGCGGCCGAGCCATCGGGTTGCTGCAGCATGAAGAAGCCGCTGCCGTTGATGGCCACGTCCAGCGTGTTGCCGGTGACGGTGAGGTTGCCCTGCGTGAACTGCTGTGCAACTGCCGCCACCTGCACGCCGATACCGGCGTTGTTGCTGCTGGCGCCTCCGATGGCGGAGGCCACCATGTCGGCAAACTCGGCACGCGAAGCCTTGAAGCCCGTGGTGTTGGCGTTGGCGATGTTGTGGCCAATCACGTCCAGATTTTTGCTGGCGGCGTTGAGGCCTGAAAGCCCTTGTTGGAATCCCATGGTGTGCTCCTGAAGTCGTGAAGAGGATCAGAGGATGGCTTTGATGCCGCTGTAGGTGGCGGTACTGCCGCCTTCCAGCTGCAGGTACAGGGTGCCGCTGTCCATGCTGACGGCGCTGACCTTGTCCTGCATCAGCGCGGTGGACGACACGGCGGTCTCGCCATTGGCCGCCAGCACCTTGAAGCGCAGCGGGGTGGCGCCCGAGTAGCTGGAGGCGTCCCAGTCGAAGTTGTAGCGCCCGGCTTTGAGGGAGCCCATTTCCACGGTGCCCACTTCCTTGCCGTTGGGGTCGAGCACCTGCACGGTGACCGTGGCAGCGGAGCCTGCCAGGTCGAAGGCGCCGCCCGCCTTGTGGCTGGTGCTGTCGATAGACATCCTGTTGCCCTCCACCAGCACCTGGCGGCCCACCATGCTGCCGGCCTGCATCAGCTGCTGTGCGGCAAACTGGTTCATCATGCCCTTGACCGTGTCGTTGAGCTGCTGGATGCCGGTGACCGTGTTGATCTGCGCGATCTGCGAGGTCATCTGTGCGTTGTCCAATGGGTTCATCGGATCCTGGTTGTTGAGCTGCGCCACCAGGAGCTTGAGAAAACGATCCTGCGCATCCTGGGTGGTGTTGGCGCCCACCTGGCTGGTGCTGCTGCTGGCGCTGGAGGCGGCCTTGGTGGCGGCGGTGTTGGAGATCGTGGTCATGGTGGTTTCCCGAGGGCTTATTGCCCAATCTGCAGCGTCTTGAGCAGCAGCGACTTGGCCGTGTTCATGACTTCGACGTTGTTCTGGTACGAGCGCGAGGCCGAGATCATGTTGACCATCTCGTCCACGGCATTGACGTTGGAGTGCGTCACATAGCCCTCGGCGTCCGCCGATGGGTGGCTGGGGTCGTGTACGCGGCGCCCCGGTGTTTCGCTTTCCTTGATGGCGGATACGCGCACTCCGGCGGCGTTGTCCGGTCCCATGGCCTGGGTCTGGAACACCACCTGGCGCGCCTTGTAGGCCTTGCCGTCGGGGCCGGCCACGGCATCGACGTTGGCCAGGTTGCTGGCCACCACGTTGAGGCGCTGGGACTGCGCACTGACCGCGCTGCCCGAGACGTTGAAGATGGAGAACATCGACATGGCGAAACTCGCTTTCTGCCAGCATCACTGGCCGGTGATGGCGCTGAGCATGGTCTTGGCCTGGCCATTGAAGAAGCGCAGCGTGGCCTCGTAGCGCACGGAGTTGTCCACAAAATTGGCGCGTTCGCGATCCATGTCCACGGTGTTCTGGTCCAGTGATGGCTGCGTCTGCACCGTGTACCCCAGCTTGCCGTTCTGGCTGCTGGGCAGGGTGGTGGAAAGGGCAAAATGCCGCGTGTCGGTGGCTGCGGCGGTGCCGCCCGTGGCCGCCATGGCGGGGGACTCGGAACCCGTGGCAGCACGCAGCGCCTCGCTGAAATTCATGTCCCGGCCCACATAGCCCGGGGTATCGGCGTTGGCGATGTTGCTGGCAATGACGCGCTGGCGCTCGGCACGCAGCACCAGGGCCTTGCCTTGGAAATCGAGCCGGTTCGTCATCTTGTCTAGCATGGGGACCTCGCACCACGGATTGCACGGTGCCGGAGTGTCCAGGCGGACTTCCGGCATGGCCTGATTATGGAAATCCGCCACTTTTTCTAAAGCGAAAAGAGCATGGGTATGGGCGCGCAATTTGCCGCTTTGCCCAGCACTGGTGCGCATACAGTGCTCCGTAGTGTTCAAGTCACAGCGCAGCCGGTTCCAAGGCTCCGATGAATCCCATGCTGGCGGTGCTGCGCACGCCGTGCAGGCCCACTGCAGGAGAACCGCCATGCACCCATTCCATGTTTTTTTCCGGGCCTCCATGCGGGGGTATCCCCGGCCTTGGCTGGCCTTGCTGGCCTGGGGGTTGCTCGTGTCGCAGGCCCATGCCCAGGCGGACTGGGGCCAGGTCGCACAGCGCTGGGCCGATGACGCACTGCGCAGCAGCGCACTGACTGAAGCTTCCCCGTTGCGCCTGGAGGTCACGGTAGGGTCGCTGGATCCCCAACTGCGCCTGGCGCCTTGCGCACGGGCGGAACCCTATCTGCCTGCCGGGGGGCGGCTGTGGGGGCGCACGCGCCTGGGGTTGCGCTGTATCGAGGGGGCTACGCGCTGGAATGTGTTTCTTCCCGTCACTGTCAAGGCCTTCGGGCCAGCCTGGGTGCTGGCCGGCAATGTCGCCTCAGGGGCGGTGCTGACGGCGGCGGACGCGGTACAGGCCGAGGTTGATTGGGCCGCATTCCCGTCGCCGGTACTGGCTGACCCCTCGCTGTGGGTCGGACAGGTGGCCGCCCAGCCGCTGCAGGCAGGGCAGCCCCTGCGCCAGTCCATGGTCAAGGCGCCGCAGTTGTTTGCCTTTGGTGCCCAGGTGCGGGTGCAGGCCCAGGGGCCGGGATTTGCCATCACGTCGGCGGGGCAGGCCATGTCTGCCGGGGCTGTGGGTCAGACTGTGCGCGTGAAGCTTGATAATGGCAGAATAATTCAAGGCATTGTTCTGCATGATGGAACGATAAGCGCCCAACTCTAGGTGTTTTTTGGGAAATACCGCTAAAGTCTGCGTCCAACGGGTCGAAAACATTGCTACCGGGCCCTGTGTTGCCAGTGCCCTAGGAGCAAGCGATGAAAATTGGACAAACACCGGAACTGCCAGGCGGTCTCTCGCCTGGTGCTGCGGCCAAGAACCAGGGCAAACCTGCGCCTGCCCCCGCAAGCACAGGCGCTGCTGCGGCAGGCAATGCGGCGGCAGCCGTGGCATCGGCCGGGGTGCCCGTCATTCTTTCCAAGGCTGCACAGGGCGTGGACACCACTGCTCGCACCCAAGGCGATTTCGACGCAGGCAAAGTCAAGGCCGTGCGCACGGCCATTGAGAACGGTACCTTCAAGGTCGATGCCGAGGTGGTGGCCGACAAAATGCTGGCCAACAGCCAGGAATTCCTCTCCCGCACCCGGGTGTGAGCACCCATCAGCCCGCTGGCCGGGCTGCAGCGGCGCGAGGCTTTCATTCGGCGTAGCCAGGGACGCAACCTTCCTCAGCACGGATGCCCTGCTCGCAATACACTCCAGCCCATGACACCCGAAGCCGCGCTCCAAGCCGTTGAACAGCAGCTCGAAGAAATCTCGGCCGCCCTTGTGGCGGCCGATCCTTTGGTGCTGGAGCAATGCAGCGCCCAGTTGCGCACAGGCCTGGACGCTTTGGTTCAAGCGGCGCGCAGCCTGCAGGGCCGTCCCTGGCCCGAAGCCTTGCGTCCCCGCCTGCAGGCGGTGAGCAACCGGCTTGCCATGCAACGTGAACAGCTTGCCCGCCTGGGCGCGCTGGTGGACCGGCAGGTTGCATCCATCCTGCCCCCCGCCGAACCAACCCCCACCTACGGCCAGCCGGGTTCCCAGGCCGCACGCATCTACCGCTCGACTACTTGAAGGGGAACACCCCCCTGAGGCGCCTTCCCCCCCTTTCTCGAATCGCTGCGCGATTCGGGAGGGAGGACGCTCCCGGCGCGGCGGGGCGGCCCTTGCGCGGGAGCCCTGGCCTGGGGCGCGCCGGTTCCACGGCTCGCGGACAATACGACCTGTTCTGGAGCAACTGGCATGTTGCTCAGGCAGATGATGGCAAGGGCCGCTTCGCCTCAATGCGCACGCATTTTGGCGCGCAGGCGCGCAATGGCCTGGCTGTGCAGCTGGCATACGCGCGACTCGGTCACACCCAGCACTGCGGCGATTTCCTTGAGGTTCATGTCGTGCTCGTAGTACATGCCCATGATGTACTGCTCGCGCTCGGGCAGTGACTGGATGGCGCCCACCAGGCTGCTGCGCAGCCGCTGGTTGCGCAGCAGTGCCATGGGGTCGGCCTCGGTGTCGGGGGTTTCGTGCCGGTCCAGGAAGCCCTCGTCGTCGTCGCCATGGGTCATGTCTTCCAGATAGACGAGCTGCGTGCCGCGCACCTTGCCCAGCAGGCTTTGGTAGTCGCCCAGGCTCATGTCCAGTTCAGCGGCTATTTCCGATTCCAGGGGGCTGCGCCCGAGCTTTTGCTCCAGGCGCTGGACGGCTTTTTCGATGTCCTTCTGGCTCTTGCGCGAGCTGCGCGACATCCAGTCGTTGTCGCGCAGCTCGTCAAGCATGGCGCCGCGGATGCGCTGCGTGGCAAAGGTTTCAAACTGCACGCCCTGTGCCGATTCGAAGCGTGTCAGGGCATCGTTCAGGCCGATCATGCCGACCTGGATCAGGTCGTCCAGCTCTACGTTCGCAGGCAGCTTGGCAATCATGTGGTGCGCAAGCCTGCGAACCAGCGGAACATACTGCTGGAGCATGGCATTGCGATCAAGCTGGCCTTTGGCGGTGTATGTCACTTCAATGGCTCTGGGCGATGTACGTGGGGATGCCTGCCGTTTGAATGGATGGTAGCGCAGACAGGCCGCCTGGTGCGCTGATGGTGCAGGCATTTTCAAGCCATTGCAATGCCAGGCGCTGCAGTTCCTGGGGCCGGTCGGCGCGGATGAGCGTGGTGCGCGGCTGTTGTCCCAGGTGCCGCATGGCGCAGCGGCGCAGCGATTCCAGCGAATCCTGCGCCAGGCGCAACTGCTGGGCCGGGTAAGACCGGGCCATGCAGGCCACCAGGCCGTTGAGCCCCGCGTGCAATGCCAGCAGCTTGAGCTGGCGGTAGGTGGAAATCACTCCGTTCTGGCCGGGCGGCATCAGGATCAGCGGTGTGGCCAGGCTGGCATCCAGCAGGGGCGACGCCAGCACTTCGATGGGGGCGTGCAGCACCACCAGCGCGTAGCTGCGCAGCAGGGGGTGCAGCATGGGCAGGATGGGTTGGCCGGGCTCGGCCTGGCGCAGCAGGGTTTGCAGGCCCAGCTTGGCCGGAAGCACAGCCAGGGTGTTGGCAGCGCTGGCGGCGGGGCGCATGTCCTGGGCGCGGGCGCTGTGCGCCAGCAGGTTCTGCAGGCCGGGATTGCGCGGGGTTTCGGGGGCGGTGGCATCCAGTACCACCACCGGGTAGCCCAGGTGCTGCAGGTGCAGGCAGAGCTGCCAAAGGGTTTCCAGGCCGCCGCTGGCGTCCTGTGTGCAGGCCATGGCCAGCAGCCGCAGATCGTCTCGCGGTGTGTGGCTGGACAGGCCCGTGCCCTGGTGGAGTCCGAACTCAAGCATCGACAAGTCCCTTCTCCAGCGCGGGTTCGCTGGACGGGGTGAAGAAGAAGCTCAGGTCGGCTGCCTTGGGGTCGAAGGCCGAGCGCGCCGGCGCGCGCATCGAGCTGGCAATGAGCTGGTGCGCATTGGCGGATTCCCAGTCCTCTGGGACGCGCTGGCCGTTGGTCACACCGCGCAGCAGCATCTGGTGGCGGATCAGGGCGTCGATGGCGGGGCCGAGCTTCACGGCCTCGTCGATCTTGGACAGGATGGCCTGCTGCGATCCGCCGGTCTTGAAGGCGGCGAGCGTGTCGTCCAGCGTGTCGCCATGGCTGCTGGCATTGAGCACCAGCAGGCGTTGCACCTGGGGCAGTTTGAGCACGTCCAGCATGTCGCGCTTGCGCGGGTCGCGCGGGGCGATGCCGGTGGTGTCGATCAGCACCATCTTCTTGCCGCTGAGCAGGCCCAGCAGGTCCTGCAGCGCGGCGCGGTCGTGCGCCAGGTGGGCCACGATGCCCAGCATGCGGCCGTAGCTGCGCAACTGGTCGTGGGCGCCGATGCGGTAGGTGTCCAGGGTGATCAGTCCCACGCTGCCGGGGCCGTGGATGCGGGCGCACAGCGCAGCGAGCTTGGCGGTGGTGGTGGTTTTTCCTACCCCGGTGGAGCCCACGAGCGCAAAAATGCCGCCTTCCTCATAGATGGCGGGCTGGCCCGCATCGGTGTGCAGGTTGTGTTCCAGCACCTCCATCAGCCAGTGCACCGACTCGGGGGCATCCATGCCTTCGGGCATGCGTTCCAGAATGGCGCGTGCCAGTGCGGGCGAATACCCGGCACGGATCAGCTTGAGCATCAGGTTGGACTGGATGGGATCCTGGCGTGCCTGGCCGAGCCAGGAGAGGGTATTGAAGCGGTCCTCGATCAGCTCTTTCATGGAGTGCAGTTCCTGCATCAGGCCCTGGGTGTCCACGGCGGGGGCGGCCAGGGAGACGGGGGGCGTCTCGCGGCGCGGTGCGCGCACGGGGAGTTCGTGGTTCACCTGGCGCAGCGGGTTGTGCTTCTTGAACGCTGCTGCGCTGGGTTGCGCAGCCTCGGGGGCACGGTCTGCCTCGGGGGCAGACAGGGTATTCACCTGCTGCAAGGCTTCGCTGCGTCGGCGCAGCATGCGTTCGCGCACATAGTCCTGGAAGGACAGCGTGCTCATGGCCAGTTGTTCCGTGTCTTCCTTGATGGGGCTGCGCGGCCCCGACAGTGCGGCGCGCTCCTGCAGCGACTTGCGCCCTGCAGTGGGGGCGGGGCTGGGGGCCGCTTGCGGGCTGCGTTCGGCCACGGTTTCGGCAGCGCCGTCGAGGGTGCTCAGCGACTCTTCCGTGGTGGCCACCACCTCCACACCGTTGGGGGTGGGGCGGTTGGAGAGGATCAGGGTGCCGTCACCAAAGGCCATGCGTGCCTTGGCAAGCGCCTCGCGGGACGTGGCCGCGTGAAAGCGTTTGATGTTCATGCCGATGCTCCTTTGAGGATGGGGCCGATGCGGATGGTGTGGGTCTCAGGGATCTCGCTGTGCGCCAGCACCTGCAACCGGGGGGCCATGCGCCGCACCAGGCGCGAAATGGCGCTGCGGATCGCATCGGGAACCAGCAGGCAGGCAGGCATGCCCATTTCCTCCTGCTTGAGTGCGACTTCTGCGGCCTTCTGCGTCAGCAGGTCGGCCACGCCGGGATCCAGGGCTGGGCCGCTGGCATTGCCCAGTGCCTGCATCAGCAGGCGTTCCAGGCCCGGCTCGATGGCGATGACGTTGAGTTCCCGCGTTGGGCCGTAGATCTGCTGCACGATGGCGGGCGAGAGCGCGATGCGCACGCGCCGGGCCAGCTCGCCCGGGTCGGTGACGGCGCCTGCGTGCTCGGCCAGGGTTTCGATGATGGTCCGGATGTCGCGGATGTGCACCGACTCCTCCAGCAGCAGCTGCAGCACTTTCTGGAACGTTGCAATCGAGACCATTTTCGGAACCACTTCTTCGATGAGCTTGGGGGCCAGCTTGGCCACGTGCTCCACCAGTTGCTGGGTTTCGGTACGGGAAAGCAGCTTGGCGGCCTGCACTTGCATCAAGTGTGACAAATGGGTGGCAAGCACGGTTTCCGAATCAACGACCGTAAAACCGGCCATTTGCGCCGCTTCCTTCTGGCGCTCGTCGATCCAGTGGGCGGGCAGGCCAAATGCCGGGTCGGTGGTGGGGGTGCCGATCAGCGGCGTGGTGATGCCGCCCGGATTGATGGCCAGGAACATGCCGGGGAAAGCCTCGCCTTCGCCCACCACCACGCCGCGCAGCGTGATGCGGTAGCCGCTGGGCTTGAGCTCCAGGTTGTCGCGCACATGGACCGGGGGCGGCAAAAAGCCCACTTCCTGCGCAAACTTGCGCCGAACGCCCTTGATGCGGGTGAGCAAATCGCCCTGGCGGGTCTTGTCCACCAGAGCAATCAGGCGGTAGCCCAGCTCCAGGCCCAGCAGATCCACGGGTTGCAGATCGTCCCAGGTGGCCTCGCCGTCGCCCTGCACCGGGGCGGGAGCCTCCACGGGCGGCGGAACCTTGGCGCGCTGCATCAGCACCCAGGCAAAGTAGCCCAGCAGCGAGCCTATGGCCAGGAACACCACATGGGGCATGCCGGGAATCAGCCCCAGGAAGATCAGGATGCCCGCCGTAACACCCAGCACGCGCGGGGAGGTCAGCAGCTGGTGCACGATCTGCTGGCCCATGTCGGACTCTTTGCCGACGCGCGAAATCACCATGGCCGCCGCCACCGAGATCAGCAGGCCCGGAATCTGTGCGACCAGCGCATCGCCCACGGCCATGAGGATGTAGGTGTCTGCCGCCTTGCCTACCGACAGGCCGTGCTGCAGCACGCCAATGGCAAAGCCGCCCACGATGTTGATCAACAGGATCAGAATGCCGGCAACCGCGTCGCCGCGCACAAACTTGGAGGCGCCGTCCATGGAGCCGAAGAAGTTGGCTTCTTCCTGCACCTCGGCACGGCGGCGCTTGGCTTCCTTCTCGTCGATCAGCCCGGCGTTGAGGTCTGCATCCACCGCCATCTGCTTGCCGGGCATGGCATCCAGGGTGAAGCGTGCCGACACTTCGGCAATGCGCTCGGCACCCTTGGTGATCACGATGAAGTTGATGACCACCAGGATCGAGAACACGATCAGGCCCACGGCAAAGTTGCCGCCGATCAGGAAGTGCCCAAAGGCCTCGATCACCGCGCCCGCTGCGCCGGGGCCGGTGTGGCCTTCCAGCAGCACCACGCGGGTGGAGGCTACGTTGAGCGACAGGCGCATCAGCGTGGTCAGCAGCAGCACCGAGGGAAATGCCGCAAAGTCCAGCGGCTTGAGCATGTAGGCCGCCACCATCATGACCATCAGGGCCACGGCGATGTTGATGGTGAAAAAGGTGTCCAGCAACCAGGCGGGAATGGGCAGCACCATCAGTGCCAGGATGGCAACCACGAGCAGCGGGGCCGACAGGCCCTGCGCGGCGGCGCTGTGGGCCCCGGCCCATTGCTGTGCGGATTGGAGCGTGAGTTTCATGGCTGCAGCCCTTGGGTGGCGGCCCGGTGGAGCGGGTCGAGTTCAGGCGGAATGTGGGGGTCGGGCATGTTGTCGGGCATGCGGCCCTCGCCGCGCAGGGCGGCCTTGAGGCGGTACACATAGGCCAGCACCTGGGCCACGGCGGCGTACAACTGCGCGGGAATGGGCTGGTCCAGTTCAGCGTGCGCGTACAGGGCGCGTGCCAGCGCGGGCGACTGCAGCACCGGGATCTTGTGCGCCTGGGCGATGTCGCGGATCTTGAAGGCCAGCAGGTCGGTGCCGCGCGAGATGACCTGGGGCGCGTTCATGGAGTGCTCGTCATAGCGCAGCGCTACGGCATAGTGGGTGGGGTTCATCACCACGAAGTCGGCCTTGGGAACGGCCGGAATGCTGGCGCCGTCGGCAATCTCGCGCTGGCGCTGGCGCATGCGGCTCTTGACCAGCGGGTTGCCGTCCGATTCCTTGTGCTCCTGCTTGACTTCCTCGTGCGACATCTTGAGCCGGTCTTTGAAGAAGAAGGCCTGCAGCGGCACATCAACCAAGGCAGCCAGAAACACCACCAGCAGCAGCAAGCCCATGCCCTGGGTCAGCCACTGGGCCACATGGCTCAGGGCCAGGCTGGAGGGCTGCAGCACCAGCATGGCCACTTCGTCGATGCTGCGGGCCATGTAACTCCAGGCAACGCTGACCAGGATGCCGGTCATCAGCACCATCTTGGCCACGTTGGCGAATTGCTGCTTCGAGAACAGGTTGGCAAAGCCCGACAGGGGATTGAGCCGGTTGAATTGCGGGGTGATGGGTTTGGCGCTGAAGACCCAGCCGCCTGCCAGCACGGCGGACAGCAGCGCAGCACCGCCAGTCAGAAGGGCGAACACGCTGCTGGCGACCAGCCCGACGGCTGCCATGTGCTGCAACCGGTTCAGCATGGATGCGGGGGACTGCACCGTAGCGGCATCAAATACCAGCTGCTGACCCATGCCACGCAGCAGGTGGTCCAGCAGCAGGGGCGACAGTGACAACATCACCAGCGCGCCCGTGCCCAGAATGGCCAGGTGCGACAGATCCCGCGAGCGGGCTGCCTGGCCGTCGGTGCGGGCCTTCTGCAGCTTGCGCTCGGTGGCGGGGAGATTGCGTTCCTGGCTCGATTCCATGATGGCATGACGGGGCTGTCATGCCATTGTGGCCAGGGGGGGGCAAAACTAAAGCCTGAAAAGCGGCGGCACGCCGCGCTTATTCAGGCTTGAAACACTACATTAGAGAGGGGGGGGGGGTCAGAAGCCCAGGCTGGCGAGCAGGTCGTCCACTTGCGACTGGTCGGTGACCACGTCGGGGTTGTTTTCGGGGTTGACCACCGGGCCGCCAAGGTGTTCGTTCTTGGGCTCTGGGGGGGTGGGGATGGCGTTGTGCGGAGCCGTCTCGATGACCAGTTGCACCAGCTGTTGCTCGATGGTGCTGGCAAGGGTCAGGACACGCGCAATCACCTGTCCGGTGAGGTCGTGGAAGTCCTGCGCCATCATGATTTCGGTGAGGTGCTCGTCCGTCGTCTTGGTCGCCTGTTCCACGTCTCTCAAAAAATTGAGGATGCGGCCGGTGGCCACGGCCGTGACCGGGTTCTTGACCATTGCAGCGATCACCTCGCGTGCCTCGGCGGCCAGGCTGTCGTTGTGCGACTTGGCCAGATCCACGCGGTTGAGCACTTTTTCGGCCGCATCGCCAGTCAGTCTGGCGATGTAGGACAGCCGACTTTGCGCGTCAGGCAACTCTCCAACGGTGGCCACCAACTGCTCGGCATACCCCAATTCCTTGAGCGAGTCGTGGAGCTGGCGCGTGAGGTGCCCTATCTTGTGGTGGATGTCCTGGTCGCCGCCCGTCGGGTGCGTCGGATCCTGCATGTTGCCGTTGTCCATGGCGCCTACAACCCCAGTTTTTTGATGATCAGGGTGACTTTCTCTTCCAGCGTCGCCTTGGTGAACGGCTTGACGATATAACCTGCCGCACCGCCTTGCGCGGCCGCCACGATGTCTTCCTTGCGCGCCTCGGCCGTCACCATCAGTACAGGCAGGTGCTTGAGCTTTTCATCGGCCTTGATTTCAGCCAGCAACTGAAAGCCGTTCATGTTCGGCATGTTGATGTCGGAGACGACGAAATCAAACTTGCTGTTGCGCAGCTTTTGCAGGGCGGCAACGCCGTCCTCGGCTTCGTCGGCTTCGGTAAAGCCGCTCTCCTTGAGCAGGTTGCGGACAATACGCCGCATCGTCGAGAAGTCGTCAACTATCAGGAAACGAAGGGGTGTGGTCACTTGGGACCCTTTCGATCGGGTATTTCTTGAGGGATTGTGTGGGAAGACCGCGAGCGTGACAAGTTGTTACCTCTGGTCGCCTTTAGAAGGATTGTCGCTCTTTTCTTCGATCCATTGTTCTGCTGGGACGGTGGGAATGGTTTTCCCTAGGAGCCGCTCTTCGGCTTCACGGGTCAACACTGTGATGGTGATGCGCCGGTTGACAGGGGCCTTGGGGTTGCCGGGTTCCAGCAGATCGCTGGCGGCCAGCCCCACTACGCGGGCCAGCTTGGCGTCCGGCATGCCCGCGGCCACCAATTCACGGCGCGAGGCGTTGGCACGGTCGGCCGACAGCTCCCAGTTGCTGTAGCCGCGCTCGCTGTTGCTGTAGGGCACGGCATCGGTGTGGCCAGCCAGGCTGATGCGGTTTTCCACTTCGATCAACGCCGAGCCGATGCCGCGCAGAATGTCGCGCATGTAAGGCTTGACCAAGGCGCTGCCGCTGTCGAACATGGGGCGGTTCTGCGAATCGACCAACTGGATTTGCAGACCGTCGGGCGTGATATCCATGCGGATCTGCGACTTGTATTCGTTGAGCAGCGTGTTGGCAGTGATCACGGCGTCGATCTTGGTTTGCAGTGCCTTGATGCGGGCTTGGTCCTGGCGTGCCATTTCTTCGCGCATCTGTTCGGGGGTCATGCGCGTGCGCTTGGTCTGGGTAGAGTCCGAGCGGCGCACCTGGCCGTACACCTTGCTCAGGTCATTGCCGCCACCTGGAATGATGCTGGAACTGCTGCCCGCGCCGTCGCCTCCTGCCATGGCCACTTTCAGCGGAGAGTTGAAGTAGTCTGCAATCCCCTGCAAATCACCCTTGGCGGTGGAGCCCAGCAGCCACATCAGCAGGAAGAAGGCCATCATGGCGGTCACGAAGTCGGCATAGGCGATCTTCCAGGCGCCGCCATGGGCCGCATGGCCCCCCTTCTTGATGCGCTTGATGATGATGGGTTGGAGCTTCTTTTCTGCCATGGCCGTGCGCCGCTGGGTCTGCGCCTATTTTTTGCCCTTGACGTGGCTTTCCAGCTCGGTGAAGCTGGGTCTGTCGCCAGAGAACAACACTTTGCGTCCAAACTCGATGGCCGTGGCCGGGTTGTAGCCCTGCATGCTGGCGAGCAGCGTGGACTTGATGCATTGCAGCTCCTTGGCCGCGTCTTCCATCTTTTGCTCCACCAGGCCCCCCAGCGGCTCTACCACGCCGTAGGCCAGCAAGATCCCCAGGAAGGTGCCCACCAGCGCCGAACCGATCATGCCCCCCAGCACCGCAGGTGGTTGCCCCACGGATCCCATGGTGTTGACCACGCCCAGCACGGCCGCAATGATGCCGAAGGCCGGCAGGGCGCCCGCCAGGCGGGCCAGCGCTGCCACAGGGGCATGCGCCTCCTGATGGTGGGTTTCGATTTCGTTGTCCATCAAGGCCTCGATCTCGTGCGCATTGAGGTTGCCCGACACCATCATGCGCAGGTAGTCGGTAACGAACTCGATCACATGGTGGTCGGCACTGAGGGTGGGGTATTTCTTGAAAATCTCCGATTCGTGCGGCGTCTCGACATCCTTTTCGATGGCCATCAGGCCTTCCTTGCGGGCTTTCTGGAGGATGTCGTACAGCATGGCCATCAGCTCCAGGTAGCGCGCCTTGGTGTACTTGGACCCTTTGAGCGCCATGGGCAGGGCCGCCAGGGTGGCCTTGAGCACCTTGGGCTGGTTGTTGACCACGAAGGCGCCCAGTGCC
This sequence comes from Burkholderiales bacterium, assembly GCA_016192425.1. Lineage (GTDB taxonomy): Bacteria > Pseudomonadota > Gammaproteobacteria > Burkholderiales > Burkholderiaceae_C > Simplicispira. Next base: position 48,524 of record JACPUE010000032.1, read on the forward strand.
CCTCCCAGGATGGTGATGGTTTCGAAGGGCAGAGCCTTCAGGATCACGGAAATGTTGCCGCCGTGCCCAACATACACCCCGAAGATGCAGCCGAACGCGACGACGTAGCCGATGATGACAAACATACTATGAGCAGATCTGCGGCGGTTGTAGGGACGCAGGGAGCCGAACCCCCCTGCCGTTGGAAATTGCCTATGACCAAATGTATCGGATTGCAGCCTCCTCCAGCAATGCCGGGAGGCGCATGGGGCCGTTTCCTGGCATTGTTGTCGAGTATCGCTGGCGCAATCAATGGTTTTGTGGGGCGAATCGGGTGAAGTTCCCCTTTTTTGCGGCGCCGGACTGCCCTATGCTGCCAGCATGAAAGCCGTACTGCTCGCGGGTGGCTTGGGTACCCGCATCTCGGAAGAATCGCACCTGCGCCCCAAGCCGATGATTGAAGTCGGCGGGCGGCCCATCCTGTGGCACATCATGAAGATGTACGCCGCGCATGGCGTCAATGATTTCATCATCTGCCTGGGGTACAAGGGCTATGTCATCAAGGAGTATTTCGCCAACTACTTCCTGCACATGTCCGACGTGACCTTCGACATGGCCAACAACCGCATGGAAGTGCACCACCGCCATGCCGAGCCCTGGCGCGTGACGCTGGTGGACACCGGCGAAAGCACCATGACCGGCGGGCGCCTGCGCCGTGTGCAGGAATACCTGGAGCCCGGCCAGCCGTTCTGCTTTACCTATGGCGATGGCGTGGCCGACCTCGACATGACCGCGCAGTTTGCCTTCCACCGCGCCCATGGCTGCCAGGCCACCGTCACCGCCGTGCAGCCCCCGGGCCGCTACGGCGCGCTGGTGCGCAACGGCGATGTGGTGGCAGGCTTCGAGGAAAAACCCCGGGGTGACGGCGGCTGGATCAATGGCGGCTTCTTTGTCCTGCAGCCCGAGGTGATCGCGCACATTGCCGACGACACCACCAGTTGGGAGCTGGAGCCCATGACCCGCCTGGCCCAAAGCGGCCAACTGCGCGCTTTCGAACATACCGGCTTCTGGCAGCCCATGGATACGTTGCGTGAGAAAAACCTGCTTGAAGACCTGTGGCAAAGCGGCAAGGCGCCGTGGAAGTGCTGGTGATGGCGAACCCCGTGCGGCCCACCCCCGGCTTCTGGCGCGGCAAGCGCGTGCTGCTGACCGGGCACACCGGCTTCAAAGGCAGCTGGCTGGCCCTGTGGCTCTCGCGCCTGGGGGCCGAGGTCACGGGCCTGGCCCTGCCGCCCGCCACGGAGCCCAACCTGTTCACCCTGGCCCGCGTGCGCGACACCTTGCAAGCCAGCCACGCGTGCGATGTGCGCGATGCCCACGCCGTGGCTGCCCAGGTGCAGGCCGCGCGTCCGCACATCGTGCTGCACCTGGCCGCGCAGGCGCTGGTGCGCACGGGCTATGCAGACCCCGTGGGTACCTACGCCACCAACGTCATGGGCACGGCCCATGTGCTCGATGCCTTGCGCGGCCAGGCCGATGTGCGGGCGGTGGTGGTGGTGACCACCGACAAGGTCTACCGCAACCGCGAGTGGGCCTACCCCTATCGCGAAGACGACCCGCTGGGCGGCCACGACCCCTACAGCGCCAGCAAGGCGGCGGCCGAGATCGTCGCCGCCAGCTATCGCGACGCCTTTTTGGCCGCGCAAGGCGTGGCCGTAGCCACCGCGCGTGCGGGCAATGTGATCGGCGGGGGCGACTGGGCGGCCGACCGCCTGCTGCCCGACGCCGTGCGCGCCTGGGCCGCCGGGCAGGCCTTGCACATCCGCCACCCCGAGGCCACGCGCCCCTGGCAGCACGTGATCGAGCCGCTGGCCGCCTACCTGTGCCTGGCCGAGCGCCTGTGGGCCGAGCCCGCGCACGCCGGGGCCTACAACTTCGGCCCGCTGCCGCACGAGGCCGCCACGGTGGGGGATATCATAAAAATGGCCTCCAGCGCTTATCCAGAAAGCGCTGCCAGCTATGAAAACAATAGCAATGGTCCGCACGAGGCTGGCTGGCTGGCGCTGGAGACCGCGCACGCCCGCCAGGCGCTGGGCGTGTCGCCACGCTGGGGCCTGCACATGGCCGTGGCGCGCACCATGGCCTGGTACCGCGCCCAGCACGGTGGCGCAGACGCGCGCGCCTTGTGCCTGGCCGACCTGGATGCCTGGGAGGCTGCCGCGTGAGCCAGCGCTTTGCCTGCACCGCTTTGCCCCTGCACGGCCTGGTGCGCGTGCAGCGCCAGCCCTTGCAGGACGCACGCGGCCTGTTCGAGCGCCTGTTCTGCGCCGACGAACTGGCCGCCGCGGGCTGGACGCAGCCCATCGCCCAGATCAACCACAGCGTGACGCGCCAGCGCGGCAGCGTGCGCGGCCTGCACTACCAGCGCCCGCCGCATGCCGAGATGAAGCTGGTCAGCTGCCTGCGTGGCGAGGTATGGGACGTGGCGGTGGACTTGCGCGCCGGCTCGCCCACCTTCTTGCAGTGGCATGCCGAGCGCCTGTCGCCCGCCAACGCCTGCGCGCTGCTCATCCCTCCGGGTTTTGCGCACGGCTTTCAGGCGCTGTCCCCTGGCGCCGAGCTGCTGTACCTGCATTCCGCCGCCTACGCGCCGGGCGCCGAGGCGGGGCTGAACCCGCTGGACCCGCGCTTGGCGCTGCCCTGGCCGCTGCCTGTGGGTGAAATGTCGCAGCGCGACCGCAGCCATGCGCTGCTGACCGACCTGTTTGAAGGAGTGCACCTGTGAAGTGCCGACACTGCGGCCAGCCGCTGCACCTGCCGTTTCTGGACCTGGGCAGCGCGCCGCCCTCCAATGCCTACCTGAGCGAGGCCGCCCTGCGCGCGCCTGAAGTCTGGTTTCCCCTGCGTGTGCTGGTGTGCACGCACTGCTGGCTGGTGCAGACAGAAGACCATGCCGGGCGCGAAGCGCTGTTCACGCACGACTACGCCTACTTCAGCGCGTTCTCCACCTCCTGGCTCGCGCATGCCAGGGCCTACGTGCAGGCCATGCAGCAACGCCTGGGCCTGGGCCCGCAAAGCCGCGTGGTTGAAGTGGCCTCGAACGATGGTTACCTGCTGCAATACGTGCAGCAGGCGGGCATCCCCTGTTACGGTATCGAGCCCACAGCCAGCACCGCCCAGGCGGCGCGGGCGCTGGGGCTCACGGTGGTAGAGCGCTTTTTTGGCGTGGCCCTGGCCGAGGAGCTGGCCCGAGCCGACCGCCAGGCCGACCTGATCGCCGCCAACAACGTGCTGGCCCATGTGCCCGACATCAACGATTTCGTCGCGGGCTTTGCGCGCCTGCTCAAACCCCAGGGCGTGGCCACGTTCGAGTTTCCGCACCTGCTGCGCATGGTGCAGGGCTGCCAGTTCGATACCGCCTACCACGAGCATTACTCCTACCTCTCGCTCACCGCCGTGCAACGCATCTTTGCGGCCAGCGGCCTGGCGGTGATCGATGTGCAGGAACTGCCCACCCACGGCGGCAGCCTGCGCGTGTTTGCCGCACGGGCCGATGCCACCGACCACCCGCAGGCCACGCCCGAGGGTGCCGCCCGCGTGGCGCAATTGCTGGCTACCGAGGCCGCTGCGGGCTTGCTAGGTGCAGATTTTTATAGCAATTTTCAGCCCCAGGCCATACACATCAAGCGGGAGCTGCTATTGTTTTTATTGCAATGCCAAGCCCAGGGGCTGAAGGTGGGAGCCTACGGCGCTGCCGCTAAAGGCAACACCTTGCTCAACTTTGCGGGCGTGCGCCCCGACCTGCTGCCCTACGTGGTGGACAAGAACCCCGCCAAGCAGGGCCAGTACCTGCCGGGCAGCCGCATCCCCATCGTTGATGAAGCCCACTTGCGCCAGCAGCGGCCCGACCGGGTGCTGATCCTGCCCTGGAACCTGCGGGATGAAGTGGCTGCCCAGTTGGACTATGTCCGCGGCTGGGGCGGGCGGTTTGTGGTGGCCGTACCTCGGCTGGAGGTCTGTTGAATGATCGACATCCACCCCACAGCCCGTGTGTCGGCGCTTGCCGATATTGAGGATTCAGTGCGTGGCACCCGCATTGTGGTGGGTGCCCATGCAGTCATCGATAGCTTTGTCAAGGTCAAGCCAGCGGGCGGTATGGGCGATCTGCTGATCGGAGAGCATGTGGTAATCAATGCCGGCTGCGTGCTCTATACCGGGAATGGAATCCGCATAGGCAACCATGTGGCGATTGCTGCCAATTGCACGTTTGCGCCTGTCAACCATGCGTTCGAGGATCGTGGCAGGTTGATCCGTGAACAGGGCTTTTTACCCAGCAAGGGCGGCATCGTTATCGAAGACGATGTCTGGATCGGTGCCAACTGCGTGCTGCTCGATGGCGCTTACCTGCGCCAAGGTTGCGTGGTGGGCGCTGGATCGATCGTGCGAGGTGCATTGGATGCCTATACCGTGTATGCAGGGCAGCCCCTGAGCGCTGTCAGGAAGCGGCAATGAGCAAGTTCACCGTGCTGGGGGGCACTGGCTACATCGGAAGCCGGCTGGTTGCCTATCTGCAGGCCCAGGGGCATGAGGTGTGGGCACCTCGGCGAGGTGATCCCGATGTGTTCTTGCAGCCCTTGGGGAATGTGGTCTATTGCATCGGGCTGACGGCTGATTTCCGTTCGCGTCCCTTTGACACTGTAGAGGCCCATGTCGGGCTCTTGAGCGAGGTGCTGCAGCACTCACGCTTTGAAACCTTGCTGTATCTGTCGTCCACAAGGGTCTATTGCGGGGCGCAAAGCACCCATGAAGAAGCACCGTTGACGGTGCTGCCGCATGATCCATCGTATCTGTACAACCTGTCCAAGCTCACGGGGGAGTCACTTTGCGCTGCCTGCGGCAGGGATGGGGTGCGGGTCGCTCGGCTCTCCAACGTCGTGGGGCCAGGAATGGATTGGCGGTCGGGTAACCTGGTCGCGGACTTGATCCATCAGGCGCGCCAGGGGCGGGTGGTCTTGCGATCCGACCCCCGTTCGTCCAAAGACTATGTGCATGTGAACGATGTGGCCGAGTGGCTGGCCTGTATTGCGCTGCAGGGGCGTTCCCGCATCTATAACGTGGCCAGTGGAGTGCAGACTTCACACGGCCAATGGTTGTCCTGGCTTGAAAGGCACACGGGGTGTGTATCCCATGTACTGCCGAATGCACCGCTGCAAACGTTCCCTTCGATTGCTGTCGAGCGGTTGCAACAAGAGTGGGGCCATGCATTGCCCCGTTCCATTTGGGACATGGCGTTGCTGGACTCTGTAGAGAAAATGGACTGACAAGGTGGAAAAAATGACCGATCCCATCATTCAATTTGACCAGGAGCGACAGCAGCGGCTGGAGGCGTATGCGGTAGATGAGGCATTTTCCGCACTGTCGCGCACGTGGCTGCAGGAGTCGATGCAGCGAAAGTACGTATACAACTTCGACTGGATGGGCCGCCCCATCATCCAGTACCCGCAGGATATGGTGGCCGTGCAGGATTTGGTCTGGCGTGTGCGGCCCGACGTCATCATTGAAACCGGCATTGCCCATGGGGGATCGTTGGTGCTGAGCGCTTCCATGCTGGCGCTGCTGGACATGGTGGAGGCCATTGAAATGGGTGCCACTATGGATCCGCGTGTTTCGCAGCGCAGGGTCATTGGTGTGGACATCGACATCAGAGCCCACAACCGCGCCGCGATCGAGGCACACCCCATGGCCAGCCGCATCCGGATGATCGAGGGGTCTTCCATCGATCCAACCACCATTGCACGTGTGAAGGCCGAAGCAGCGGGAGCCGGGCGGGTGATGGTGTGCCTTGACTCCATGCATACCCATGACCATGTGCTGGCCGAGTTGAATGCCTATGCGCCGCTGGTAACGTCAGGCAGCTATTGCGTGGTGTTTGATACTTTTGTGCAGGACATGCCACCGGGTTTCTTTGCAGACCGGCCTTGGGACGTAGGAGACAACCCCAAGACAGCGGTGCACCAATGGCTGGCGGAGCATCCCGAGTTTGAAATCGACGCTGACATGGAGCGGCGCCTTCAGGTGACGGTAGCGCCGCATGGATTCTTGCGTCGCAACAAGGGGTGAAGATCGCCACCCGCTGGCGGGGGATATCAGGCGGTGGCGCCGACCCCCATGCCCATTGCCTGGGTGGCATGTCGCAAATAGGTTACGGCAAATTCGGTGTGGCCGTGGGCATGTTCCACCTCGGCCAGGCAGGCCAGGGCCACCGGATCGTTGGGCATGGCGCTGAGAACGGTCTCGGCCAGTTCTGTCACGGCGATCCAGTGGCGATCCTTGAGAGCCGGGCCAGTGCCGGTTGCGGGTGTGGGCGATGGGGCGGACTTGGCTTTTTCCACAAGATCTTGCAGGAGTTGGTGGGCCTCGTACAGGCTCACCCGCTGGCCTGGTTTCAGACCCACGCCGGGTACAGGCGGTTGGGCCCATGCTTTGGGAAACTGGGGCAGCCAGTCCTGGATCGCCTGCGCCTGGGCCGCGGCGTTGTCCGGGTGCTCGACTTGGGCCAGCCATTGCAGCCACATGGCGCGCAGGCCCTCTCCAAAATAGCGGTTGAAAATGTCCTCGCGCATCAGGGCTGAAGCCTCCACCTCGGCGCGCAATCCCAGCCGTAGCGTGTTGAGCGCCTGCACGTCGGCTGCCAGGCTGACGGCGATGCGCACATAGTCCTCGGGCGTGTCGGCCAGCCATTCGGTGCGGCCTAGGTAAGTCAGCATGCCTACGCCCATGCGGCTCTTGAAGCTCTTGCCCACCATCGACACGATGGGCAGGCCCATCCACAGAACGTCGAAGGTGGTCGTGCCGCCGGTGAGCGGGAAGGGGTCGAGCGCGATGTCGATGCGATGGTAGGTGAGGTATTGGTTGTCGGTGCGCTGGGCCACCAGATCCAGCCGGTCAGGGTCTAGTCCCAGACCCTGGCAGCGCTGTCGGTAGGCGCTGGCGAAGTCAGGCCGGTCGAGATTTTTGCCTTCGATGAGCAGGCGCGAGCCGGGCGCGGCTGCCAGTATCTGGCCCCACAAGGCCAGCACCTCGTCCGTGAGCTTGCCCAGGTTGTTGCAGGAACCAAAGGTGATGAAGCCGTTCTCCAGCGCAGGTGCGGGACGCACCTGGTAGCGCGGCTGGTAGCGCCACAGCGGGTTGCGGCTCATGGGGCGGTAGCAGGCAAACAGCGTGGGCAGGCGGTAGAGCTGCTCGGTGTACTGCGCCTCGGCGCCGGGCGGATCGGTGATCTCGTCGGTGAACTTGTAGTCCACGGCCGTGAGCCCGGTGGTGGCCGGGAACCCGAGCCATGACACCTGCACGGGGGCCGCCTTGTGGGCCATGGCCAGCAGGCCGTTGTGTCCGGTGTGGCCTGCCAGGTCAATCAGTATGTCGATGCCCTGGGCGCGGATGGCCTCAGCCTGTTGCTGGGGGCTGAAACCAGACAGCCGCACAAAATGATCTGCATGCCGCTCCACTCGGTCTGTCACATGGTCCCCCCGGGGGAAGAGGTAGAACGCGTACACCTCAAACTGGCGCCGGTCCAGTTGTGCCAGCAGCCCTTCTACAAAATACATGACCGAGTGCACGCGGAAGTCTGGCGAAAGGAATCCGACCTTCAGTCGCTTCCAGGGCGATCCCTGCTGCCCGGAAAAACTCGGCCATTCTGGCTGCAGCGGGGGCTCGAATGTGGCACCGTACTGCCGCGCTGCTTCGGCCAGCTGTTCTGCGCTCACCAGCGGGTCGGCCAGCATGAACAGTAGCTTGTTGGTGTAGTTGCCTGGGTCGTTGGGGCGCAGGGCGATGGCGGATTCGCAGTCCTGTACCGCCTCACGCACTTGGCCCAGCTCGCGCCGGTGGATGGCGCTTTGCATGAGTGCGGATGCGCGGTCGTGCAGCGTCTCGGCCAGGGCGGCGGCCTTCTGGCTGGCGTCAAAGCCCTTGTCGTGCAGGCTGAGCAGATAGCAGCACTCGGCCAGCTTGATCCAGCCAATGGCCTGCTGGGGGCGCAGCTCGCACACTTTTTCCAGCAGGGGCAGGGCATCGGCGTTGCGCGCCTGCTCGATGAGCACGTTGGCATAGTTGACCAGCAGCTCTGCGTCTCCCGGCCAGTATGTGTAGGCCTGCCGGTAGGCATGGAGTGCCGCCTCGAACTCACGCTGCTTGTTCAGCGAGAAGCCCAGTAGCCGGTGGGCGCTGAGGTCGCGGCTGCTCTTGCGCAGGACTTGGCGGCACAGGCGGGTGAGAAGCGGCCAGTCAGCGGCGGCAAGCGCTGACTGCAGGCGGGACGCGTACTGTTCGGTGTGTTTGGTGTGCACGGTGGCGCCGATCTACGAGCAAAAGAGCTGGATGTGGAGGCAGTGTGCCATGTGCAAAGGGGCCCGATGGGCCCCTTGGTGCTGCTGTTTCACTGTGCCGCGCGTGGGCTGGACAGATTACTTGAGCAGCGACAGCACGCCCTGCGGGATCTGGTTGGCCTGCGCCACCATCGCCGTACCAGCCTGCTGCAGGATCTGCGCGCGCGAGAGGTTGGCTGTTTCTGCGGCAAAGTCTGCATCCTGGATTCTGGAGCGAGATGCAGAAAGGTTTTCCGACGTGATCTGCAGGCTCGATATGCTGGTCTCGAAACGCGATTGCAAGGCACCGAGCTTGGCGCGCTCGCCGCTGATGAAAGCCAGCGCAGAATCTACGGTCTTGAGTGCGTCTGTGGCATTGCTGAACGTGGTGACGTCCAGGTTGGCTACAGTGTGAAGCGCCGACCCTCCGCTGTCCAACTGGTTGCTGGCCGAGGTCACAGCGAAAGACTTTTCCGAATCCAGGGTGATGTAGCCGCCGGTGTTGACGAATTCCGCGTTTGCGTCGGCCGCCAGTGTGCGGGCGGTACCGTTGCTGGCGCCTGCAGCGTCGTAGCCCGTCACGGTCACTGCTGCAGCGTTGGCATTGGTGGTGTCGCCCACCACAATGTTGTTGCCGGTGGCGTTGGTGAGAATGATCTCGGTGCCATCGGAACTCAATGCGGCATTGATGCCCGTCTTTGCCGACTGTTCGTTGATGGCGGACACCGCAGCCGACAGCCGGTCGGTGCCTGTGGTCGACGTCAGCGTGAACGACACGGTGCGTGCAGCCCCCACGTTGTCGCCTTCCAGCGTC
>JACPUE010000027.1 GCA_016192425.1 Burkholderiales bacterium
CAGCTACCGACGCCGCCGTCCGTGAGTACGCCACAACCGCAAGTGCCGTACTCGGAGAGTGCATCGGCGAATATCAAGCGCTGGCAGGACAGGCTGACCAGCACGCAAATGATGCAAGACTGATGCGCGAAGCGTGGCCGACAAACGATAATCAGGCCGCGCCAGCCAAATAGCATCCCGCGCCAATCCCGCACGGAGCTTGCAAGTCTTTGATTTCAAAGGCTTGACGTTACCGGCTCGGGGCACCACCACTGAAAACGAACATGCCACATTACAACGCTCCCTTCGAAATCCATGTGCACGGCCAGGTGCAGCTACGTCCTGGGGTGGACTACGACCAGTTGCAGGACGCGCTCAAGCCCCTGTGGAAGTACGCAGGCGCGCGTTCGCTGGCCGACGGCGCCGCCAGTGCCTATGAAGAAGAGCCGGGCATCCAGTTCGATGCCAAGGCCCACACCCTGCAGATGTGCTGGACGGTGCGTGGTGACGAGGATTTTCGCCAGTCGCTGGACGACATGTGCATGGGGCTGAACGACCTGGCCGAGCAGGGCGCTGCCATCGAAATCACCTTCTACGACACCGAATTCGACGAAGACGAGGCCGATGACGACACCGAGGCCCGCGATGATTTCCTGATGCTTTTCGTGGGCCCCACGCCCGCCGCCATCATGCAGGTGCAGCGCGACCTGCTGGTGCAGGATGTGGTGAACATGATGGAGCGGCATTTCGACGGCTCCGAGCTGGGCGGTGTGGTGGCCGAGATCGACAAGCTGTTTTCGCAGCGTTTCGATGCTTTGGTCAATTCGCTGGAGATTGGCAAGCCTCCGCGTGGCCCCGGCGGGCCCGCGGGCGGGCACGGTGGCGGCAGCGGCGGCCGCAGGCCGCGCCATCTGCACTGAACTGGCGTTTTATCGCTACGCAGGTCACAGGGCCACAGTGGCGCAGCAGCTTGCGGGCAGTTGCAGCCAGCGGCTGACGGCGTTTTGCAGCGGGGCCAGGGCGCCCGTGGTCAGCAGGCGGATGGAACCATCCGCAGGCGCGCTGCCTGTGCACTGAGGTGCCAGCGTACCTGCGGCCTGCAGCAGGCGTCGGGTTTGCCGTGCCACGGGTTCCCCAGTGGCGATCAGGGTTACATCGGGGCCCAGCAGGTCGCGCAGGATGTCCTGGGCAAACACGTAGTGTGTGCAGCCGAGCACCAGGGTGTCTATGGCTCCCGCTTGTGTGCCAAAAACGCCCATAGCGCCCGTGTACCGGGCGCAAAGCGCTCTTATTTCTGTAGCATCCTGCGGCCCGGCGGGCGGGTGTGCGGTGCTGCGTTCTATGGCATGGGCCAGGCCGTCGCAAGGCTGGATGGTGAAGCGCGCCTGCCCTTGCAGCGATGCCAGCAGCCGGGCGAATTTGGCACTGCCGAGGGTGCCGCGCGTACCGATCACGCCCACATGCCCCGTGCGCGTGGCCGCCACGGCTGGCTTGAGCGCGGGTTCCACCCCCACCAGGGGCAGGAGGGGGTGGCGCAGGCGCGCCTCGTGGATGGCAGCAGCCGTGGCCGTGTTGCAGGCCACTACCAGCGCCTTGATGTGGTGCTGCGTGCAGAGGTAGTCGCTGATGGCATGGGTGCGCGCCGCCACATAGGCGTCGCCGCGCTCACCATACGGGGCATGGCCGCTGTCGGCCAGGTACACGAAGCGTTCGTGCGGCAATTCGGCGCGCAGCGCCTGCAGCACGCTCAGGCCGCCGATGCCGCTGTCGAACACGCCTATGGGCTGCTGTGCTGCGTCGGTCATGCGTGCGGCAGAGTGTGCCTGTGCAGTCAGCCTGCGTTCACCCCGATGCCCTTGAACTCGCCCGTGGCGATGCGCTTGTGCCACTCGGCCGGGCCGGTGATGTGGGCGCTGGTGCCGCCGGCGTCCACGGCCACGGTTACGGGCATGTCCACCACGTCGAATTCGTAGATGGCTTCCATGCCCAGGTCGGCAAAGCCCACCACCTTGGCGCCCTTGATGGCCTTGGAGACCAGGTAGGCAGCGCCGCCCACGGCCATCAGGTAGGCGCTCTGGTGCTTCTTGATCGCCTCGATGGCGGTGGGGCCGCGCTCGGCCTTGCCGACCATGGCGATCAGGCCGGTCTGGGCCAGCATCATGTCGGTGAACTTGTCCATGCGCGTGGCGGTGGTGGGGCCTGCGGGGCCGACGACTTCATCGCCCACCGGATCGACGGGGCCGACGTAGTAGATCACGCGGTTGGTGAAGTCCACGGGCAGCTTTTCGCCCTTGGCCAGCATGTCCTGGATGCGCTTGTGCGCGGCGTCGCGGCCGGTCAGCATCTTGCCGCACAGCAGCAGGGTCTGGCCCGGCTTCCAGCTTGCGACCTCTTCCTTGGTGAGCGTGTTGAGGTCCACGCGCTTGCTGGTTTCGGTGTTGGGCTCCCAGTCCACCTTGGGCCACAGGTCCAGGCTGGGCGGATCCATGTACACGGGGCCGGAGCCGTCCATCACGAAGTGTGCATGGCGTGTGGCTGCGCAGTTGGGAATCATGGCCACAGGCTTGCTGGCGGCGTGGGTGGGGTACATCTTGATCTTGACGTCCAGCACGGTGGTGAGGCCGCCCAGGCCCTGTGCGCCGATGCCCAGCGCGTTGATCTTTTCGAACAGCTCCAGGCGCAATTCTTCCACCTGGGTGAGCTTTTCGCCACGGGCGTTCTTGGCCTGCAGTTCGTACATGTCCAGGTCGTCCATCAGGCTTTCCTTGGCCAGCAGCACGGCCTTTTCTGCCGTGCCGCCAATGCCGATGCCCAGCATGCCCGGCGGGCACCAGCCAGCGCCCATGGTAGGCACGGTCTTGAGCACCCAGTCCACCAGGTTGTCGCTGGGGTTCATCATGACCATCTTGGACTTGTTCTCGCTGCCGCCGCCCTTGGCTGCAACGGTGATGTCCAGCTTGTCGCCAGCCACGATCTCGGAGAAGATGACGGCGGGCGTGTTGTCCTTGGTGTTCTTGCGCGCGAACAGCGGGTCGGCCACCACGCTGGCGCGCAAGGTGTTGTCCGGGTGGTTGTAGCCACGGCGCACGCCTTCGTTGATGGCGTCCTCCAGGCTGCCGGTGAAGCCTTCCCAGCGCACGTTCATGCCCACCTTGAGGAAAACGTTGACGATGCCCGTATCCTGGCAGATGGGGCGGTGGCCGTAGGCGCTCATCTTGCTGTTGGTCAGGATCTGCGCCATGGCGTCCTTGGCGGCAGGGCTTTGCTCGCGTTCGTAGGCGCGGGCCAGGTGCTCGATGTAGTCTGCCGGATGGTAGTAGCTGATGTACTGCAGTGCGGCGGCGATGGACTCGATCAGGTCTTCTTGGCGGATGGTGGTCATGGTGGGCGATACTCTTTTATGGGGGTACGGGAGAACCCTCGGATTATCGCCCCAGCCCGCTGACGTGGCCCTTGCCTTTGGTGCAAGGTGCCGCGAGGTGGGCGGTGTTGTGCGATGATTATTTTCCAAAACAAGAATGGGTCTTATTTGCGATATGCTTGCGGGCTGCGGTGCCGTGCCTGGTGCCAAGGCCCGCCAATGTTGTTTCTGTTGCGAGAACTGCCATGAACTTCCGTACCGAACGCGATACCTTCGGCCCCATCGAGGTGCCGGCCCACCAGCTCTGGGGGGCGCAAACGCAGCGCTCGCTGCTCAACTTCGACATTTCCGGCGAGCGCCAGCCGAAGGAGATCATCCGGGCGCTGGCACTGGTCAAGCAGGCATCGGCCACGGTCAACCATGCGCTGGGCCTGATGGCGCGCGACAAGACCGACGCCATCGTGGCCGCCGCGCAAGAGGTGATCGACGGCCTGCATGCGCAGGAATTTCCGCTGGTGGTGTGGCAGACGGGTTCGGGCACACAGACCAACATGAACGTCAACGAGGTGCTGGCCAACCGCGCCAGCGAACTGCTGGGCGGCGAGCGCGGCGAGGGCCGCAAGGTGCATCCCAACGATGATGTGAACCGCAGCCAGTCCAGCAACGACGTGTTCCCCACGGCCATGCATGTGGCCGCGGTCGAGGCCTTGACGCAGCGCCTGCTGCCCGCCATGGCCCTGCTGCGCAGCACCTTGGAAGGCAAGGCCCGCGACTTCGATGGCATCGTCAAGATCGGCCGCACCCACCTGCAGGATGCCACTCCGCTGACGCTGGGCCAGGAGATCTCGGGCTGGGTGGCGCAACTGGCCCAGGGCGAAAAGCATGTGCGTGCCGCGCTGCCGCATCTGTGCGAACTGGCGCTGGGCGGCACCGCCGTAGGCACGGGCCTGAATGCCCCCAAGGGCTATGCCGAGGGCGTGGCGCTCGAACTGGCGCAGCGCACCAGCCTGCCCTTTGTGACGGCGCCCAACAAGTTCGAGGCCCTGGCCACCTGCGATGCCCTGGTACATGCCCATGGCGCGCTCAAGACCCTGGCGGCCAGCCTGATGAAGATTGCCAACGACGTGCGCTGGCTGGCCAGCGGCCCGCGTAGCGGCATTGGCGAAATCACCATTCCCGAGAACGAGCCCGGCTCGTCCATCATGCCCGGCAAGGTCAACCCCACGCAGTGCGAAGCGCTGACCATGCTGTGCTGCCAGGTCATGGGCAACGATGTGGCCATCAACATCGGCGGCGCGTCGGGCAACTTCGAGCTGAACGTGTTTCGGCCCATGGTGGCGCACAACTTCCTGCAAAGCGTGCGCCTGCTGGCCGATGGCATGGTGAGCTTCAACGACCACTGCGCCGTGGGCATCGAGCCGCAGCGCGAACGCATCGCCGAACTGGTGCAGCGCTCGCTGATGCTGGTGACGGCGCTCAATCCCCATATCGGCTACGACAAGGCGGCCGCCATTGCCAAGAAAGCGCACCAGGAGGGCACCAGCCTGCGCGAGGCGGCCATTGCCTCGGGCTTTGTGAGCGCGCAGCAGTTCGACCAGTGGGTGGTGCCCGAGCGCATGGTGGGGCGGTGAGAAATCGGTTTATACTGAAGATTCATTTTTTGTGAATCTTTAGCCATGCACGACCACTCCACCCCCGAAGCCATTTATCCGTTCGACGCCCGTGGCGTTGCCAAGCGCTTTCGCCATGCGGCCATTTTTGGCGCACTGGACGCGCTGAACCCCGGCGAAACCATGCGCTTCATGAACGACCACGACCCGCTGCCGCTGCTGCACCAGATGCAGATGCGCTACGGCAACGGCGTGCGCATCGAGTACCTGCAGCGCGAGCCCGGCGCGATCCTGATCGATTTCATCCGCCAGTAAGCGTTTGCTATGAAAACAATAGCCTCCAGCGCCCGTCAATAGGGCGCTGGAGGCTGTTTTTTTATGGGGCTTGCGGGGTGCGCCTCAGCGCAGGCGTCTCACGGCAAGGCCAGGATGTCCTGCGCTACTTGGGTGATGCCTTCGTCCGTGAGGCGTCCTGCCTGCACTATCTGGCGCTGTGCCCATTGGTGCAGGTTGGTGCTTTGCGAGCGTGCGTACAGCGGGTCGTAGTGCAGGGCCATCAGTTCGGCGAACAGGGGTTTCAGCGCACCCTCGGCAGCCCAGCCCTGCCAGCGCTCAATGACCTGGTGGCCGTGCAGTTCGCGCAGTGTGCCCAGCAGCTGTGCCAGGGCGGCGCGGTCGTCGCCCAGGTGGGTGTAGTCGCGCAGCAGGAAGGCCAGCCGTTCGTCGGTGTCGGCCTGGATTTCAATGCAGGGGCTGGCGCGCAGGTGGCGGATCAACGGCATGGGCACCGTCAGGCGGCCAATGCGGCTGCTCTCGGCCTCCACGTACACCGGGCGGGTGGGGTCCAGCTGCTCCACCTGTTGGGCCAGCAGGGTTTCAAAGGCCGTTTGCGAAGGCTGGGCCACGCCCGGCAGCGCGCCCAGCACCGAGCCCCGGTGGCGTGCGCAGCCTTCCAGGTCGATGACCTGAGCCCCTTGCACGGCCAGCGCCTGCAGCACGCGTGTCTTGGCACTGCCCGTGGGGCCGCAGAGCACGCGCAGCGGCAGCTGGGGGCTCAGCGATTCCAGCAGTGCAATCACATGGCGGCGCCAGGCCTTGTAGCCGCCCTGGAGCTGTTGCGCATTCCATCCCACCAGGCGCAGCCAGGTCACCACGGAGCCGCTGCGCATGCCGCCGCGCCAGCAGTACACCAGCGGCTTCCAGGATGCGGGCTTGTCGGCAAAATGCTCGCGCAGGTGGCGCGCCAGGTTGGCTGCGACCATGGCGCCGCCCACGCGGCGTGCCTCAAAGGCGCCCTGCTGCTTGTACAGCGTGCCGACGATGCGGCGTTCCTCGTCGTCCAGCGCGGGGCAGTTGATGGCGCCGGGGATGTGGTCCAGCGCAAATTCGGCGGGCGAGCGTGCGTCGATCAGCGTGTCGAAAGCGTGGCGGTCTTGCACCGTCACGGGGCCGCGTGGGCTCATGGAAAGGACTCCTGCGAGAGGGGGCGGCAAAGTTGGGGCGGGACTGGCACAATCCATTCCATGACCGAAGCTGCTACCCCCATGGACGAAACCCCCAAGCTTACCCAGTTTGCCCATGGCGGCGGCTGTGGATGCAAGATCGCCCCCGGCCTGCTGCGCGAGATCCTGGCCCGCGCACCCCAGGGCGTGGTGCCGCCCGAGCTGATGGTAGGCACGGAAACGGCCGACGACGCGGCCGTGTACCGCCTCAACGACACCCAGGCCCTGGTGGCCACCACCGACTTTTTCACCCCCATCGTCGATGACCCCTACGACTTTGGCCGCATTGCCGCGACCAACGCGCTGTCGGACATCTATGCCATGGGCGGCACGCCCATCCTGGCGCTGGCGCTGGTGGGCATGCCCATTGCCAAGCTGGCGCCCGAAGTCATCGGCCGCGTGCTCGAAGGCGGCGCCTCCGTTTGCCGCGAGGCAGGCATTCCCATTGCCGGGGGGCATTCCATCGACGTGCTGGAACCCATTTACGGCCTGGTGGGCCTGGGCCTGGTGCACCCCGATCGCGTGCGGCGCAATGCCGATGCGCAGGCGGGCGACATGCTGGTGCTGGGCAAGCCGCTGGGGGTGGGGGTGCTCTCGGCAGCGCTCAAGAAAGGCCAGCTCGATGCCGAAGGCTACGCCGAAATGCTGCGCCACACCACCCAGCTCAACCGCGTGGGCAGTGCACTGGGGCAGATGGATGGCGTGCACGCCATGACCGATGTGACCGGCTTCGGCCTGGCAGGCCACCTGCTGGAGATCTGCCGTGGCTCGGGCCTGTCGGCAACGGTGGAATTGGCGCAGTTGCCGTTGATTGCCAGCGCCGTGCAATGGGCGCGCAAGGGCGTGGCCACGGGCGCCTCGGGCCGCAACTGGGCCGCCTATGGCAGCGATGTGGACTGGCCTGCCGACGCGCCTGAATGGCAGCGCACCCTGTGCACCGACCCGCAAACCAGCGGCGGTTTGCTGGTGAGCTGCGCCGAAAGCGCGGCGCCCGCCGTGCTCCAGGCCTTCCATGCCAGCGGCTTTGAGACGGCCTGCGTGGTGGGCCGCATGCAGGCCTGCGAATCCGGCCACGGATCGCGTCTGGCCTTCGCCTGAACTGCCTGCCAAGGGCACTGCCGCCCCATGGGCGGCAGCACACAGGGTCTTATTTCAGTTTTTCATGGTGCGTGCACCGCCCGCGACGCATGAAACCGGCGCGCCCCAGGCCAGCGGCCACCGTGCAAGGGCCACCCCGCCGCACTGGTGGCGTTCCCCTGCCTGCAGCGCGCAGCGCTGCGAGAGCGGGGGGAAGGCGCCGAAGGCGACACAGGGGGGTGTTTCACTTCAGGTCTTCTGCCAGCACACGCACGATGCTTTCGGCATTGGCAGACGATTCGGGCGCGCCTGCAGCGTTGAGCACCGAGACGGTGGTCGCTTCGCCCTGGCTGCGCACCACGATGCGGTACTTGAGCGGCGGCACGGCCTTTTCCGATGAGCCAAAGCTCAGCAGCTTGCCCAGGAAGCCGGGCTCTTTCTTGTCGCCCTTGGGCGCCACATAGCGCACGAAGTACAGGCCCTGGCTGCGGTCGCGGTCTTCCACGGTGAAGCCGGTGCGGTCCAGCGCCAGGCCTACGCGGCGCCATGCGCGGTCAAAACCCTCGTCGATCTGCACCACGGGCACGCCGTCCACTTGGGCGGTGCGGGCCGACGGCGCGCGTGCGGCGGGCAGGGCGGCTACGGCCTTGGCCTGCTCCTGGCTGGCGCCGAGCTTGACCATCAGGCGGCGCAGGAATTCGGTCTCCAGCTCGGGGTCTGCCGCGCGGGGTTGCCACACGGTGCTTTCCTTGGTGGCGGAATTGAAGACTTCCTGCATGCCGCGGTGGCTTACGTAGATCTCGGTGCCGCCCTGGGCGTTGCGCTCCAGGCGCGTGCGGAACTTGTCGCGCTCGCCGGTGGAGTACAGCGAATCGAGCACCTTGCCCAGCGTGCTGCGGATGATGTCCTGCGGAATCTTGGCGCGGTTCTCGGCCCAGTCGGTTTCCATGATGCCGATGTTGGCCTGGTCCAGCGCGAGGGTGAAGCCGTTTTCCAGCCAGAACTCGCGCACCGGATCCCAGAGCTTGTCGGCCGGGCGGTTGACGACCAGCCATCGCTGGTCGCCGTTGCGCTCCACGCGCACATCGCCCAGGGCGGACAGCGCAGTCTGCGGCCCCGAAGGCTGTGCCGCCTGGCTGGCTTGCAGGGCGTTGGCCGAAACCACGCCGCCGGGCACGTTGTAGCGCGAGTCGCGCGAGAGTGTCTTGAGGTCCGGCGGCACTTCGAGCGTGGAGCCCTTGGCGGCGCTTTTGTAATCGATCTTGTCGCCTTCCAGTACTGAGCAGGCGCCCAGGGCAATGGTCAGGCCGAGCAGGCCCAGTCGTGCGGAGTTTTTCACGCGGCTAATCCTCTTGAAACGCTGAAAGGAGCGGAATATTTACAGCAGACCAGCCGAGCGCAGCGCGCCTTCGACGGCGGCTTCGTTGCCCTGGCTCAGGGGGGTCATGGGCAGGCGCAGCGTGCCGCTGCACAGGCCCATGCGGGCCATGGCCCACTTCACGGGGATGGGGTTGGCCTCGACAAACAGCTGCTTGTGCACGGGCATGAGGCGGAACTGGATCTCCATGGCGCGGCGCACATCGCCCGTAATGGCGGCCATGCACAGCTCGTGCATCAGGCGCGGGGCCACGTTCGCCGTTACGCTGATGTTGCCCTGGCCACCGCACAGCATCAGGGCCACGGCGGTGGGGTCGTCGCCCGAATACACGGCAAAGCCCTTGGGCACGTCGCGGATCAGCCACTGCGCACGCTCGATGTTGCCCGTAGCCTCCTTGATGCCGATGATGCCCGGCACCTGCGCCAGGCGCAGCACGGTGTCGTGCTGCATATCGGCCACAGAGCGGCCCGGCACGTTGTACAGGATGATGGGCAGGTCGCCCGTGGCTTCGGCAATTGCCTTGAAATGCAGGTACTGGCCCTCTTGCGTGGGCTTGTTGTAGTAGGGCACCACCTGCAGCTGGCTGTCTGCGCCCACCTTCTTGGCGAACTTGGCCAATTCGATGGCTTCCGCCGTGGAATTGGCGCCGCAGCCCGCCATGATGGGCACGCGCCTGGCGGCCTGTTCCACGGCCACGCGGATGATCTCGCAGTGCTCTTCCACGTTCACCGTGGGCGACTCGCCCGTGGTGCCCACTACGCCGATGCAGTCGGTGCCTTCAGCGATGTGCCAGTCGATCAGTTTGCGAAGCTGGGCGTAGTCCACGCTGCCATCTTCGTGCATGGGGGTGACAAGGGCGACGATGCTGCCGGTCAGGGGGGCGGTGGGAGAGGTCATGTCCGCAGTCAAAAACGGTAAAAGAACATTCTAGTTCAGCAAGAACCGGCTTCCATGGCAGACCGTGCGGACAGACGGGTGCCGTTACGGCATGCCAGCGGCGGTATGCGCGTTTCCCCGCATGGAGGCTGCTTCAAAGCAGGCAGATACTGGATTTCAGGTTTTGTTGCCACACACCCCAGGAGGACGACCATGGCAGTACCATCCCCCAACCATCCTTGCTGGCAAAAGCTGGCCAACGGCGGCCTGTCCAGGCTCCGAACCCAGCACCTTGGCACACAGTTGCTGGCAAAGCGCATGGAGAAAAGCACGGATCCGGTGCCCACGCGTGCGGCCGAGATCCATGCCTTCTTCACCAAGTGGGAGCGCATACTCCCCACCGAAATTGCCCAACTGACATCCATCTGAGGAGCCACCATGAACCAACTGATTTCTGTCCAAGCCGCCGCAGACATGATCCGCAGCGGTAAGTCCATCAGTGTTGCAGGCCCGGAATCCGCGTTGGATCAATTGCCTGCAGGCAACTGGATCGGTGGAACGATTCCCTATTTCATGGTGGCAGCCGGTGGCGTCGTTGTGCAAGGGGGGGAGCAGGTCTTTGTGAGTGACCTCACGCCACTGGGCGCGGTCTCGATTGCAAGCTACGCAAGCGATGCGTTGGCGGGCATCAGCGGCAATGGCCCGGACAATGGTTTTGCGCTGACCATCATTCCTGCGGGCAGTACTTCGCACCAGCGGTTTGCTGCTGAAGCGGCAAGCTACCCGAACGCTTTTCTTCGGCCTACGGTCGGTTGGATTGCCGGTGTGCATCTGAGCGATCTGGGCAAGGTCACGCCCAAGGTCTATGACGGCCGCACCGCCACCAAGTATGAAGACCGTGCCGTGGTGGCGTATGTCGCCCTGCCCGACGAAAAGCTTGCCTCCGTCGAGATCGTGAACCTGTTCGAACCAGATGGCGGGGATTTGCTGCGGTTCGATCAGACCTCTTTCGAAGTGGGGGACTGCCTGGTCAACGGGCAACGCGTGCGCTTTGCAGACTACATCCGCCAGCGCGGCCTCGAAGGCGGGAAGCTCCCCCTGGTAGGGGACTTCGCAGGGGCCCACATCAACGTGTCCTTGCAGTCCGTGGGGCCAGCGGGCGGCACCGTCCAGTTGTACGCACCCGTGTTCACCGGGGTGGACTACCACTTTGCAAAGCCGGTTCCCGACTATGTGGGCGCCTTCCGCGAACGGATTGCGCAACAGGACGCACAAGGGCTGGTGTGGTCCTGCAACTGCATCCTGAACTTCGTGTTTGGCGAGCTCGAAGGCAAGGCCATCGGGGGCGTGGAAGGCCCCGTGACCTTTGGTGAAATTGCCTACCAGCTGCTCAACCAGACCTTGGTGGCGGTCAGAATCCACTGAGGGGTTCGCTTGCACGGCCCCTTTTGCGCCCAAGGGCTGCAGAAGGGGCACGGCTGCAATCGCTTCGCCCGCCTGGGCCATCGCCCGCACGGCCAGCAGGGCGCGGCCTGTGTGGGCCTAAAAACATGCCCACACCTGATCCGCCAGCATGAGCATGAAGGCCGGATCGCGGTAGAGCATGAGCACGCCCAGCAGCAGCACCAGCGCCAGCGCCCAAGCCAGCCAGCGGCGCCAGGGGCGGGGGACAGGGGGCGTGGTGACCATGGCTCGATCAGGCAGGCAGGGGTGCCGTGCGCTGCAGCGGCTGCTCGCGCACGGGCAGGTTGACCAGGCAGGCGAGCACGCCCAGGCCGATGGAGAGGTACCAGACGATGTCGTAGCTGCCCGTGCGGTCGTACAGCACGCCGCCCAGCCACACGCCCATGAAGCTGCCGATCTGGTGGCTGAAGAACACCAGGCCGCCCAGCATGGACAGGTGCTGCACGCCGAAGATCTGGGCGATGGTGGCATTGGTGGGCGGCACGGTGGAGAGCCACAGCATGCCCATCACGGCCGAGAACACGTACACCGACATCGGCGAGATCGGCACCAGCAGGAACACCACGATGACCACCGAGCGCGCCAGGTAGATGAAGGCCAGGATGAAGCGGCGCGGCATGCGTTGGCCCAGCGAGCCCGCAATGTAGGTGCCGAACACGTTGAACAGCCCGATCAGCGCCAGCGAGAAGCTCGCGACCTGGGGCGAGAGGCCCAGGTCCTTGATGTAGCTGGGCATGTGCACCGCAATGAACACCACCTGGAAGCCGCAGACGAAGTAGCCCAGCGTCAGCAGCGTGAAGCTGGGCGTGCGCACGGCCTCGGCCAGCGCCTGGCCCACGGTCTGGCTGCGCTGCGCGGGTGCTGCGCCCCGGAAGCCCGGCTCGCGCAGGCCCAGCGCCAGCGGGACGATCAGCAGCACCAGCAGCGACAGCGCCAGCAGCGCGTCCTGCCAGCCCAGGCTGGAGATCAGGAAACCCTCCACCGGCACCATGAGGAACTGCCCGAACGAACCCGCCGCCGCTGCCACGCCCATGGCCCAGGAACGCTTCTCGGGCGCAATCTGGCGCCCCAGCACGCCATAGATCACCGCATAGGTGGTGCCCGCCTGCGCCGCACCGATGAGCAGGCCGGTGGTCAGGGCGAACAGCAGCGTGGTGGGCGAGAGCGCCATGCCCACCAGGCCCAGGCCGTACAGAACCGCACCCACACACAGCACGCGGAAGGCGCCGAAACGGTCGGCCGCCATGCCTGCAAGCACGCCCACCAGGCCCCAGGCAATGTTCTGGATGGCCAGCGCCAGCGCGAACGACTCGCGCGTCCAGCCCATGGCCTGGGTGATGGGTTGCAGCCACAGGCCGAAGCCGTGGCGTATGCCCATGGACAGGGTCACGATGGCGGCGCCGCAGGCCAGCACCTGGAACATGGACAGTTTGGGGGGATTCACATGCATGCGAAGCAATGTAACGGGATTGCGCAAAATGTGCCGACACACGGGCGACCGGTACAGCGGCCAAAAGTGTCATGCCTGTGATTTCATCCAGCACTACAATCCGCGCCCATGGCAGTCAAACCCGCTTCCACCCCCGAATACTCCGAAGGCTCGATCCGCGTGCTCAAGGGCCTGGAGCCCGTCAAGCAGCGCCCGGGCATGTACACCCGCACGGACAACCCCCTGCACATCATCCAGGAGGTGTTGGACAACGCCGCCGACGAGGCGCTGGCCGGTTTCGGCAAGAAGATCAAGGTCACGCTGCATGCCGACGGCTCGGTCAGCGTGGAGGACGACGGCCGCGGCATCCCCTTCGGCCTGCACCCCGAAGAAAAGGCCCCGGTGATCGAACTGGTGTTCACCCGCCTGCACGCGGGCGGCAAGTTCGACAAGGGCAAGGGCGGCGCCTACAGCTTCTCGGGCGGCCTGCACGGTGTGGGCGTGAGCGTGACCAACGCCCTGGCCACGCGCCTGGAAGCCACCAGCCACCGCGAAGGCCAGGCCGCGCGCCTGGTGTTTGCGGGCGGCGACGTGGTCGAGCCCCTGGTGGCCCGCCCGCTGGAGGCGGGCGAGCGCAAGCAGGGCACCACGGTGCGCGTGTGGCCCGACGCCAAATACTTTGAATCGAGCAACCTGCCGCTGGGCGAGCTCACGCACCTGCTGCGCAGCAAGGCGGTGCTGATGCCCGGCGTGTCGGTCACCCTGGCCAACGAGAAGACCCGTGACACGCAGACCTGGCAGTACAAAGGCGGCCTGCGCGACTACCTGGCCCAGACGCTGAGCGCCGACCCGGTGATCCCGCTGTTTGAATGCGAGGGCTTTGCCGACGCAGGGCACGACAGCTTTGCCGAAGGCGAAGGCGCAGCCTGCTGCGTCGCCTTCACCGAAGAAGGCGCGCCGGTGCGCGAGAGCTACGTCAACCTCATCCCCACCAGCGCAGGCGGCACGCACGACAGCGGCCTGCGCGACGGGCTGTTCAACGCCGTCAAGAGCTTTATCGAACTGCACAGCCTGCTGCCCAAGGGCGTCAAGCTCCTGCCCGAGGACGTGTTTGCGCGCGCCAGCTATGTGCTCTCGGCCAAGGTGCTGGACCCGCAGTTCCAGGGCCAGATCAAGGAGCGCCTGAACTCGCGCGACGCCGTGCGCCTGGTCTCCAGCTTTGTGCGCCCGGCCATGGAGCTGTGGCTCAACCAGCATGTGGACTACGGCAAGAAGCTGGCCGAACTCGCCATCAAGGCCGCGCAGACGCGCCAGAAGGCCGGCCAGAAGGTAGAAAAGCGCAAGGGCTCGGGCGTAGCCGTGCTGCCGGGCAAGCTCACCGATTGCGAAAGCCGCGACCTCGCGCACAACGAGCTGTTTCTGGTCGAGGGCGACTCGGCCGGCGGCAGCGCCAAGATGGGCCGCGACAAGGAGTGCCAGGCCGTGCTGCCGCTGCGCGGCAAGGTGCTCAACACCTGGGAGGTTGAGCGCGACCTGCTGTTCAAGAACAACGAAGTGCACGACATCGCCGTGGCCATCGGCGTCGATCCGCACGGGCCGAACGACACCCCCGACCTCTCGGGCCTGCGCTACGGCAAGATCTGCATCCTCAGCGACGCCGACGTGGACGGCGCGCACATCCAGGTGCTGCTGCTCACGCTGTTCTTCCGCCACTTTCCCAAACTCATCGAGACGGGCCACATCTACGTGGCGCGCCCGCCGCTGTTCCGTGTGGACGTGCCCGCGCGCGGCAAGAAACCCGCTGCCAAGATGTACGCGCTGGACGAGGGCGAGCTCACCGCCATCCTCGACAAATGCGCCAAGGACGGCGTGCCGCCCGAGAAATGCGCCATCAGCCGCTTCAAGGGCCTGGGCGAGATGAACGCCGAGCAACTCTGGGACACCACCCTCAACCCCGACACCCGGCGCCTGCTGCCCGTGCAGCTGGGCGACCTGGACTTTGCCGCCACCGAAGGCCTCATCACCAAGCTCATGGGCAAGGGCGAAGCCGCTGCGCGCCGTGAGCTGATGGAGCTGCACGGGGATGCGGTGGAGGTGGATGTGTGAGGCCCGTAGTGCCTTTGGCTTTCATGCTTGCCATGGGTACCTGTGCCACAGGCTGTGGCACCGATGGCCTCTGCCGCTGCCAATGGGTGGGCGACCCGGAGGGTGGGTCGCCATGACCGATCAACCCGTCTCCCTCCTGCCCCTGCCCCAGGGCTACGCCGACTGGCTACAGGAACTCAAAGCCCGCATCCATAGCGCACAGCAGCGCGCCGCGCTGGCCGTGAACCGCGAACTGGTGTTGCTGTACTGGCAGATCGGGCGCGACATCCTGGCGCGCCAGGCAAGCCAGGGCTGGGGCGCCAAGGTGATCGAGAGGCTGGCGCATGATTTGCGCACGGCGTTCCCGCAGATGAAGGGGTTTTCGCGCGCCAATCTGATGTACATGCGCGCTTTTGCACAGGCGTGGCCTTCGGAGGAATTTGTCCAACAGGCTGTTGGACAATTGCCGTGGGGGCACAACCTGGTGCTGCTGTCCAAGCTGAAATCGGCAGACGAACGTCAGTGGTACGCTGCCAAAACGATAGAGCACAACTGGTCGCGCAACGTGCTGCTGATGCAGATTGAAGCCCGCCTGCGCGAGCGCAGTGGTGCTGCGGTGACCAATTTTTCGCAGCGCCTGCCCCAGCCCCAATCGGATCTGGCGCGTGAATCGATCAAGGACCCTTACCGTTTCGACTTTCTGGGCCTGACCGACGAGGCACAGGAGCGTGAGATTGAAAATGCCCTGGTGCGCCATGTGACCGAATTCCTGCTGGAGTTGGGCGCTGGCTTTGCCTTTGTGGGACGGCAGGTTTTGCTCGATGTGGGTGGGGAAGAGTTTTTCATCGACCTGCTTTTCTATCACCTCAAGCTGCGCTGCTATGTGGTGATCGAACTCAAGGCGGGCAAGTTCAAGCCCGAGCATCTCGGGCAGTTGGGTTTCTACCTGACGACTGTGGATCGGCAAATCAAAGCCGAACAAGACAAACCCACCATCGGGCTGTTGTTGTGCAAGAGCAAGAACAAGGTGGTGGCCGAATACGCGCTGGGTGACAAGACGCAACCCATGGGAGTAGCGGAATACAAGCTGATCGAGTCCCTGCCCGCAGAATTGCAAACCAGCCTGCCCAGCATCGAGCAGATCGAGGCGGAGTTGCAGGGCTTGGGGAACGCCCCCGTGGCAACGCCACCTTCCGCATGATCGGAATCCTGTGAGCAAGTTTTAAGTATTTTTGGCCTCTGGC
This sequence comes from Burkholderiales bacterium, assembly GCA_016192425.1. Taxonomy (GTDB): domain Bacteria; phylum Pseudomonadota; class Gammaproteobacteria; order Burkholderiales; family Burkholderiaceae_C; genus Simplicispira. The sequence continues at coordinate 16,006 of JACPUE010000027.1, forward strand.
GCTTATCCATAAAGCGTAAGCAGCTCCTATTTTCATAGCATGACAGACCAACCCACCCTCGACCTCCAACCCCCCGCAGCCGATGGCGAGCCTGGGCTTGCCAGTTACGCCCAACGCGCCTACCTGGAGTACGCGCTGTCCGTCGTCAAGGGCCGTGCGCTGCCTGATGTGTGCGACGGCCTCAAGCCGGTGCAGCGGCGCATTCTGTACGCCATGGACCAGATGGGCCTGGGCTACAGCGGCCCCAGCCGCAATGTGGCGGCCAAGCCGGTCAAGAGCGCCCGGGTGGTGGGCGATGTGCTGGGCCGCTTTCACCCGCACGGCGACCAGTCGGCCTACGACGCGCTGGTGCGGCTGGCGCAGGATTTCTCGCAGCGCTACCCGCTGATCGACGGCCAGGGCAACTTCGGCAGCCGCGACGGCGATGGCGCGGCAGCCATGCGCTACACCGAGGCGCGGCTCTCGCGCATCAGCAGCCTGCTGCTCGACGAGATCGACATGGGCACGGTGGACTTTGTGCCCAACTACGACGGCAGCACGCAGGAGCCGCGCCAGTTGCCCGCGCGGCTGCCGTTTGCGCTGCTCAATGGCGCCAGCGGCATCGCCGTGGGCCTGGCCACTGAAATCCCCAGCCACAACCTGCGCGAGGTGGCCGACGCCTGCGTGGCATTGGTCAAGAATGCCAAGCTCACCGACGACGAGCTGTTCGCCCTGGTGCCCGGGCCGGACTACCCCGGCGGCGGCCAGATCATCAGCCAGGCGGCCGACATCCAGGACGCCTACCGCAGCGGGCGCGGCAGCCTCAAGGTGCGCGCACGCTGGAAGATCGAAGACCTGGCGCGCGGCCAGTGGCAGATGGTGGTGACCGAGCTGCCCCCAGGCGTGTCGGCGCAAAAGGTGCTGGAGGAGATCGAGGACATCACCAACCCCAAGGTCAAGGCCGGCAAGAAGGCGCTGACGCAGGAGCAGACACAGCTCAAGGCCAGCATGCTGGCCGTGCTCGACGGCGTGCGCGACGAGTCGAGCAAGGACGCGCCGGTGCGCATTGTCTTCGAGCCCAAGACCGGCAAGCTGCCGCAGCAGGAGCTGATCACCGCGCTGCTGGCGCACACCAGCCTGGAGACCTCGGCCCCCATCAACCTGACCCTGGTGGGCATCGACGGCAAGCCAGTGCAGAAATCGCTGCGCCAAATGCTGGAGGAGTGGATCGCCTTCCGCCAGACCACCATCACGCGGCGCACGCAGCACCGCCTGGACAAGGTGCTGGACCGCATCCACATCCTTGAAGGGCGGCAGATGGTGCTGCTCAACATCGATGAAGTGATTGCCATCATCCGCGCCGCCGAGGATCCCAAGGCCGCGCTGATCGCACGCTTTGCCCTCAGCGACCGGCAGGCCGAGGACATTCTGGAAATCCGCCTGCGCCAACTCGCGCGCCTGGAAGCCATCAAAATCGAGCAGGATCTCAAGGAACTGCGTGAGGAGCAGGGCAAGCTCGAAGACATTCTGGCCAACCCGGCCTCGCTGCGCCGCCTGATGGTGCGCGAGATTGAGGCAGACGCCAAGCAGTTTGGCGATGCGCGCCGCACCCTCATCCAGGCCGAGAAGAAAGCCGTGGCCGAAGTGAAGGTGGTCGATGAGCCGGTCACGGTGATCGTTTCGCAAAAAGGCTGGGTGCGCGCACGCACCGGCCACGGCCACGAGGCGGCGAGCTTCGCCTTCAAGGCGGGCGACGGCCTGTACGGCACCTTTGAATGCCGCACGGTGGACCATTTGCTCGTGTTCGGCAGCAATGGCCGCATCTACTCGGTGCCGGTGGCGCAACTGCCCGGTGCGCGTGGCGACGGCCAGCCCGTCACCACGCTGATCGAACTGGAGCCCGGCAGCAGCATTGCGCACTACTTTGCGGGCCCGGCCACAGCGCAGCTGCTGCTGTCCAGTTCGGGCGGCTACGGCTTTCTGGCCACGGTGGAGCACATGCTCTCGCGCCAGCGCGGGGGCAAGGCCTTCATCAGCCTGGGCGAGGGCGACACCGTCTGCGCGCCCTCGCATGCGGCGCACAGCAGCGCCAGCCAGCCGCTGCCGCCTGCCACGCATGTGGTCTGTGCCTCGGTGGGGGGGCGCATCCTGAGCTTTGAGATCGGCGAACTCAAGACCCTGGAGAAGGGCGGGCGCGGCCTCATGCTCATCGACCTGGAAGACAAGGACCGCCTGGCCGGCGCAGCCGCCTACACGCGCAGCATCCGCATCGAAGGGGTGGGCCGGGGCGGCAAGCAGCGCGAGGAGCAGCTCGAAATCCGCAGCCTCAACAACGCCCGTGCAGCACGTGGGCGCAAGGGCAAGGCGGCAGACCTGGGCTTCAAGCCGTCGGCCATCACGCGGGTGGAGTGACGCCGCAGACCGTCCGTACACCCATGGGCACCGCAGCCCAGCGCGGTGGTCGGGCGTTAGGTCTGGAGGGGCTGGCGCGGCAGGGTGATCGACGTACACTTGGCCACAGAAAAGACGCGCCGGGCATCGACCTGGCGTCTGTGAGCCTCTTTGGAGAAAACCCATGACCAACAACCTGCGTATGGGCCACAAGCTGTGGCTGTCGGTGCTTGCCATCATCATCCTGCTGGTGTCGGTGGTGGGCTTTGCGGGTTACCGCTCCTCCAAGTCCCAGGCGCAGGCCGATGCCGTGATCCGCGAACTCGCCGCGCGCGTGGAGTCGGCGCTCAAGTGGCAGGGCCTGACCGAAACCAACGCCGCCCGCACCCAGGCCATGATCGTGAGCAGCGACCCTTCTGTCGAGGCCGAGTTCAAGGACGTGATTGCCGCCACCTCGGCGCAGATCAGCCAGGTGCAGAAGTCGCTGGAGGCCATGAACCTGACCGAGGCCGACAAGGCCCAGATGGCCAAGATTGCCGTCGCACGCAGCGCGATGCTGGACCTGCGCAAGAAAGCCACCCACATCAAGAGCGAAGGCCGCAACGACGAAGCCATTGCGCTGGTCAAGCAGTCCTACAACCCGGCTGTGGCGGCCTACCTGCAGTCCTTGCGCGACTTTGTGGACCTGCAGCAGAAGTACGCGGTGCAGCGCCAGTCCGAGCTGGGTGCTGACCGCATGCGCACCGTGCAGCTGGCGGCTGTGATGGTGGCCCTGGTGCTGCTGGGTATTGGCGTGGGGGCGTACTTCCTTATCCGCAGCATCGAGCAGCCGCTGGCGCAGGCGCAAACGCTGGCCCAGCGCATTGCCGCAGGCGACCTCAGCGCGCAGGAGTCCGTGGCGCGGGGTGACGAGTTTGGCGACCTGCTGCGTGCGCTCTATGCCATGAGCGAAAGCCTGGGGCGCATGGTGCACCAGGTGCGCCAAAGCACCGACAGCATCGCCACTGCCAGCGCCGAAATCGCCCAGGGCAACCACGACCTCTCGGCCCGCACCGAACAGGCCTCCAGCAACCTGCAGCAAACCGCAGCCGCCATGGAGCAGTTCACCAGCACCATCGGGCAAAGCGCGCAAAGCGCCCAGCAGGCCAGCAGCCTTGCCAACGGCGCAGCCAGCGTGGCCCGCAAAGGGGGCGACGTGGTGTCGCAGGTGGTCTCCACCATGGAAGAAATCCAGCACAGCAGCAGCAAGATCGCCGACATCATCGGCGTGATCGACGGCATTGCCTTCCAGACCAACATCCTGGCGCTCAATGCTGCCGTGGAAGCCGCCCGTGCTGGCGAGCAAGGCCGGGGCTTTGCTGTGGTCGCCAGCGAGGTGCGCTCCCTGGCCGGGCGCAGCGCCGAAGCCGCCAAGGAGATCAAGCAGCTCATCGGCGTGTCGGTCCAGAAGGTGGAAGCCGGTTCGGGCCTGGTGCAGCAGGCGGGCAGCACCATGCAGGAGATCGTGCAATCCGTGCAGCGCGTGACCGACATGATCGGCGAGATCACCGCAGCCTCGGCGGAGCAAAGCTCCGGCATCGCCCAGGTGAACCAGGCCGTGGGCCACCTGGACCAGATGACGCAGCAGAACGCCGCATTGGTCGAAGAAAGCACCGCCGCCGCGCAAAGCCTGCGTGAGCAGGCCGAGCAACTGGCGCAGGCCGTTTCGCAGTTCAAGGTGAGCGGCGTAGCCGATACCCTGAGCGCCCCGCGCAGGCCGACCCCTGTTCCCGCCCCCGCCAAGCACGTAGCGGCACCGAAGGCCGCAGCACGCCCGCTGCAAGGCAAGGCCGCTGCTGCTGCGCCACGCCTGGCATCGGCGCGGCCCGCACCGGCCCCAGGTACAGCCGCTGCTTCGGCCTCTGCACGCCCTGCGGCACGTGCCAACGGGGACGAATGGGAGTCTTTCTGATGCGGCGCTGAAAGCGCCCGCTCTCCGGGGACAAGTTCTAAATCTCCGGGGGTAATTCACTCAGCGGATGAAACCCTGCTTGCCCTTGAACGCCACGAGCTCGACGAAGTTGCTTCCGCTGTTCTGACGGGGGCCGAACTGCAGCGGGAAGCCGCCCAGGTCCAGTGAGCCGATGGTCTTCATGGTGTCCAGCAGGCGGTCTCTGTCGGGGCGGCCGGGCACCTTGCGCAGGATGGCGGTGAGCGCTTTGGCTGCGATGAAGCCCTCCAGCCCCGCAAAGGACACGGGCACCTTGCGGTCCTGTGCTGCGTCCACATACTCTGCCGCCACTGGGGCTTTGCGCGCGTCGTAGGGGAAGGGCACCACCTGCGAGATACCCAGGCCTGCGCCTGTTTCCCCGAGCGATTCACGCAGTCCGTTGGCGTCCACCACGGAGATCGTGCGCAGCGCGGTTGCTTTGTGGGCCAACGATTGCTGGCGCCAGGCCGCGATGAATGCGCTGGCAGAGGCCTGGGTCAGCAGCAGCACCAGCCCTGAAGGCTGGGTGTTCTTGAGCGCATCGACTGCCGACGCCACCTGCGTGCTGTTGCGCGGCACACCGGCCACACCCGCCAGCGCGAGCCCGCGGCGTGCAAGCGAGCGGCGCACGCCCTCCAGTCCTTCTGTCCCAAAGGCATCTTCCTGGTGCACTACGGCGATTCTGTCGATGCCCACCTGGGTCATCTGTGCGATGAGCGATTCCGCTTCTTCGTAGTAGCTGGCGCGGACGTGCCAGATGTTGGGAATGAAAGGGTTGCGCAGGGACTCTGCGCCGGTCAGCGGTGCAAACAGCATGCTGGACGACTTGGTGATGCTGGGCAGGGCCGCCTGGGTGGTGGCGGTGCCAAAGAAGCCAAACAAGGCCAGCACGCCTTCGGTGTGCAGGAGGTGCTCTGTGTTGGCGGCGCACCGTTCGGGCTGGTAGCCATCGTCAAGGCTGATCAGCCTGATCCGCCGCCCCTGCGCACCCCCTTGGGCATTGACTCTGTCGAAATACAGAGAAGCACCGGAAAGGAAGCGATGGCTGATGTCTGAGGACGGCCCCGACAGAGGCGCAGACAATCCCAGTTTGATGTCGTCCGCTTGGCCCCAAACCCAGGGCGCCTGGAGTGCAGCGAAGGTGGTTACGCTTTGGGAAAGCAGCTTACGTTTTGATGCTGAAAAGACCATTGCATTACCTCTCAATGAGAATTGTTCCTATTGAGTGTAGCGCCGGTCTGTTACGGTTTAGGGAAAACCCTTGTCAAAACGTGAAATTGCGCTTCCCGACAAAGGTTTCTTCGAGGATCTGGACATCGCCTGATCGCCAGGCCCGCAGGGCCACAGGGGGGTGTTTCACTTCAACTCGGCAATCAGCTCGATCTCCACGCACGCCCCTAGCGGAATCTGCGCCACGCCAAAGGCGCTGCGTGCGTGCACACCGGCTTCGCCGAAGACCTGGCCCAGCAGTTCGCTGGCGCCGTTGGTCACCAGGTGCTGCTCGGTGAAGTCACCGGTGGAGTTGACCAGGCTCATCACCTTGACGATGCGCTTGACACGGTTCAGGTCGCCGCCGCAGGCCGCCTGCAGCGTGCCCATCAGGTCGATGGCCACGGAGCGCGCGGCCAGCTTGCCTTCTTCGGTGCCGATATCGCGGCCGAACTGTGCGGCCCAGGGCTTGCCGTCCTTGCGCGCGATGTGGCCGCTCAGAAACACCAGGTTGCCCGTCTGCACAAAGGGCACATAGGCTGCGGCGGGCACGCTCACGGGCGGCAGGGTGATGTTCAGGGCGGAAAGCTTGTCGTAAACGCTCATGGGGTACCTCGGGAGAATGGGAGTGAAGGGAAAGGGCCGCTCCACCAGGGGCGGGCTGCCGGGCATGGTACACAGGCCCGGCGCTTGCAACATACCCTGGGGCCGGGCTTTCATGCCGCATTAGCATCTGCGTATGGAACGCACCGACGCCCCAGCGGGCATGCCGCCACTGTCCGAGGCTGCAGCCGCGCCGCATGCATGGCGCGGCACGGCGCTGTGCGCGGGAACGGTCATGGGTGCGCTGGCCCAGTTGCAGCAACCCCAGTTGTGGGCGCTGGCGGCCTATGGGAGCCTGGGCCTGTGCGGGCTGCTGTGGTGCCTGGCACCGTGGGGCGCGCGGCGTGCCTGGCTGCGGTCGTGGCCCTGGGCCTTGCTGGCGGCGGCCAGCCTGGCGTTTGCCGTCGCCGGCCTGCGTGCCGTGCAGCAGCAGGCGCAGCAGCTCGATGCCGGGCTGCAGGGCAAGGACTTGCGCATCATCGGCACCCTGGCCGCCATGCCCCAGCCCACTTCCGCCGGGGTGCGCCTGCGCGTGGCAGTGGAAGCCGCCACGCACAACGGCCAGCCTGTGCGCCTGCCTGAACAGGTGGATCTGGGCTGGTACCACGGCGTACTGCAGGAGTCGGCAAGCAGCGCACAGCCGCAGCGCCTGAGCGGCGACCTGCGCGCGGGCGAGCGCTGGGCGCTGACGGTGCGCCTCAAGCAGCCCCATGGCGCGCGCAACCCGCAGGGGTTTGACTACGAACTGTGGCTGTGGGAGCAGGGCGTGGGCGCCACCGGCTACGTGCGCGCAGGCCCGCGCGACGAGGCCCCCCAGCGCCTGGCGCACACCTGGCGCCACCCGGTGGAGCGCGTGCGCCAGGCGGTGCGCAACGCCATCTTTGCCTACCTGGCCCCCGACCCCACCGATGCGCAGCAGCAGCGCCTGGCGGGCGTGGTGGCGGCCTTGGTCACCGGGGACCAGCGCGCCATCGAGCGCAGCGAGTGGAACCTGTTCCGCACCACCGGGGTGGCGCACCTGATGAGCATCTCGGGCCTGCACATCACGCTGTTTGCCTGGCTGGCGGCTGCTGCCGTGGGGGCCGCCTGGCGGCGCTCGCAGCGCCTGTGCCTGGCGTGGCCAGCGCCCTCGGCGGCGCTGGTGGGCGGGGTGCTGCTGGCGGGGCTGTACGCCCTGTTCAGCGGCTGGGGGGTGCCTGCGCAGCGCACGGTGGCCATGCTGGCCACGGTAGTGCTGCTGCGCCTGTCGGGGCGGCGCTGGCCGTGGCCGCAGGTGTGGTTGCTGGCCTGCGCGGTGGTGGCGCTGGCCGATCCCTGGGCCTTGCTGCAGCCGGGTTTCTGGCTCAGTTTTGTGGCTGTGGCAGCGTTGTTTGCTAGCGATTTGATAGCTGGTAGCGCACGTCAGACGGGCGTTAGAGGCCATTTTTTTGCAATGCTGCGCCAGCAGGCCGTGGTCACGCTGGTGCTCACGCCGCTGGGCCTGCTGTTCTTTGGGCAGGTGTCGCTGGTAGGCACGGTGGCCAACCTGCTGGCCATACCGTGGGTCACGCTGGTGGTCACGCCGCTGGCGCTGGCCGGGGTGCTGTGGGCGCCGCTGTGGCAGGGTGCACTGTGGGCCGTGCAGGGACTGGTAGCGGTGCTGCAGGCGCTGGCGGCCTGGCCTGCGGCATCGCTGTGGTTGCCTGTGGCACCCTGGGGGGTGGGCGCGGCGGCGGTGCTGGGCGGCTTGTGGATGGTGCTGCGCCTGCCCTGGGCGCTGCGCCTGCTGGGGCTGCCTTTGCTGCTGCCGGTGCTGTTGTGGCAGCCTGCGCGCCCGCTGGTGGGGCAGTTCGACCTGCTGGCCGCCGACGTGGGCCAGGGCAATGCGGTGCTGCTGCGCACGGCCACGCACAGCCTGTTGTACGACACCGGTCCGCGCTACAGCCTGGAAAGCGATGCGGGCGACCGCGTGCTGGTGCCGTTGCTGCGCGCACAGGGCGAGCGGCTGGACATGCTGATGCTCAGCCACCGCGACAGCGACCACACCGGTGGCGCGGCCGCCGTGCTGGCGCAGCAGCCCCAGGCGCAGCTGGTGGGATCCATTGCCGGTGATGCCGCGCTGCAAGCCCTGGGCGAAGCCAGCCCCTGCGTGGCAGGCCAGCAGTGGACCTGGGACGGCGTGCAGTTCGAGCTGCTGCACCCACCGTCCGCCAGCCCGCCCGCGGGCGCCAGGCCGGTGCGCAGCAATGCCCTCAGTTGCGTTCTGCGCGTGAGCAGTGTGGGCGGCGCCGTGGCGCTGCTGGCGGGGGACATCGAGGCCGCGCAGGAGCAGCAGCTGGTGGCCCAGGCGGCGCCGCTGCGGGCCGACGTGCTGCTGCTGCCGCACCATGGCAGCAAGACCTCGTCGAGCCCGGCCTTCCTCGACGCCGTGCAGCCGCGCACCGCGCTGGTGCAGGCCGCCTACCGCAGCCGCTTTGGGCACCCGGCCCCTGAAGTGCTGGCACGCCTGCAGGCACGCGGCATTGGCGTGGTGGAGTCGGCGCGCTGCGGCGCGGCACACTGGGCGTCGCACCAGCCCGCCGATGTGCGCTGCGAGCGCGAGGAGCGCCCGCGCTACTGGCAGCACCGCTGGTAGTAGCCTACGCCGCTTGCAGGGGGTGGCTTCAGCCAGGGCTCCCGCGCAAGGGCCGCCCCGCCGCGCCGGGAGCGTCCCCCTGCCCGCATTGCGTAGCAATGCGAGAGCGGGGGGAAGGCCCGCAGGGCCTCAGGGGGGTGTTCTCCATCCACATGGCCCGCAACTTGCTATCCTGCAGGCAAGGAGGGGCCGGGCCCATGTCCAAGTTCGACGAGATGTACGCCCTGCTGCCGTTTGACGGCAGCGATGTGCGCGAGCACTACAAGCGCTATGCGCACTGGCTGGCGCAGCAGCCTGCGCAGTCCATGCAGTCCCGCCGTGCCGAGGCGGAGATGATCTTCCGGCGCGTGGGCATCACCTTTGCCGTGTACGGCGACAAGGACGAGGAGGGCGTGGGCAGCGAGCGCCTGATCCCGTTCGACCTGGTGCCGCGCATCATCCCCGCGGCCGAATGGGCCTGGATGGAGCGCGGCCTGGTGCAGCGTGTGACGGCGCTCAACCGCTTCCTGCACGACGTGTACCACGGCCAGGATATCCTGCGCGCAGGCATCGTGCCCGCCGAGCTGGTGCTGCACAACACCCAGTACCGCCCGCAGATGCAGGGTGCCGCCGTGCCCCACGGCGTGTACGCGCACATTGCGGGCATCGACATCGTGCGCGCCGCCAACGCCCAGGGCGAAGGCCAGTACTACGTGCTGGAAGACAACCTGCGCGTGCCCAGCGGCGTGAGCTACATGCTGGAGAACCGCAAGATGATGATGCGGCTGTTCCCCGAGCTGTTCAGCCAGCACGCCATTGCGCCCGTGGCCCATTACCCCGACCTGCTGCTGGAAACCCTGCGCGCCATGGCACCGCCCGCTGCCGCTGCGGCGCCCACGGTGGTGGTGCTCACGCCGGGCATGTACAACAGCGCGTACTTCGAGCACGCCTTCCTCGCCCAGCAAATGGGCGTGGAGCTGGTCGAGGGCCAGGATCTGGTGGAGCAGGACGGCTTCATCTACATGCACACCACGCGCGGCCCGCAGCGCGTGGATGTGATCTACCGCCGCGTGGACGACGACTTCCTCGATCCGCAGGTCTTCCGCCCCGGCTCCACGCTGGGCTGCGCCGGGCTGCTGCGCGCCTACCGGGCGGGCAACGTGGCCTTGTGCAACGCCGTGGGCACGGGCGTGGCGGACGACAAATCGGTCTATCCCTACGTGCCCGAGATGATCCGCTTCTACCTGGGCGAAGAACCCATCCTGCACAACGTGCCCACCTGGATGTGCCGCAAGCCCGCAGACCTGCAATACGTGCTGGCCCACCTGGACGAACTCGTGGTCAAGGAAGTGCACGGCGCCGGGGGCTACGGCATGCTCATCGGCCCGGCTGCCACGCGTGCCGAGATCGAGGACTTCCGCCGCGCCCTGGTGGCCGACCCGGCGCGCTACATCGCGCAGCCCACGCTGAGCCTGTCGAGCTGCCCCACCTTCGTGGACAGCGGCCTGGCGCCGCGCCACATCGACCTGCGGCCCTTTGTGCTCTCGGGTACCAAGGTGCAGATGGTGGCGGGCGGCCTTACGCGCGTGGCGCTCAAGGAAGGCTCGCTCGTCGTCAACTCCTCGCAGGGCGGGGGCACCAAGGACACCTGGGTGTTGCAGGAAGAAGGGAGCACGCCATGCTGAGCCGTACCGCTGACCATCTGTTCTGGATGTCTAGATATACCGAGCGTGCGGAGAACACAGCCCGGATGTTGAACGTGGTCCATGAGACCGCGCTGCTGCCTCAGTCGGCCGAGCGCGCCCAGGAGGGCTGGCTGGGCATGCTCTCCATCAGCGAGCTGATCCCCGCCTACACCGTGCGCCATGGCGCCGTCACGCGCGATGGGGTGCTGCACTTCATGGTGCGCGACGGCAACAACCCATCGTCCATCCTGTCGTGCCTGCGCGCCGCGCGCGAGAACGCCCGTGCCGTGCGCGGCGCGCTCACCAGCGAGGTGTGGGAGACGCAGAACCAGACCTGGCTCGAAGTCAACCGCATGCTGGCCGAGGGCGCCTTCGAGCGCGATCCGGGCCAGTTCTTCGAATGGGTCAAGTACCGCTCGCACCTCTCGCGCGGCGTGACGCTGGGCACCATGCTGCAGGACGAGGCTTTCCACTTCCTGCGCCTGGGCACCTTTCTGGAGCGTGCCGACAACACCGCGCGCCTGCTGGACGTGAAGTTCCACGCCGTGGAGTCCGAATTCCACGGCCTGGCCCCCGCGCGCGAGCACGAGGCGGACTTCTACCACTGGAGCGCCGTGCTGCGCAGCGTCTCGGCGTTCGAGGTCTATCGCAAGGTGTACCGTGACGCCATCAGCCCCGAGCGTGTGGCCGAGCTGCTCATCCTGCGCCGCGACATGCCGCGCTCGCTGCACGCCAGCCTGCGCGAAGTGGTGGACAACCTCGCCCAGGTGTCCAACGGCCATTCGGCCGATACCGAACGCCGCGCCGGGCGCCTGCTGGCCGACCTGCAGTACGGCCGCATCGACGAAATCCTGGCCACGGGCCTGCACGCGTTCCTGACGCAGTTTCTGGACCGCGTCAACGACCTGGGCGCAGGCGTCAGCCGCGACTTCCTGGTGCCGGTGTGGCCGTGATGGCGGCCAGCTTGCGCGGGTTGCGCTGGAAGTAAATGCCGCGCACCCGGCCCTGGGGGTCCCATTCCAGGGCGCAGGCCTGTTCCAGCGCGCCCTGGGCGTTCCACAGCAAGGCGCCCGGGGCGCCGTTCACCCAGGCGGGGTGCAGCGCCTGGGCGCCTGCATCGCGCTGCCAGGTGCGTGCAAACGCCACCAGGGCCTGCGCCACGCGCTCACGCCCGAGCAGCGGCGCCGGAATCGCGCAGACCACGCCGCCGCCGTCGCTGCACAGGCGCACGTCCTGTGCCAGCAGCTCCGCCAGGGCCTGCACCTCGCCGCTGGCCAGGGCCTGTGCAAAGGCTTCCAGCAGGGCCTGGATGCGGGTGTCCGCAGGCGGTGCGGCAACCACTTCCCGGCCGTAGCCCTGTGCCTGCAATTGCTTGCGTGCGCGGCTGGACAACTGGCGGCACGCGGCACTGCTGCGCCCCAAGGTCTGCGCCACCTCGTCGAAGGGTTGCTCGAACACATCGTGCAGCACAAAGGCAGTGCGCTCCAGCGGGCTGAGCTGCTGCAGCGCCCACATGAACCCCAGGCTCAGTTGCTGGTAGTGGCCCAGCACGGTCTCGGGGTTGGGTGCGCCGTAGCTGTGGTGCGCCTCGTCCACGATGGGCTCGGGCAGCCACAGGCCCACGTAGTGTTCGCGGCGCGCGCGGGCACTTTGCAGCAGGTCCAGGCACAGGTGGGTGGTCGCGCGGCATAGGTAGGCCAGCGGGTCCTGCACCTGGGCCTGGTCGGCGGCCTGCCAGCGCAGCCAGGCGTCCTGCACCACGTCTTCGGCCTCGCTGCGCGAACCGAGCATGCGGTAGGCCAGCGCGCGCAGGCGGGGGCGGTGGGTTTCAAAGTCGATGGACATGGCGGATTACACCCCAAAGCTTGCCCGGTAGGCGGCTGGCACCTGCACCGGCACCACCCAGCCCGCCAGCAGCGCCACCAGCACTGCGGCACACGCCATGCCTGCCAACGCCACTGCCCAGGCCGCGCGGCGGCGCTGCGCGGCCGGGCGGTGCGCGAGCCTCCACCACAGGGCGCAGGCCAGGTGGATGCCCAGCGCGCTCACACCCGCAAAGTAGTACGGGGCAAAAAACCACCCGAAAGGCGCGATATGCAGTCCCGCAGCGGCAAAGTGGAAGTTGGTGTCCAGGCCCTGCAGCCAGCGCCCGGCCAGCACCGCGCTGGCATGGATGGACAAAAAGCTCCCCAGCACCAGGCCGGAGAGTACCTGGATGCGCTCCACCGTCCCCAGCCGCCCGGGCGCGCGCCAGGCGGCCCAGGCGGCACGGCTGCCCGAGGCCACCTGGGCCAGCACGCACAGCAGCAGCAGGGGTTCGACCCAGGGGTGGCGGTAGAACCACCGGAGCACTTCCAGCACCTGCTGGTGGGCTGCCACCCCGCGCAAGGCGGCCAGGTGGTTGAGCAGGTGCAGCAGTGCAAACCCGCCCAGAATGCGGGCGCCCAGGCGGTGCAGGCGCTGGTGCCGTTGTGTGGCGGGGGTGTTGCTGGGTGGGGTTTGCGCGGACAGGGCCAGGGGTGGAGGTGTGTTCATACCTCCAGGACGACGCAGCCTGGGCCTTTGTGACGTGGGCGCCAGGCCGTGTCGGCCACCCGAGGCATGGGTGTTTTCAACGGACAGGGCATTGACAGAGTGACATCTGCCTCATAAGATAGTAATAAGTTACTTACTTTTAAGATGAACACACGCAGCAAATACCTGTCGGCAGACGATAGGCGCGCCGCCACCGTCGATGCGGTGATTGAACTGGCCGCCAACCATGCGCCCGGCGAGATCACGACCACCACGATTGCGCAGCACATGGGGGTGACCCAGGGGGCGCTGTTCAAGCACTTTCCCACCAAGGACGCCATTCTGGAATCGGTGGTGCAGTGGGTGGCCCAGCGGCTCATGTCCCGCATCGACACCGTGGTGCAGGGCGCTCCCAGCGCCAGCAGCGCCTTGCAGGCCATGTTCATGGCCCATACCGCTTTTGTGACCGAGCACCCGGGCGTGCCGCGCCTGTTGTTCGGGGAGCTGCAGCGGGCGGGGTCGACCACGCCCAAGCGCCTGGTGGCTGCGCTGCTGCGCCAATATGCCGAGCGCTTGCGCACCTTGCTGGAGCGCGGGCGGGACAGCGGCGAGCTGGATGCGCAGCTGGACATCGATGCCGCAGCCACAGCGTTCGTGGGCTCCATCCAGGGCCTTGTCATCCAGGCCCTGTTCGCGGGCGATGTGCAGGCCATACAGCGCAATGCGCCGGGTGTGTTCGCTGTCTATCTGCGCGGCATTTCACGAGGTACACCATGAGCAAGCTTCCCCTGAGCCGTCGCACCTTGTCCATCCTGGCCGTGCTGGTTCCGATGGCCGTCGTCCTGGGGTATGTGGCCCTGCGTTCCGGGCCCCTGGCACCTGTGGCGGTCACGGTGGTGCAGGTGGAGTCGAAGGCGCTGCGCCCGTCCCTGTTTGGCGTGGGCACGGTCGAGGCGCGGCAGTTGCACCGCCTGGGGCCGGTGGCGCCAGGGCGCTTGCTGCGCCTGTCGGTGCAGGTGGGGGATACCGTCAAGGCAGGGCAGGTGCTGGGAGAAATGGACCCCGTGGACAGCGACGACCGCCTGCGCTCGCAGCAGGCACAGGTGCAGCGCGCCGCCGCCGCCGTGGCCGACACCACGGCGCGCCATGCCTTTGCCCAGCAGCAGGCCCGGCGCTACGAGCAGATGTTTGCCGAAAAAGCCACGAGCGAGGAATTGCTGGCCGCACGCCGCCAGGACTTGCAACTGGCCACTGCCGCACTGGCGGCTGCCCGCGAAGACCAGGCACGCGCACGTTCAGACCTGCAGGCCTTGCGCACGCAGCGTGCGAGCCTGCGCCTGGTGTCGCCGGTGGACGGTTTGGTCACCGCGCGCGAAGCCGAACCCGGCACTACCCTCGTGGCCGGACAGGCCGTGGTCGAGGTGGTCGATCCCGCATCGCTCTGGGTGCAGACGCGCTTTGACCAGGTCAGTGCCGCAGGCCTGGCGGCGCAGCAGCCTGCGCATGTGGCGCTGCGCTCGCGCCGGGCGCAGGCCCTGGCAGGGCAGGTGCTGCGCCTGGAGCCGCGTGCCGACGCCGTGACCGAGGAGATCCTGGCCAAAGTGGTTTTCGCCACGGTGCCCCAGCCCTTGCCGCCCATTGGCGAACGTGCGGAGGTCACGGTGGACTTGCCAGCGCTGGCGCGGGGGGCCGTCATCCCCAACGCTGCCGTGCAGCGCCAGGGGGCGCAGGTTGGCGTATGGGTGGCCAAGGGCGAGCGCCTGGACTTCGTGCCGGTGGTGCTGGGCCGCTCGGATCTGGAGGGGCGGGTGCAGGTGCTCAAGGGGCTGGAGCCCGGCGACGCCATCGTGCTCTACAGCGAGAAAACGCTGACCGCACGTTCGCGCATCCATGTGGTCGAGCGCATTCCCGGGGTGGCATCGTGATCAGCCTGGCGGGGCGCGACATTGCCCACGCCTGGGGCAAGTTTGTCTTTACCGGCCTGGGCCTGGGCCTGCTGCTGGGTGTGACCTTGGTGATGGCGGGCGTGTACCGCGGCATGGTGGACGATGGCAAGGCCTTGCTGGACAACAGCGGCGCCGATCTCTGGGTGGTGCAGCGCGACACGCTGGGCCCCTACGCCGAGCCGTCAAGCATCCCGGACGACACCGAGCGCGCCTTGCGCGCCATGCCCGGCGTGGCCGAGGCGGCCAATGTGACCTACCTCACCATGCAGGTGCGCCAGGGCGGGCGCGACGTGCGCGCGATGGTGGTGGGCATTGTGCCGGGCGATGCCTGGGGCTCGCCGGGCTGGCCGCCAGCGCTGGTGGCGGGGCGCCGCGTCACGCGTGGCCATTACGAGGCCATGGCCGATGTGGCCACGGGCTTCCGGCTGGGCGACACGCTGCGCATCCGCCGCAACAGCTACACCGTCGTCGGCCTGACGCGCCGGATGGTGTCCTCCAGCGGCGACCCCATGGTGTTCATTCCACTCAAGGACGCGCAGGAGGCGCAGTTCCTCAAGGACAACGACGCCATCGTGCAGAACCGCCAGCGCACGGCCGCCAACCCGGCCTTCAACCGGCCGGGAGTGCCGGGCCTGCTGCCGGCCATCCAGGCATCGCAGACCAGCAGCAATACCGTGAACGCCGTGCTCGTGCGCCTGCGTCCCGGCGCCCATGCCGACGAGGTGGCCGATGCCGTGCGCCGCTGGAAGCGCCTGACCGTGTATACCCGCGCCGAGATGGAAGACATCCTGATCGGCAAGCTGATCGCCACCTCGGCCAAGCAGATCGGCATGTTCCTGGTCATCCTGGCGGCGGTCAGCGCGGCCATTGTGGCCTTCATCATCTACACCCTGACCATGGACAAGATCCGCGAGATTGCGGTGCTCAAGCTCATCGGCACGCGCAACCGCACCATTGCCTCCATGATTCTTCAGCAGGCCCTGGCGCTGGGCCTCATCGGCTTTGCGGTGGGCAAGGTCGCCGCCACCTTCGCCGCGCCGCTGTTTCCCAAATACGTGCTGCTGGTGCCGCAGGACTCCGTGGCCGGGCTGGCCATCGTGCTGGTGATTTGCGCACTGGCCAGTGTGATCGCCATCCGCATGGCCTTGCGCGTGGACCCGGCCGAGGCCATTGGAGGGTGACATGAACGGCAACGGCAACGGCAACGGCAACGGCAACGGCAACGGCAACGGCAACGGCAACGGCAACGGCAACGGCAACGGCAACGGCAACGGCATCCGCATCGAAGGCCTGCGCAAGCGCTACGGCAGCGGCGACACGGCGGTGGACGCGCTCAAGGGCGTGGACATGCAGGTCGCTCCCGGCGAAGTGGTCGGCCTCATCGGGCCATCGGGCTCGGGCAAGAGCACGCTGCTCAAATGCCTGGGCGCCGTGATCGACCCCACCGCCGGGCGCATGACGCTGGGCCAGGAGGTGATCTACGACGAGGGCTGGAAGGTCGACGACCTGCGGGCGCTGCGGCGTGACCGCATCGGTTTTGTGTTCCAGGCGCCGTACCTGATCCCTTTTCTGGACGTGACCGACAACGTCGCGCTGCTGCCCATGCTGGCGGGCATGCCCAACGCCCAGGCGCGCTCGCGCGCGCTGGAACTGCTCACCGCGCTGGACGTGCAGCACCGCGCCAAGGCCATGCCCTCGCAGCTTTCGGGGGGCGAGCAGCAGCGCGTGGCCATTGCGCGCGGCCTGGTCAACCACCCGCCCGTGATCCTGGCCGACGAGCCCACGGCTCCGCTGGACAGCGAGCGTGCCATGGCCGTGGTGCGCATCCTCAACGACATGGCACAGCGCTACCAGACCGCCGTCATCGTGGTCACGCACGATGAAAAAATCATCCCCACCTTCCGGCGCATCTACCACATCCGCGACGGTGTCACGCACGAAGAAGCGGGCGAAGGCCGCAGCATCGACGCGGCCTGACATCCCCCCCCCCACCACCCACCCACCGCATCCACAAGGACAAGGCCCATGCAACAGCACCTGCGTTCCGCCCTGGGGCCACTGACTGCCGCGCTGGCGCTGGTCGGTTGCGCGTCGGCGCCACCCTACGAGGCCCCACCGCCTCCCGCCGTGGCGGGCTACACCGCCAGTGCACTGGCCGCGCCCACCGCATCGGCCCCTGGCCTGCACGGCCAGGCGCAGCAATGGGTGGACGGGGCTGTGGAGGGCGCATGGTGGCGTGCGCTGCAGTCCAGCGCGCTGAATGCGCTGGTGGACGAAGCCCTGCACGCCAGCCCCACGCTGGCCGCGGCCCAGGCCGTGCTGACCCAGGCGCGCGAGCTGCATGCCGCCCAGGCCGGTGCCACGCAATTGCCCCAGGTGGACCTGGGCCTGGGTGCACAGCGCCAGCAAACCAGCCCCAGCGCCCAGGGCCTGCCGGGCAATCCGCGCGAGTTCAGCCTGTACAGCGCCAGTGTCGGCGTGCGCTACCGCTTCGATGCGGGCGGCGGCATCGACAGCAGCCTGCGGGCAGCGGCTGCGCGCGCCGATGTGCGGCAACACGAGCTGGCAGCGGCGCGCCACGCCCTGGCGGCCAACCTGGCCATGGCCGCCATCACCCGTGCCCGGCTGGCGGCCCAGATCGAATCGCTGTCGGCCATCCTGCGCACCCAGCAGTCCCTGGCCGATCTGGCGCAGGTGCGCACGCGCCTGGGCCAGGCGGCACCCGACGAAGTGAGCGCCCTCACGGCCCAGGCCGAGCAGACCCGCGCCGCGCTGCCTGCCCTGCGCAAGCAACTGCAGCAGACCGAGCACCTGCTGGCCGTGCTGGCAGGGCGCCCGCCTGCGCAGGGCGCGCCGGCCTTCACCCTGGAAGATTTCACCTTGCCTGGGCAACTGTCCGTTGCCGTGCCTTCCGAGTGGGCGCGCCGCAGGCCCGACATCCAGGCGGCCGAAGCGGCGCTGCGGGCCGCGCATGGCGATCTGGGCGTTGCCATTGCGCGGCAATACCCCCAGTTCACCCTGAGCGCCAACCTGGGCAGCCAGGCCCTGACGACATCTGCCCTGTTTGGCGGCAGCGCAGCCGTCTGGAGCGTGCTGGGCCAGATCAGCCAGCCCCTGTTCAATGCCAGCCTGCCCGCGGAGCGGCGCGCAGCGCAGGCCGCGCTGGAGGCCGCCACCGCCAACTACCAGCGCGTGGTGCTTGAGGCGCTGCGCAACGTGGCCGACGCACTCAGCGCAGCAGAGCACGATGCGCAGACCCTGGCCGCCCTTGCGCGCAGCGCCCAGGCCGCCGAGGAGCAACACCGCGTCGCCGTGAGCCAGCACAGGGCCGGGGCCGCCAGCCCCGTGCAGCTGCTGGTGGCAGACCAGGTGCTGCTGCAGGCGCGCAGCAACCTGGCCGCCGCACAGGCGCAGCGCCTGGTGGACACCGTGGCGCTGGGCGCTGCGCTGGCGGGTGACCCCGCGCCCCGGCAGGACCCGCAAGCTTCCCTTCGCAACCCACGGGAGTGACTCCCTGGTGTGGCCGCAGCCTGTAGGTTTTGGCAGCGCAGGTGCGGAACTAGAACTGGCGCCGCAGCGTGACCTGCAGTGCGCGTGGCGAGCCCGGCAGGATCAGGTTGTCGTTGCTGCCGTGGCTGGACACGTAGTACTTGCGGTTGGTGAGGTTCTTGAGGTTCACGTCCAGCCCCCAGGCGCCCAGCGTGTACTGCAGGGCGGCATCCAGCGTGGTGTAGGCCGGCAGCGTGACCAGGTTGCTCACCGAGGTGAAGCGCGCGCCCACATGCTGCAGGCCGCCGCCCACGCGCAGACCGTTGCCCAGGTCCTTCATGGCCCACAGGAAGGCGGAGTTGCGCGGTGTGAGTGCAGGTACCTTGCCCTGCACTTCCACCGATTGCGTAGGCAATTGCGTGGAGGTCACGCGCGCCAGCGACTTGACCATGCGCCCGTCCAGGAAGGCGTAGCCCGCGCTCACATCCCAGCGCCCCGGCAGGCGGCCGTTGAGCGTGAGCTCCAGGCCGTTGGTGCGCTGCACGCCCACGTTGATCTGGCGGGCGGGGTTGGCGGGGTCGGTGTTCTTGATGTTGCTGCGCTCCAGGTTGAACAGCGCGCCGGTGAGGTTGAGCTGGCCGTCCATCAAATCCAGCTTGACGCCGATTTCCTTGTTCTCGGTGATCTCCGGCGCGTTGTCGGTGTTGCTGCTGCTCAGCGCAAACGACTCCGCCGACGGCTGGAAGGACTTGCTGTACGACACGTAGTACGACACGGCCTCGCTGGGCTGCCACACCAGGCCGGCGCGGGGGCTGAACTTCTTGTCGGTGCGTGCGAGCGCCGCCAGCTTGCGCTCGAAGCGGGTGTCCTGGTCGAACACGTCGTAGCGCGCGCCCACCAGGGCCTTCCACTGCGGGGCCAGGGTGATCTGGTTCTGCCAGTAGAGGGCGGCGGTGTCTTGCGTGGTGTGGCTGGGAATGGCGCTGTCGGCGTTGTAGCTGGCAGCGGGGATGATGGGCGCCGGGCGGCCCTGGGGGTTGAACAGGGGCACCCGGTCGGCGCCGCCCGACACAGACTCGGAGCGCTTCTTCTGCTGGCCCAGTTCCATGCCCATGAGCCATTCCTGGCGCAGGCCGCCGAGCTGGTTGCGCCAGGTCAGGTCGGTCTGGTTGAACAGGCCGCTTTCGTCGCGCAGGATGAAGGAGCGCGTGCGCCCCACGGTGCGTGTGGCGGGGTCGGTGGTGCCGCCCGGCAGGGTGTTGTAGCGGTCGAGTTCGTAGTCGTACCAGCGCGTGATGTTGCGCACCGACCAGGCGTCGTTGAAGCGGTGGTTCAGCGTGGCGGTGAAAGCCTGGTTGCCGCTGGTGGTGGTGTCGTCCTGGGCAGCGTTGGACGAGCCGTAGTACGTGCCCGCAGGCACATTCACCGGGCGGCCGTTGAGCGCGGGAATGCCAAAGTCGGTGAGCCGCTTGTCGGCCGCGTGGGTGTACTGCAGCAGCAGCTGCGTGTCGGTGGCGAGCTTGAGCGCCAGGGACGGCGCCAGGTTGTGGCGCTTGACGAACTGCTGGTCGCGGTAGCTGCCCGAATCTTCGATGGCGGCGTTCAGGCGCAGGGCTGCGCTGTCGTTCACCACCAGGTTCATGTCGGCGCTGGCGCGGCGCAGATCGTGGCTGCCCAGCGAGAGCGTGGCTTCGCCGCCGCTGCGGTTCCAGTGCGGTTTCTTGGTGACGCGGTTGATCAGCCCGCCCGAAGAACCGCGCCCGTAGAGCACGGCGGCCGGGCCTTTGAGCACCTCGATGCGCTCGATGTCGGCCAGGTCGCGGAAGTACAGCGCATCGTCGCGCACGCCGTCCACAAACTGGTCGGCAATCGCCGTGAAGCCACGGATCACCACCTGGTCGCGCTGGCCGTCGCCATGGCTCATGGCCACGCCGGGCACGTTGCGCAAGGCGTCTTCCATGGAGCGCGCACCCTGGTCGCGCAGCAACTGGCCCGGC
The DNA here is from genome assembly GCA_016192425.1 of Burkholderiales bacterium. Taxonomy (GTDB): domain Bacteria; phylum Pseudomonadota; class Gammaproteobacteria; order Burkholderiales; family Burkholderiaceae_C; genus Simplicispira. The sequence continues at coordinate 36,381 of JACPUE010000027.1, forward strand.
ACCACGTTCACGGCCTGCGGCACGTCGCGCAGCGGGGCGCTGCCCTTGGTGGCGGTGGTGCTGGCGGCGGGGGAGTAGCCGTCTTGCTGCGCGCTGGACTGTACGGTCACTTCGCCCAGCGTCTGCGGCGGGGTCTGGGCCTGCGCACAGGCGCTGCCAAAGGCTGCCAGCAGTGCGGCGGCCAGCGGGTTCAAGGCAATGGCATAAGGGGATCGCATGGTTTCTTCCTCTCTACAAAAAAACGGGATGGCATGGCGCTGCCCAGCCGGTGCCCACACCGGCCGGCGCGCAAAGGGGGAAACAGGTGCTCAGCGGCTGGCGTGCAGCAGCAAGCCCACGGCCAGGGCCAGCGGGGCCAGGGTGGGTGCGTGGCGCGGCCTCCAGGTCAGGCAGGCCGCGACGGCCAAGGCCGCCAGCGAACACAGCACGGCCCAGGCCGTGGCGCGCAGCGATGCAGGTTCTGGCGGCGCGTTCCCGCCCGGTGCCTGCACTGCCAGGGCCAGCGACAGCAGCAGCACCAGCCAGCCGCAGGCCCGCAGCCAGGCCAGGCGCCGGGCGCTGGCGTCGGTGCCAAACACGTCGAGGTGGTGGCGGTCCATGCCCAGGGCCAGTGCGCACCAGCCCGCAAAGCACAACAGAAAAGTAGCGACCATTTCAGCCTCCAGGTGCTGCGCTGGGCGCAGGGGGCAGGCCGGGGCCCTGGGCGCGGGGGGTGCGTTGGGCCGCGGGCGCTGGGCGCAGCTTGCGGGCCACGCCCAGCAGGGCCAGGCCCGTGCAGGCAAAGGCCAGGTCGGCCAGGGCCCAGGGCCAGGCGCCTTGCGCCAGCGTGCGGCCCAGGTGGGCCGGGGTGGTGAAGGCACTGATCAGCGGCAAGGCCGTCCACAGCGCACCTGCCAGGCCCATCAGCACCGGCCAGCCCCAGCGCTGGGGGCGCAGCAGGCTGCTGCCCAGTGCCCAGGCCAGCGCCAGCCCCCAGGCAATAAAAAAGCAGGCCAGCTCGGCGTCGGGCCGGTCGGGCCACTGGGTGGGCAGCAGCCGGTTGGCGGCCAGGTAGGCGGCGCAGGCCAGCGGCAGGCCGCCCAGCGCGGCCATGTTGGTGGCTGCCACCAGGCGCTCGCCCCAGGGGCGGATGGCGGGGGCGGCAGGGGCCGTTGCGCCCCGGCGGGTGCTGGCCTGCGCCCGCGTGCTGCGCTTGACGGTCCACAGCACCAGGCCGGTGGCAATCATCAGGCAGCCCAGCAGGCCCAAGAGCAGCAGCAAGGCCCGCAGCCCCGGCCCGGCAAAGTGCGCCATGTGCAGCCCGAGCAGCACACCGTAGGTGCGCACGGCGGGGCCTGCCGCGTCCAGGCGGTGCGCCAGCTCGCCGCTGCGCACGTCCCATACCAGGCGCTCGGGGCGCGATTGAAGGCGCATGCGGTCGGCCACCACGGCTTCCACCATGGGCTGGCCTTGCGGGTTGCGGTAGGCCTGCAGCAGGGCAATGGGGTGGGTGCTGCGCTGCGTTGACGCAGCCAGCCAATGCGCCAGGTCCAGTTCGCCCAGCGGCTGTGCGGGCGTGCCGCGTTCGCCGCGTTGGCGCAAGTCGGCGGGTTCGCCGCGCAGTTGCGCAAAGTACGTGGCCGTGTTGTTGCCGCCGGGGCCGGGATAGGCAGCCGCGATGCCCGCAGGCAGGTACAGGCTGTGGAAGAACATCAGCCCGCTGAAGGTGATCAAAAGGTAGAAGGGCAGCACCAGCACGCCGCTGAGGTTGTGCGCGTCCAGCCAGGCGCGCTGGGCGTTCTTGCCAGGGCGGAAGGTGAAGAAGTCTTTGAAGATGCGCCGGTGCGTGACGATGCCCGACAGCAGCGCAATGAACATCAGCAGCGTGGCCACGCCCACCACCCAGCGCCCTTGCTGCACCCAGCGGCCGTTCTGGGCGGTGCGCAGTTCGAAGTGGAAACGGTAGAAGAAGTCGCCGCCCATGGTCTCGCGTGGGGTGAGCACCTCGCCCGTCTGCGGGTGCAGGCGCAAGGTCTGCGGGCGCTGGTGTTCGCCGCCTGGGCGCAGTTGCAGCGTGAGCGTGGGGTCACGTTCGTCGGGCAGGCGCAGGCTCCACTGCGGGGCCTGTGCTGCTGCGCGCTGCGCTGCCAGCAGCGCCTGGCGGGAGGGCTGGTGGTCGGGGCTGTAGCCAGCCTGCAGTTCGGGGCGCATCCACAGGCTGATTTCCTGGCGGTAGAAGCTCAAGCTGCCGGTCAGGAAGATGGCAAACATCAGCCAGCCCAGCACCAGCCCCGACCAGGTGTGCAGCCAGGCCATGGCCTGGCGCAGGCCCTCGCGCTCGGGGGGGGCGGGCAGGGTCATGGGGCCGCTCCGGGGCTGCGCAGCGCCAGGGCCAGGGCGCCCAGGGCCAGTGCGGGCAGCAGGTTGCCGGCCCAGGCCGCCCAGGCACTCCTCGCATAAAAGGCCCAGCCCGCAGCGGCCGCATAAGCAAACCAGGCCAGCATGGTGGCGGTGAGCACGGCATCGGCCCGTGCCAGGGCGGGGATCAGCACCAGCGAAAGCGCCGCAGCCACGGCTGCCGCCAGGGCGTAGCCGCCCGCCGCTGCTGCAAGGGTGCGCGAGGCCACGTTCAGGCGATAGCGCCACAAGGGTTGCGTCACGCGCATGGCCAGGCCCCGGCCCCAGCGGGCGAGCGGCCCAGGCCGCTGCAGCACACGCGGCGCGTAGAAAGGCGCAGCATCAGCAAAGGCTCCGGACAGGTTGTACAACGTGGCTGGCTTGCAGTGGCGCGGTGGGCCGGGTGCTGCGGGCTGGCGAGATCAGCGTATTATCGCTTGCGATTGATACAAATTCGCATTTACGTAAAGAATAGGTAAAAACCTGCTGCGCGCGCGCAACAAAAAACGGGCCGAAGCCCGTTGCAGGGGGTGCCGGTGAGGGCTCCTCAGCCCTGCTCGTCCATTTGCGACTGCAGGTAGTTCTGCACGCCCACGCGGTCGATCAGGTCGATCTGGGTTTCCAGGTAGTCGATGTGCGCTTCGGTGTCGTTGAGGATGCGCTGCAGCAGGTCGCGCGAGACATAGTCCTGCACGGCCTCGCAGTGCGCCATGCCGGCCTTGACGGTGGCCTGGGCGCCTTGTTCGGCGCGCAGGTCGCAGGCCAGCATTTCGGGCACGTCTTCGCCGATCTGCAGCTTGCCCAGATCCTGCAGGTTGGGCAGGCCGTCGAGTTGCAGGATGCGTGTCATCAGCCAGTCGGCGTGCTTCATTTCGCCGATGGATTCCTCGTGCTCCTTTTTGGCCAGCTTGCCAAAACCCCAGTGCTCCAGGATGCGGTAGTGCATGAAGTACTGGTTGATGGCGGTCAGTTCGTTCTTGAACTGTGCCTGCAGGTGGGCAATGACTTGGGCGTCGCCTTTCATGGTGGGGCTCCTGTGGGTTGTGGGGGGTGCGCAGCGTAGGCCATTTTGCGGCAGGCTGCAGGCGCAGTGGTGTCCATTCATGTCACCGGGCCAATTGATAGTTAATAACAATTAAAACCATCTAATCAATCGATTGGTCAAATCGATCAGGGGCTTCCATACTTCGTTCCGTGTTCAGCCCAACCCTCTCAACAAAGGAAACAACCATGTCCCTGATCAATACCCAAGTCCAGCCCTTCAAGGCCCAGGCTTTCCACAATGGCAAGTTCATTGAAGTGACGGAACAATCCCTCAAGGGCAAGTGGTCCGTGGTGATCTTCATGCCTGCCGCCTTCACCTTCAACTGCCCCACCGAAGTGGAAGACGCTGCCGAGCACTACGCTGAATTCCAGAAGGCTGGCACCGAGGTGTACATCGTCACCACCGACACCCACTTCTCGCACAAGGTGTGGCACGAAACCTCGCCCGCCGTGGGCAAGGCACAGTTCCCGCTGGTGGGCGACCCCACGCACCAGTTGACCCGCGCTTTCGACGTGCACATTGAAGAAGAAGGCCTGGCACTGCGCGGCACCTTCATCATCAACCCCGAGCTGACGATCAAGACCCTGGAAATCCACTCCAACGAAATCGCCCGCGACGTGAAGGAAACCCTGCGCAAGCTCAAGGCCGCCCAGTACACCGCCTCGCACCCTGGCGAAGTCTGCCCCGCCAAGTGGAACGAAGGTGCCAAGACCATTGCTCCGTCGCTCGACCTGGTCGGCAAGATCTAAGCCGCCCCGTCAGCCGCGTTGACCACGACGCCCGGGTGCCTGGCGCCCGGGCTTTTTTTACGCCCAAAAGTTGAAGTTTCAGGAGTTCTGCCATGCTCGAAGACACCCTCAAGACCCAGTTGAAAGCCTACCTGGAACGCCTGCAGCGCCCCGTGGAACTGGTGGCCACGCTGGACGGAAGCGCCACGTCGGACGAGTTGCGCGAACTGCTGGAAGACATCCGCGCACAGTCGGACAAGATCACCGTGGTCGAAAACAACGGCCTGGATGTGCGCAAGCCCTCCTTCCTCATCACCAACCCCGGCGCAGACACCGGCGTGCGCTTTGCGGGTGTGCCGCTGGGGCATGAATTCACCTCGCTCGTGCTGGCGCTGCTGCAGGTGGGCGGCCATCCGTCCAAGGAGGCGGCAGACCTGCTGCAACAGATCCGCGAGCTGGACGGCGACTACCACTTCGAGACGTATTACTCACTGAGCTGCCACAACTGCCCCGACGTGGTGCAGGCGCTCAACCTCATGAGCGTGCTCAACCCGCGCATCACGCACACCGCCATCGACGGCGGCCTGTTCCAGAACGAGATCGAGGCGCGTGAAATCATGGGTGTGCCCACCGTGTTCCTGAACGGCAAACACTTTGCCCAGGGCCGCATGGAGCTGGCCGAAATCGTCGGCAAGATCGACAAGGGCGCCAGCGCCCGCGAGGCCGCCAAGCTCAATGCCAAGGAAGCCTTCGACGTGCTCATCGTCGGCGGCGGCCCGGCGGGCGCGGCCGCCGCCGTGTATGCGGCGCGCAAGGGCATCCGCACCGGTGTGGCCGCCGAGCGCTTTGGCGGCCAGGTGCTGGACACCGTGGACATCGAAAACTACATTTCGCTGCGCAAGACCGAAGGCCCGCAGTTTGCCGCCGCGCTGGAACACCATGTGCGCGACTACGACGTGGACATCATGAACCTGCAGCGCGCCAAGGCGCTCAAGCCCGCCGCCACCGGAGGCGGCCTCATCGAAGTGCAGCTTGACAACGGCGCCACGCTGCGCAGCCGCAGCGTCATCCTCTCGACCGGCGCACGCTGGCGCAACATGAACGTGCCCGGCGAGGAGCAATACCGTACCAAGGGCGTGACCTACTGCCCGCACTGCGACGGCCCGCTGTTCAAGGGCAAGCGTGTGGCGGTGATCGGCGGCGGCAACTCGGGCATCGAGGCCGCCATCGACCTGGCTGGAGTGGTGGCGCATGTGACCGTGCTTGAATTCGCCCCCGAGCTCAAGGCCGACGCCGTGCTGCAGCGCAAGCTCAAGAGCCTGCCCAACGTGGATGTGATCCTCAACGCCCAGACCACCGAGGTCAACGGCGACGGCCACAAGGTCACCGGTATCACCTACAAGGACCGCGTGGGCGGCGAGGTGAAGCAGATCGCGCTCGAAGGCATCTTCGTGCAGATCGGCCTGCTGCCCAACACCGACTGGCTCAAGGGTACGGTGGAGCTGTCGAAGTTCGGCGAAATCGTGGTGGATGCCAAGGGCCACACCAGCGTGCC
>JACPUE010000029.1 GCA_016192425.1 Burkholderiales bacterium
GAGCGACATGAAGATTTCGGCAAGGCTGATTCTGGGTTTTGCCATCATGGGTTTCCTGATCATGGCCCTGGGGGGCGTGGCGCTGTGGAAGAGCACAGCTATCCAGGATGACTTTCGCACCGTGACCGGCGAGCGCATTCCACGCGTGGCCATGCTCAACGAGGTCAAGGGCCAGATCGACCGGATCGCCATCGCCTTGCGCAACATGGCGCTTGTCGAAGAGGAGGCGGATCAGAAGCTCCAGCAAAGTGCGGTGTTCGCATCGCGGCAAAAGATTGCTGAGCTGCTGGGGCGCCTGAAAACCGAGATCGCCACGCCGCGCGGCAAGGAATTGCTGGGTGCCATCGAAGCCCAGCGGGCGCGCTACATCGAAGCGCAAAACCGTTTCATGACCCAGGTGGGCGAGGGCAACGCGGTTGGCGCGCGCAGCTACCTGCTGACCGAGGTGCGCCCCATTCTGGATGCATACACCACAGCGGTGGATGCTCTGATTGCCTTCCAGGCAGAGCTGCTGGACCAGTCTGTCAAGGATACGCAGGCCCAGGTGCTTGCCATCCAGAACGCCGTGTGGATCAGCATTGTGCTGGCCCTGGTGGTGGCCGGGATTCTGGCGACCTGGATCATCCGGGCCATCACCGTGCCCTTGCAGCGTGCGGTGGGGGTGGCGCGCGCCGTGGCTGGGGGCGATCTGGGCGTGCAGATCCAGGCCCAGGGCCGCAACGAAACGGCGCAGTTGCTGCACGCCCTGCAGCAGATGCTGCAGGGGCTGCGTTCCGTGGTCTCGCAGGTGCGCTCTGGCTCGGAGGGCGTAGCATCGGCCAGCAGCCAGATCGCGCAGGCCAACAACGACCTGAGCGCACGCACCGAGCAGCAGGCCAGCGCGTTGCAGCAAACAGCGGCCTCCATGGAGCAGCTCAACGCCACTGTGCGCCAGAACGCCGACAACGCGCGCCAGGCCAACCAGCTGGCCATGTCTGCCACCACCGTGGCCGAGCGCGGGGGGGCCGTCGTCGGGCAGGTGGTGCAGACGATGAAGGGCATCAACGAAAGCTCACAGCGCATTGCCGACATCATCCAGGTGATCGACGGCATTGCCTTCCAGACCAACATCCTGGCCCTGAACGCCGCCGTGGAAGCCGCCCGTGCAGGTGAGCAGGGCCGCGGCTTTGCCGTGGTGGCCAGCGAGGTGCGCGCCCTGGCAGGCCGCTCTGCCAGTGTCGCCAAGGAAATCAAGCAGCTCATCAGCGCCAGTGTGGAGCGCGTCGAAGCGGGCACTGTGCAGGTAGACCAGGCTGGCGCCACCATGCAGGAAGTCGTGGCGGCGGTGCGCCGGGTGACCGGCCTCATGGGCGAGATCAGTGCGGCCAGCACCGAGCAGAGCCAGGGCGTCAGCCAGGTGGGCGAGGCCGTGGTGCAGATGGATCAGGTCACGCAGCAGAATGCGGCCCTGGTCGAGGAAATGGCTGCTGCCGCCACCAGCCTCAAGGGCCAGGCGCTGGATCTGGTGCAGTCGGTGGAGGTCTTCCGCCTGGGGCAGGGGCAGGGGCACGGGCATCCCAGCGCCACGGCGCCACAGGCAGCGCTCGCCCCCGTGCCCGCCTATGCGGTGCCGGTGGCTGCCAGCCGCCTGCCAGCGCCTGAACTGCACGGCCAGTTGCAGCGGCTGCCCGCATAACCCTGGTGGTTGTGTTCAGGCCGCCAGTGCCGGCCTCTGCACGGGGGCGCGCAGCGCAACCAGGGTATGGGCTGCGGCAGATGCGGGGGTGGCATGCACCGGCATGGCATTTGCCTCCCCGGCCAGCGTGAAGACCGCCAGTGTCCGCACCTGGGCGGCCGCCTGGTCTTGCAGGCTGCGTGCAGCGGCGGTGAGTTCTTCCACCAGGGCGGCGTTTTGCTGCGTAGTCTGGTCCAGGTGCTGCACGGCTTCCCCGATCTGGCCCATGCCGGTGCTTTGTTCTGCGGCGGCCGCGCTGATGTCGCTGACCAGTGCGGCCACGCGCCCTATGGCTTGCACGGTCTGCTGCATGGTGCCTCCGGCGCTGTTCACCAGTTCGGTGCCCTGGGCCACGCGCTCCACGCTGGCATGGATGAGCTGCTTGATCTCATGCGCCGCGTCGGCCGAGCGCTTGGCCAGGGTGCGCACCTCGCTGGCCACCACGGCAAAGCCGCGGCCCTGCTCACCTGCACGGGCGGCTTCCACGGCGGCGTTCAGGGCCAGGATGTTGGTCTGGAAGGCAATGCCGTCGATCACGCCGATGATGCTGCCAATGCGCCCCGACGAGGCATGGATCTCCTGCATCGTGGCCACCACCCGGCCCATCACTTCGCCCCCGCGCGCGGCCACGTTGCTGGCATCGAGCGCCAGCTTGCTGGCTTCGTGGGCGTGGGCGGTGTTCTGTTGCACGGTGGCGTTGAGCTGCTCCATGGCTGCCGCCGTCTGCTCCAGGGCGCTGGCCTGTTGTTCGGTGCGGCTGGCCAAGTCTTGGCTGCCGCTGGAAATCTGGCCTGAAGTGCTGGCCACGCTTTCGCTGCCCAGGCGGATGCTGCGCACCGTATCGGCCAGTTGCTCCTGCATGCGGGCCATGGCGTGCAGCACCTGGGCGGCTTCGTCATGGCCCTGCACGGTCATGGCGCGGCTGAGGTCGCCCTGTGCCACTGTCTGCGCAGCGTCAATCGCCTGCCCCAGGGAGCGTGAGATGCCCCGCACCAGCGCGATCGAGAACCAGGCGGCAAACAGCAGTCCGCCCACGATGGCTGCCAGCGCGGCGTTGCGAACCCACACATAGCGCGCAGTGGCCTGCACAAAAGCCTGGCGGCCTGCTTCGGCCTGCCATTGCACCAAGGCTTCGATGCCCGCGCCCACCGGGGCGTACAAGGGCCGCACCTTTTGTTCCACTTGCGCCTTGGCTGCAGCCAGGTCTCCGGCGCGCAGCGCCGCCACGGTGGGCTGCAGGCCTTCCTGCACAAAGCGCGTGCGGTGCGTGAGGAAGTCCTGGGCCAGGCGTGTCTCGTCGGGGGCGTGTGGACGGGCTTCATAGCCTTTCCACAGGGTGCTGATGGTGGCAATGTTCTCGTCAACGGCGGCCGTGTTGGTGCGGATGGTGGTGTCGTCGGGGGTGACCAGTGCCACGGCCAGCAGCAGGCGTTGCTGCAAGAGCAGGGCCTGGATTTTTCCGATGTCTGCCGTGGCGGCCATGCGCTCGGCATGCAGGGTCTGCAAGGCCTGGTTGGACTGCGCGATGCCCCACAGGCCCAGAACGCCCACAAACACCGTCAACAAGGACAGCAGCAGTGCCAGCACGCTGACGCGGGTGGAGATTTTGAAGCGGTTCATCGGTCTTCTTTCGTGGCGAGGGGAGCCCTGGCCTGGAGCCAGGCATTGAATTCGGGCAAAGGCAGGGGCCGGGCAAAAAGGTAGCCCTGGAAGCAGGGGCAGTGCTGTGCGTGCAGGGCCTGGTGCTGTGCGGGAGTCTCCACGCCCTCGGCCACCACCTGCAGGCCCAGGCTGTGGGCCATGCCCACAATGGTGTGCACGATGGCGGCGCTGCCGCTGTCGGTGGCCACGTCGCGCACAAAGCTGCCGTCGATCTTGAGCATCTGCAGCGGCAGCTGGCGCAGCACCGACAGCGAGGAGTAGCCCGTGCCGAAGTCGTCCAGCGCAAAGCGCACGCCGTGGCTGCGCAGCAGGGCCATCTTGTCGGCGGTATCGTCCAGGTCTTCCATGGCCAGGCTTTCGGTCAGTTCGAGCACCAGCCGCGTGGGGTCGATGCCGCTGGCCTGCACTGCCTGCAGCACTCCAGTGGCAAAGTCCGGCTGGCGGAACTGGCGCGCGCTCACGTTCACGGCCAGTTCCAGGTGGCGGGTATGGGGCTGGGCTTCCCAGGCCTTGAGCTGGGCGCAGGCTTGCTGCACCACCCACTGGCCTATGGGCACGATCAGGCCGCTGGACTCTGCCAGCGGGATGAATCGCCCTGGGGGGATCAGTCCGTGCACCGGGTGCTGCCAGCGCAGCAGGGCCTCGGCGCCCAGTGGCTGGCCCTGGGCGTTCACCTGGGGCTGGAAGTGCAGCAGGAACTGCCCTGCCTGCAGGCCCAGGCGCAGGGCTGTGGTCAGGGCGGTGCGCTCCTCGACCTGGACGGCCATGGCCGGGTCGAAGATGCAGGCCTGGTTGCGTCCTGCGCTCTTGGCCTGGTACATGGCCAGGTCGGCGCGCTTGAGCAGCTCCTTGATGCTGGCGCTGCCCGCGCGGAACAGGCACAGCCCGATACTGGTGCTGCCATGCAGCGTCTGCCCCGCCAGCAGGCAGGGCGCGGCCAGTGCGGCCAGCACGCGCTGCGCCAGCGCCAGGGCCTGTGCCTGGGCGTGGCCCGTGTCGGGATCCAGCGGCGCGGTCAGCACGACAAATTCGTCGCCGCCAATGCGTGCCACGAAATGCGGCGCCTGGACCTGGGCGCGCAGGCGCCGCGTGGTTTCGCGCAGGAACTCGTCGCCCACTTCGTGCCCCAGCGTGTCGTTGATGGTCTTGAAATGGTCCAGATCGAGCAGCAGCAAGGCGCGGTGGGCGGCGGGAGTGTCATGGGCCTGCAGCGCTTCGTCGATGCGCTCGCGCAGCAAGCGGCGGTTGGGCAGGTCGGTCAGCACGTCGTAATAGGCCAGGCGATGGATGGCGCGCTCGTTGTCGCACAGGCGTGTCTGCAGGGTGCGCAGTTCGCGCAGCAGTTCGCTCACTTCATCGTTGCCGGGCACGGCAATGGCCGAATCGAGCCGCCCTTGCGCCATGCGGTGGAACACGGCAATCACCTCGCGCAGGGGGCGCGTGATGGACCGTATCTGCCACAGCCCCAACAGCCCGAGCGCCAGCATGGCGGTGGGCAGGGCCAGCAACGCCAGCTTGCGCGTGTTCTGGTAGCGTTGCATGCCGGTCTCGTAGGCGGCGCGCGCGCTGTCGAACTGCAGATGGATCAGCGCCTGGATGTCTTCGTTTGCGCGTTCGTAATACAGGCGTGCGCTGGTCGCACGTTCCAGCGTCTGGGCGGCATCCAGGTTGCGCAGCGCCGCCAGTGCGGGCGCCACGGCCAGTTGCAGGTAGTCTGCGCGCTTGCGGGCAAAGCGTTCGGCCAATGCCTGCTCCGGGCTGTCCGGGGCGATGCGGCCCACGTAGGCGCTCCACAGCGAGTCGATGGCTTGCACATCGCGCTCAATGGCACTGGCGGCGTTGTGTGCGGTGGCCGGATCGAGCTGCGCTGCGCTTGGGCCTGCCGGTTGACTGCCGGGGGGCGCCAGGCGAGCCAGCGCCATTTGCAGCTGGTGCTGGTTGGACAGCATGAGCTGCGCCATTTGCGACAGCATGCGCACGGGCTTCATGCGGTCTTCGTACATATGCTGCAGGTCTTCGGCCGATTCGCCCAGGCCGCGCACGCCCCATGCGGTGAGTGCCACCGCCACCAGGGCGGCCAGGGCCATCATGGCGGCCAGGCGGGTGCCTATGCGCCAGCGATGGATCTGGGGCGCCAGGCCTTGGTGCCACAGCCGGTCCAGCAGCGTGGCCTGGGCCTGCGCACTGGCACCACTGCGCTGTGCCGACATCAGCATGCCTCCCTTGCGCCAGCCGCTGGCGCAGCGCTGCAGGCGCGCGTACCCGCCCTCAGGCATGCGTGCGGGTGGGGGCAGCAATGGCGGGAAATGCGGACGAACATGCGGGCACAACCTGACCGTTGCCGCCAGGCACAGGGCGTGGCGGCGGTTGCGAGGCATGTTCGGGGCCTCAGGGCGGCGGCGCTGCAAGGGCCTGGGCAGCGCCGCGAATACAAATACTTACAGCAGGGGTATTAACAGGCAATTTGGCCCTGCGCGCAAGTCCCAATATCGCCAAAATGACTGCGCTGTGTCAAACAGCGCCGTCTTTGCTGCCCTGTAGCACGTTCTCGCTGGTCTGGATGATTTCTTGCGCCAGCACCGCCAGTTTGCGCCGTTGCGAGCGGGCAGCGGTGCGCAGCATGTCGAACGCTGCCTGGCGCGAGAGCCGGTACTGCACCATGGTGATGCCGATGGCGACGTTGATGTCGCGGTCGTTGTGCAGGGCGGTCTGCAACTGGTCGCGGTTCAGGCGCAGCTGGGCCTGTTCGCGTGCGCGCTGCAGGGCGGCTTCCAGCATGGGGCGTATGCCTGCGGTGTCCAGCGGCTTGACCAGGTAGCCGAGGGCGCCCAGGCTGGCTGCGCGCTGCACGGTGGCCTCGTCGCTGTAGGCGCTGAGCATGACGAAGGGGATGCGGTCGAGCTCGCACAGGCGCTCGGCCAAGCTTAGGCCGTCGGCACCGGGCAGGCGCACGTCGAGCAGGGCCAGGTCGGGGCGCAGGCCGCTGGTGAGCAGTTCCTGCGCTTCTTCGGCGGTCTCGGCGCAACTGACGCGGTAGCCTATCTCTCGCAGGCCGCGGGACAGCGTGGCCAGGATCAGCCGGTCGTCGTCCACCAGCAGCAGGTGGGTGGGGGTGGCAGAGGGTTCAGAGGGCATGGTGTGCGCCTTCGGCGTGGATCACGGGGGGAGAAAAAGCGATGTGCAGCACCGCACGGTCAGCGATCTGGCTGCGGGTGATGAGGGCACCCGAACGCGGCAGCAGCGCGTTCACCAGGTCCAGCCCGCGTCCGCCGGGCGTGGCTGCGGCACCGGGTGCGGGCCAGCGGCCAGGGTTGGAGACGACAAGGTCTACATGGTCCTCATCGTGCCCTTTGCGCAGGCTGATGCGCACGTCCTGGTGGGCTTGCCCGCCGTGCTTGACGGCATTGACGATGAGTTCATTGAGCACCAGCGCCACAGGCACCGATTCCCGGCTGGCGATCCGGCAGGGTTGCCATGCAGACGGAATATCGACTCGCACGGGCGTGTTCCAGTTGTGCGCAATGCCTTGCGCCACGGCGCGGGTCAGTTCGCACAGCCGCACCTCTTCAGACGCCAGGCGCCCCTGCAGGCCGTGGATGGTGGCGATGCTGTGGATCTGGTCCACCATCTGGTTGATGGGGCCGTGCAGCGCCGGATGCTGGTGATCCAGTGTGCGCAGCATGCCCACGATGCCCTGCAGATTGTTCTTGATGCGGTGGTGCACCTCGCGCACCAGGGTGTCGCGCTGGGCGCGCTCCTGCTCCCGTCGGTGCTGTTCCTGCTCCTGCAGGTCGGTGATGTCGGTCAGGCTGATGACATAGTGGCTCACACGGCCATGCGGGTCGGCCACGGGGGTCACCGTGACCCAGGCCGGAAAGCTCTCGCCAGACTGTCGAACCAGACGCGTGCGCCTGTGCACATTGCGCTGGGGGGTGAAGGCGGTGGCCAGAACCGATGGCTCCATCTCCTGGACTGCTGCGCACAGGAAATGCGGCGTGCGGCCCAGCATCTGCGGCAGGTCGTAGCCGGTCAGCCGCAGAACCGCCTGGTTGGCCTGCAGGATGTGGCCCGTGCGGTCGGTGACAAGCATGCCCTCCTGGCACTCGAACGCGGTGGCGGCGATCCGCAGCCTGGTGGTCTGAAACCTGCGCTCGGCTATGTAGGCTCCCAGCGACAGGCCCACGGTGCTGAGGATCACCATGTAGGACCAGTAGCCAAAGCCATGGTTGTAAGCGAGGTCGGAGGCAAAAAAGCCGGTGCCTTGGTAGGTTCCCCACAGCGCTTGCAAGCCAATGAGGCCGAGCAGGCCTGTGGTGGGCAGCAGGCCCAGCCGCGCCCCTGACCAGCTGACGAACAGAAACATCCAGTACGCGTTGGCAATTGCGGCAATGCGCTCGTTCTGCGGGTTGCCAAAGATCAGAACCCCCGCGATGCCCGCCGCCAGCCAGATGGCCAGGCCCTCCTTCACCCGGCGCAGGGGCTGCGGCGACCGCAGGGCCCTGCGGTATGACAGCACCAGGGGGCCGACCAGCAGCATTCCCAGAGAGGCGCCCATCCACCATTCCCCGCAGTGCAGCAGCCAGTGCTGCGGCGCCAGTTCGCCTGCCACCAGCAGGGCGCCGCTGGTGCTCAGGGCTCCTGCCGCGGCTCCCAGGCCGCACCCGCCCAGCAGGAGATGGCGAACCACATGGAAGCTGGGGCGGTCGCGGTCAAAATTGCCGCGCCGCTGCAGGTACTGCAGGGATAGCCAGGCCGCCGTCAAAGTGCCCAGGGCTTCCGCCAGCGCAGCCCAGGGGGAAAGCCCGGCCAGCGCGCCGCCCAGCAAAGCGCCTGCGCCCAGCCCTGGTGCCAGCCCGGTGCCGCCCCAGACCAAAAGCGCCAGGGCCAGGCTGGGGCCGGGATGGAGCAGGTGGGTGCTGCTCAGCCCGCTGGGAGGCGCTTGCAGCGCCTGCACCACCGCCAGGTACAGCAGCGCTGCCGCAGCGAGTGCGGCCAGCGAGGGCGGGCGTGGTGGCTGGGGTGTGGTCATGGTGCCCCAGGGTTTAGTGGCTTTAACGCTCGTTGATAAAGCGCTGGCAGCTATTGTTTTTGTAGCAGACGGGCTGCGTCGCGGGCAAAGTAGGTGAGCACGCCGTCGGCACCGGCGCGCTTGAAGGCCAGCAGGCTTTCCATCATCACCGCGTCATGGTCCAGCCAGCCGTTCTGCGCAGCGGCCTTGAGCATGGCGTACTCGCCCGACACCTGGTAGGCGAAGGTGGGCACGCGGAACTCCTCTTTCACGCGGCGCACCACGTCCAGGTAGGGCATGCCGGGCTTGACCATGACCATGTCCGCGCCTTCGGCGATGTCCAGCGCCACTTCGCGCAGCGCCTCGTCGGTGTTGGCCGGATCCATTTGGTAGACGTTCTTGTCGGCCTTGCCCAAGGCGCCGCGCGTGCCCACGGCATCGCGGAACGGGCCGTAGAAGGCGCTGGCGTATTTGGCGCTGTAGGCCATGATGCGGGTGTGGATGTGGCCATGGACGTCGAACGCGTCGCGCACTGCGGCAATGCGCCCGTCCATCATGTCGCTGGGCGCGACCATGTCCACGCCGGCCTGGGCGTGTGCCAGGGCCTGGCCGACGAGGATTTCAACGGTTTCGTCGTTGATGATGTAGCCGTCGGCGTCGAGCACACCATCCTGGCCGTGGCTGGTGTAGGGGTCCAGCGCGACGTCGGTCATGACGCCCAGGTCGGGGTATTGCGCTTTCAGCGCCCGTACCACGCGCGGGATCAGGCCGTCGGGGTTGAGCGCTTCCTTGCCGTCGGGGGTTTTGAGTGCAGGGTCAATGGCGGGAAACAGCGCCAGATAGGGAATGCCCAGTTGCACGCAGTCTGCGGCGATGGGCAGCAGCAGATCCAGGCTCAAGCGCTCGACGCCGGGCATGGAGGGCACGGCCTCGCGGCGGTTGCTGCCCTCGTGCACGAACACCGGGTAGATGAAGTCGTGCGCCGACAGGCGATGCTCGCGCACCAGGTTGCGGGTGAAGGCGTCGCGGCGCAGTCGGCGCGGGCGGTTGGCGGGAAAAGGTGGGGGGCTGGAGAGATGCATAGGGAAAATTGTGCCCGATTGCACGGCGTGCGGGTTTGCAAAACCCCTTGCCGGGTTGAACCGCGCGGGCCGTGGTGCTAGATTTATGCCGGGCAGCGCTGCTGCCCCCCGCTTTTTCCTCCCTGAGCGGGGCCTGGTGGCTTTTTCGGCCCCTGGGCTTTACTGGCCCGGCAGCCACCCTGCCGGGCCTTTTTTTCGGTGGACCCAGCGCGCTTACACTCGCGCGATGCTCTGGGTCAAATCCTTCCACATCGTATTCGTGGCCAGTTGGTTTGCGGGCCTGTTCTACCTGCCGCGCATCTTTGTGAACCTGGCCATGGTGGCGCCCGGTTCGGTCGCCGAGCGCGAGCGCCTGCTGCTCATGGCGCGCAAGCTGCTGCGCTTCACCCACATGCTGGCGGTGCCCGCCGTGGGCCTGGGCCTGTGGCTTTGGGCGGGCTATCGCATCGGCTGGGGGCCGGGCCATGGCTGGATGCACGCCAAGCTGTTGGTGGTGCTGCTCGTTCTGGCCTACCACGGCTACTGCGCCGTGCTGCTGCGCCAGTTCGAGCGCGGCGCCAACCAGCGCAGCCACCGCTGGTACCGCTGGTTCAACGAGGCGCCGGTGCTGATGCTGGTGGCCGTGGTCGTGCTGGTGGTGGTCAAACCTTTCTAGGCTCTCTTCACGGCGGCCATCCATGCACAAGACCTCGGCCTGGCCCCTGGCGCTGGTGTATGCGGCGCTCATCGTCTTTGCCAGCCTGTTTCCATTCAGCGGCTGGCGCGCGCAGGGCATAGAGCCCACGGTCTTCCTGCTGGCGCCGCTGCCGCCGCCGTACTGGACGGGGTTCGATGTGGGCATCAACGTGCTGGGCTATGCGCCGCTGGGTTTCTTGCTGGCGCTGGCCTTGCTGCGCACCGGGCGGGAGCGCTGGGCAGTGCCGCTGGCGCTGCTGGCGGGGGCACTGCTATCGCTGGGCATGGAGTTTTTGCAGATCTACCTGCCCCAGCGCGTCCCATCCAACCTGGACTGGCTGCTCAACACCCTGGGCACCCTTTGCGGTGCGCTGCTGGCACTGTGGCTGGAGCGCATGGGCGCCATTGCGCGCTGGAGCCGGTTCCGTATCCGCTGGTTTGCAGCCGATGCGCGTGGGGCGTTGGTGCTGCTGGCCCTGTGGCCCTGGGCGCTGCTGTTTCCGGCGGCCGAACCCTTTGGCCTGGGGCAGGTGCAGGAGCGGCTGGAGGCCACGCTGGCCCAGGTGCTGGAGGACACGCCCTTTCTGGCCTGGCTGCCTGAGCGCGAACTGCCGCTAACGCCTCTGTCGCCCTGGGGCGAGCTGTGGTGCGTGGCACTGGGCCTGTGGGTTCCCTGTCTGCTGGCTTGTAGCGTCACTGCGGCAGGGTGGCGGCGCGCAGCGTTGGCGCTGGCCTTGGTGTTGGCAGGAATGGGTGTCACCACCTTGTCGGCCGCCCTGAGCTTTGGGCCCACGCATGCCTGGGACTGGCTCAGCCCCCCGGTGTGGGCTGGCATTTTTCTGGGAGTGGGCCTGGTGCTGATGGGACAGGCGGTGCCGCCACGGGCCAGCAGCCTGCTGTTGCTGGTGGCCTTGCCGCTGCAACTGGCCTTGCTGAACCAGGCGCCTGCAAGTGCGTATTTCGCGCAAACCCTGCAGGACTGGGAGCAAGGACGCTTCATCCGGTTTTATGGCCTGGGCCAATGGCTGGGCTGGCTCTGGCCCTATGCCACGCTGGTCTATGTGCTATTGCGCGCGTCCCGGCGCAGCAGCGCTTCCTAAAATAGCGGCATGAGTTCCACCACACCCGACACCGGCTCGTACTACGAGCGCCACATCTTCTTCTGCCTGAACGAACGCCCCGACGGCCAGCCCTGCTGTGCCCGCCATGGGGCGCAGGAAGCGTTTGACCGCTGCAAGACCCTGGTCAAACAGGCCGGACTGGCGGGCCCCGGAAAGGTTCGCGTGAACAAGGCCGGTTGCCTGGACCGCTGCGCCGCAGGCCCGGTCGCGGTGGTGTACCCCGAGGGCGTGTGGTACAGCTACGTGGATGCGGCCGACATCGACGAAATCGTCGAATCGCACCTGCGCAATGGGCAGGTGGTGGAGCGTTTGCGCACGCCGCCGGAACTTGGGCGCTAAAGGCGACTCCATCGGCTTCCAAGCATTTTTGGCTGCTGGCGCACGATAGATAAGCGCTAGCAGC
The DNA here is from genome assembly GCA_016192425.1 of Burkholderiales bacterium. Lineage (GTDB taxonomy): Bacteria > Pseudomonadota > Gammaproteobacteria > Burkholderiales > Burkholderiaceae_C > Simplicispira. Next base: position 11,666 of record JACPUE010000029.1, read on the forward strand.
TATACAATTGATAGCAACCATGAACGCCCAGACCGAAAACCTGCAGTTGGAGGGAGCCGCTGGCGCCATTGAGGCGCGGCGCGACCTGCCCGGGGGCGCGCCGCGCGGCATCGCCGTGGTTGCGCACCCCCATCCGCTGTTTGGCGGCACCATGGACAACAAGGTGGTGCAAACCTTGGCACGGGCCTTCGTGCAGTGCGGCTGGGGTGTGGTGCGTTTCAACTTCCGGGGTGTGGGCGGCAGCGCGGGCGTGCACGATGCAGGCCAGGGCGAGCTGGACGACCTGCTGGCCGTGGTGCGCCAGGTGGCGCCCCAGGGGCCGTTGGCGCTGGCCGGGTTCTCCTTTGGCGCCTTCGTCACCAGCCATGCGCTGGCCGCCCTGTGGCCGCAACGCGAGCTGCGGCACGCGGTGCTGGTGGGGACGGCGGCCAGCCGCTTCCAGGTGGCGCCCGTGCCGCCCGAGGCGCACCTGCGCACGCTGGTAGTGCATGGCGAGCAGGACGACACCGTCCCCCTGGCCGATGTGCTGGACTGGGCCCGGCCCCAAACCCTGCCGGTCACCGTGATCCCCGGTGGCGGGCATTTCTTCCATGGACAACTGTCCCTCCTCAAGAACCTGGTGGTGCGCCACCTGCAGTCTGCCGACTGATCCGTGCCGCCCGCTGGCGGTGCTTCCCTGATGGAATCCTCTGCATGAACCGACTTTTCTCCACCCTCCGAACCTGGGCCGTTGCTGCAGGCCTGTCTGCCTTGGCCTGGGGGGCCATGGCCCAGGCGCCCCAGCCCCCGGAAGTCGCAGCGCGTGCCTACCTGCTCATGGACGTGACCGCAGGCCAGGTGCTGGCTTCGCGCGAGATGGATGCGCCCGTGGAGCCCGCCTCGCTCACCAAGCTGATGACGGGCTACCTGGTGTTCGACGCCCTCCGGTCCAAAAAAATCGCCCTGGAACAAAAGCTCCCCGTCAGCACGCGCGCCTGGAAGATGCCCGGCTCGCGCATGTTCATCGACCCCAAGATGCAGGTGCCGGTGGACGACCTGCTCAAGGGCATGATCGTGCAATCGGGCAACGATGCCACCGTGGCCCTGGCCGAAGGCGTGGGCGGCACGGTGGAGAACTTCGTCAAGCTCATGAACGACCAGGCCCGCGCCCTGGGCATGAAGAACACCGGCTACAAAAACCCCGAAGGCCTGACCGAAGCCGGCCACACCACCACCGCGCGCGACCTGTCCATCCTCGCATCGCGGCTGATCCAGGACTTCCCGGAGTACATGCACTACTACTCCACCAAACAATACCGCTACGAGGGCACCCCCGCTTCCAACAGCAACAACCGCAACCTGCTGCTGTACCGCGACCCAACGGTGGACGGCCTCAAGACCGGCCACACCGAGGCAGCAGGCTACTGCCTGGTGGCCACGGCCAAGCGTGAGTTTCCCGGTGTGGGCCAGCGCCGCCTGCTGTCCATCGTGCTGGGCGCTGCCAGCGAAAACGCGCGCGCCAACGAGAGCCAGAAGCTGCTCAACTGGGGCTACACCGCTTTTGATGCGGTCAAGCTGTTCGATGCAGCCCAGGCCGTACAGACACCGCCGCTGTGGAAGGGCAAGGCCCCCACCCTCAAGCTGGGGCGCCAGGAAGCCATCGTCGTGGCCGTGCCCTCGGGCAGCGCTGGCAAGATCAGCACGCAAGTGGTGCGCCCCGACCCGCTCGTGGCGCCCTTCACCCAGGGCCAGGCGGTGGGTAGCCTCAAGGTGGTGTTGGGCGAGCAGACCCTGCGCGAGGTGCCGCTGGTCGCGCTCGAAGGTGTGGAGCAGGCCGGCTTCTTCGGGCGCGCCTGGGACGCCATCCGCCTCTGGATCAAATAACCCGGACAGGGCCGGCGGCCCGTTGCGGCCGCCGCAGTCCGCCCTTGACGGCGCCAGACCCAGCGCATAGACTTTTCGTTCGCATCGTTCCTATCGCCGTGTCCCGTGTGGACCACCTCTCTTGCGAGGCTTCAGGCGACATTCCAGGAACCATCGCGCTGATTCCGACGGAACCGGCGTGCACTTCGGCTGTCATGCCCCGTGTGGGCTGATGGGCCTGCACCCTGCAGGCGGCAACCAAGTCCACGCATCCTCATTGCATTGAATCGTGCTTCGGCGCTTTCGAGCGTCGCGGTACATCGAGGGAGTCGCTCGCATGCCTTTGGCCGAACACGAAACCTGGAACGCCGGTGAAATGGGTTGTGGTGAACTTGTCCTTGCGTTGCGCATGCGCCTGCTGGCCATGCCGGGGCGCGTGCTCAAGCTCATCGCTACCGACGCCGGTGCGCCAGAGGACATACCGGCGTATTGCCGGATGACCCGCCACGAATTGGTGCATATGGCTCCGCCGGAGTACTGGATACGGGCGCGAAGCCCGAACTGACCCCTTCTTTGATCTTCAGACATTCATCCTCCAAGGAGAACCTCATGGCCGGAAAATTCCTCGTCAGCCTGACCCACGCCAAAAACGATACCGACAAGGCGACCGTCGCCTTCGTGGTTGCCAACGCAGCCGTCGCATCCGACAAGGAGGCACTGGTATTCCTTTCGATCGAGGCCGTGCGTCTGTCGCAGCCCGGCTATGCCGATGACATACACGAAGAGGGTTTTGCGCCGCTGAAGGATCTGATGGCCAACTTCGTGAAGGCTGGCGGCAAGATCTACGTCTGCTCGCCCTGCTTCAAGAAGCGCAAGCTCGACGAGAACCAATTGATCGACGGTGCGATCGTTGTCGGCGGTGCCAAGCTCGTCGAATTCATGGGCGAAGCCTGCCCGAGCGTCAGCTACTGACAGCGCACATTCCCATACACCCATGCACAAAGGCCGCTGGCGATGGAACCCACGACGCAGCACACGCTTCCCCCGGATGTCTCCTTTGACGGCGGCGATCTCGACTGCGGCAATGGGTTGCTGCTGCTGATCCGCAAGCACATCGATCCCCTGCCGCAAGGAGGTCTGCTGGAAATCCGCTCCACCGAGATTTCGGTGGACGAAGACCTGCCTGCCTGGTGCCGGATGACGAAGAATGAGCTGGTCTCCTGGACCAGGCAGGGCAGGCAGCGCAGTTTTCTGGTGTGCAAGGGCGCGTTGGCCGAACGTGGCAGCAGCGTGCCGGCGCAGCCCAGGGCGCCTGCAGCGGCAGTGCCTGGCGCAGCCCCGTTGCCGCAGCGCGAGCCGGTGCCTGCGCCGCCCATTCCGCCGCTGGCCGTCACCAGCATGGGCAGCTGGCCGCGCCCGCGATGGCTGGTTCAGGCCATGCATGCCCACGTGCAGGGCCGCCTGGACGAAGCCAGCTTCCATGAAACGGCCGACGACGCGGTGCGCCTGATTGCCGCCGCCCAGCAGCGTGCGGGTGCCACCATGTACACCGATGGCGAGCAGCGCCGTGACAGCTACTCCAGCTTTGTCGCTACCCGCCTGGACAATTGCCAGCTGGTGCCGCTGATCGACCTGCTGCCGCTGGTGGAAGACCCCGCCGCGTTCGAGGCCGAGCTGCGTGCGCTCGATGTGCCTGCGGCCGATGTGCGGCATCCTGGTGTCTTCGGGCGCATCCGGCGCAGCCGGCCACTGGCGGTGCACGAATTCGACTTCCTGCGCTCCGTCACCCCTGCGCCCATCAAGGTGGCCTTGCCTGGGCCCTACCTGCTGACGCGCACGATGTGGATGGACTGCATCGCCGACAACGTCTACGCCAGCCGTGAGCAGATCGCCGCCGACATTGTGCGCGTGCTGCGCGAGGAACTGGCGGACCTGCTGAACGCCGGTGTCTCGCTGGTGCAGCTCGATGAGCCGGTGCTGTCGGATGTCGTCTTCAGCGGGCAAAAGAGCAAGCGCAGTTTCATGTGCGGCGCCTTGTCGGAGACCGAGGGCCCGGAGCACGAGCTGGGCTTTGCCAGTGCACTGGTCAATGCCGTTGTCGAGGGGCTGCCGCGCGAGCGCATCGCGCTGCACGTGTGCCGTGGCAACTGGACTCCCGATGAATCGGTGGCGCTGGCTGGCAGCTATGCCCCCCTGGTGCCAACCCTGGCGGGCATGAAGGTCGGCGCCTACCTGCTGGAAGCCTGCACGCCGCGTGCTGGCGACATGGCGCTGTTGCAGCAGTTGCCAGCCGATGCGCGCATCGGCGTCGGCGTCGTGAACCAGAAAAAGCAGGCCATTGAATCGGTGGACGAGATCGAGGTGCGCATAGAGCGCGCGGCCGCATTGTTTGGCGCCGAGCGCCTGCTGCTGCACCCAGATTGCGGTTTTGCCACATTTGCCGACAACCCGATCTGCTCGATGCAGATTGCCGAAGGCAAACTGGCCGCCATTGTGCAGGCGGCGCAGCGTTTCGCAGGCCGCTGAAGGCTCGGCAGGCCCATTCTTGCGCCAGTGGCGCCAATCTGATACATTCGAGGGCTTTTCGGAAATTCCGAAGGGATTCACGTTTTCGTTTTTCACCGTTTTTTCACGCAGGGGACGAACAGTTCATGCCAACCATCAACCAACTCGTGCGTCACGGGCGCGAGGTCGAAAAGACCAAATCCAAGAGCCCGGCGATGCAAAACTGCCCGCAGCGCCGCGGTGTGTGCACCCGTGTGTACACCACGACGCCCAAGAAGCCTAACTCCGCTCTGCGCAAGGTCGCCAAGGTGCGCCTGACCAACGGCTTCGAAGTCATTTCCTACATCGGCGGTGAAGGCCACAACCTGCAGGAACACAGCGTGGTGCTGGTTCGCGGCGGTCGTGTGAAGGACTTGCCCGGTGTGCGTTACCACATCGTCCGCGGTTCTCTGGACCTGCAGGGCGTGAAGGACCGCAAGCAGTCTCGCTCCAAGTACGGCGCGAAGAAGCCCAAGGCCAAGTAAGCCCTGGATTCATCGGTCTGAATCATTCGGTGCTGTTCTCCGCGTGGCGCGGAAGGCCAGCGTAGTGGCCCCAAACGCAGATGTCCTGCGCGGGTCGAGTAAGTGGGAGTCCTGCATGGCTCTCGCGGTGCCGGAAACGGTGCCAACTGAAGCAAGATAGAGGTAAAAAATGCCACGTCGTCGCGAAGTCCCCAAACGTGAAATCCTGCCGGATCCCAAGTTCGGCAACGTCGAGCTGTCCAAATTCATGAACGTGATCATGGAAGGCGGCAAAAAAGCAGTGGCAGAGCGCATCATTTACGGCGCTCTGGACCTGATCCAGAAGAAGCACCCGGACAAGGACGCCCTGGAAGCGTTCACCGTGGCCATCAACAACGTCAAGCCCATGGTGGAAGTGAAGTCCCGCCGCGTGGGCGGCGCCAACTACCAGGTGCCCGTGGAAGTGCGCCCCGTGCGCCGTCTGGCCCTGTCGATGCGCTGGATCAAGGAAGCCGCGCGCAAGCGCAGCGAAAAGTCCATGGCGCAGCGCCTGGCCAACGAAATCCTTGAGGCCACCGAAGGCCGTGGCGGCGCCATGAAGCGCCGTGACGAAGTGCACCGCATGGCCGAAGCCAACAAGGCGTTCAGCCACTTCCGCTTCTGATCCAGGAAGCAAGCGACTCCTCCAGGACCCTCAAGGCTGCCGGCATGTGCCGGCGGCCTTGTTCCGATGGAGGCGGTCACACAATCTACGGGCTGCGGCACTAAGCTGTGTGGCCTGTCAAATCCAACACCAAGACCCATCAAGGATCCACCATGGCCCGCAAGACTCCCATCGAGCGCTACCGCAACATCGGTATCTCGGCACACATTGACGCCGGCAAAACCACCACCACCGAGCGTATCTTGTTTTACACCGGTGTGAACCACAAGATCGGTGAAGTGCACGACGGCGCCGCCACCATGGACTGGATGGAGCAAGAACAAGAGCGCGGCATCACCATCACCTCGGCGGCCACGACCTGCTTCTGGAAGGGCATGGACATGTCCTACCCCGAGCACCGCTTCAACATCATCGACACCCCCGGCCACGTGGACTTCACCATCGAGGTGGAGCGTTCCATGCGCGTGCTGGACGGCGCCTGCATGGTGTACTGCGCCGTGGGCGGCGTGCAGCCCCAATCTGAAACCGTGTGGCGCCAGGCCAACAAGTACAAGGTGCCCCGTCTGGCCTTCGTGAACAAGATGGACCGTACCGGCGCCAACTTCTTCAAGGTCTATGACCAGATGCGCCTGCGCCTGAAGGCCAACCCCGTGCCCGTGGTGATCCCGATCGGCGCCGAAGAAAATTTCACCGGCGTGGTCGATCTGCTGAAGATGAAGGCCATCATCTGGGACGAAGCCTCGCAGGGCATGAAGTTCACCTACGAGGACATCCCTGCCGAACTCGTTGAATCCGCCAAGGAATGGCGCGAGAAGATGGTCGAAGCCGCTGCCGAAGCGTCCGAAGACCTGATGAACAAGTACCTGGAAGAGGGCGACCTCTCCGAGGAAGAGATCAAGAACGGCCTGCGCACGCGCACCATCGCTACCGAAATCCAGCCCATGCTGTGCGGTACCGCGTTCAAGAACAAGGGCGTGCAGCGCATGCTGGACGCCGTGATCGACTACCTGCCCTCGCCGGTGGACATCCCCCCGGTGGCCGGTACGGACGAGGACGAGAAGGAAACCAGCCGCAAGGCCGACGACAGCGAGAAGTTCTCGGCCCTGGCGTTCAAGCTGATGACCGACCCGTTCGTCGGCCAGTTGACCTTCGTGCGCGTGTACTCTGGTGTCTTGACCAAGGGCGACTCCGTGTACAACCCCGTCAAGGGCAAGAAGGAGCGTATCGGCCGTATCGTGCAGATGCATGCCAACGAGCGTCTCGAAGTCGAAGAAATCCGTGCTGGCGACATCGCTGCGTGCGTGGGCCTGAAGGATGTGACCACGGGTGAAACCCTGTGCGATCCCGATGCCATCGTGACGCTGGAGCGCATGGTATTCCCCGAGCCCGTGATCGCACAGGCCGTGGAACCCAAGACCAAGACCGATCAGGAAAAGATGGGTATCGCGCTGCAGCGCCTTGCTGCAGAAGATCCGTCCTTCCGCGTCAAGACCGACGAAGAGTCCGGCCAGACCATCATCTCGGGCATGGGCGAGTTGCACCTCGAAATCATCGTCGACCGCATGAAGCGTGAATTCGGCGTGGAAGCCAACGTGGGCAAGCCCCAAGTGGCCTACCGCGAAACCATCCGCAAGACGGTGGAAGAAGCCGAAGGCAAATTCGTGCGCCAGTCTGGCGGTAAGGGCCAGTACGGCCACGTCGTGCTCAAGATCGAACCCAACGAAGCCGGCAAGGGCGTCGAGTTCGTCGACGCGATCAAGGGCGGCGTGGTTCCTCGTGAATTCATTCCGGCCGTCGAAAAGGGTATCAACGAAGCCGTGACGCAAGGCGTGCTGGCCGGCTACCCTGTGGTGGACGTCAAGGTTACGCTGCACTTCGGTTCGTACCACGACGTGGACTCGAACGAACTGGCGTTCAAGATGGCTGCCATCTTCGGTTTCAAGGAAGGCTGCCGCAAGGCCAACCCCGTCATCCTGGAGCCCATGATGGCGGTGGAAGTGGAAACACCTGAAGACTATGCCGGTACCGTGATGGGCGACCTGTCCTCGCGTCGCGGCATGGTGCAGGGCATGGAAGACATGGTCGGTGGCGGCAAGGCCATCAAGGCTGAAGTGCCCCTGTCCGAAATGTTCGGCTACTCCACCTCGCTGCGCTCGGCAACGCAAGGCCGTGCGACCTACACGATGGAATTCAAGCACTACAGCGAGGCGCCTCGCAACGTGTCTGAAGCCATCATGGCTGCACGCGCAAAGTAAGAAATTGGCTTCCAGCGCCCGATTATTGGGCATTGGAGGCTATGTTTTTAATAGCAATTTCGCAGAGTCTGCGATCCGGCGCCGCCCCGTTGTCCTGTGCGGGGCGAAGCAGCAGCCGGGTGCAGACGTAAAACCCCAACACAGGCATTGCTCTTTGGAGAGATTGACATGGCAAAAGAGAAATTTGAGCGGACCAAGCCGCACGTCAACGTGGGCACGATCGGCCACGTGGACCACGGCAAGACGACGCTGACGGCGGCGATTGCCACCGTGCTGTCGGCCAAGTTCGGCGGCGAAGCCAAGAAGTACGACGAAATCGACGCAGCGCCTGAAGAAAAGGCACGCGGCATCACCATCAACACCGCCCACGTCGAGTACGAAACGGCCAACCGCCACTACGCCCACGTGGACTGCCCCGGCCACGCCGACTACGTCAAGAACATGATCACCGGTGCCGCCCAGATGGACGGCGCCATCCTGGTGTGCTCCGCCGCTGACGGCCCCATGCCCCAGACC
>JACPUE010000030.1 GCA_016192425.1 Burkholderiales bacterium
CCGCAGACCGCCCGAAAAGAGCACTGCCCTTCGGGTTGGGGCGAAATCGGGCGATTTCGCGCCCTTGCCGCTTGCATGGGCCACCAGCCCATGCGGCGCGCCAAGACCTCGAACTCATCCCGATTGCGCCCCAACGTGGCACCAAATTAATCACGGACAAGTTCTTGAGCCAAATCGGCCTCCAGCGCTTATCCAGATTGCGCTAACAGCTATGAATTCAGTAGTAAAAACCGTGGCGGTGGTGGACTATGGCATGGGCAACCTGCGCTCCGTGTCGCAGGCCGTGCAGGCCGCTGCACAGGGCACGGGCTGGACGGTGGTGGTCACCTCGCGCCCCGAGGACGTGCGCGCCGCCCAGCGCATCGTGCTGCCCGGCCAGGGCGCCATGCCAGACTGCATGCGCGAGTTGCGCGAGTCGGGCCTGCGCGAGTCCGTGCTGGAAGCCGCTGCCGCCAAGCCGCTGTTTGGCGTGTGCGTAGGCATGCAGATGCTGCTCACCCACAGCGCCGAGGGCGACACGCCCGGCCTGGACCTGATCCCTGGCGAAGTGCTGCGCTTTGACCTGGCCGGTCGGCTGCAAGCCGACGGCAGCCGCTACAAGGTGCCGCAAATGGGCTGGAACACCGTGCGCCAGGTGCCCCACGGCGGCGCCGTGCACCCGGTGTGGCAAGGCATTCCAGACCAAAGCCACTTTTATTTTGTGCACAGCTTTTTTGCCCGCCCCGCCGACGCGCGCCACTGCGCAGGCGAAACCGACTACGGCGGCGCCTTTGCATCGGCCATTGCGCGCGATAATATTTTTGCCACACAGTTCCACCCGGAAAAAAGCGCGGAGCAGGGCTTGGCGCTCTACCGCAATTTCCTGCACTGGAATCCGTGAGCCAACACACTGTTTTTTCAACCCAGCCTTTGTCACTGCCCGGGCGGCACCTGCCAATGCCCATCCACCCTCTCGCACCACCATGCTTTTGATTCCCGCCATCGACCTCAAGGACGGCCATTGCGTGCGCCTCAAACAAGGCGATATGGACCAATCGACCACCTTCGGCGAAGACCCGGCCGCCATGGCGCGCAAATGGCGCGATGCCGGGGCGCGGCGCCTGCATCTGGTGGACTTGAACGGCGCGTTCGCGGGCAAGCCCAAGAACTACGCGGCGATCAAGGCCATCCTCAAGGAGGTGGGCAGCGAGATTCCGGTGCAGCTCGGCGGCGGCATCCGCGATCTGGACACCATCGAAAAATACATCGACGGCGGCCTGCGCTACGTCATCATCGGCACGGCGGCCGTCAAGAACCCCGGCTTCCTCAAGGACGCCTGCTCGGCCTTTGGCGGCCACATCATCGTGGGCCTGGACGCCAAGGACGGCAAGGTCGCCACCGACGGCTGGAGCAAGCTCACCGGCCATGAAGTGGTCGATCTGGCCAAGAAGTTCGAGGACTGGGGCGTCGAGTCCATCGTCTATACCGACATCGGCCGCGACGGCATGCTCACCGGCATCAACATCGACGCCACCGTCAAGCTGGCGCAGGCGCTCACCATCCCCGTCATCGCCTCGGGCGGGCTGGGCAGCATGCAGGACATCGAGAACCTCTGCGCCGTTGAAAACGAAGGTATCGAGGGCGTGATCTGCGGAAGAGCCATCTACTCGGGCGACCTCGACTTTGCTGCCGCGCAGGCGCGCGCGGATGAGATCCAAACACCCCCCTGAGGCCCTGCGGGCCTTCCCCCCGCTCTCGCAGCGCTGCGCGCTGCGGGCAGGGGGACGCTCCCGGTGCGGCGGGGCGGCCCTTGCACGGGAGCCCTGGCTTGGATCGCAGCCGTTTCATACGTTGCGTAGCCGCGACGAAAAACGTCAAGCTTGAAACACGTGGTTGAAACCTTTCGCGGCCAGCCCTGCATCCGCTTGCGTGCCCGCAACGGTGACACTGCCCTGGTGGCTTTGCATGGCGCGCAGGTGCTGTCCTGGGTGGCAGCGGGGCGCGAGCGGCTGTACCTGAGCCCCAAGGCCGTGTTCGACGGCCAGTCCGCTATCCGGGGCGGTATTCCGCTGTGCTTTCCGCAGTTCAACCAGCGCGGGCCGCTGCCCAAGCATGGCTTCGCGCGCAACCTGGCCTGGCGTGCCGACAGCGCGCATGCCGAGGAGGGCGCCACCCGGTTGTCGCTGCACCTGGCGGACGATGAGCGCACCCGCGCCTGGTGGCCGCAGGCCTTTGCGGCGCGGGTGGATGTGGTCTTGTCCGAAGGCCAGCTGCAGGTGGAGTGCACCGTGCACAACACCGGCGCCGTGGCCTGGGACTTCACCATCGCCCTGCACAGCTACCTGCAGGTGCACGACATTGCCCAGACCCGCTTGCAGGGCCTGGACGGCTGCGCGCGCTGGGACGCCGTGGCCGATGTGCACAGCCAGCAGCAAGGCCCCATCACTTTTGCGGGCGAATACGACAGCGTGTTTGCCGCAGCGCCTGCCCCATTGCAATTGCGCGATGGCGTTCACGGGTTGGAGATCGCCCAGAGCCCGACCATGGGCCAGACCGTGGTCTGGAACCCAGGTTCCGCGCTGTGCGCTCGCCTCGCCGACATGCCCCCCGAAGGCCATGCCCACATGCTGTGCGTAGAGGCCGCGCAGATCGACACGCCGGTGCGCCTGGCACCGGGCGCCACCTGGACAGGCTGGCAGCGCTTGCGTGAGGGTCAGCAGCCAGGCAGTGCCGTGCCGCGGTTGAGCGCGCTCACCGTATCCAGCAAGGGCGTCCAATAGCTGGGCAGTGCCGCCCAGGGGTTGCCGGTATCGGTGGCGGGTTCATACAGCAGGTCGGTGGCATAGACCATGCCTGTATTGCTGCGTGCGGTGGCGGCTGCACGCACGGCGGTTTGCATGGCGGCGCAGCTGGTGGCGTTGTGCACCAGCATGGCCTGCGCGGTGTTGGCCTGCCCGTACACCCAGGCGTGGCCATCCTGTGGATTGAAGCTGGCGTAGGCCGATGCCTTGCCCTCAAAGGTGACCAGCACATCGGCCACGCCAGCGTAGTCCGCGACCGTAAAGGTGCCCGGATTGCCGACAACACGCAGCTCGCTGTCCAGCCCCTTGATGTAGTTGTACAGCTCGCGGTAGAAAGCCAGCCGGTCGCTGGTGGCTGCCATTTCATCCAGGAAGAAGCCGCTGAGCTGGTCGCGACCGTAGTAGCGCAGGTAGCGGTCGATGTTCTGCTTGATGTCGGTGAGCGAACGGGCTCCTGTGCCATAGCTGGTGGACACATAAGCAATCACCTGTCCGCCAGCACCGGTGAAATCGCTGATCGCTCGGGCATATTGCTCGTCGGCATTGGAAAAAATGCCATTGTTCGGATTCAGGATGGCCGTCACCTGCACAGAAGGGTGGGCCTGTGCGCCGCTGATCAACTGATCCCAAGGCGAAGCATTTTCGTACGGATAAAAGTACGCGGGTACCAGCACTTCCAGCGGCTGGGGTGCTGGGCGCAGGTAAATCGTCTTGCGGGTGCTGGCCGTCTGTCCAGAAACCGTGGCCGAGGCCTGCAACTGCAGGGCACCTGCTTGAGTGCCCACCATGGTTGTGGCGGCTTTCCCATCGACGCTGCTGCTGCGGGCGGGTGAGAAACTGGCGTTGGCTGCGCTCCACACCACTGCTGCACCATCTGCTGCGCTTGCGCCATTGAACGTGACACCCACGGCAACGGGAATGGCCGCCCCCACAGTCTGCACGTTGTCTGCATCGGTGGGGGTGGTGAATTGCACGCCCACCTGGCCGGAAGGGGTTGAGGGCGTGGTGGTGTTGTCAGATCCGCCGCCACAGCCGGCCAGCAGGGCCGTCAGCAGGGGAACCAGGGCGAGAGGGCGCAGCGAATGGGCAACGGCAGTCATGGGCAATGGGGGTGATGCGGCAAAAAGTATCTAGGGCGTGTCATCATTCAATTCCCCCACGCGCTGGCCCCGCAATGCGGATGGATGCGCGAAGGGTGGCGCAGCCCATGGTTATCCATGGGCAAGCCGCCCGACAAAGCAGACGCCGCATTGCGGGGCCAGCCCGAAGG
>JACPUE010000025.1 GCA_016192425.1 Burkholderiales bacterium
CAGCCAGGCCACCAATGAACGCCTGCTGCGCGACCTGACTGCTGCCAAGGGGGTGGCCCAATGATCACGCTGACCCATGGCGGCACCACGCTGACCTTGCCCGACCGCCTGTTGTGGGTGGACGAATACCAGTGGAGCCCGGTGGCCACAGAAGTGCGCTGGGGTACCACGGGCGCCCCGCAACTGCATGTAGGCCTGCGCCAGGCCGGGCGCCCCATCACGCTGGACGGGCGCGACAGCGAGGCCTGGATTGACCGCACCTTGTGCGATCAGCTCAAAGCCTGGGCCGCGCTGCCCGGCGCCACGTTCACCCTGGTGCTGCGCGGCGGGGCGCGCACGGTGGTGTTTGACCACGCGCAGGGCAGTGCATTGGATGCCACGCCGATCTGGAAGCTGCTGGACGGCGAGCACACGGGCGATGTGCTGTACCGCCCGTTCCTTAAATTCATGGAGGTTTGACGATGCCCTTACTCCAAGGCGACATCCGTTTTGCGCGCTCGGTCAACATGGCCGACGTGCCAGAGGGCGGCGGGCCGCCGTCTGCGCAGCTGCTCACATCGGGCCGCTCCAACGAAATCTGCCCCGACATTTCGGAAGAGACCCGCACCGTCGGCCGCACCGAGATTTACCAAATCCACAGCCTGCTGCGCAACACCGACCGCGCGGCACTGCTGGGCTCCAACGTGATCTTGGCGCAGCCGCCCGCCGACCCGAACGTGAGCGTGACGCTGCTCACGCTGGGCAATCCCTTTGCCACGCGCGCAGAGATTGCGGCGCGCATCGAAGCGGGCCGCTCGCCAGGCCCCGAGTGGGCCGGTTATTTGTTGGAGAACCACTACGAGACCATGCGCAGCATGACAGTGCTGCAGCGGCCAGGCATGAGCCCGCCCACCATCGGCCACACATACCTGCTGGTGTTCAACGAAGGCTTGGCGGGCGAGCGGCGCCAGCGTGTGCGCATCAAAGCGACCGATACAACTACGCGCACCTACACCGAGATCGTGAACGGGCAACTGATGGACTTTGAGGCCCAGGTGACCACCTGCGAGCTGTTTGACGGCTTGCTGCATGACTACCCCGGCTCGCCCCCGTCGCGCTACTTTGCGCGCGCCACAGGCAAAACCGTGCTGCGCGATACGGTGTACAGCGACAGCGGCATGTTCCACGGCGCAAGCCGCCTGGTTGCGCCCACGGTGCCCACGGACGTGTGGCTGCAGCTGGACTCGGTGTACACGCAAATCGTGCCCAACAGCCGTACCGAGGCGGCCACGGTAGACGCCCGCCCCACGGCGCGCCAGGGCGTTGTGCTGGCGGATGCGCCCCGGCGCGTGGAGGTGGGCATTACCCCGCACACCCAGCGCATCAAGATCAGCGAAGAAAACGCGGGCGTGATGTACACGGCCCAGCTGCGCCCGCTGCCAGAGCCCGGCACGGTGTTCATCGACTACTGGTCGCTGGGCAACCGCTACACGATCACCGACGATGGCACCGGGCGCCTGGCGGGCCAGGGCGGCGGGTCTGTCGATGCGCTGACCGGCACGCTGGCGATGACGCTCAAGGCGCGGCCCGACATTGGCAGCTCCATCACCATCACGCACGGCACGCGGGTGGGCTACACCGACCGGTCCAGCCAGGGCGCACAGGTGCGCGCGCCGGAGTTCGCCTTTGTGCTGGATGCCGACAACGCTGGCGACCAGGCCGGGGCGGGCAGCGTTACCGCCACCTGGTACAGCGCGGGCGTGCTGCGCACGGCCACTGACGACGGCAGCGGGAAGTTCACAGGCGATGCCACGGGCCTGGTGGACTACCCCACGCGCACCGGCGTGCTGCGCCCCAGCTACATGCCCGACCCCGGCGCCACTATCCAGTTGGCCTACAGCGTGGACAACGTGGTCACCGATGTGTTTGGCCCCTCGGGCATTACGCCGGACGCCGGGGGCTTCGTCAATTTGACTTTGTCTCAGCAGCCTGTTGCGCGCTCCCTGGCACTTTCGTGGATCACTGTGCACGACATCGCGGTGCGCTTCATCGGCACGCCTGCAACCAGCGGCCCATCCTGGCCGCTCACCGTAGGGCCGGACGTCACTGTGGGGACGGTGCCAGGCACAAAGCCCACCGTCGCGGTGGGGCCGGTCGCCCCTCCGTGGAGGGATCCGGCTCTCCCACCCATCGGGGTGGGTATCAACTGGCCGCGCTCAAGCTGATAAGGAGGGAGCCATGACGACAGAACAACGCCCCGTGGTCTTGACCACATCGGCCAGCAGCACGGCCACGCTGCAAGAAATCTTCGGCACTACCGATGACAACAAGCTCGTGGTATCGCACACCGCCACAGACGACGGTGCGGGACATTTTTTGAGCGACCTGGGCACGGTGGACTACGCCTCCAGGGCCGTGAGCCTGCGCGTGATCCGGCTGGATCGCAACGTGGGTGCCTACCAGGCCGACCACGAGAATGCGGCAGCCTTTGAAGCCGCCATCGCTGATGGCGGTGCATCTACGGGTGCCATTGCGCAGCGCGGCGACGGCTGGTACCGCTACCCCGTGCCGGAAGGTGTCCTGGCGGGCAGCAGCCTTGTGGCACGCTACCGCGTGGGGGCCGCCGCGCCACAGGCCAAAACCCAAACTATCACGCCGCCTGCCGTGGTGCTGGCGCTGTGCCCCCAGACCAGCGAGGCGGTGGTGCCCGGCTCTGTCATGTTCCGCTGGATGGGCAAGACCTTTCAAGACCACGAAGGCACAATCTACCGCGACCGCACCGACGTGAGCCCAGGCATTGCCAGCGGCACCATGGACTACGCCACCGGCACGGCGCTGATGACAGACTACGTGGTGGGCGGCACCGGGCCTGCGGACTTCCAGCTGCTGAGCCTGTGGACGCAAAAGGGCGCCTGGGCCACGGCCAGCATCTTCTTCAGCACCGACGCGGCGCCGCTGCGCGCCGGGCCTGGCGGGCTGGTGCTGTCGGTGGTGGACTTGGAGGGCGCGACGCTCACAGCAAACGTGGACGGCCAGGGTTACATCACGGGCAGCCACATGCGTGGGCGCGTGGAGTTCTCGCGCGGGGGCGTCGAGCTGCAGTTCGGCGACTACGTGTTGGATGCCGATCTGACTGCGGCAGACAAGGCCCAGTGGTGGTACAGCGCTGCCGACGTCGGCGCTGTGCACCCCGGCAAGGTGTGGCGCCCCTGGCCGGTGGACCCGAGCACGCTGCGCTACTCCGCCGTGAGCTACATCTACCTGCCGGTGGACGTGACGCTGATGGGCATTGACCCCGCTGCACTGCCCGCCGATGGCCGCGTTGTGCACGTGCGCCCAGGCGGCACCTGCGTGGTGGGCATCACGCATGGCGGCACAGCGTTTGCCCCCGCCGTGGGCATGACCTACAACCTGGGGCACGAGCGGCTGTCGTTTGTGCAGGTGCTGGACGCTATCACCGGCGCAGAAATCCTCACGGGCTACACGGCAGACCTGGACGCGGGCACGGCGACTTTTACAGACCTGGCGGGCTACCCCGCACAAGTCAAGGTAGTGGGCCGCACCGAGGTGTACCGCCAGATTGCTGAGGTGCACATTGACGGCAAGGTGCGCCTGACGCAGCCTGTGGGCTACGGCTTCCCGGCTGGGGCGGTGCTCAGCACCTCGCTGCGCCAGGGCGACCGCTTTGCGCGCGTGAGCCGCGTGTACGACCAGGCGAGCTGGGACGGCACCACCTGGTACGACGGGGTTGACCCAGCCAGGGGGGTTGCCCCGGCCTCCTACAGCGGCGCAACCGTCGAGGTCAACAACCGTGGCGCCATCACAGAGCGCTGGGCGCTGCGCATGCGCTCTGACAACACCACGTTCGACCTGTTCGGACGGCACCTGGGCCAGATTGCCAGCGGGACGATCAACGCGGACTTCTCGCCCATGAACGTGGCCGCAGGCGTGCCCTACATGACGGTGCCCGCCCTGGGATGGAACGCCGGGTGGGTTGCGGGCAATGTGCTCTTCATCGACACCGTGGGCGCAGAGGCCGCCGTGGCTGTCGTGCGTGCAACACAGCCCGGCTCCCCTGCGGGGCTGGATGACTCGTTCTGGATCGTGCAGCGCGGAGATGGCGCGCGCGATCCGGGCAACAGCTTTGATTGATAAAGGACATAGACCATGGCTTATAGCTACCCTGTGAAGTGGATCAGCAGCACGATGCGCGGGGCTCCTGCAATCAGTGGGACGCCGGGCACATTCATTGCCGCGCTGGATGCGTTTTTGTTGACGGGCTGGGGCACGGTAAATGCAGTCAGCGTGAGCGTTGCGGGCGGTGTGGGTACGGCGACGTTTGCCGAGGGGACATTTTTTGATGTGGACTCCATCGTGCTGATCGACGGGGTCTCGGCACCGGCCGCGCTCAATGGCGAGGCGCGGGTGCTTTCGCGCACTAATAACTCCATCACATTCGAGACCGATGCGCCAGATGGCGTGGCAACCACAGGCGGCACGATCACTGTGCGCTATGCGCCCGTGGGTTATTGGGTCAAGCTGTTCCCCGGCACGAACAAAGCGGTGTACCGCAGCAGCCATGTGCAGGCCAGCGGGCATTGCTTGCGCGTGGACGATACCGGTACGACATCGGCGCGCGTAGTGGGCTATGAGTCCATGACAAGCGTGGATTCGGGCAGCGGTGCGTTTCCTACGGCGGTCCAAGTCGCGAACGGTGGGAGTATCCAGAAGTCGTACATCGCCAATGCCAGTGCTGTGCGCTACCGCATGTTTGCCGACCATCGCGCAATGCTGTGGGCTGTGCAGGCAGGCGAGACGTACACGCCAGGCGGCGTGACGCCGAGCAATGTGCGCGGCTTTGGCGATCCGCTGGTGCTTGCACCCAATGGGGACGTCTGGAGCACATTTCTGTCTGCCGCCGCAACGGAAAATAACTCCTCGTCATACGGAGCGCTGTCCGGCGGCGCGGCGTCTGATTTTGGGGGCGGGTTCACAGTGCTGGCGCGGGATGTATCGGGCCTGGGCCGTGCAATCCCGGTCAATGTGCGTCCGTACACGGGCAGCGTTGGCGCTGTGCCTGGGGCGGATACGTTCTTCGGCATCGCACCTTCTGATGTAGATGGGCGTATTGTGCTGTCGAGGACGTTCCTCAAGCCGCAGAGCGACAAGGGGCCGCGTGCGACTGTGCCAGGGGCCGTATATGTGCCGCAGACCGGCGCGTCCAGCTTGTGTGCCGCAGGTGATGTCTTGCAAGGGGCGGGCGAGTGGGCAGGCAAGCGTCTTATGGCCGTGGCTTGCGGCGACTACGTCTTGGGCGTTGCACCGGGGATCGCATTTGTTGACATCACGGGGCCGTGGCGCTGATGGCTTCGATTGCTTATCCCTGCTGGGCCATGCCTGTGCCTGATGGCATTCAGGGGCGCGTGGCCGCGCGGTTCACGCAGGCATTAAGTGCTCCGGCCATCGTGCGGCTGCGCCAAGACTACCGTCAGCAGGCGAGCACAACGGGTGTGATCCGTGATCGCGTGATGTTCAAAGCCACGCCATCCAGCCCCGAGTCCCCCTTTGTAATGGGGCGTGTGTGGCTGCTGCGCGCGGTAGATGGATACAGAGCTTGGGAGGGCTGGAGCGATGCCAGCGGCTACTACACGGCCACGGGCCTGGAGCTGGGCGTGGCGTACATCGCTGTGGGCATCGACCCATACCGCAACCACAAGGCCACGGGCGCAGGGCCTGTGGTGGCCACGGATGCCGCGCCATGAGCAGCCTTGCGATCATCACGGAGCACCGCGCGGCCCGCAACGCGGCGAGCATCGCTTTGGCAGATGCCGGGCTTGGCCCGGCGTCCATCAAGCTGTACACAGCCGAGGGCGGCACGCTGCTGGGCACGCGCACGCTGGCAAAGCCCTGCGGCGTGATTACTGCCGAGGGGCGCATTGCGCTGCAGGGCGCTGCCGTACAAGACCTTGTGGCGGCCAGCGGTGCCGTTGCCTGGGCTACCTGGTGCGACGGCAGCGGCGCACCCATTGCAGCCGGGGCCGTGACGGACGAAGCGGGCGAAGGGCCGTTCAAGCTGCGGGGCGCAACGGGCACAAACGTGTACGAGGGCGGTGTGGTGGCGCTCGATTCCACCGCGCTGCTGGGGTAACGATGTGGGCGACGGATCGCTTGTCTTCTCTCGGCCGCACGATGGCACGGGCCATTTGGTGTTTGGCGACACGGGCGGCGCTGCTGCTGCGCCCGACGCCGTCATCGGCCTGGACGCCGGTCTGCCCGGCCTGGACGGCGCTGTGCTGCTGCGCACCGGCCCGGTGCTGTGCCTGGATGCCGACTTGCCCGGCCTGGAAGGCGCCGTGGAGCTGCTGTGGGACGCGAACGTCAGCCGGGGCGGCCTGCGCCATGAGCTGCAGGCCTGCTGGCAAGAAGCCGCGCCCGTGGCCGCAGGGCTGCAGGCCCGCTGGCAAGAGGCTACGGCGCTGCGCGCAGCAACCCAGGCCCGCTGGCAGCAAGCCCAGCGCACCAGCCATGGCGTGCGCGCCCATTGGCAAGACACCGAGCGCCTGCGCGGTGCGGTGCTCAGCCGCTGGCAAGAGGGCGCGGGCCTGCGCCATGGTGTGGTCGCCGCATGGCAAGACACCGAGCGCCTGCGTGGTGCGGTGCTCAGCCGCTGGCAGGAGGGCACGGGCCTGCGCCATGGCGTGGCCGCGCACTGGCAAGAGATGCACCGCATGCGCGCTGCCGTGCTCAGCCACTGGCAGGAGGCGGCGCCGCTGCGCGCCGCAGTGCAAGCCCGCCACGCCCAGGGCGTGCCCACCCGCGTTGCGGTGCGCTCGCACTGGCAGGAGGCCCGCCGCCCGCCGCCTGGCGTGTCTGCAGTGCCCCCGGTGGAGCCGCCCGAGCCGCCGTGCTACGACCCTGCGACGGCGGGGCGCCTGGTGTTTGCAGACCCATGGGACGGCACCGGCCGCCTGGTCTTTGTGTGCCAGCGTGGGGGTGGGTTACCTCCCGCCACGGTGGTGGTTTTGCCCCGTAGGAGCTACATCGTGATCAACAGTGTGGAAATTCGGCGTGCGGACGC
This sequence comes from Burkholderiales bacterium, assembly GCA_016192425.1. Classification (GTDB taxonomy): domain Bacteria; phylum Pseudomonadota; class Gammaproteobacteria; order Burkholderiales; family Burkholderiaceae_C; genus Simplicispira. The sequence goes on from JACPUE010000025.1 coordinate 7,058, forward strand.
CTTGGCGGGCGACCCGCTGCCCAGCGAGAGCTTTCAGATGCAGCTCAATCGGCAGTCGTGGACGTGGAGCTGGTCGGCGGCGTTCCACGCCTCGGCGCGCGATGCGCTGATGCCGGGCCTGGGCGGGCAGACGGTGGAGTTGGAGGTGCGCGTGAACGGCCAGCCCTTCCGGCTGCTGGCCGAGCGCACGGCGCGTTCCAACCGCCTGGCTGAGCACACGATCAACGTCTCTGGCCGTGGCCTGGCTGCGGTGCTGGACGCGCCGTATGCCCCGGTGCAGTCATTCGGCGCCGAGCTGGATCGCACGGCCCAGCAGCTCATGACCGAGGTGCTCACCGTGGGGGGCGTGGGCTTTGGCTGGAGCGTGGACTTCCAGCTCACGGACTGGCTGGTACCAGGTGGCGCATGGATGCACCAGGGCACCTGGATGGGCGCACTGGCAGACATTGCGGCCAGCGTGGGCGGCTACATCCAGCCGCACGATACCTCCCAGGTGCTGCGTGTGCTGCCGTCCTGGCCTGCGCCCTGGTGGGAGTGGTCTGGCAGATCGCCCGACATCGAGCTGCCCGCAGGCATTGCAGAGATCGAAGAGACCGAGGTGGTGGATCAGCCGCTGTACAACCGCATCTTCGTGTCTGGCGAGGCGGGTGGCACGCTGGCCGACCTCTCGCGCAGCGGCACGGCGGGCGATGTGCTCAAGCAGCCCATGGCAGTGCATCCGCTGATCACGACCATGGTTGCGGCAAAGCAGCGCGCGCGTGCAGAGTTGTCGGAATCGGGCCGCGCGCTCAAACGCAAGATGACGCTGCCTGTGCTGCCCGCCACCGGAATCATCAAGCCCGGCACCTTTATGCGGTTCGCGGATGAGGATGCGGCAATCCGCCTGGGCCTGGTCCGCGCCACCAGCGTCAGCATGCAGTTCCCGGTGCTCACGCAGGCACTGGAGGTGGACAGCCATGAGTAATTTCTTCAGGCAACTGCAGGCCCTGCTTGCACCAGACCGCATGGAGATCGGCACCGTGATCGCGGTGAACGACGGCATTGCCGTGCTGGAACTGCCCGGCGGTGGCCGAACCCGCGCTCGCGGCCCGGCCACGGTGGGCGGCAAGGTGTTTGTGCAGGGCGGAGTGATCCAGGGGCCAGCGCCGGATTTGCCGGTGGTGGTGGATGTGATTTAGGAGGGGCGCGGACGGAAAAAGACGGGCGACTCGGTCAAGTGCAGCAACACCTGGCCAAGCCCCCAACCCGCAGACTAGACCTGCAAGCCAGGCAAGGCCCGCCACCCTGTACAGAGTGCGGCTGAGCCTACCAGAGTTTTCCGACAGGAAAGAGGCTTGCAAGACATGGAAGTAATCAGATGCGGCAACTGCCGCAAAAAATTGGCAGAGGGCACCTACACCGCCCTTGCCATCAAGTGCCCAAGATGTGGCGCACTGAATCAACTGAGGGCCTCGAGCCCCCCACAAGAGCGCCCTGGCCAGAAGTGGCTGGCAACTGAGTTGCTGCGTATGTGTCTGGCGCGCGGTGACGACGTGGCCGCCGTCAGTGTGCAGCGCCTTGACGACCGCCTGGCCGCGCTGGCTATGGCTGAGGACGTCCCCGTTTGCCAGGTTCAGCGGCGCCTGACGGCGGAATGGGTGCCACACGATGTGGACGTGATCTTGTGTGCCCACGCCCATGTCTTCATTTCGGCGGAGGCGCGAGCCAAGGCGCGCTTCGGCGCCCTGGGCTTCCACCCAAGCCTTCTTCCCCGGCACAGGGGCAGGGACGCCACGCGGTGGGCTATTCACATGGGCGAGCACATGACAGGGGGCACGGCATACTGGCTTGACGACGGCGCTGATACCGGCCCGATAGCGGCCCAGGATTGGTGCTGGATACGTCCTGGCGACACGCCAGAGACGCTATGGCGGCGGGATCTGGCCCCTATGGGCTTGCGCCTATTCGGCGAGGTGCTGCAGAAGCTGGAACGCGGCGAGAACCCGCGAACGCCGCAAGACGCCGGATTGGCCACTTGGGAGCCCTCGTTTACGAGCGGGACGCTTGGGGGCGGTAGCTTGCCCAACGCATAATTCCATTTTCCAACGTGAAAGGACGCGCGCCCGCATTTATCGCGCAGGCCACTGCTGATTTATCGCGGCGCGCTTCAAGATCTGCATACTTTGTTCGACCTGGGTCTCCTGGCCGTTGACCATGAAACGCTAGCGATCTTGGTTGCGCCGGGTCTCAACGGAACGGAGTACGAGGGACTGAGGGGGCAGATCCTGCGCGTTGCCCACGGGAGCGCTTC
>JACPUE010000034.1 GCA_016192425.1 Burkholderiales bacterium
AGGCCTGAACGTGGCCTCCCTGTCCAAGGTTTTCCCCACCCGCTCGCACACCGTGGCCGCACAGGGCGGCGTGAGCGCCTCGCTGGGCAACATGTCCGAGGACAACTGGCACTACCACTTCTACGACACCATCAAGGGCTCCGACTGGCTGGGCGACCAGGACGCCATCGAGTTCATGTGCCGCGAGGCACCCAATGTGGTGTACGAACTGGAACACTTCGGCATGCCGTTCGACCGCAACCCCGACGGTACGATCTACCAGCGCCCCTTCGGCGGCCACACCGCCAACTATGGTGAAAAGCCCGTGCAGCGTGCTTGCGCCGCAGCCGACCGCACCGGCCACGCCATGCTGCACACGCTGTACCAGCAGAACGTCAAGGCCCGCACCAACTTCTTCGTCGAGTGGATGGCGCTGGACCTGATCCGCGATGCCGACGGCGACGTGGTCGGCGTCACGGCACTAGAAATGGAAACCGGCGACCTGTACATCCTGGAAGCCAAGACCGTGCTGTTTGCCACGGGCGGCGCAGGCCGCATCTTCGCTGCCTCGACCAACGCCTTCATCAACACCGGTGACGGCCTGGGCATGGCCGCACGCGCAGGCATCCCGCTGCAGGACATGGAGTTCTGGCAGTTCCACCCCACCGGCGTGGCCGGTGCCGGCGTGCTGCTGACCGAAGGCTGCCGTGGCGAAGGCGCCATCCTGCTCAACAGCAATGGCGAACGCTTCATGGAGCGCTACGCGCCCACGCTGAAGGATCTGGCCCCGCGCGACTTCGTGTCCCGCTCCATGGACCAGGAAATCAAGGAAGGCCGTGGCTGCGGTCCCAACAAGGACTACGTGCTGCTCAAGCTCGACCACCTGGGCGCAGAGACCATCCACAAGCGCCTGCCCTCGGTGTATGAGATCGGCGTTAACTTTGCCAACGTGGACATCACCAAGGAGCCGATCCCCGTGGTGCCCACCATCCACTACCAGATGGGCGGCATTCCCACCAACGTCAACGGCCAGGTCGTCACGCACGACGGTACGGCCAACCGCATCGTCAATGGCCTGTACGCCGTGGGTGAATGCGCCTGCGTGAGCGTGCACGGCGCCAACCGCCTGGGCACCAACTCGCTGCTGGACCTGCTGGTGTTCGGCAAGGCCGCTGGCCGCCACATCGTGGAGTTCAACAACAAGCAGAAGACCCACAAGCCGCTGCCCAAGGACGCTGCAGACCGCACGCTGGAGCGCCTGAACCAGCTCGAAAAGTCCACCAGCGGCATCTATGCCCAGACCCTGGCAGGCGACATCCGCGCCTCCATGCAGCAGCACGCTGGCGTGTTCCGCACCCAGGCCAGCATGGATGAAGGCGTGAAGAAGATCGCCGCCCTGCGCGAGCGCGTGTCCGAAATCACCCTGCAGGACAAGTCCAAGGTGTTCAACACTGCGCGTATCGAGGCGCTGGAAGTGGATAACCTGATCGAGGCCGCACAGGCCACCATGGTGTCGGCAGCCGCCCGCAAGGAATGCCGCGGCGCCCACACCGTGTACGACTACGAGAAGCCCGCCGACGATGCCGAAGCGCCGCTGGGCCGCAACGACAAGGAATGGCTCAAGCACACCCTGTGGCACAAGGAAAGCAACAGCCTGACCTACAAGCCCGTCAACCTCAAGCCCCTGACGGTGGACAGCGTGCCCCCGAAGGTTCGGACGTTCTGATCAGGTCTTGCCCCACGAGAGAATCGCCATGCAAAAACGCACATTCCAAATCTACCGCTACGACCCGGACAAGGACGCCAAGCCCTACATGCAGACCGTCGAGATCGAACTCGACGGCCACGAGCGCATGTTGCTGGACGCGCTGCTCAAGCTCAAGGAAAAGGACCCCACGCTGTCGTTCCGCCGCTCCTGCCGCGAAGGCGTGTGCGGTTCCGACGCGATGAACATCAACGGCAAGAACGGTCTGGCCTGCCTGACCAACATGAACACCTTGCCGGGCACCATCGTGCTCAAGCCGCTGCCGGGCCTGCCCGTGATCCGCGACCTGATCGTGGACATGACGCTGTTCTTCAAGCAGTACCACTCGATCAAGCCCTACCTCATCAACGACAGCATCCCTCCCGAGCGCGAGCGCCTGCAGTCGCCTGAGGAACGAGAGGAGCTCGACGGCCTGTACGAATGCATTCTGTGCGCCAGCTGCTCCACGAGCTGCCCCAGCTTCTGGTGGAACCCCGACAAGTTCGTCGGCCCCGCCGGCCTGCTGCAGGCCTACCGCTTCATCGCCGACAGCCGCGATGCAGCCACCGCCGAGCGCCTGGACAACCTGGAAGACCCGTACCGCCTGTTCCGCTGCCACACCATCATGAACTGCGTGGACGTGTGCCCCAAGGGCCTCAAGCCCGCGCTGGCCATCGGCAAGATCAAGGAATTGATGGTGCGCCGCGCCATCTGAAGCCAGCGACGACACACCATGGGTGAAGCAAGCACCATGTCCGCAGATCCAGGAAGCGGCGCGCTCCTGGATGAGCGCGCACTGAGCAAGCTGCACTGGCGCTGCCGGCGCGGCCTGTTGGAGAACGACCTCTTCATCGAGCGTTTCTTCACCCGGTACGAATCCATCCTCACGCAACGCCACGCCCAGGGGCTGGCAGCGCTGATGGATCTCTCGGACAACGACCTGCTGGATCTGCTGCTGCGGCGGCGTGAACCTGAAGGCGAACTCGACCATCCGACCGTGCACGAGGTTCTGGGCATGCTCAGAAACGGCCACGCCCCTGCGGCAGCCTGAAAAGCCCCTTCCCTGCACGCTCTTACCGATTCTCTCCCCGGCCCCCTCAATCAAGGACGCAACAATGAAGCTAGCTGACAACAAAGCCACCCTGTCGTTCAGTAACGGCAGCCCCAGCGTGGATCTGCCGGTGTACCAGGGCAACATCGGCCCGGATGTGATCGACATCCGCAAGCTGTACGCCCAGACCGGCATGTTCACCTACGACCCTGGCTTCCTGTCCACGGCGTCGTGCCAGTCGGCCATCACCTATATCGATGGCGACAAGGGTGAACTGCTGTACCGCGGCTACCCCATCGAGCAACTGGCCACCAAGTGTGACTACCTGGACACCTGTTACCTGCTGCTCAATGGCGAACTGCCCAACGAAAAAGAGCGCGGTGACTTCCACAAGCTCGTGATCAGCCATACCATGGTCAACGAGCAGATGCAGTTCTTCCTGCGCGGCTTCCGCCGCGACGCCCACCCCATGGCCGTGCTGACCGGCCTGGTGGGTGCACTGTCGGCCTTCTACCATGACAGCACCGACATCAACAACCCCGAGCACCGCCACATCGCCGCAATCCGCCTGATTGCCAAGATGCCCACGCTCGTGGCCATGGCCTACAAGTACGGCATTGGCCAGCCCTACATGTACCCGCGCAACGACCTGTCCTACGCAGGCAATTTCCTGCGCATGATGTTCGGCACACCTTGCGAGGATTACAAGGTAAACCCGGTCATCGAAAAGGCGATGGATCGCATCTTCATCCTGCACGCAGACCACGAGCAGAACGCTTCCACTTCCACCGTGCGCCTGTGCGGCTCGTCCGGCACCAACCCGTTTGCGGCCATTGCCGCTGGCGTGGCCTGCCTGTGGGGCCCTGCCCACGGCGGCGCCAACGAAGCCTGCCTGAACATGCTGGAAGACATCCAGGCCATGGGCGGCGTGGCCAAGGTCGGCGAATTCATGGAAAAGGTCAAGGACAAGAACTCCGGCGTCAAGCTCATGGGCTTTGGCCACCGCGTGTACAAGAACTACGACCCGCGCGCCAAGCTCATGCAGGAAACCTGCAACGAAGTGCTGGCCGAGCTGGGCCTGGAAAAAGACCCCTTGTTCGCCCTGGCCAAGCAGCTCGAAAAGATCGCCCTGGAAGACGACTATTTCGTGCAGCGCAAGCTTTACCCGAACGTGGATTTCTACTCCGGCATCGTGCAGCGCGCCATCGGCATCCCGGTGAACCTGTTCACCGGCATCTTCACCCTGGCCCGCACGGTGGGCTGGATCGCCCAGCTCAACGAGATGATCAGCGACCCCGAGTACAAGATCGGCCGCCCACGCCAGCTGTTCACCGGCTCGCCCCGCCGCGACATCTGAGCGCCCTGGTCTGGCCTGCAAGCGCAGGCCTGTCGGCAACCCGCCTTGCAGGCGGGTTTTTTGTTGGCGCTGCCCTGGCGCATGGACACCAAGACGCCAGCGCGCCACACCTGTGACATTGTTCCTGTGCAAACTTCGCTGCTTGGAGCGACAATCTCAGCCATGCCTGTCCCTTGCCCGCATGAGCCCCTGCAAGATCCGAGCTTCGACCCCAGCTCCACCAGCGCTTTCCAGCGCCGCATGGATCGGGCGCCGGAGTGGTTTTGCTCATTTCTGGCTGGCAACCACCGTGAAAAGAACCGTTTACGCAACGAAATAGCGGTGATGCGCGGCTCAGTGGTTTGGCTGGTGCGCCAGCGCCGCCTGGGCCGCTGGAACCCAGAAGACCGTGCCCACTTGCGGCAGGTCATGCGATCAGCGTCGTCCGTAAGCCCCTACCTGATCATCTGGGTGGTGCCCGGCTCCATGCTGCTGCTGCCGTTTCTGGCCTGGTTCATCGACATGCGGCGCAAGGGCCGCCAGACACCGGTAGCGCTTGCCGACCACGACCCCCGCTGATTTTGGTTTACAGCACAGCTTGCTGCACCCGAAGCACCAGCAAGCCCAGGCCGACCATGCCCGCCTGCCAGCGCAGGGCCAGCAGTCCGGATGGCGTAGGCAGTTCCACCCAGCGGTACATCAGTCTGCCCACCTGCAAAGAAAGCAGGAAAGCCAGCACCATGCCCAGCGCATTGGGCATTGCTTCTGTCGGCCAACACTGTGCAAACAAGGCATTGACACTCAGACAGACGGGAAAGTGCACCAGAAAGACGGAGTAGGACATCCGCCCGATCTGCTGCAGGCCTGTGGCCCACCGCCCTGCAGGCCACTGCGGCAACTGGCGCAGCAAAACACCCAGGGCAAGGGCTGTGGAAGCAGCCACTGCAATGCGTCCGCGAAAATCCCACGCCAGCGCCAACGCTGAGAGCACAGCCACCAACCCCCACCAGAGCCAGGGACGGGGCGAGCGCACGGCCCAAAAGGACAACATGCCCAGGCCATAGGCGCCAAAGAAGTAGATGCCCCATGCATCGAGCTCAGCCTGGCGGTTGGCCCACAGCAGCGATGCCGCCACGCCTGCGGCCACCAGCGCCTGCATGGCCTGCGCCTGCGCCGCCTGAGGCACCTTGGCCAAGGCCCAACGCCCGGCGGCCAACAAGATCACCGTGCCGGCAAATAACTGGAAATCAATGGCAACATACCAAACCCCTGCCGAAAGCGCCTCTTCGCCCACCACGTCCTGCAGCAGCAGGACATGGGCCAGCAATTGGGGCCATCGGGGCACGCCCGGTACGCTGGGATGGTCCAGCCACGGACGCACGAGCGCCGCCACCACGATGGCCAGCGCCAGCGCAGCGGCCAGCGGAATGATCAACCGGACAAACCGCCTGCCGATCTGGACCGATGCGCTGTCGAAACGGGCCACACCCTGAGGCGCCAGACTGCTGGCGGCAAGGTAGCCCCCCAGCACCAGGAAAACCTGCACCGCCATGCGCGCATGGTCATAAAGCCAGGCCATCAGTCCTGGAAACAGGGGCTGGGCCACGTCCGACATGGGGCCATAAAAAGCCAGGTGGTGCCAAATGATGGCAATGCATGCGGCGCCCTTGAGGGTATCGATCAAGGGGGCGCGCGAAACCGGAGGAGACATAAAGGCAAGACAAAGCCACAGCACCCAACGGCACTGTGGCGTCAAACTTCGAGGAGGAAAAGCATTTTAGACCATATCTGCATTGCGTGCAAAGCTATCAATTCAATAGCACCCATCGCCAGCACCAAGGCGGTGCCTTTGCCAGGACACCACTCCCCGCCTTGGCGCACATTTTGCTTTATCTCGGTGCATGACGGCTTCGATCCTTATCGACGCACCAAAACAGTTCATTTTCAACACCCTTCACCACCATGGATTCACTCAAACAGGGCACGGACACCCTTTTCATCCTCTTAGGCGCCATCATGGTGCTTGCCATGCACGCCGGTTTTGCTTTTCTGGAACTGGGCACGGTACGTAAAAAGAACCAGGTCAACGCGCTGGTCAAGATTCTGGTGGACTTTTCCGTGTCCACCGTGGCGTACTTTGTGGTGGGCTACAGCGTGGCCTACGGCAGCCACTTTTTTGTGGGCGCCGATAGCCTGGCCCAACTCAACGGCTACGCGCTGGTGAAGTTCTTCTTTCTGCTGACCTTTGCGGCGGCCATTCCGGCGATCATCTCCGGCGGCATTGCCGAGCGTGCCAAGTTCTGGCCGCAACTGATGGCCACGGCCGTCATCGTGGGCCTGGTGTACCCGTTCTTCGAGGGCATTGCCTGGAACCAGCATTTCGGCGTGCAGGCCTGGATCAAGGCGCTGACGGGCGAAGAGTTCCACGACTTTGCGGGTTCCGTGGTGGTGCATGCAGTGGGTGGCTGGATCGCCCTGCCCGCCGTGCTGCTGCTGGGCTCACGCGCCAACCGCTACCGCAAGGACGGTGCCATGTCGGCCCATCCGCCTTCGAGCATTCCCTTTCTGGCGCTGGGCGCCTGGGTGCTGGTGGTGGGCTGGTTCGGCTTCAACGTGATGAGCGCCCAGACACTGGACAAGATCTCGGGCCTGGTGGCCGTGAATTCGCTCATGGCCATGGTGGGCGGCACGCTGACCGCCCTGCTGCTGGGCAAGAACGACCCGGGCTTTGTGCACAACGGGCCCTTGGCGGGCCTGGTGGCCGTATGCGCAGGCTCCGACCTGATGCACCCCCTGGGCGCCCTGGTGGTGGGCGCCGTGGCCGGTGCCATTTTCGTGGTGATGTTCACCCTCACGCAGAACCGCTGGAAGATTGACGACGTGCTGGGCGTGTGGCCCCTGCATGGCCTGTGCGGCACCTGGGGAGGCCTGGCGGCCGGCATCTTTGGCAGCAAGGCGCTGGGAGGCCTGGGCGGCGTGGCCTTCTCCGGGCAGCTCATCGGCACGCTGATGGGCGTGGCCTGGGCGCTGCTGGGCGGCGCTGCGGTGTACGGCCTGCTCAAGGCCACGGTGGGCCTGCGCCTGTCGCAAGAAGAGGAATACGACGGCGCCGACCTGTCCATCCACAAGATCAGCGCCACGCCCGACCGCGAGGTGAGCTGGTAAGCCCCGCTGCTATGCGCTGCCTTGCCCCGGCAGCGCAGCCAGCCACAGGCTGATGGCGCGCTGGTCGGTCAGTGTGCGCACCTGCTGGTAGGCCTGCTCGGCCTCGGGGTAGCGGCGGCGCAGCAGGTTGAGCCACTGCTTGAGGCGGCCCGCGCGCTGGTTGGGCTCCAGGCGCTCGCAGACCTGGCGCCAGAAGTCCTGCAGGTGCGGCACCAGCATGGGCCAGTCCACCACATCCTGGCCCGGCAGGCCTGCATCCTGGGCGCGCAAGGCCCGCGCCAGCCCTGGGTCTGCCACGATGCCCCGGCCCAGCATCAGCGCCGAGCAGCCAGATACGGCACGGCAACGCAGGGCATCCTCCACGGTCCAGATCTCGCCATTGGCCACCACCGGCACGGCCACGGCTTCGCGGATGGCGGGGATATGTTCCCAGTAGGCCGGGGGCCGGTAGCCGTCGAGCTTGGTGCGCGCGTGCACCACGATTTCACAGGCCCCGCTGCCTGCCATGGCCTGCGCACAAGCCACGGCCAGGCTGGCATCGCGGTAGCCCAGGCGCATCTTGGCCGACACAGGCAGGTGCGCGGGCACGGCACGGCGCACTGCGGCCACCACGGCGGCGATGCGCTCGGGCTCCTGCAGCAGCGCAGCGCCGCCCCCGTGGCGGTTGACCGTCTTGGCCGGGCAGCCGAAGTTCAGGTCTATGCCCTCGGGCCCCAGCGAGGCCAGGTGGGCGGCGTTGTCGGCCATGCAGGCGGGGTCGGAACCCAGCAGTTGGGCCCGCACAGGCACGCCGCTAAGGGTACGGCCGCCGGTCTGCAGCTCGGGCACATGGCGCAGGAACACCCTGTCAGGCAGCAGCGAGCCGGTCACGCGGATGAACTCGGACACGCAACGGTCCACCCCGCCGATGCGGGTGAGCACATCGCGCAGCACAAAATCAAGCAAGCCCTCCATGGGGGCCAACAGCAGGCTCATGGCAGCACGCATACGGCCGACAGGGACATGGGCCGCAGAAAGCTCAAGGTTGAAAAGGCCTCCACGGCAATGGATACGGGCTTCATAAGCTATATATTTTATAGCACACACAAAAACGGCCATGGCATGTGCCGGTGTTCATCAAGGCGTCATGCGCAGCGGTTCCAATGCTGGCTTGACCTCCATGCGCCCTACACCATGTTGCTGCACAAGACCGACAAAGCCCGCCAAGAGCTCCAGCCCGGCGTACGCACCCTGAGCCTGCGCGAGCGCTCACTGCTGCTGCTGGCCGATGCCAAGCCCTTGCAGGAACTGCAGGCCATGTACCACGGCGAGGGAAGCCGGATTGTGGACGAACTGATGCGCGCAGGCTACCTGCGCCACCCTAACCCAGCCGCTGCGCCCAGCGAAGACCTGCCTCCCAGCCAGACGCTGCCCCTGCCGCGGACGCGCATGCCGCTGCGCTCGTTGGCAGGTACGCGCATGTACTTGTTCGACATCTGCGAGCGCATGTTTGCCCGCCGCAACCCCGACCTGGCCCAACAGTTCCGCGCCGCCCTGCGCGACGCCAAGGACCGCTGGAGCATGCTGGACGTGGGCGAGGCCATGCTCGAAGAAGTGGGTTACCTGGCCGGTGCAGAGCGCGCCACTGCCATCCGCGAGCACCTGAGCCAATTGCTGCCCCAGGCGCACGAAGAGGCGCTGGCGGCATAGCCCTAAGCCGCGCCCAGGCGCCACAGCGAAGTGACCTCGGCCGCACGCGCTGCGTGCAGGGGGTCGCTGGCATCCTGGGCCTTGCCGTGGCGCGGGCGCACGTCTTCGCGGCCCAGCACGCGCAGGCCGCTGGCGGCGATCCAGTCGAGCAACTGGGCGCGGGTGCGCAGGCCCAGGTGTTCGGCCAGGTCGGACAGGATGAGCCAGCCCTCGCCGCCTTCTTCCAGGTGCTGCGCCAGCCCGGCCAAAAAGCCGCGCAGCATGCGGCTGTCTTCGTCGTACACGGCCTGCTCGATGGCGGACACGGGCCGCGCAGGCAGCCAGGGCGGGTTGCACACCACCAGGGGGGCGCGGCCGGGCGGAAACAGATCCGCCTGCAGCAGCTCCACCCGCTCTTGCAGGCCCAGGCGCTGCAGGTTGTCCTGCGCACAGGCCAGCGCGCGGGGGGCCAGCTCAGTAGCCACCACGCGGCGCACGCCCCGGCGGGCCAGCACGGCCGCCAGCACGCCGGTGCCGGTACCGATGTCGAACGCCAGCGCCTGGCTGGGCAGGGGTTGGCGCGCCACGAGGTCGAGATATTCCCCGCGCACGGGCGAGAACACCCCGTAGTGCGGGTGGATGCGGTTGTGCGGTGCAGCGCCCAGCGCGGCAATCTCCACGCCTTTCTTGCGCCATTCGTGCGCGCCCACCATGCCCAGCAGCTCGCGCAGCGACACCACGCTGGGCGCGCCATCGGCCGGGCCCCAGGCCTCGGTGCAGGCGGCGCGCCAGTCGGGCGCACGGCGCAGGGCAATGCCGTAGTCGCCCTCCAGCGCAATGAGCAGCGCGCCCAGCGTGCGTGCGCGCTGCGCCTGTGCCTGGCGGTGCAGGTGAAAACGCGTGGCGGCATCGGCCTGCGCCGCCTTGGCGGCGGCGCGGGCTGCAGAGTGGCCGGGCTTGCGCTCGATACGGCGCTGCAGGGCCTGCAACAACTGGCGGGCGTTCTGGAAGTCGCCCCGCCACAGCAGCCCCGTGCCTTCGCAGGCCAGGCGGTAGGCCTGGTCAGCACTCAGGCGGTCGTCGGCCACCTGCACGCGGCGCGGCGCAGGTGCGCCCTGGGCCGATCGCCAGTGCAGCGTGTGCGTCTGGCCCTGCTCGGCCCATGTGATCGTCACTTCAGTTCAATGGCCTTTGCAAGCGCACTTCTTCCAGCTTGGCACCGCCGATGACGGCGGTCTTGGCGGTGGACATCTCGCGCTTGAAGCCCGCCATTTCGTGGAAGCGCAGCGCGCGCTCGTTGCGCAGCTGCACCCAGGCAGTAACGGTGGTGCAGCCTTCTTCCTGCAGGCCTTCGCGCGCAGCGTCCCACAGGGCCAGGCCCACGCCCTTGCTCCAGTGGGTGGGGGCGCAGTAGATGGCCCAGATTTCGCCGGTGGTGGGGCGGGTTTTTTCGTCGCGGGAGCGGTCGAAACCGACAAAGCCCACGATCTTGTCGCCATCGACGGCCACCTGGACCTGGGGCTCGGAATATTCAATGGCCTCGCGCCAGTAGGCCTGGCGCTTTTCGACGGAGAAGGACTTCAGCTGCTCGTCGGGCACCAGTCCTTTGAGGGCTGCCTGTGCGGCTACGGTGTGGATCTGGGCGATGGCTTTGGCATCGCGGAGTGTGGCGGGACGAACCTGGATACTGGACATGAAAAACCGACCGGAAACAAACTGTCAAAAAACGAAACGGAGCGGCATTGTCGCCGCAAATGAAAAATGCCCCTTTGCGGGGCTCGGGGGCAGGCGGTGATCCAGCCCCTTGGCGAGGGCCGCAAGCCCCTCAAAACAGCCTGCGCAACAGGCCCATGACCTGGTCGAAACGCGGCCCGTAGGGCGGGTAGAACAGGTGGCCCATGGCCCAGCGCGACTGCACCAGCACCGACTTCTGGTGGCAAAAGCGCAAGAAGCCTTGCTCGCCATGGTAGGCGCCCCAACCGCTGTCGCCCACGCCGCCAAAAGGCAGGCCATCGTGGGCAATGTGCATGAGCGTGTCGTTGACGGTGACCCCGCCGCTCACGGTGCGGCGCAGCACGTCGTCGCGCACGTTGGTGTCGTTGCCAAACCAGTACAGCGCCAGCGGACGCGGGCCGCTGTTGATGTGGGTGATGGCATCGTCCAGCCGCTCGTAGGAGATCACCGGGAGGATGGGGCCGAAGATTTCCTCCTGCATGAGCTGCATGCCCGAGGTGGCGCCGAACACCAGCACCGGCGCCATCTGGCGGCTGGTGCCGCCGTCCTGCACCGCGGCCTGCGGCATGGGCGATTCGCCGGGGGCCGGATCCATGTTCTGCACGTCGGCGCCCTGGGTCTGGGCCTGCTGCAGCATGGTGCGCAGGCGCGCCAGGTGGCGCGGGCTGATGATGGAGGCGTAGTCGGGGTTGCCTGCGATGCGCGGAAACAGGCGCGCCACAGCAGCGCGGAAGGCCTCGGCAAACGCGCTCTCCTGGCCGCGCGGCAGCAGCACGTAGTCGGGGGCAATGCAGGTCTGCCCGGCGTTGAGCAGCTTGCCGTGCGCGATCTTGATGGCGGCTTCCTGCAGGTCGCAGCTGGCATCGATGATGCAGGGCGACTTGCCGCCCAGCTCCAGCGTGGTGGGCGTGAGGTTGGCTGCCGCCACCTGCGCCACCTTGCGCCCCACGGCGGTGGAGCCGGTGAACACCAGGTGGTCGAACGGCAGCGCGCTGAAGGCGCTGGCCACGGCCGCATCGCCCTGCACCACGCAGACCTCTTCGGGGGTGAAGAACTGGGCCAGCAACTGCGCCAGTTGCGCCGAGGTGTGCGGCGTCAGTTCGCTGGGCTTGATCATCACGCGGTTGCCTGCGGCCAGCGCCGTGATGGCGGGCGCCAGGGCGAGCTGCACGGGGTAGTTCCAGGGCGAGACCACGCCCACCACGCCCAGCGGCTGGCGCAGGATCATGGCGCTGGCGGGCTGCAGGTACAGCGGCGTGCCCACGCGCTGCGGCTTCATCCAGCGCGCCAGGTGGCGCAGCGTATGGCCGATGAGCGAGCGCAGCACGAACATGTCGGCCACCTCGGTCAGGCGCTGCGAACGCACGCCGAAGTCGGCCTGCACGGCAGCAGCCAGCGTGGGGCCGTGCTCGTCCAGGAGCTTGCGCATGCGCAGCAGGCGCTCGCGGCGCACCAGCAGGGGCACGTCCACCTGGGCACGGCTGGCCTGGTACTGTGCGTCGAACAGGGCTTGGAGGTCGGCGTGGTTCATGCACGCATCATACGGGCGGCAGGCGCCGGTGTAGGGAGTTGCGTCTATCGCGGCGCGCCGGGCTCGCGCGGCTGCACGTCGGTCACGTCCTCGGCACCGGGCAGCGGGCGCAGGTGCGCAGGAGTGTCTGTACCCGGCGCAGCGCTGCGGCCAGAGCCCATCCAGTGCTCGCTGCGGCGCACCACGGTCGTCCAGCCGGTGCGCGGGTCGATGGGCATGGCCCAGGGGGCCACCGACTTGCCCGTGGCACGCGCCCACAGGGCACGCAGAGCCCACAGCAAGGCCAGCACCAGCGCTGCGGCCAGCAGGCTGACAAAGAACACCAGGCCCATGGCCAGCAGCAACAGGCGCAGCACCCAGCGGGCCAGGCCCGCGAGCAAATCGTTCAAGCAACCTCCATATTTTTGAAAGAAATTGGCATCCAGCGCCCGTCCATCAAGTGTCGCATGCTATCTATTTTATAGCACATCATGCCTCAGGGGCGGCGCTGAAGTGGAACACCCCGGGCTCCAGCACCGGATCAACGCCGACCGCAATCGCGCTCTTGGGCGGGAAACGCCCTTCGAGCAGCAGCCTGGACAGCGGGTTCTCGATGCGCTGCTGGATGGCGCGCTTGAGCAGCCGTGCGCCAAACACCGGGTCAAAGCCCACCTTGGCCAGTTCGGCCAGCGCTGCGGGCGAGACCTCCAGCGACAGCTCCATGCGCGCCAGGCGGCTTTGCAGCAGGCGCAGCTGGATGCGTGCGATGGACTCGATGTGCTGTGCGTCCAGCCCGTGGAACACCACCGTCTCGTCGATGCGGTTGAGGAACTCGGGCCGGAAGTGGTTCTTCAGCTCGCCCCACACGGCATCCTTCACGTCCTCATAGTCCGCGCCCACCATGGCCTGGATGAGGTGCGAGCCGATGTTGCTCGTCATCACGATCACGGTGTTCTTGAAGTCCACGGTGCGGCCCTGGCCGTCGGTCAGGCGGCCATCGTCGAGCACCTGCAAGAGCACGTTGAACACGTCGGGGTGGGCTTTTTCCACCTCGTCGAGCAGCAGCACGCTGTAGGGCTTGCGGCGCACGGCTTCGGTCAGGTAGCCGCCCTCTTCATAGCCCACGTAGCCGGGCGGCGCGCCGATGAGGCGGGCCACGGAGTGCTTCTCCATGAACTCGCTCATGTCGATGCGCACCAGGTGGTCTTCGCTGTCGAACAAAAAGCCCGCCAGCGCCTTGCACAGCTCGGTCTTGCCCACGCCCGTGGGGCCCAGGAACAGGAAGCTGCCCGTGGGGCGGTTGGGGTCCGACAGGCCCGAGCGCGAGCGCCGGATGGCGTTGGCCACGGCGGCAATCGCCTCGTCCTGGCCCACCACGCGCTCGTGCAGCCTGGTTTCCATCTGCAGGAGCTTGTCTTTTTCGCCCTGCATCATCTTGGCCACGGGGATGCCCGTGGCGCGGCTCACAACCTCGGCAATTTCTTCGGCGCCCACCTGGGTGCGCACCAGCTTGTTGCCGCTGGCGCCCTCGCCCGCAGCCTCCTGGGCCTGTGCTTCCTTGAGGCGCTTGTCCAACTCGGGCAGCTTGCCGTATTGCAGCTCGGCCACCTTGTTGAAGTCGCCCTTGCGCTTGAACTCCTCGATCTGCAGCTTGATGCGCTCGATGTCCTCGCGCACCTGGGCGCTGCCCTGGGCCTGGGCCTTTTCGGCCTTCCACAATTCTTCCAGGTCGGCGGATTCCTTCTCCAGCTTGGAGATTTCTTCTTCGATGAGCTGCAGGCGCTTTTGCGAGGCCTCGTCGGTCTCTTTCTTCATCGCCTCGCGCTCGATCTTGAGCTGGATCAGGCGCCGGTCAAGCTTGTCCATGACCTCGGGCTTGGAGTCGATCTCGATCTTGATCTTGGCCGCCGCCTCGTCGATCAGGTCGATGGCCTTGTCGGGCAGGAAGCGGTCGGTGATGTAGCGGTGGCTCAGCTCGGCCGCGGCCACGATGGCCGGGTCGGTGATGTCCACGCCGTGGTGGACTTCGTACTTCTCCTGCAGGCCGCGCAGGATGGCAATGGTCTGCTCCACCGTGGGCTCATCGACCAGCACCTTTTGGAAGCGCCGCTCCAGCGCGGCGTCCTTCTCGATGTACTTGCGGTATTCGTCCAGCGTGGTCGCGCCGATGCAGTGCAGCTCGCCGCGCGCCAGCGCGGGCTTGAGCATGTTGCCCGCGTCGATGGCGCCCTCGGCCTTGCCCGCACCGACCATGGTGTGCAGCTCGTCGATGAACAGGATGATGCGGCCTTCGTCCTGCGCCACTTCCTTGAGTACGGCCTTGAGGCGTTCTTCAAACTCGCCCCGGAACTTGGCCCCGGCCAGCAGGCCCGCCATGTCCAGCACCAGCACCTTCTTGTCGCGCAGGGTCTCGGGCACTTCGCCGTTGACGATGCGCTGCGCCAGGCCTTCCACAATGGCCGTCTTGCCCACGCCGGGCTCGCCGATCAGCACGGGGTTGTTCTTGCTGCGGCGCTGCAGCACCTGGATGGCGCGGCGGATCTCGTCGTCGCGGCCGATCACCGGGTCGAGCTTGCCCTGGCGTGCGCGCTCGGTCAGGTCCAGCGTGTATTTCTTGAGCGCCTCGCGCTGGCCCTCGGCCTCGGGGTTGTCCACCTTCTGGCCGCCGCGCACGGCTTCGATGGCTGCCTCCAGGCTCTTGCGCGTGAGGCCTGCGGCGCGCACGGCGTTGGCAAAGTCGGTCTTGGCATCGCACAGCGCCAGCAGCAGCAGCTCACTGGCCACAAACTGGTCGCCGCGCTTGATGGCCTCCTTTTCGGCGCCTTGCAGCAAGCCCACCAGGTCGCGCCCCACGGTGATCTGTTCCTGGCCCTGCACCTGGGGCAGCTTTTTCATGCCCGCCTCGGCAGCGGCAAGCAGGCTGCCGGTGTTGGCACCGGCACGCTCCAACAGCGCGCGCGGCCCGTCCTGCTGGCGCAGCATGGCAGCCAGCAGGTGCGGGGGCTCGATGTAGGCATGATCCTGCCCCAGCGCGAGCGATTGGGCGTCGGCCAGGGCTTCCTGGAACTTGGTGGTGAATTTGTCGATACGCATGGAGGAACTCCCTCGGAAACCTGCCCTGGCATGTGGCGCCCGCTGAGGACATTTCAAGGGCAGCGCCCCGGCGCAGCCCAAAGCCTGTTCACGTCGGCAGGCGCCAATAGGCATAGCCCCAGGCCACCGCCAGCCCCGCACGCCGGTACAGCGCCAGCGCAGGGGCGTTGTGCTGGTCCACCTGCAGGAACACGCGCTCGATGCCGCGCTGGCGCGCCTCTTGCGCCATGGCGCGCAGCACGCATGCGGCCAGGCCTTGGCCGCGCTGCGCCGCCGCCGTGCGCATGCCGTGCACACCCAGCCAGCCATGGCTGTAGCTCGCGGCGCCGCAGGCCACGGTCTCACCCGCCCTCTGCACGCTGGCATAGCGCAGCCCCTGGGCACGGGCCAGCGCGCGGGCACGGCTGGCGCCGTCTACCGGGTCCAGGCCTGCGCCCAGGTACATGGCCATCCAGGCGGCGTCGGGCTGGACATCCAGGCGCACATCGGCGCCGTTGCCGGGCAGGTCCAGCAAGGCCTGTACCGTGCCCACCTGGGTCCAGGTGGGTTGCCTGCGCTGCCAGCCCTGGGCCTGCAAGGCCTGGTGCCAGGGCGCATACGCAAGCGCCTCGGGCAAGCGCAAGGCGGGCGGGTATCCGGCGGCCTGGTAGGCCTGCACGATGGCGTCCAGGAGTTCGAGCGGCTGCGCCGCATGGTGCAGGGGCACGGCGCTGCGTGCGCGGCCCACGGTGCCGCTGTCCATGGGCAGCAGCCAGCCAGGGCGCTCGTCCACGCGCTCGGGCGCCACGGCGGCGACGGTGGCGCGCTCGATCGATTCAATGCCTGCGGGGGATGCAAGGGGAGGTGTCATGCATTCCTGGATTCAATGCCCCAGCGCGCCAGCGCCGCATCGTCGCTCACACGGGCATCCACCCAGCGCGCACCTTGCGGGGTCTGCTCTTTCTTCCAGAACGGCGCCTGGGTCTTGAGGTAGTCCATCAGGAACTCGCAGGCCGCAAAGCTCTGCCCCCGGTGCGCCGAGGTCACGGCCACCAGCACGATCTGGTCCGTGGGCGCCAGCAGGCCGACGCGGTGGATCACCCGCGCGTCCAGGATGTCGAAGCGCCCCAGGGCCTCGTCGATCATGGCGGCGATGGATTTCTCGGTCATGCCGGGGTAATGCTCCAGCTCCATGGAGGCAATGGTGTCACCCTCGGCCCCGTTGCGGTCGCGCACGGTACCAACGAAGCAGCACACCGCGCCCACGCGCTTGTCGTGCGCGCGCAGGGCGGCCAATTCGGCAGAAACATCAAAATCATGGGTCTGGATGGAGACGCGCGGTGGGTTCATGGCCAGGACAGTGCAGAAAAATTATGGCGAGCGGTGCAGGCGCGGCGCAGCCAGCAGGGCGCGCTCTTCCTCGACGAACGCGGCCAGCAGCCGCAGCGCAGGGGTGGGCGAAAGCTCGGCCAGCAGCGCCTGCAGCCGGGTGATGTCGCCGACGGTGGGCGCAACCTTGATCTGCGCCCTGGCCATCTCCAGGTTGCCCGCGCGGACCAGCGCAAAGACCTTGGCAGCCCATTCATTTTTCGCTCGCGCCATGGCGCCCTTTCAGCTGTCGTCAGGTTCGACGATCGATTCTCGATACGATGTACCAGCACTGTAACGCCCCTTTCATTCAAGCCATGGCCACCCAGACCATCACCACCGACGAATACCAGCTGTTTCCATCGCCCCGCAACGAGCACCGCACGGTTTTCGAGCACCAGTTGTTCCTGCCCTACCCCTACGCCTTGATCCACCTGCCCAGCTTTGCCCTTGTTGGCAAAGCCAGCCTGTTTGCCGCCCATCGCCTTGCCGACCGAAAAATGGGCCAGCTTGTCAGCTTCGAACTGGAGCAGGACATTGCGCGTTTCCAGCAGCAGTTCACACCCGACTGACATGCACGACGACAACCAGATTCTCGTCCCGCCGTCCTTCATTGCAGTGCACAGCGACGCCAGGGGCCGCCTGCGCGAGCGCATCGACGTGGTGCGCCAGCGCTATGAACTGTGCGAAGACCTGGCCTGCCACCTGGTGGAGCAGGCGCAGACGCTGTACCACGTGCAGGCCCCGTCCGAGGCCGAAATCCTGCACCGCATCCACGCCGGGCTCAGCAGCCCCGGTGCGGGCACCAGCCCGGCAGAGGCCGTCTGGGTGG
The DNA here is from genome assembly GCA_016192425.1 of Burkholderiales bacterium. Taxonomy (GTDB): domain Bacteria; phylum Pseudomonadota; class Gammaproteobacteria; order Burkholderiales; family Burkholderiaceae_C; genus Simplicispira. Next base: position 17,460 of record JACPUE010000034.1, read on the forward strand.
TACAGCGCCTGGCCGAGTTGCTGCAGTGGCGCTGCCCGGATTTGCCCGGCGTTCAACCTGAAGATGGATCGGCGCAGGGTTGACCGACGCGCCAGCCTCTCTGGAGAATTCACAGAGCAGGCGTACGCACAGTACGCTGATACCCCATTGCCTACCATCCCTGGCAGGGGAAAAATCACCCGCCCGTGACCGGCGGGAAAAAAGCCACCTCGGCCCCGTCACGCAAGGCAGCGGTTTCGTCGCAAAGCACCTGGTCCAGCGCCATGCGCACGGCCTTGCCGCGGGCCAGGGCGCTGGCGTGGGCGCCACCGCGGGCCAGGAGTTCATCGCGCAGCGCGCCCAGGGTGGCGGCGCTGGTGTCCAGCACCTCGCTGCCCTGCCCCACGGCCTCGCGGATGGAGGCGAAATAGCGCACGGTGATTTTCATGCGGCCAGCTCCGAAAACGACAGATAACGCACCGTGTCGCCGGGCGCAATGGCCTGGCCCGGCGGGTTGTCCACCACCCCGTCGCCCCAGACGGTGGAGGTGAGCACGCCCGAGCCCTGGTGCGGGTACAGGTCCAGCCCGCCTGCGGCGTTGCGGCGCACGCGCAGGAATTCGCGGCGCTTGTCGGCCTTGGGCCAGGCGAAATCGGCACGGGCCGCGATGGAAGGAATCGCCACGTCGCGCACGCCTTGCAGGCGCAGCAGGAAGGGGCGCACCAGCACCGCAAAGGTGACGAAGCTGGCCACCGGGTTGCCGGGCAGCCCCAGGAAATGGGCCTGCCCCACACGGCCACAGGCAAACGGCTTGCCGGGCTTGATGGCGACTTGCCACAGGTCCAGGCTGCCCAGCGCCTGCACGGCGGGCTTGATGTGGTCTTCCTCGCCCACCGACACTCCGCCGCTGGTGAGCACCACGTCGTGCCCGGCAGCGGCTTCGCGCAGCGCGGCCAAGGTGGCGTCGCGCTGGTCGGGCACCATGCCCAAGTCGGTCAGCTCGCAGCCCAGGCGCTGCACCAGTGCGCGCAGAAAGAAGCGGTTGCTGTTGAAGATGGCGCCCGGCGGCAGTTGCTGCGGCGGCACCTGGCCGGGCATGACCAGTTCGTCGCCCGTGGACAGCAGCGCCACGCGCGGCCTGCGCGCCACCGGCAGTTGCTCCAGCCCGATGCTGGCCGCCAGCCCCAGCGTAGCGGGCGCAAGGCGCGTGCCAGCCTGCAGCACCACGCTGCCCAGGGCGATGTCTTCACCCGCGCGGCGGATGTTCTGGCCGGGGCGCGGCTGGGTTTGCACGCGCACGCCGCCGTCGTCCTGCGCCACGCAGTCCTCCTGCATGACCACGGCATCGGCCCCCGGCGGCACGGGCGCGCCGGTGAAGATGCGCGCGGCAGTGCCGCCCTGCAGCGGCGCGCCCGCACTGCCCGCTGCAATGCGCTGCGACACGGGCAGCACGGCACCGGCGGCCGCCACATCGGCACAGCGCAGTGCGTAGCCGTCCATGGCACTGTTGTCGAAGGCAGGCACCTGCAGGGCCGAGACCAAGTCCTGCGCCAGCACCCGGCCGTCGGCCTGCAGCGTGGCCACGGATTCGGTGCCCGGCAGCGGCTGGGCACGCGCCAGGAGCGCGGCCAGGGCCTCGTCCAGCGGCATCAGGGGGGGGCGCGGGCTCACAGCAGGCCTCCGTGCTGGTCCCAGTGGTATTCAAAGCGCTCGCCCTGCGCCAGCAGCCACTGCGCTACCTGCGCGGGCTGGTTCAGGTCGAGCACGGGCAGTTGCGTGGGCCGGGGCAGGCGCTGGGCGTCGTCGGTGGCGATGGCGACGATGAAATCGTCCTCGGGGTAGCGCACGGGGCGCACGTTCTGCGCGTCGGTGGATTCGCGCCAGACCTCGATCTTGAGGATGTCGCTTTCCTTGAAGCCTTCGACCAGCACCCAGTCCACGCCCTCGTACAGTTCGGCCAGCATCTGGTGCACCGTGAGTTGCGCGGGCTGCTCGAACTCGCGCACCAGCGCCAGGCGCCGGTCAGAGGCAATCACCACCTCGAACGCCCCGGCCTGCCGGTGGCGCCACGAGTCCTTGCCGGGGTGGTCGATGTCGAAGCGGTGGTGCGCGTGCTTGACCACCGACACCCGCAGGCCCTGTTGGCGCAGCAGGGGAATGATTTGCTCGACCAGCGTCGTCTTGCCGCTGCCGGAATACCCGGCAAAGCCTGCCACCTTCATGCGCCCACCTTCTGAATGCTATAGATTTTATAGCTAGCAGCGCTTGATATACGGGCGCTGCAGCCCATTTTTATTTGCAGTTTTGCGCAATGTAGGCCTTGACCTGCTGCACATCGGCGGGCATGACCTGCACGCGCTTGGGCAGGTTTTCGATGCCGTCGAACCGGGCCGGGCGCTCGGGCGCATGGCCCAGGGCTTCTTGAATGGTCTGCGCAAACTTGATGGGCAGGGCCGTCTCCAGCACTATCATGGGCACGCTGGCATCGCCCCGGTGCTCGCGCGCCACCTTCACGCCGTCGGCGGTGTGGGTATCGATGGTGACGCCATGGCGCTGGTAGGTGTCGCGGATGGTGGCCAGGCGGTCGGCGTGCGTGCTCTTGCCGCTGGCGAAGCCGTACTTGGCGGCGGCATCGGCAAAGCGCGGGTCCTGGCTCAGGTCGAACTGGCCTTGCGTGGACAGCGCATCGCCGAACAGCGCCTTGGTCTTGGCCGCATCGCGGCCCAGCAGGTCGAACACGAAGCGCTCGAAGTTGCTGGCCTTGCTGATGTCCATGGACGGGCTGGAGGTTTCGTGCGTGTCGGCGCTGCTGCGCACGCGGTACACGCCGGTGCGGAAGAATTCGTCGAGCACATCGTTCTCGTTGGTGGCCACCACCAGCTTGTCGATGGGAAGGCCCATGCTGCGCGCCACGTGGCCTGCGCACACGTTGCCGAAGTTGCCGCTGGGCACGGTGAAGCTGACCTTCTGGTCGTTCGTCTCCGTGGCCTGCACGTAGCCGGCAAAGTAGTACACCACCTGCGCCAGCAGGCGCGCCCAGTTGATGGAATTGACGGTGCCGATCTTGTACTTGCGCTTGAAGTCGAGGTCGTTGCTGACGGCCTTGACGATGTCCTGGCAGTCGTCGAACACGCCCTCGATGGCGATGTTGTGGATGTTCTCGTCCTGCAGGCTGAACATCTGCGCCTGCTGGAACGGGCTCATGCGGCCGTGCGGGCTGGTCATGAAGACGCGCACGCCCTGCTTGCCCTTCATGGCGTATTCGGCGGCGCTGCCGGTGTCACCGGATGTCGCGCCCAGGATGTTGAGCTGCTCGCCCCGGCGCCCCAGTTCGTATTCGAACAGGTTGCCCAGCAGCTGCATGGCCATGTCCTTGAAGGCCAGCGTGGGGCCGTTGGACAGGGCTTGCAGCCACAGGCCGTCTTCCAGGTGGCGCAGCGGCACGATTTCGCCGGTGCCGAACACCTCGGCGGTGTAGGTCTTGGCGCACAGGGCCTTGAGGTCGGCCGCCGGAATGTCGTCGATGTAGAGCGACAGGATCTGGAACGCCAGCTCGGCATAGCCTTGCTCGTGGTAGGCCTTGCGCAACTGGGTCAGTTGGGCGCCGTCGATCTGCGGATAGCGCTCGGGCAGGTACAGGCCGCCATCGGGCGCCAGGCCTTCGAGCAGGATGTCGCAGAAGTGTTTGCGGTCGGGATGGCCGCGCGTGGAGAGGTACAGCATGGCGTTCGTCCTGCTTCTCGGCTTAGTTCAGCTCTTCCTTGCGGATGCGCGTGATGGGCGCAAGCACCGTGGGCAAGGCCTGCATCTGGGCGATGGCGCCGTCCATGGTGCCTTCGCGCGTGTCGTGCGTGAGGATGATGAGGTCGGTCTGGGTGGAGTCCTCGCCGCCCACTTCGTCGGCCTCGCGCTGCAGCACGGCGTCGATGCTGATGCCGGCACCGGCCAGGATGCCCGTGACCTTGGCCAGCACGCCGGCCTCGTCGGCCACGCGCAGGCGCAGGTAGTAGCTGGTGACCACTTCGCTCATGGGCAGCACGGGGAGCTGGTCCATGGCCTGGGTCAGCGTGTGCGGCTGGAAGGCCAGGTGCGGCACGCGGTGCTCGGGGTCGGCCGTGTGCAGGCGGGCGATGTCCACCAGGTCGGCGATCACGGCGCTGGCCGTGGGCTCGCTGCCCGCGCCCTTGCCGTAGTACAGCGTGGTGCCCACGGCATCGCCTTGCACCACCACGGCGTTCATGGCGCCTTCGACGTTGGCGATCAGGCGCTTGGTCGGCACCAGGCTGGGGTGCACGCGCAGTTCCACGCCCTTGTCGGTGCGCTTGGTGATGCCCAGCAGCTTGATGCGGTAGCCCAGTTGCTCGGCGTACTTGATGTCCTGCGCGCTGAGCTGGGTAATGCCTTCCACATAGGCCTTGTCGAACTGCACCGGGATGCCGAAGGCGATGGCCGACATGATGGTGGCCTTGTGCGCTGCGTCCACGCCTTCGATGTCGAAGGTCGGGTCGGCCTCGGCGTAGCCCAGGCGCTGCGCCTCTTTCAGCACCACGCCGAAGTCCAGGCCCTTGCTGCGCATTTCGGACAGGATGAAGTTGGTGGTGCCGTTGATGATGCCGGCGATCCACTGGATGCGGTTGGCGGTGAGGCCCTCGCGCAGCGCCTTGATGATGGGGATGCCGCCAGCCACGGCGGCTTCAAACGCCACCATCACGCCCTTGGCCGAAGCGGCCGAGAAAATCTCGGTGCCGTGCACAGCCAGCAGCGCCTTGTTGGCGGTGACCACATGCTTGCCCGCCGCAATGGCTTCAAGCACCAGCGCCTTGGCGATGCCGTAGCCGCCGATGAGCTCGATCACGATGTCGATGTCCGGGTTGGCGATGACGGCACGGGCGTCGTTGACGACTTGCACGCCCTCGCCCACGATGCTGCGTGCGCGCTCCACGTCCAGGTCGGCCACCATGGCAATCTCGATGCCGCGGCCCGCGCGGCGGCGGATTTCTTCCTGGTTGCGGCGCAGCACGTTGAACACGCCGCTGCCCACGGTGCCAATGCCCAGAAGGCCTACTTGGATGGGTTTCATCAGTGAACTCTCAGTAAAAAATGCCTCTAGCGCCCGTCCATCAAGCGCAAGCAGCTATAAAAACAATAGCATTACACCTTGGTGTAGCGCAGCCGGTATTGGGCCAGGAAGCCCGCCAGCCGCCCGATGGCCTCGCGCAGGTCGTCCTCGTGCGGCAGGAAGACGATGCGGAAATGCTGGTTGTCGGGGTAGTTGAAGCCCGAGCCCTGCACCAGCATCACGCGCGTGGCGCGCAGCACCTCCATGAAGAACTGGCGGTCGTCCTCGATGGGGTACATCTCGGGATCCAGGCGCGGGAACATGTACAGCGCCGCCTGGGGCTTGACGCAGCTGACGCCGGGAATCTGGGTAATGAGTTCGTAGGCCAGGTCGCGCTGGCGGCGCAGGCGTCCGCCTTCCTTGATGAGGTCGTTGATGCTCTGGTAGCCGCCCAGCGCCGTCTGGATGGCCCACTGCCCCGGCACGTTGGAGCCGAGCTTGAGGTTGGCCAGCATGTTCAGGCCCTCGATGTAGTCGCGCGCAGCCCGCTTGTCGCCCGAGACCACCATCCAGCCTGCGCGGTACCCGCACGAGCGGTAGGCCTTGGAGAGCGAGTTGAAGGTGAGCGTGAGCACGTCGGTGGACAGGCTGGCCATGGCCGTGTGGCGCACGCCCTCGTACAGCACCTTGTCGTACACCTCGTCCACCAGCAGCACCAGGTCGTGTTCGCGCGCCAATTGCACGATGCCGCGCAGGAGTGCGTCGCTGTAGAGCGCGCCCGTGGGATTGTTGGGGTTGATGACCACGATGCCGCGCGTGCGCGGCGTGATCTTGGCGCGCATGTCCTCCAGGCTGGGCATCCAGCCGTTGGACTCGTCGCACACATAGTGCACCGGCACGCCGCCCGCCAGGCTGGTGGCCGCCGTCCACAGCGGGTAGTCGGGCGCTGGCAGCAGCAGCTCGTCGCCGTCGTTGAGCAGCGCCTGCGTCGCCATGACGATCAGCTCGCTCGCGCCGTTGCCCAGGTAGATGTCGTCGAGCGTGACGCCCGCGATACCCTGCTGCTGCGTGTAGTGCATGACGGCCTTGCGCGCCGCGAAGATGCCCTTGCTGTCGGAGTAACCGGCCGAATCGGGCAGGTTGCGCGCCATATCCTGCACCACCTCCTCGGGCGGATCGAAGCCGAACGGCGCCATGTTGCCGATGTTCAGCTTGATGATCTTCTGGCCCTCGTCCTCCATCTGCCGGGCCGCGTCCACGATGGGGCCGCGCACATCGTAGAGGACATTGTTGAGCTTGGTGGACTTGAGTACGGTTTTCATGCGCGTCGCAGCAAAGGTGGCATAGGCCCGCCACGGGCCAGGGGCATGTGGCGAAACCTATAATTTGACCACAGTTCCCACCGCCCCACGCACCCGCAACTGTGCAGGTGTTGCACGCCCCGCCCCATGAAATTCCAGCCCGATCGCTTCGACACCCACAGCATCACCGGATACGGCCCGGGCTGGATCAGCGTGGGGGCCGAAAAGGTCCATTCCAGCCTGGTGATCGGATCGCGCGGGCTGCGCCAGGCCTGGAACTGCGCACGGTTCGAGGACCTGAGCGCCGAGCACTTTGCCCAACTGGCCCGGTTCGACGCCGAAGTGCTGCTGCTGGGCAGTGGCGACCGCCTGCGTTTCGTGCCCCCCGCCTGGCTCGCACCGCTGATGCAGCGCCACATCGGCGTGGAAACCATGGACACCGCAGCCGCCTGCCGCACCTACAACATCCTGGCTGGCGAAGGGCGCCATGTGGTGGCAGCGCTGCTGGTGCAAACCCCTGGCGACTGAAGCCAACCCTGCGATTCAGGGTAAAATAACGGGTTGCTGCCGGTGGCGACCCACAAGAAGAACCAGCCTTACACCCACCGGTGATTCAACGACCTCATCCAGAGAGAACGAAGACATATGGCGATCGTTGTCAACAAACCCCTCCCTGAATTTGAAGCCAATGCGACCAGCGGGGCCAAGGTTTCCAATACGTCCCACAACGGCCAGATTCTCATTCTCTATTTCTACCCCAAGGACAACACCCCGGGCTGTACCACCGAGGCCATGCAGTTCCGCGACAAGTACAAGGACTTCGTCAAGGCAGGTGCCGCCGTGTTCGGGGTCTCGCGCGACAACATGAAGTCGCACGACGAGTTCAAGGAAAAGCTCGAACTCCCGTTCGACCTGATCGCCGACACGGAAGAGAAGATGTGCCACATGTTCGGCGTGGTCAAGAACAAGATCATGTACGGCAAGAAGGTCAAGGGCATCGAGCGCAGCACCTTCCTCATCGGCCCCGACGGCGTGCTGCTCCAGGAGTGGCGCGGCCTGAAGGTGCCCGGCCATGTGGAAGAAGTGCTCAAGGCCGTCAAGGCGCTCAAGACCCTCAAGAAAGCCGCCTGAGGCGCACTTCACACAGCCTGGATGGCGCTGTCATCCCGGGCGTGCATAATGGGCCAATGCCGCTGCACTGCGCAACGCCTCTCTCACACCGACAAGCCGCCTGGGCCTCCCGGCGGCTTTTTGCTTTCTGAACCCTTCCGAACGTCTTTTTCCGCACCATGCCCCTGCCCCCCGCACCGACCCGGCGTGCCGCCCGTCTCGACCCCGAAGCCTTCATCGCCCCGCCTGAAGGGGCCACGCCCGCCACCACACGCAAGCGCAGCACCCGCAATGAGCCCGCCCCCATGGTGGCTGCCGACGCCAACATGCCCGTAGCTGCGCCAGTAACGGGGCCGGTGCCAGCGTCCGCCGTGCCCGCTGCATCCGCCAAAGCCCCCGCGCCGCGCAGCGCCAAGGCACCGGCCAAGGCCGCCTTGCTGTCCACCCCGCCCACCCCTGAATTGGCGCCCAGCCCCGCCGAGCCCGCCATCACGGCCACCGCCTCCAAGCGTGCCCGCAAGGCGCGCAGCACCGGGCCGACCAAGCTGTTCGTGCTGGACACCAATGTGCTGCTGCACGACCCCAGCAGCCTGTTCCGCTTTGAAGAGCACGACATCTACCTGCCCATGATCGTGCTGGAGGAACTGGACGCTCACAAGAAGGGCATGACCGAAGTGGCGCGCAACGGCCGCCAGGTCAGCCGTGCGCTGGACGCCCTGGCCGCCGCCCAGGGCGCCGACATGGGCAAGGGCCTCAAGCTCGACTCCACCGGCCAGCGCGGCGCCGGGGGCAGCCTGTTCTTCCAGACCTCGGCGCTGGATTTCCAGCTCCCCACCAGCCTGCCGCAGGGCAAGGCCGACAACCAGATCCTGGGCGTAGTGGAAGCGCTGCGCCGCCAGTACGCACCGCGTGAAGTGGTGCTGGTGTCCAAGGACATCAACATGCGCGTCAAGGCGCGCGCACTGGGCCTGCCCGCCGAGGACTACCAGAACGACAAGGCGCTGGAAGACGGCGACCTGCTCTACTCCGGCGCCCTGCAACTGCCCCAGGATTTCTGGAGCCGCAACGGCAAAGCCGTGGAAAGCTGGCAGAGCGGCGCGCACACTTTCTACCGCATCAGCGGCCCCATCGTGCCGCAGTTGCTGATCAACCAGTTTGTGTACTTCGAAGCCCCGGGCGAACCCAGCCTGTACGCCCGCGTGAGCGAAATCCGCGACAAGACCGCCGTGCTCAAGACCCTCAAGGACTACGGCCACGCCAAGAACGCCGTGTGGGGCGTGACCACGCGCAACCGCGAGCAGAACTTTGCCATGAACCTGCTGCTGGACCCTGACGTGGACTTCGTCACCCTGGCAGGCACCGCAGGCACCGGCAAGACGCTGATGGCCCTGGCCGCAGGCCTGACACAGGTGCTGGACGACCGGCGCTACACCGAGATCATCATGACCCGCGCCACCGTGAGCGTGGGCGAGGACATCGGCTTCCTGCCAGGCACCGAGGAAGAAAAAATGGGCCCCTGGATGGGCGCTCTCGACGACAACCTGGAGTTCCTGGCCAAGGGCGACGGCGGCGGCGCGGGCGAATGGGGGCGCGCAGCCACCAACGAGCTGATCCGCAGCCGCATCAAGATCAAGAGCATGAACTTCATGCGCGGGCGCACGTTCATGAACAAGTACGTCATCATCGACGAAGCGCAGAACCTCACGCCCAAGCAGATGAAGACCCTGGTCACCCGCGCGGGCCCCGGCACCAAGATCATCTGCATGGGCAACCTGGCGCAGATCGACACACCCTACCTCACCGAAGGCTCCTCGGGCCTGACCTTTGCCGTGGACCGCTTCAAGGGCTGGCCGCACAGCGGCCACATCACCCTGGCACGCGGCGAGCGCTCGCGCCTGGCCGATTTTGCAAGCGAAGTGCTGTAAGTTCTGAGACCGATCATCCCACCCCTGCTTGGCACCTGGCAGCATACCTGTGCTGCACAGGTGCAAGAACAGGCCTGGATCCCGCCCGACGGCTGCCAGGACCTGGTGGGCATTGCCTTGCCCGGCGGCCCGGTGCAATGGCATGTGTATGCCCTGTCGCCACAGGCCGAAACCATCACCCTGCCTGCCGGGGCGCGCCTGTGCGGCTTCAGGCTGGCCCCCGGCACCCAGGTGGACACCGAAGCACTGCTGCAGCGCACGCACGCGCTGGACCTGGACGATGGCCAGCAGGCCATGGCCCTGCTGGCCGACACCTGCACGCTGGATGCCAGGGTTGAAGAATCGCTGCAGGCACTGGCGCACGCACCCTCCGTCACCCAGGCGGCCCGCAGCCTGGGCGTGAGCCCGCGCACGCTGGAACGCCTGCTGCACCGGCATACCGCCCACCCGCCTGCATTCTGGCGCAGCCTGGCACGGGTGCGCCAGACGGCCCACTGCCTGGCTGCGCAGCCCCACTGGCCGCTGGCCGAAGTGGCCGCCCTGCACCACTGGGCCGACCAGCCCCACATGAACCTGGCGTTCAGGCACTGGCTGGGCTGCACACCCCGGCAGTTGCAGCACGACCCGCAGCGCCTGGGGCTGCTGCTGCAATCAGGTTACGGCGATCTGGGGCCGTTCACCCCATAGGGGTGCACAGCTCCACCCAGAAGCCGTTGAGGTCCTGCACATAGGCCACGGTCTGGCCCCAGGGCATGTCCTGCGGGGCCTGCAGGGGCTGTGCGCCGTGTTCCAGCGCCTGCGCGTAGGCAGCGGCCACGTCTGAAGTGACCAGCGCCACTTCAAAGCAAGGCTTGTGGGCATCGGGCAGCGCCACCGTCTTACCCATTTGCGCCAGCAGGCCGTGCGAGCAGAACGCGAGCGAGGTGCTGCCGGTCTCCAGCTCGCCCCAGTCGCCGCTTTCGTGCACAAAGCGCGTGGCCAGGCCAAAGGCCTTGCCATAAAAGGCCAGGGCAGCGCGCACATCCGGCACATAAAGAATCGTGTATCCCAAGCGCATGGTTCAACTCCTTTCAAGCAAAGCCGCCAGTGTGGACGCTGGGGCAGGCCCCGTCTTGGAAAAACCCGACACTGCCGCCATACCCTTCGGGCAGGCAAGGTCAGAAGTCGTCGCCAGACCCCAGCGCCAGGCTTTCGAAGCGCGTCTGCGACTTCTGGAAGAACAGCTTGACGGTGCCGGTAGGGCCATTACGCTGCTTGCCGATAATGACCTCGGCCACGTTCGGCTCCTTGCTGTCCTTGTTGTAGTAGTCGTCGCGGTAGATGAACATGATGATGTCCGCGTCCTGCTCGATGGCGCCGGACTCACGCAGGTCGGACATCATGGGCCGCTTGTCGGTGCGCTGCTCCACCGAGCGGTTGAGCTGCGAGAGCGCAATCACCGGGCACTGCAGTTCCTTGGCCAGCATCTTGAGGCCGCGCGAGATTTCGCCCAGCTCGGTGGCGCGGTTCTCGCCCTGCGAGCCGCTGGAGCCGCTCATGAGCTGCAGGTAGTCCACCACGATCAGGCCCAGCTTGCCGCAACTGCGGGCCAGGCGGCGCGCGTTGGCGCGCAGCTCGCTGGGGGTCAGGCCGGGGGTTTCGTCGATGTGCAGCGACACGTTGCGCAGACGTTCGATGGCTTCGGTCAGGCGCGGCCATTCGTCGTCGGTGAGCTTGCCGGTGCGCAGGTGGCCCTGGTCGATGCGGCCGATGGAACCCACGATACGCACCGCCAACTGCGCGGCGCCCATTTCCATCGAGAAAATGGCCACGGGCAGGCCTTCGTTGAGTGCCACATGCTCGGCAATGTTGACCGCAAACGCCGTCTTGCCCATGGAAGGGCGCGCCGCCAGCACCACCATGTCGCCTGCCTGCAGGCCCGAGGTCATGCGGTCCAGGTCGATGAAACCCGTGGGTACGCCCGTGATGTCGTTCGGGTTATCGGCCATTTCCTGCACACGGTCGAGCAGGTTGACCACCAGGTTTTCCATGGCCTGGAAGCCCTGCTTCATGCGCGAGCCTTCTTCGCCGATGTTGAAGATCTTTTGCTCGGCCTCGTCCAGAATGCGGTCCACCGGCTTGCCCTGGGGGTTGAAGGCGTTGGTGGCGATTTCATCGCTGGCGGTCACCAGCTTGCGCAGGATGGCGCGCTCGCGCACGATCTCGGCGTAGCGGCGGATGTTGCTGGCGCTGGGCACGTACTGTGCCAGCGCGTTGAGGTACACCAGCCCGCCAATCTCCTCGGACTTGCCCAGGCTCTGGAGCTGTTCGTACACGGTAATCACATCGGCAGGCTTGGTCGCATTGACCAGCGTGGAGATGGCCGTGAAGATCAACTGATGCTCGTGGCGGTAGAAGTCGCTCTCCACCAGCAGGTCGCCCACGCGGTCCCAGGCGTGGTTGTCCAGCAGCAGCCCGCCCAGCACACTGGATTCGGCCTCGATGGAGTGCGGCGGCACGCGCAACTGGGCGATCTGGCGGTCGATGGGTGCGTACCCGTCGTCCACGACTATCGGTTCATCAAACATGGGGCTCCTCGGGACAAGCGGTCGATCGTAGCAATGCAGCGCCGCGCCGTCACCGCACAACCCTGTGCGCAGGCTGTGGACAGAGCGTGGACGGCCGGTGCAGAAACAGGGGGAATCAGAAAAGCGAAAACCGCCCGAAGGCGGTTTTCGCAGCGCTGGTCTGATGCAGCAGCGGTCAGGCGGTTTCGCCGTACACAGACACGTTCACCTCGACCACGACGTCGGTGTGCAGGGCCACGCTCACGGTGGTGTCACCAATGGTCTTGATGGGGCCGTTGGGCAGGCGGATCTGCGACTTGACGACCTTGTAGCCCAGCTTGTTCAGCTCTTCGGCAATGTCGTGGTTGGTCACGGAGCCAAACAGGCGGCCGTCGACACCGGACTTCTGCGTCAGCTTGACGGTGCTGCCGCCGAGCTTCTCGCCTTCGGCCTGGGCCGCAGCCAGCTTGGCGGCGGCGGCCTTTTCCAGTTCGGCGCGCTTGGCTTCGAATTCTGCCTTGGCAGCAGCCGTGGCGCGGCGTGCGCGGCCAGACGGGATCAGGAAGTTGCGGGCGTAGCCGTCCTTGACCTTGACGATTTCGCCCAGGTTGCCGAGGTTCACCACCTTATCGAGCAGGATGATTTGCATGGGTTGTGCTCCTCTTAGATCTTGTGCTGGTCGCTGTAGGGCACCAGGGCCAGGAAGCGGGCGCGCTTGATGGCGGTGTTGAGCTGGCGCTGGTAGATGGCGCGCGTGCCGGTCAGGCGTGCGGGAATGATCTTGCCGTTTTCGGCAATGAAGTCGCGCAGCGTATCGACATCCTTGTAGTCGATTTCTTCGACACCGGCGACCGTGAAGCGGCAGAAACGCTTGCGCTTGAACAGCAGCGACTGGGTGTTGCGCTTGGGGCGCTTGTCTTTGTTGAACTTCTTGAACGTGGCCATTTCGGACCTCTCGAAAATTAGTTTTGTTGAATTTCCTGGATATGGAGTACCGGGTGCTTGCCGTTGCGCGGCGTGGCCAGAAAGCCGCTGAAGCGCCACTGGCTGCCTATGGGCTGGCGTGCCAGCCTTTCAGCCATGGGGCCAAAGGCTTGCGCCTTGACCAGTGCCTTCACTTCGCGCAATTGACCGGCTTCGACCTGCTGGGAACTGTGCTCCAGGCGCAGTTCGATGGCAGGGAGGCCAGCAGGCGTGAACCGCAAGGCCGCAGCCTCTGCGATGCTCGCCGTCAGCAGTACATGGTTCTCCACTCCCCTGGGTTGGCGCGGCTCAGCGCTCGGCGCCTGCAGCAAACTCGGCTTGGCTGGCCTTGCGGGCCTCTTCGCGCTCGACGGTCTTCATCATCGAGGAAGCGCCGGTTTCGGCCTTCTTCTTTTGCACGGTGAGGTGGCGCAGCACGGCATCGTTGAACTTGAAGGCATGCTCCAGTTCGGCCATCACAGCCTGGTCGGCCTCGATGTTGATGCACAGGTAATGGGCCTTGGCCAGCTTGTTGATGAGGTAGGCCAGTTGGCGGCGACCCCAGTCTTCCACACGGTGCACCTGACCACCGCCAGCGGTGATCATGCCCTTGTAGCGCTCGAGCATGGCGGGAACCTGCTCGCTTTGATCCGGGTGGATCAACAAAACGATTTCGTAATGACGCATGCAAACTCCTTTTGGGTTTGGAAAAAGCCACCTGCTGCGTCTACTAGCAGTGTGGCAAGGCAAAGCCGGGCATTATAACCCTGCGCCAAGGTTCTGTACACTTGCGCCTTTGCGCGCGGCCTGTGGCAAGCCTGTGAAAGTTCCGCGCGCAATAGTGCTTGAAAGCCCAGGCAATGCCCCCACTTGGTGCTGGCATTTGTTTACCTACACCGCCGCAAGACCCTCCAAATGTCCGAGAACACCTCTTCCGCACCCGACACCGGCACCCTTGCCCCTGAAGAAATCGAAGCTGCCATGGCCGCCAACGCCTCCGGCGAGATGGATCGCCTGCAGCAAGAGCTGAGCGAACTGAAGGCCAAGAGCGCCGAGCTGGCCGACCAGTTCCTGCGCGCCAAGGCCGAGGCCGAGAACGCCCGCCGCCGCGCCGAGGACGAGGTATCCAAGGCGCGCAAGTTCGGCATCGAGGGCTTTGCTGAAAACATGCTGCCCGTCTGCGACAGCCTGGAAGCCGCGCTGGCCCTGCCCAATGCCACGGCAGACCAGTTGCGCGAAGGTTCCGCCGCCACGCTGCGCCAGTTGCAGGCCGCACTGGAGCGCAACAAGGTGCTGGCCATCAACCCTGCGGCAGGCGACAAGTTCGACCCCCACATGCACCAGGCCATCAGCATGGTGCCTTCGGCGCAAGAGCCCAACACCGTGGTCACGGTGCTGCAAAAAGGCTATGTGATTGCCGAGCGTGTGCTGCGCCCCGCACTGGTCACCGTGAGCGCACCCCAATAAATCTGGAACGGCAGGGCTTGAAGCCGCCCCACTTATCCACAACTTACCACCATCAGAATCCACCAATTTCACGGAGAAGAACATGGGAAAAATCATCGGCATCGACCTGGGCACGACCAACAGCTGCGTGTCTATCATGGAAGGCAACACCACCCGCGTGATCGAGAACAGCGAAGGTGCACGCACCACGCCCTCCATCGTGGCCTACCAGGAAGACGGCGAGATCCTCGTCGGCGCCTCGGCCAAGCGCCAGGCCGTGACCAACCCCAAGAACACGCTGTACGCCGTCAAGCGCCTGATCGGCCGCAAGTTCACTGAAAAGGAAGTACAGAAGGACATCGACCTGATGCCCTACAAGATCGTGGCGGCTGACAACGGCGATGCCTGGATCGAAGTGCGCGGCAACAAGCTGTCGGCCCAGCAGGTGTCTGCCGACATCCTGCGCAAGATGAAGAAAACCGCCGAGGACTACCTGGGCGAGGCCGTGACCGAGGCCGTCATCACCGTGCCCGCGTACTTCAACGATGCCCAGCGCCAGGCCACCAAGGACGCCGGCCGCATCGCGGGCCTGGATGTCAAGCGCATCATCAACGAACCCACCGCTGCGGCCCTGGCTTTTGGCCTGGACAAGCAAGAGAAGGGCGACCGCAAGATTGCCGTGTACGACCTGGGCGGCGGCACGTTCGACATCTCGATCATCGAAATTGCCGATGTCGATGGCGAAAAGCAGTTCGAGGTGCTGTCCACCAACGGCGACACCTTCCTGGGCGGCGAAGACTTCGACCAGCGCATCATCGACTACATCATCAGCGAGTTCAAGAAGGAACAGGGCGTGGATCTGTCCAAGGACGTGCTGGCCCTGCAGCGCCTGAAGGAAGCCGCCGAAAAGGCCAAGATCGAACTGTCGAACTCGGCCTCCACCGACATCAACCTGCCCTACATCACGGCAGACGCCTCGGGCCCCAAGCACCTGAACATCAAGCTGACCCGCGCCAAGCTGGAAAGCCTGGTGGAAGAACTGATCGAGCGCACCATCGCCCCTTGCCGCACGGCCATCAAGGACGCTGGCGTGTCGGTCGGCGACATCCACGACGTGATCCTGGTGGGCGGCATGACCCGCATGCCCAAGGTGCAGGAGAAGGTCAAGGAATTCTTCGGCAAGGAGCCGCGCAAGGACGTGAACCCCGACGAGGCCGTGGCCGTGGGCGCCGCCATCCAGGGCCAGGTGCTCTCGGGCGACCGCAAGGACGTGCTGCTGCTGGACGTGACGCCCCTGTCCCTGGGCATTGAGACCCTGGGCGGCGTGATGACCAAGATGATCACCAAGAACACGACCATCCCGACCAAGTTTGCGCAGACCTTCTCCACGGCCGACGACAACCAGCCCGCCGTGACCATCAAGGTCTTCCAGGGCGAACGCGAGATGGCCAGCGGCAACAAGCTGCTGGGTGAATTCAACCTCGAAGGCATCCCCCCAGCCGCTCGTGGCGTGCCGCAGATCGAGGTGTCTTTCGACATCGACGCCAACGGCATCCTGCACGTGGGCGCCAAGGACAAGGGCACGGGCAAGGAGAACAAGATCACCATCAAGGCGAACTCCGGCCTGTCCGAAGACGAGATCCAGCGCATGGTGAAAGACGCCGAGCTCAACGCCGCTGAAGACAAGAAGAAGCTCGAACTGGTGCAGGCCCGCAACCAGGGCGAGGCCGCGGTGCACAGCGTGAACAAGAGCATCTCCGAGCACGGCGACAAGCTCGACGCCGCCGAGAAGGAGAAGATCGCCGCCGCCATCAAGGATCTGGAAGAAGCCCTCAAGGGCGACGACAAGTCCGCGATGGAAGAAAAGACCAACGCACTGATGGCCGCCAGCCAGAAGCTGGGCGAAAAGATGTATGCCGAGGCGCAGGCCGCTGCAGGCGCCGCCGGTGCAGCCGAGTCCGCTGGTGCTTCGAGCGCCGGCAGCAGCAAGCCCGCTGACGATGACAATGTGGTGGACGCCGAAGTCAAGGAAGTCAAGAAGGGCTGAGCCGCAGCGGTCGCTGACCTGAGCCGCCGCGCTGGGCCTCTGCAAAGGGTGTCCAGCGCGGCGTTCCGCTTCCCACCAGGCTTACAGATCCATGTCCAAACGAGACTATTACGAAATCCTCGGCGTACCCAAGAACGCCTCCGAGGATGAAATCAAGAAGGCCTATCGCAAGCTGGCGATGAAGCACCACCCTGACCGCAACCAGGGGGATGCCGCCAAGGGCGCCGAGGAAAAGTTCAAGGAGGCCAAAGAGGCCTACGAGATGCTTTCCGACCCGCAAAAGCGCGCCGCTTACGACCAGTACGGCCATGCGGGCGTGGACCCGAACATGCGCGGCCCCGGCGGGCCTGGCGCAGAAGGCTTTGGCGGCTTTGCCGAGGCCTTTGGCGATATTTTTGGCGACATGTTCGGCCAGGGGCGCGGTGGCCGGGGCGGCAGCCGGGTGTACCGGGGCAGCGATCTGTCCTACGCCATGGAAATCACCCTGGAAGAAGCAGCCAAGGGCAAGGATGCGCAGATCCGCATTCCCTCGTGGGACAGCTGCGACACCTGCCACGGCAGCGGCGCCAAGCCAGGCACCAGCGCCAAGACCTGCGGCACCTGCCAGGGGTCGGGCACGGTGCAGATGCGCCAGGGCTTCTTCAGCGTGCAGCAGACCTGCCCGCACTGCCGCGGCACGGGCAAGATCATCCCCGAGCCCTGCACCGCCTGCCATGGACAGGGCAAGCTCAAGCGCCAGAAGACGCTGGAGGTGAAGATCCCCGCCGGCATCGACGACGGCATGCGCATCCGCTCCACGGGCAACGGCGAACCCGGCACCAACGGCGGGCCGCCGGGCGACCTGTACATCGAAATCCGCATCAAGAAGCACGACATCTTCGAGCGTGACGGCGACGACCTGCACTGCCAGGTGCCGGTGAGCTTCATCACCGCTGCACTGGGCGGTGAGATCGACGTTCCCACGCTGTCGGGCAAGGCTGCCATCGACATTCCCGAAGGTACGCAGGCGGGCAAGCAGTTCCGGCTGCGCGGCAAGGGCATCAAGGGCGTACGCTCCAGCTACCCTGGCGACCTGTATTGCCACATCATCGTGGAGACGCCCGTCAAGCTCACCGAGCACCAGCGCAAGCTGCTGCGCGAGCTGGACGAGTCGTTCAAGAAAGGCGGCGCACGCCACTCCCCCAGCGCCGAGAGCTGGACAGATCGGCTGAAGAACCTGTTCACCTGAACAGCCGTTCCTGACCCCTGCGCCGCCCAGTGCGGCGTACCATGGAGGCACATCCCTTACAGGAGCGCCTCCATGTCCGTCAGCATCACCTTTCTGGGCGGGGCCGGCACCGTCACCGGCTCCAAATACCTCGTCCGCCACAACGGCCACGCCCTGCTGCTCGACTGCGGGTTGTTCCAGGGCTACAAGCTGCTGCGCCTGCGCAACTGGCAGCCGCTGCCCGTGACGCCGCACCAGATCGACGCCGTGGTGCTCACCCATGCCCACCTGGATCACAGCGGCTACCTGCCGCTGCTGGCGCGCGACGGCTACACCAAGGACGTGCACTGCACCCCTGGCACGCGCGACCTGTGCGCCATCCTGCTGCCCGACAGCGGCCACCTGCAGGAAGAGGACGCCGCCTACCTCAACCGCCACGCCCTGTCCAAGCACCAGCCCGCACTGCCGCTGTACACGCGGCTCGATGCGCTGCACTGCCTCAAGCAGTTGCGCACCCACCCGTTCGGCAAGGCCTTCGAACCCATTCCCGGCTGGCGCGTGCAGTTCAGCCACGCCGGGCACATCCTGGGCGCCGCCAGCGTGCTGCTGGAGGTGGGGGGGCGGCGCATTCTGTTCTCGGGCGACCTGGGCCGCCCCGACGATGTGCTGATGCGCCCACCCGACGCCCCCCCTTCGGCCGATACCGTATTGATCGAATCCACCTACGGCGACCGCGAACACCCGGACACCGACATGCTGCAAGACCTGGCCCCGGCCCTGCAACGCCTGGCCCAGCGCGGCGGCGTGGCTGTGGTGCCAGTCTTTGCCGTAGGCCGCGCTCAGTCGGTGTTGCATGCCATCGCAGAGCTCAAGCAACAGGGGGAACTGCCCAAATCGCTGCCCGTTTTCCTGGACAGCCCCATGGCCGTGAACACCACCGGGCTGTTCCAGCACTATCCCGGCGAACACCGGCTGGATGCGCGGCAGGTGCAGGCCCTGTCGCACGGCGCCACCATGGTTCAGACCACCGATGAATCCAAGGCCCTGGGACGGCGCCACGGCCCCATGGTCATCCTCTCGGCCAGCGGCATGGCCACGGGCGGACGGGTGTTGCACCACCTGGCGCTGCATGCGGGCAACCACCGCAACATGGTCATCCTCACCGGCCACCAGGCCCCAGGCACACGCGGCGCGCGCATCGCCAGCGGCGAGAAGAGCATCCGCATCCACGGGCAGGAAGTGCAGATCCGTGCCGAGGTGGTGCAGTTGCAGTCGGCCTCGGCCCATACCGATGCCACCCAGACGCTGGACTGGCTGCGCCGCATGGAGCACGCGCCCGAGCAGGTGTTCGTCGTGCACGGCGAGCTGCAGGCCGCCGACATGCTGCGCCAACGCATCGAACATGAGCTGCGCTGGAACGCCTCGGTGCCTGACCACGGCAGCACCCACACGCTGTAATGCTTGCGTGATTCACCAGGATAGACATCGCATTTTGCGATATCAGAAGGTATTTTTAGGGTGGAAAATACAGCAACTCGTCGCAAAACGAGACGTCTAAAGACCACCCGCCATGCCCTCCAACGAGCGCAGCTTTGCGCGCCGCATCGACCTGACCTCGCTGCAACTGTTTGTGGCGGTGTGCGAGCTGGGCAGCATTGCGCGGGCGGCGCAGCGTGAGTTCATCGCCGCATCGGCCGTGAGCAAGCGGCTGTCCGAACTGGAAGCCGCCGTGGAAACCCCGCTGCTGCAGCGCCACAGCCGCGGCGTGCGCCTGACACCAGCGGGCGAAAGCCTGCTGCACCATGCGCGCACCGTGCTGTTTGGCCTGGAACGCATGCAGGGCGAGCTGGCCGAATACACCGAGGGCGTGCGCGGCCATGTGCGCGTGCACGCCAACATCTCGGCCATCGTGCAGTTCCTGCCCGAAGACCTGGGCGCCTTTGCCCGGCAGCACAGCCAGATCAAGATCGACCTGCAGGAACACCTCTCGCCCGAGGTACTGGAGGCCGTGCAGGAAGGCGCGGCCGACTTGGGGCTGTGCAACCTGGGCCCGCAGGGCAGCGGCAGCCTGCAAAGCCGCCCCTACCGCAGCGACCGCCTGGTGCTTGTCATGCCCGCAGGGCACGCCCTGTCTGCGCGAAATGCTATCGATTTTGAAGAAGCGCTGGACTGGGACATTGTGGGCCTGCACGCGGGCAGCAGCATCAGCCTGGCCATGCGCATGGCCGCAGCCCAGGCCGGGCGCACGCTGCGCCAGCGCATCCAGGTCACGGGCCTGGATGCCATGTGTCGCATGATCGACAACGGCCTGGGCGTGGGCCTGCTGCCCGACCGCGCCTTTGCGCTGATGCGCGGCGTGGGGCGCCTGGCCGCCGTGCCGCTGCGCGACGCCTGGGCGCAGCGCGAACTGCGCCTGGTGGCGCGCGACTTCGCCGCCCTGCCCCCCACCGCCCGCCTGCTGGCCGAACACCTTGCAACCCCAGCGCCAATGCGCACTGCCTAAAATCCCATCCACCCCACCTGAAAGCGAAAACACCCATGGGACGCACCCTGTACGACAAGATCTGGGACGAGCACGTCGTCCACACCGAAGAGGACGGCACCGCCGTGCTCTACATCGACCGCCACCTGGTGCACGAGGTCACCAGCCCGCAGGCCTTTGAAGGGCTGCGCGAGGCGGGCCGCAAGGTCTGGCGCGTGAGTTCCATCGTGGCCACGGCCGACCACAACACGCCCACCACGGGCTGGGAGCAAGGCTACGACGGCATCACCGACCCCATCAGCAAAGAGCAGATCACCACGCTGGACAAGAACATTGCCGCCGTGGGCGCGGCCGCGTTCTTCCCCTTCATGCACAAGCGCCAGGGCATCGTGCACGTGATCGGCCCCGAGAACGGCGCCACCCTGCCCGGCATGACCGTGGTCTGCGGCGACTCGCACACCTCCACGCATGGCGCCTTTGGCGCGCTGGCCCACGGCATCGGCACCAGCGAGGTCGAGCACGTGATGGCCACGCAGACCCTGCTGGCCAAGAAGGCCAAGAACATGCTCATCAAGGTCGAAGGGCGCCTGGCGCCCGGCATCACGGCCAAGGACGTGGTGCTGGCCATCATCGGCAAGATCGGCACGGCGGGCGGCACGGGCTACACCATCGAGTTCGCGGGCTCGGCCATCCGCCAGCTTTCCATGGAAGGCCGCATGACGGTGTGCAACATGGCCATCGAGGGCGGTGCCCGCGCAGGCCTGGTGGCGGTGGACGACAAGACCATCGACTACGTCAAGGGCCGCCCGCTCTCGCCCAACGGCGTGGAATGGGACCAGGCCGTGGCCTACTGGAAGACGCTGCATTCCGACGCCGACGCACAGTGGGACGCGGTGGTGGAACTGTCGGCCGCAGACATCGTGCCGCAGGTCACCTGGGGCACCTCGCCCGAAATGGTGGTGGGCGTGGATGCCCGCGTGCCCGACCCCGACAAGGAAAAAGACGCCAACAAGCGCAGCGCCATGGAGCGCGCGCTGACCTACATGGCGCTCACGCCGGGCAAGCCGATCAACGACATCACCATCGACAAGGTGTTCATCGGCTCGTGCACCAACAGCCGCATCGAGGACATGCGCGAGGCCGCCGCCGTGGTCAAGAAGCTGGGCCGCAAGGTGGCCGCCAACGTCAAGCAGGCGCTGGTGGTGCCCGGCTCGGGCCTGGTGAAGGAACAGGCCGAGCGCGAAGGCCTGCACGAAATCTTCAAGGCCGCAGGCTTTGAGTGGCGCGAACCCGGCTGCTCCATGTGCCTGGCCATGAACGCCGACCGCCTGGAGCCCGGCGAGCGCTGCGCCTCCACGTCCAACCGCAACTTCGAAGGCCGCCAGGGCGCTGGCGGCCGCACGCACCTCGTGAGCCCCGCCATGGCCGCTGCGGCTGCCGTGCACGGGCACTTTGTGGACATCCGCGCTTTCGCCTGACCGTCTATTCCACCCACCACCGAAGGAGCAAGACCATGAAAAAGACCGCTACCCTCATCGCACTGTCGCTGGCCTTTGTGCTGGCAGGCTGCAACACCGTCAAGGGCGTGGGGCAGGACATCGAACGTGCAGGCAACGCCATCGAGCGCGCCGCCAACCACTGAACACCCCATGCAGAAATTTACCGTACACCAGGGCCTTGTGGCCCCCATGGACCGCGAGAACGTCGATACCGACGCCATCATCCCCAAGCAGTTCCTCAAGTCGATCCGGCGCACGGGCTTTGGCCCCAACCTGTTTGACGAATGGCGCTACCTGGATCAGCCCGGCCAGCCCGGCGTGCCCGAATCGGCGCGCAAGCCCAACCCGGACTTCGTGCTCAACCAGCCGCGCTACGCGGGTGCCAGCATCCTGCTGGCCCGGCGCAACTTTGGCTGCGGCTCCAGCCGCGAGCACGCGCCCTGGGCGCTGGAGCAATACGGCTTTCGCGCCATCATCGCGCCCAGCTTTGCCGACATCTTCTTCAGCAACTGCTTCAAGAACGGCGTGCTGCCCATCGTGCTGCCTGAATCCACCGTGTCCCAGTTGTTTGACGAGGTGCACGCCTTTCCCGGCTACCAGCTCACCATCGATCTGGAGCGCCAGGCCATCGTGCGGCCGCAGGGCCAGGAGATTGCGTTCGACGTGCTGCCGTTTCGCCGCTACTGCCTGCTCAATGGCTTTGACGACATCGGCCTGACGATGCGCCACAAGGACAAGATTGCCGCCTTCGAGGCCCACCGCCTGGCCACCAAGCCCTGGCTGGCGCATACCTTCCCCAGCGCCTGAGCAGCATCACGGCGCCCTGGCCTGGGTTTTGCCCCAGGCAGGCGCCGCAACCGTTTTATCAACAAAATTAGCCTCTAGCGCTTATGCATAAAGCGCAAGCAGCTATTAAATTGAGAGCAAAAAACATGAAAATCGCCATTCTGCCGGGTGACGGCATCGGCACCGAAATCATGGCCGAAGCGGTCAAGGTGCTCAACGCCCTGGGCCTGAAGTTCGACATGGAATCCGCCCTGGTCGGCGGCGCCGCCTACGAAGCCCACGGCCACCCGCTGCCCGAAGCCACCCTCAAGCTCGCCAAGGAGGCCGACGCCGTGCTGTTCGGTGCCGTGGGCGACTGGAAGTACGACAAGCTCGACCGCCCCCTGCGCCCCGAGCAGGCCATCCTGGGCCTGCGCAAGAACCTGGGCCTGTTCGCCAACTTCCGCCCCGCCATCTGCTACGAGCAGCTCGTGGGTGCGTCGAGCCTCAAGCCCGAGCTGATTGCCGGGCTGGACATCCTCATCATCCGCGAGCTGACGGGCGACATCTACTTCGGCCAGCCGCGCGGCCGCCGCCAGGCCACCGACGGACTGTTCCCCGGTGCCGACGAAGCCTTCGACACCATGCGCTACAGCCGCCCCGAGATCGAGCGCATCGCCCACGTCGCCTTCCAGGCCGCGCGCAAGCGGGGCAAAAAGGTCACCAGCGTGGACAAGGCCAACGTGCTGGAGACCTTCCAGTTCTGGAAGGACGTGGTCACCGAGGTGCACCAGCAGTACCCCGACGTGGAACTGGAGCACATGTACGTGGACAACGCCGCCATGCAGTTGGTCAAGCGCCCCAAGGCGTTCGACGTGATCGTGACGGGCAACATGTTTGGCGACATCCTGAGCGACGAAGCCTCCATGCTGACCGGCTCAATCGGCATGCTGCCCAGCGCCAGCCTCAACTCTAAGGGCCAGGGCCTGTACGAGCCCAGCCACGGCAGCGCCCCGGACATCGCAGGCAAGGGCGTGGCCAACCCGCTGGCCACCATCCTGTCGGCAGCCATGATGCTGCGCTATTCCCTGAACCAGGAAGAAGCCGCTGCCCGCATCGAAGCCGCCGTGCAAAAGGTGCTGGCCCAGGGCCTGCGCACGCCCGACATCTACAGCGAAGGCACCACCAAGGTGGGCACGGCGCAGATGGGGGATGCGGTGCTGAAGGCGCTCGGTTGACCACGGCCCACTCCTCGCGCACCTGATGCGCAGACACCCGTGCAAATTGTCAATTCAATTGCCAATTTGCACGATCTGTCTTAGCATGGCCGCATGATCCCCCGCCATGCCCTGCCGCGCCTGAACGAACTGGCACTTTATTACCCCATCGTCGCCATCACCGGCCCGCGCCAGTCCGGCAAGACCACGCTGGCGCGCACCGCATTTGCGGGCAAGCCCTACACCAGCCTCGAAGATCCAGACGTGCGGGCGCTGGCCATCCACGACCCACGCGGTTTTCTGGCCCAATACCCCGACGGCGCCATCATCGACGAAGCACAGCGGGTACCGGAAATCTTTTCCTACCTGCAAACCCGAGTCGATGGCGAGCGGCGCATGGGCCTTTTCGTACTGACCGGCTCCCAGCAATTCGGGCTGATGGAAGGCATTTCGCAATCGCTTGCCGGGCGGGTGGGACTGTTGCACCTGCTGCCCTTTGCGTGGGACGAAGTGGCCGCCACGCGGTCGCAGGATCGCCTGGAGGACTGGCTGTGGCGCGGCAGCTACCCACCGCTTTACGACCGCTCTATTCCTCCCCACATCTGGTTTGGCGACTATCTCTCCACCTACGTCGAACGCGATGTTCGCCGCCTGCTGCAGGTACGCGACCTGGACGCCTTTCACCGCTTTGTGCTCATGTGCGCGGCGCGTACCGGCCAGTTGCTGAACCTCTCTGCACTGGCTGCCGATTGCGGAATCACCCACAACACCGCCCATGCCTGGTTATCGGTGCTGGAGGCCAGCTACCTTGTGCTGCGTCTGGCACCCTTTCATCGGAATTTCGGCAAACGCCTGACCAAGACGCCAAAGCTCTATTTTCTGGACACCGGTTTTGCCGCCTGGCTGGCGGGCGTGCGCAGCGCCGACGAACTGGCACTGGGCAACCTGCGCGGACCACTGTTCGAGACCTGGGTGGTCAGTGAATTCACCAAACGCCGCCGCAATGCGCTGCTGGCGGAAGAACTGCATTTCTGGCGCGACTCAGCAGGCAATGAAGTGGATCTGCTGGTCACACGCGGTGATGACATCGTGGCCGCCATCGAATGCAAATCGGGTCGCACCGTGGCCGAAGACTGGTTTGCACCACTCGCGCGCTTTGCCACACTCAGTAGCACACCGCACCGATTGCTGGTCTATGGCGGCGATGCCGACCAGCCGCGCAGCAGCACCTCCGTGTTCGGCTGGCGCAGCATTGGCCGGGCACTCGACCAAGTGTTTACGCCCCCAGGATAGGGAGGTTCCGAAAGATGGACTATGGTCTGGCGGGCGGATCCGGCAGCAAACAGGCCTCGACCAGTTGCAGGTCGTTGTCGCGCGCAAAGTTCATCACGAAGTCCCAGGCCATGGGCTCGTGGTCGCGCAGGTCGCGGTGCACCACCACGCACTTGACGCCGCCCATGGTGGTGGGAATGCACCACGGCGAATAGCTCAGGTGGCTGCCAGGCCGGGCGCCGCCGGGGCGGAAACTGCTCATCACCCCTGCCAGGCGCTCGGCCCAGTCGCTCGGGCGGAAGGTTTTTCCGCTGCTGGTGACGCCTTGGATGAAGACTTCTTTGCTGGAAGGGGTGACCATCGGATCGTGGTGTAGTTATGACGGACGGTGCAGGATCGCTGCTCAAATTGCCGCAACCGGGCATTTTAACTCTTATATAAGAGTTTGCCGACGCTGTGCTTACAAGCCCACCCCTGAGCCATCTGCGCCATCCCCCGATAACCGCAAGGCAACGCTTCACGCCAGGGCTGTATCCAGCACCATCATCAAGACAAATCCCATCATCAGGCCGATGGTGGCATACACCTCATGCCCCTTGCGATGGGACTCGGGAATGATCTCGTGACTGATCACAAAAAGCATGGCCCCGGCAGCAAAACCCAGTCCCCACGGCAGCATGGCGGCAGAGTAGCCCACCACTGCCGCACCCACTGCTGCGCCTACCGGCTCCACCAAACCCGAGACAACGCCCAGCATCACGGCAAATCGTCGCCGATAGCCTGCCGCCAGCAACGCCAAAGCCACCACCAGGCCCTCCGGTACATCCTGGATTGCAATACCCATTGTCAAGGCATCTGCCCGCACACCTTCATTGGCGGCATACCCCACTCCAATCGCCAGCCCTTCTGGCAGGTTGTGCAGCGCAATGGCAAAGACGAACAGCCAGGTACGGCGAAGTTTTTCTGCTGCGCCACCCTCACGGCCCTTGATGAAATGCTCGTGCGGCAAGAAGCGGTCAAGCACCAGTAATGCCAGGGCCCCCAGCAAAATAGACGCCCCCACCACCCCGCTGGCAGCCCAGGCGCTCCCGCCCAGCACCTGCGCCTGGCGCACTGCATTGAGACCCGGAATGACCAGTGAGAACACGCTGGCAGCCAGCATGACACCTGCGCCAAAGCCAAACAGTGCGTCATACATGCGTGCGGACAACTGCTGCGAGAACAACAGCGGCAGGGTGCCCAGAGCCGTTGCCAATGCCGCCACCGACCCCGCCAGGAAAGCGCGCTCTATCAGCGGATGGCTGTGAATTCCATTCCATATCTGCACCAACAGGGCCACGGCGCCAGCCCCGCAGATCACGACCCCCAGCCAAGTTCGCCAGCCCTCCTGGCGCCGATAGGACATTTTCATACGCTCGCTCGCGCTGCCGCATAGCGCAAGCCCACTTCCGTACTGCCAAAGCATGCCAGGGCAGCCTTGGCGGATTGATCCTTGAAGGCTTCGAGTCCACCAAGGTGTTTCCCGTGGCGGATCTCCAGCGTCGCTGTATCGACGATGTACGGCTCCGGCGCATGGTACGCAAAGCCAAGAGCAGGCAAGGTAAATGGCATGGCACTCCAGGGAAGAAAAGCTTGGGACACATGGGGCGGCAGAGGCAAGATGCCGCAATCGGCCGTAGCGCCTCAACACATGCTTTATATCTTAATACGAATCATTATCATTTGATAGACTGGGTATCACAGTGATGCGCAAACCTCATCCATGGGTTGGCACACACACCCTAGAATCGGCGTTCCTTTTCGAGCACCGCAAGATGTGCGGTATCGCATATGCCCCCACCAGGAGAACCCTGCATGACCGCTTCCACGCCAGCCACCTCGCCCCACGTGATGAACACCTACGGCCGCGTGCCCATCGCACTGCAGCGAGGCCAGGGCTGCCGCGTGTGGGACGTGAACGGCAAGGAATACCTCGACGCGCTGGGCGGCATCGCCGTCAACACCCTGGGCCACAACCACGCCAAGCTGGTGCCCGCGCTGCAGCACCAGCTCACGCAGCTCATCCACACCTCTAACTACTACCATGTGCCCTTGCAGGAGCAACTGGCGCAGCTGCTGGTCGAGCGCTCGGGCATGAGCAACGTGTTCTTCTGCAACTCGGGCCTGGAGGCCAATGAGGCCGCGCTCAAGATCGCACGCAAGTTCGGCCACGACCAGGGCATCGAGAAGCCCGAAGTGGTGGTCTATGAGAAGGCCTTCCATGGCCGCTCCATCGCCACCCTGTCGGCCACGGGCAACCCCAAGGTGCAGGCAGGCTTCGGCCCGCTGGTGGAAGGCTTCATCCGCGTGCCGCAGAACGACATCGAGGCCCTGCGCCGTGCCACCGAAGGCAACCCCAACGTGGTGGCCGTGTTCTTCGAGACCATCCAGGGCGAAGGCGGCGTAAACCCCATGCGCATCGAATACCTGCAGCAACTGCGCAAGCTCTGCGACGAGCGCGGCTGGCTGATGATGATCGACGAAGTGCAGTGCGGCATGGGCCGCACCGGCAAATGGTTTGCGCACCAGTGGGCCGGCATCGTGCCCGACGTGATGCCCCTGGCCAAGGGCCTGGGCTCGGGCGTGCCCGTGGGCGCCGTGGTGGCAGGCCCCAAGGCCGCCAACGTGCTGCAGCCGGGCAACCACGGCACCACCTTCGGCGGCAACCCGCTGGCCATGCGCGCGGGGGTGGAAACCATCCGCATCATGGAAGAAGACGGCCTGCTTGCCCACGCCGCCACGGTGGGCGAACACCTGCAGGCCGCGCTACGCTCCGCACTGGGCGGTTTGAGCGGCGTGAAGGAAGTGCGCGGCCAGGGCCTGATGATCGGCGTGGAGCTGAACAAGCCCTGCGGCGCCCTGGTGGGCAGCGCGGCCGAGGCCGGCCTGCTCATCAGCGTGACCGCCGAGAGCGTGATCCGCATCGTGCCGCCGCTGATCCTCACCACCGCCGAGGCCGACGAAATCGTCGCCCGGCTCACCCCCCTGATCCAGGCCTTGCTGGCCGAATGAGTCCCTGCGAGACAGCCATGAAACACTACCTCCAGTTCAACGACTTCAGCGCCGACGAATACGCCTACCTGCTCGAACGCGCCGCGTTCATCAAGAAGAAGTTCAAGGCCTATGAAAAGTACCAGCCCCTGGCAGACCGCACGCTGGCCATGATCTTTGAAAAGGCCAGCACCCGCACGCGCGTGAGCTTCGAGGCTGGCATGTACCAAATGGGCGGCAGCGTGGTGCACCTGACCACGGGCGACAGCCAGCTCGGCCGCGCCGAACCCATCGAGGACAGCGCGCGCGTCATCAGCCGCATGACCGACCTGGTGATGATCCGCACCTTCGAGCAAGCCAAACTGGAGCGCTTTGCGCAGTACTCGCGCGTGCCCGTCATCAACGGCCTGACCAACGAGTTCCACCCCTGCCAGATCCTGGCCGACATCTTCACCTACATCGAACACCGCGGCTCCATCGCAGGCAAAACCGTGGCCTGGGTGGGCGACGGCAACAACATGGCCAACACCTGGCTGCAGGCCGCGCAACTGCTGGGCTTCAAGGTGCACGTGAGCACGCCACGCGGCTACGAAGTTGATGAGAAATTGGCCGTTGGGGCAGGCGGAATCAGCGCAAACAGCTATCAATTTTATAGCGACCCGCTGGAAGCCTGCCAAGGCGCAGACCTGGTCACCACCGACGTATGGACCAGCATGGGCTACGAGGCCGAAAACGAAGCGCGCAAAAAAGCCTTTGCCGACTGGTGCGTGGACGCCGAGATGATGGCCGCCGCCAAGGAGGGCGCCCTGTTCATGCACTGCCTGCCCGCCCACCGCGGCGAAGAAGTCGAGGCCGACGTGATCGACGGCCCGCAATCCGTGGTGTGGGACGAAGCAGAAAACAGGATGCACGTGCAGAAGGCACTCATGGAGTACCTTTTGCTCGGCCGCGTGGCATGAAATGCAACGCGGTGGCGCGCCAGCGCCAGCAGACTGTTTCGGCGCAGGCTCATGTCCGCCACGCGGACGTGAAGCAGCCGCAGGCTGCGGGCCGAAGCCAAAACGCCTCACACGTGCAGAAGGCACTCATGGAGTACCTGCTGCTAGGCAAGCTGGCCTAACTCCCCATGCCCTGGCGCCGCCAGCCCGCCCACAGCGCCGAACTGCTGGCACAGTGGCAGTCCCTGGGCCAAACGCTGGGCCGGGACACCCCTGCGTGGCACGCAGAAGGACGGCGCCTGTTGCGCAGCTGGGCCCGCTGGCCCCGTGCCTACCACGACACCACGCACCTGTGGGCCTGCCTGGAGCACCTGCGCAGACTGCGCACCACCCAGCCCGACGCACTGCAAGACCCGGTGGCCGTGGAACTGGCCCTGTGGTACCACGACGCCATCTACTGGCCCTGGAGCGCGCACAACGAAGAGCGCAGCGCCGACTGGGCCACGCGCTTTCTGCACGGCCAGTCCTTGCCCGAGGCCCTGGCGGCGCAAGTGCACCGGCACATCCTGGACACACGCCACCAGCCCGGCCCGCTCACGGGCGATGCACAGTGGGTGGTGGACATCGACCTGGCCATCCTGGGCCAAAGCCCGGCGGTGTACGACCGCTTTGAACGCAACGTGCGGCGTGAATACTTCTTCGTGCGCTGGCCGCGCTATGTGGCGGGGCGCAGCGCTGTGCTGCAGGGGTTTCTCGACCGGCCACGCATCTACGGCACCGACTGGTTCCACGCACGCTATGAGGCCCAGGCGCGCGCCAACCTGACCCGTGCGCTGACTGCACTCACGGTCGGCTAGCTAGGCCCTGGTCGATTCACCCCTGCGCCTATTGCAAGGATGCAGGCAAGACTTGCCTCAGGTAATCCTCCAGATCGTCCTGCCATAACGTGGGATGGCTGTGAATGCCATGGCCGTCCTGCCCTGGCGGCAGCGCGTAGCTCACCATACGGCCTTGTCCGCCTGCCGCCCGAAAAGCCTCGAAACTCGCCCGGCTGTGTTCCAGCGTGTAGTAGGAATCCCGCTCACCATACAGCCACAGCGTCGGCCGTGGCATGGCAGCGCCGCGCACGAAGCCTGCGCGATTGACGGTGACTGCCGCCTCCTTGCAGCCATCTCCGAGCCAGCCGCCCACAAAATTGACAACCCCCAGGAACATGCCGGGCCGGGTGCCTGCATACGCCACCGACAGGATGCCGCCGCGCGAAACGCCACCGATCAGCAGGCGCGCCTTGTCCACATCGGGGCGCTGCTGCACATGCGCCATGACCACGTCCAGGTCGGCCACCGCACGATCCAATCCGGGCAGCGAACGCTCAGGCTGGCAGGAGTAGCCCGCCGAACGGTTGGCACCAAAGCCTTCGTCATAGACGCCGTCGGACTTTCCCCTGCCCCGGCGCTGCGGAAACACCACCTGCCAGCCCTTGGACGTGAAGTACTGTGCCACCTCGGGACTCGTCCAGGTGGAGGTGAACCACTCAGGCCGATCGCCACGACCTGTGGAGCCATGGTTGAAAACCACCGTGGGCAGCGGGCCACGGGTGTTGGCAGGGCGGTAGACCACGGCCTCCAGCGTCTGGGCGCGCCCGTCCGCATCGGTCCATGGCGTGGGCAGCCGCTCGACCACGCGGGTATAGGACGGTGCCGCAGGCTTGTTGCTCAGCACGCCTGCGGCCAGCAGGCGGGCCTCGGGGCGCCATACAGCCATCTCCATCTCGGCACGGTCACTGCCGCCACCCTCGCGCAGGCGCAACACCAGCTGTGCGCCCGTGTGCAGCCGGGCATGCAGCTCGTTGCCCACAAAACGCCCCTGCGACCGGTCCGTCACCTGGGGCTGCTGGCCGCTGGCCGCTGCATAGACAACCGTCGCGCCCTCGGCAGTGACGGTTTCGATGACGATACGAACATCGCAGGCCCTCGCCATGCAGGCCCATCCCTGCCACAAGCCACTCCAGCGTGCCTTGTCGGCAGGCAAACCTGCCTCGGGCGGCGTCACCACCACGTCCGGCGGCAGCACGGCCGCCACTGCACTTTCCGAGTAACCTGGAACCAGGTCGGGCATGTAGCTGGGCCATTCGGTGGCCGGTGCAGAAGGCGCCTGGGGTTGCTGCGCCATGGCAGCGCCGCAAAACAGCCATGGGAGTGCCAACGTGGAAGCAAGGCGAAGCGGGTTCTTTCGGTGCATGCAGCCATTGTGCCCATGCGTTTGCGCCAAGGATCTTGCCCCCCCACAAGCGGGACAATAGCGCCCATGCCAGATACAAATCACCCCTGCCTGACCTGCGGCGCCTGCTGCGCGAGCTTTCGCGTGGATTTTTCGGTGTACGAAACCCAGGAGCTGGGCGGTGACGTGCCCGACGGCCTGGCGGTGGAAGTGACCGACACCCTGCGCCGCATGCGCGGCACCGACCACAGCCCGCCGCGCTGCGCTGCCCTCACCGGCAAGGTGGGCACCCAGGCCGCCTGCGGCATTTACGAATGGCGCCCCTCGCCCTGCCGCGAGTTCGCGCCCGGCAGCCCGGCCTGCGAGCGCGCGCGCATGCGCCATGGGCTGGGGGCCTACCCTGATAACTGAACGGAAAATTGGCCTCCAAGGCTTTCCAGACAAGCGCAAGCAGCTATCATTTATATAGCAGATACGGAAACAAGGCTACGGCTGCGAATGCATCCACACCGTCTTGCCCGCAGCCGCCTGCCGCGCGGCCGGGTCCACCGGGGTGGCGCAGCCGCCGCAGTCGCTGCACGATCCGCAGGAGGGCGCCTTGCCCAGCGCGGGCCGCACGCGGCCCAGGCGTTTGCGCAGGGTGGCGGGCATCCAGTACCACAGGGCGTAGAGCGCGGCCAGCAGCACGATGGCGCCCACAGCCAGGTTTTGCCAGTGCGCAGAATGTCCCATGTCAAGCCCCCGACCAGGCAGTGGCCAGCCGGTAGGTGATCCAGCTGGCCGTGTACGCCAAAGTGAACATGTAGCCAGCCATCAGCAGGGCCATGCGCCAGGAGTTGGTTTCGCGGCGCACCGTGGCCAATGTGGAGATGCACTGCGGTGCAAACACAAACCACACCAGCAGCGACAGCGCCGTGGCCAGCGACCACTGCTGCGCGATCAGCCCGCCCAGTTGCGCGGCTACTTCATCGCGTGTGGCGGACAGTGCATACACCGTGCCCAGCGCACTGACCACCACCTCGCGCGCGGCCATGCCGGGCACCAGTGCCACGGCAATCTGCCAGTTGAAGCCCAGGGGCGCCACCAGTGGCTCCAGCGCGCGGCCCAGCTGGCCCGCCAGGCTGAAGTGGATGGCGGGCTCCGTGGCGCCTTCGGGCGGCGCCGGAAAGGTGGACAGCACCCACAGCAGCACCGACAGCGCCAGGATGATGCCCCCCACCCGCTTGACGAAGATGGCTGCGCGCTCGTACAAGCCCTGCCCCAGGCTGCGCAGTGCGGGCAGGCGGTACGGGGGCAGTTCCATGATGAGCGGCGTGGGCCGCACCTTGCCGCGCCACAGCTTGAGCACTGCGGCCACGGCCATAGCGCTCAGGATGCCGCCCAGGTAGAGCGCAAACATCACCAGCCCCTGCAGGTTGAACCAGCCTGCGACCGTGCGTTCGGGGATGAAGGCGGCGATCAGCAGCGCATACACCGGCAGGCGTGCCGAGCAGGTCATGAGCGGCGCGATGAGGATGGTGACCAGCCGCTCGCGCCAGTGCGTGATGGTGCGCGTGGCCATGATGCCCGGAATGGCGCAGGCAAAGCTCGACAGCAGCGGTATGAACGAGCGCCCCGACAGGCCCACGCTGCCCATCACGCGGTCCAGCAGGAAGGCCGCACGCGGCAGGTAGCCTGAATCCTCCAGCGTGAGGATGAAGAAAAACAGAATCAGGATTTGCGGCAGAAACACCAGCACGCCCCCGGCCCCGGCCACGATGCCGTCCACCAGCAGGCTGCGCAGCAGGCCCTCGGGCAGTTGGCCCTGGAGCCATTGGCCCGACACCTCGACCCCGGCCTTGATGGCATCCATGGGCACCGTGGCCCAGCTGAACACCGCCTGGAACATGAGGAACATGGTGGCCGCCAGCAGCAGCATGCCCCACAGCGGGTGCAGCACCACGCGGTCGATGGCGTCGTCGCGCCGCAGCAGGCCTTCGGGCTCGCGCACGGCCAGGCGCAGGATGCGGCGCACCTCCTGCTGCGTGTGCAGCACCTGCATGGGGCCCTGGGGCTGCCATGCAGCCGCCTGGGTGGCGCCTGCGTGTTGCCAGCCGTCGAGCCACTGCACTAGCTCGCGTGCGCCTTCCTTGCGGATGCCCACGGTCTCCACCACGGGCATGCCCAGTTCGCGCGCAAGCAGCTCGCGGTCGATGGCAATGCCGGCGCGGCGCGCGGCGTCGCTCATGTTCATCGCCACCACCATGGGCAGGCCCATGGCGCGCGCCTCCAGCACCATGCGCAGGCCCAGTTGCAGCTTGGTGGCATCGACCACGCACACCAGCAGGTCGGGCGCGGCCTCGCCCGCGCGCTGGCCGGTGACCACGTCGCGCGTGACGGCCTCGTCGGCGCTCAGGGCATTGAGGCTGTAGGCGCCCGGCAGGTCCAACACGCGCACGGTCTTGCCCGCAGGGGTGGTGAGCACGCCCTCCTTGCGCTCGACCGTGACCCCGGCGTAATTGGCCACCTTCTGGCGGCTGCCGGTCAGCAGGTTGAACAGGGCCGTCTTGCCGCAGTTGGGGTGGCCCAGCAGGGCCAGGCGCATGGCGGCAGCGCTCATGCTGCGCTGCCCTGCACCGGCGGCGTGGTGCTGATGCGCACCAGCGCGGCCTCGCGCTTGCGCAGCGCAAAGGTGGTGCGCCCCACGCGCACGGCCATGGGGTCGCCCGCGGGGAAGGCACGCGCCACCACATGCACGCGCTCGCCCGGCAGGAAGCCAATTTCCAGCAGGCGCAGCAACACGTCGCCGTCGTCGGCCGCAGCATCCATGCGCAGGCCTTGCACCCAGGCGTTGGTGCGCAGGGGCAGGTCGGCCAGGCCGGTGTCGCCTGCTGCGGCAGTGGCCTGAGCGGCCATGGGAATCACTGCTTCCATGATGGTATGGATAAAAATTATTCTTAATTGTAATCAGCCGACCTACCCCAGGGCAAGGCGCTCCCGCGCCACGCAGCTTGCGCCGGATCAAGGCGCGCGCGGGATAATGCCCCATGCCACGCCTTTGGGACATCTCCCCCGCCCTGCACCCCGGCACGCCGGTGTACCCCGGCGACACGCCCCTGCACCTGTACTGGAACAGCTCCCTGGGCCCAGGCTGCGCGGTCAACGTGGGCACGCTCACCCTAAGCACCCACCTGGGCGCACACGCCGACGCACCGCTGCACTACGACCCCCAGGGCGCCGCCGTGGGCGCCCTGGCACTGGAGCCCTTTCTGGGCCCCTGCCGCGTGGTGCACGCCCGGGGCGGCGCCGCGCTGGTGCAGGCGGCCGACCTGGCCCATGCCCTGGATGCCCCCCTGCCCCCGCGCCTATTGGTGCGCACGCGAGCGCACCCCGCGCCCGCGCACTGGGACACCCAGTTCCGCGCCCTGGCCCCGGCCCTGCTGGAGCACCTGGCCGACCGCGGCCTGCTGCTGGTGGGCGTGGACACCCCCAGCGTAGACCCCGCCGACAGCACCGCCCTGCCCAGCCACCAGGTGCTGCGCCAGCGCGGCCTGCGCGTGCTGGAAAACCTGGTGCTCGACGAGGTGCCCGAGGGCGACTACGAACTCATCGCCCTGCCGCTCAAGCTCAGCACCGCCGACGCCTCGCCCGTGCGCGCCGTGCTGCGCGCCCTGTGACCGCCTGCCCCACCCTCCATGCAAGCCCTGCTCGACGCCATTGCCGCCGCCCCTTTGCCCACCGAAGCCTGCCGCATCTTCCACGGCCGGGGCGGCCTGCACCCCGGCTGCGAAGGCTGGACGCTGGACGCCTACCCGCCCGTATGGGTGTTCACCAGCTTTGAACCCGCAGACGACACCCTGCTGGCCGCCGTGCACCAGGCCTTGCAAGAGCGCTGGGCCACGCTGGCGCCCGGCACCGCACTGCACTGGGTGTACCAGTGCCGCCACCCGCAACAGCGCGAAACCCGCACCATGGCGGGCCAGGTGCCCGAGCCGCATGTGGTGCAGGAGGACGGCGCGCGCTACCTGGTGCATGTGCTGCGCGGGCAGAACCACGGCCTGTTCCTGGACATGGCCGAAGGCCGCCGCTGGGTGCAGCGCCACGCCGCGCAGCACCCCGGCCTGCGCGTGCTCAACCTGTTTGCCTACACCTGCGCGTTTTCGGTGGCGGCGCTGCGCGCAGGCGCGGCCCAGGTGGTCAACGTGGACATGGCCGGGGGTGCACTGGCCACGGGACGGCAGAACCACCGACTCAACAGCGTGGAGGCCGGCGCCCTGTTCTGGGACCACGACATCTTCAGATCCTGGGGCAAGATCACGCGCCACGGCCCCTACGGGCTGGTCATCATCGACCCGCCCAGCTACCAGAAAGGCAGCTTCGTCGCCACCAAGGACTACGCGCGCCTGCTGCGCCGCCTGCCCGACCTGCTGGCCCCCGGCGGCCACGCCCTGCTGTGCCTCAACGCCCCCGAACTGGACAGCGCCTTCCTGCGCCAGCAGGTGCAGGAACAGGCGCCCACGCTGCAATTCGTCGAGCGCCTGGCCAACCCCGCCACCTTTGCCGACGCCCAGCCCGAGCGGGCGCTCAAGGTGCTGGTGTACCAGGAGGCGGGGTGAGCGGGTTCGGGCAGCGGCGGTGGCTCAGACTGACCACGGGATGGAGAAGCGCGCCCAGTACACATATAGGCTGTTCGGTCTTGAGGCTATATTGCTGTTTGTAGATGCGCTCGCGGATCCAGGATCCAATCTTGCAAACACTTGAGACCGAAATCAAACGTTGAATGACATGAAACGAAGGTCGCGCTCAGGCACAGCAGATCACTCCGACGAAGCGTCAAAGATGTCGCGGGTGGAAATTGATTCTGAAATTCAACGTTGTTTATGGGGCACTGAAAATGGCGGTTCGTCGCAAGGGCGTAAGTCGTTTTTTAAGCGGCTGGTTTGGCTGGAACAGCAACGCGAAGAACTGTTTGAAGTAGCTGCTCCAAGGCGGACGTTTCGAGAGCGGTAGGCATGCTGTCATTTAACAAGTTCGTCGATTGGACCCTCGGGCCGCACAGTGCCGTTGGAAATCCTGCACCGTGCGGCCCCCTTCACGTTATGCCTTATGACTCAGTTTGCACCTGCTGTTGAATTTCGTCGGCTTGGTCCTGAAGATGCTCAAGCGTTTTCGGTCTTGCGACGGGAGGTGACGCAAGATAATCCGGTGCCTATGGGTTTGTCATATGAAGAGGAACTCACTCGAACGTTGGATAGTTTTCGGGCTCAGCTATCTGCACCCCTTCCGAGCGCCGTATTTGGTGGCTTTGTTGGGGGTGAACTCGCCGCAACAGCAGCCGTTACCCGCGTTGGCCAGTTCCCATCGTCACATCACAAGATGGTGATGTGGGGTGTTTTTACTTCGCCTCGCCATCGTCGCAAAGGGTTGAGCGGGGCCGTCGTGGAGGTTGCAATCCGGCATGCCTTCAACAATGGCGCAAATCGCGTCAATTTACAGGTCTACGTACCGAACACCGCTGCAATCGCACTTTATCAAAAAATCGGATTCACCGAATTTGGAACTGAGCCTGAAGCCGTCTATCTTGATGGATGCTACTACGACGGAGTACATATGTCGCTTCCGAAGGACAGGCATAACATTTCTTTCCAGCGAACTGCCTCCGGCGTCCGCTGAAATCAGTCGTTGAACAGCAAAAGGGAGAAAGCGAATGGATGCAAGCGACCGAGATCGCAAAAGAGAATGGAAGCAGCAGCACGTTGGTATGCAGTTCAAAGGTGAGTGTCTTGCCTTAAACACGATCGACACGTGAGCCGCAAGTGACGCCTGACAGGGTGCAATACACCGACATACGCAGCGCCTACCCGGCGGCCCTGACCGGGCGCGCCATGGCGCTGTTCATGGGTGTGGCGCCGATGCAGTGGGTGACGGGCGGGGGTGCTGGCGATCAGTCTATGCGCTGCACGGCGGCCCTGAGTTCCTGGCGAAAATCGGGGTGTGCAATGTCTGCCAGCGCAGCAGCCCGCTGGCGCATCGATTTGCCGCGCAGGTGGGCCACGCCGTATTCGGTGACCACATAGCCGACGTCGTTCTTGCCGATGCTGACGTGGGTGCCCTGGGTCAGCATGGGAACAATCCGCGAGATGCTTCCATCCCGCGCGGTAGACGGCAGGATGATGATGTTCTTGCCGCCACGCGAGCGGTTGGCCGCGCGTGCAAAGTCCAGTTGTCCGCCCGTGCCTGAATAGGGCAGGCTGCCGTGGCTTTCCGAGCCGCACTGTCCCAGCAGATCCACCTGCATGCTGGCGTTGATGGCCACCAGGTTATCGTTCTGCCCGGCAATGCAGGGGTCATTGGTGAAATCGACCGGGTGCATTTCAAACAGCGGGTTGCGGTCCAGGTAGCGGTACAGCGCCCTGGAGCCCAGGGCAAAGGAGCCCACCATCTTGCCGGGCATGAAGTTCTTGCGGCGATTGGTGACTGCGCCGCATTCGATCAGCCGCAGCAGGCTGTCACCCACCATCTCGGTGTGGATGCCCAGGTCTTGCTTGCCCGCCAGATGCCGCGCCACGGCCGAGGGCGTACTGCCGTAGCCGATCTGCAGGGTGGCGCCATCGGGCACCAGCCCGGCCACGTGCTGGCCGATCAGGTCGCAAACGGCGTCCTGGGGCGGCTCCGGCATCTCCAGCAGCGGGGTATCGTCCTCTACCAGGGCGGTGACCTGGGAGAGGTGCACATGGCAGTTGCCCAGGGCATAGGGCACATGCGGGTTGACCTCCAGAACGATCTTGCGCGCCGCCCGCAGCGCAGCGTGCGTGTAGTCGATCGTCAGGCCGATGGAGAAGTAGCCGCGCTCGTCCATGGGTGATGCCAGGCAGAACACGGTGTCGACATGGATCAGGTCGTCCCCGATCAGGCGCGGCAGCTCGGAAAACGAGGACGGGATGTAGTCGATCCACCCCGCCTGCCCGCCCGCGCGGGTGGTTCCGCTGAAGAACAGCGAGACATGGCGCACATGGTGCAGCGTCTCGGGATCGAAGTAGTCGAAGCGGCGCAGCGGGAGCAGCTGCAGCACCGTCACATCTCGAAACGATCTGCGCCGATCGGCCAGCGCCTTCAGCAACCGGGGCGGCTCGCCAACGCCAGTCGGCACGATTATTGCATCACCGTCGCAGACAAGCCCAATGGCTTCCTCCGCAGGCGTTCGCTTGTGTTGGTACTGGGCAGAATTCATGGCCGCCTACATCAAGTTACCGGTTTTACTTGATTTTGCAGACAAATACGATTTGACTACGGTCATGGTAGTGAATAGTTCCTATCTTCGCTCACCCAGCCGACGCCGTCGATGGCTGGCGGGGCTTGCGCTGGCGGCTGCGGTGCTTGTGCTGGCGGGGTTTGTGCTGTCCCAGGGCGCAGCATACTTCGCTGCAGCGGCCGTGGCGGCGGCGGCGGTGCCCCTGGCCATGGTGGAGCTGCGCCACCTGTATGGCACCTTCCGCGCGCACGACCTGGCCATGCGCGAAGCCCATGACGGCCTCTGGTTCTGGTACCCGATTACCAAGGAGCTCAATGTCGGCCAGCGCCTGCTGACCCTTCTGGGCTACAGCGACAATGTGGTTCCCGACACCCACGCCTGGCTTGCCCTGGTACACCCGGACGACCGCGAACGCTACAACCGTACCGTTGCGCAACACCTCAAGGGCGAGACACCGCACTTTTATTGCGAATACCGGGTGCGCGCCTCCACCGGGGACTACCGCTGGCTGGCCTCGCGCGGCCTGGCGCTGCGCCGCCGCAATGGCATGGCCTACCTCATGGCAGGCTCGGCGTCGGACATCACCGAGCGCAAGGCCAATGAGGAACATGCGCACTACCTTGCGCACCATGACCAGCTCACCGGGCTGGCCAACCGGCTGCTGCTGGCCGACTGCCTGCCCCGCGCCATGGCCCAGTCCAAGCGCAATGGGCAGGCAGTGGTCGTCTTGTTTCTCGACATCGATCGCTTCAAGGACATCAACGACTCGCTCGGGCACGCCGTTGGCGACCTGCTGCTGATGGCGCTGGCCCAGCGCCTCAAGGAGAGCGTGCGCGAATCGGACATCGTTGTGCGCCAGGGCGGGGACGAATTCATCATCGTCGTGCCGGGCATCAGCGATTCCTTGCAGGCCCATGCCATTGGCAACAAGATCCTGGAAACCGTGGCGGCCCCGGTCAACACCAACGGGCACGAGCTCTGCGTCACTGCCAGCATTGGCGCAACCTTCTACCCCGACGACGGCCTGACGCCGGAAATCCTGCTGCGCAACGCAGACACCGCGCTGTACCAGGCCAAAGGTGTGGGCGGCAACAGCGTCCGGTTCTTCACGTTCAGGATGAACGAGATCATCCAGCGCCGGGTGGCCATCGAATCGGGCTTGCGCCATGCCATTGCAAAGCAACAGCTGATGCTCTTTTTGCAACCGCAAATGGACATTGCCAGCCAGCGCCTGGTCGGCTGCGAGGCCTTGCTGCGCTGGCGCAACGACGAGGGGCAGTTTGTGGCGCCCGACCAGTTCATTCCGGTGGCCGAAGAGACCGGCCTCATCCTGCAGATCGGCGACTGGGTGATCGACCGCGCCCTGGCCCAGCTGTGCGAATGGCGCAACGCGGGCCTGCCGCTCCCGCTGCTGGCCATCAACGTGTCGGCCCGGCAACTGTGGAACCCCGGCCTGGCCCAGCGCCTGCTGCAGAAAATACATGCGGCCCGGCTGGCACCTTCACTGCTGGAGGTGGAAATCACCGAGTCGGTGTTCCTGCGCAACGATGGCAACGCGCTGGAGGAGCTGCGCCAACTCGCTGCCGCCGGAGTCAAGCTCGCGCTGGACGACTTTGGCACCGGCTACTCGTCGCTGTCGTACCTGCAGCAGCTTCCGTTCGACACCCTGAAAATCGACCGCGTGTTCATCCAGGCCATCACCACCCCCCACGCAGGCGACGAACCCCTGGTGGCCGCCATCATCGCCATGGCCAATGCCCTGAACATGAAGGTCGTTGCCGAAGGGATCGAAACCCCTGACCAGCTCCAGGCGCTCTCCCAATTGCACTGCAACACCGGCCAGGGCTACCTGTTCAGCCAGGCCCTGGCCGACAAGGACTTCGCACAGCGCTTTCTGCTGCACAGCGACGTTCCGCACAGGCTGCACCCCGGCCACTGACTCGAAGCACCAAAAGTCCATACGAAATACGGCCACAGCGCCCATTCAGCAAGCGTAAGTAGCTATGAATTCAATAGCAAATCACAGAGACTACGCCCGGTCGCCCTGGTACAGCCAGGGCAGGTCGAGCAAGCGCTCGCCCAGCAAGCGCAGCGCCAGATCACGCCCCCAGCGCACCAGCCCCGTGGCGTGAAAGAGGCGCCCGTTGCGCTGCGAGCGCGCCTGCACACGTGCGCCGCGCTGCCAGCGGTTGAGCGCGTAGCGGCGCAGGCGCAGGGGCACTTCCACGTCGTGCAGTGCCAGGGCGGCCTGCAGTTGGGCGGCGTCTTCCAGCGCCATGCCTGCGCCCTGGGCCAGGTAAGGCGGCATGGGGTGGGCCGCATCGCCCAGCAAGGCCACCAGGCCGCGGGCCATGGCGTCGGCGCTTTGCATGGGGGCGCGGTCGCACAGCGGCCACAGGCGCCAGCCCAGGCCTGCAGCGGCCACGCTGTGCACCACCTCCTGCAGGGCCGGGTGGGTGCCGTGCAGGGCGTGGGCCAGGTCGGCGGCATTGGCGGCGTGGTTCCAATACTCCAGATCCTGCGGCGGGCTGCCGTGGATGATGGCCACCAGGTTCATCCATTCGCCCCCACGCACGGGGTAGTGCACGGCGTGCAGGCGCGGCCCAA
Source organism: Burkholderiales bacterium (assembly GCA_016192425.1). Lineage (GTDB taxonomy): Bacteria > Pseudomonadota > Gammaproteobacteria > Burkholderiales > Burkholderiaceae_C > Simplicispira. The sequence continues at coordinate 58,304 of JACPUE010000034.1, forward strand.
GCCAGGCGGTGACCTGAGCGCGCCACGCGGCGGGCAGCGCCTGCGCGGGCACCAGGGCGCGGTAGGCCAGGTGCCCGGTGGCGCGGGGGCTGCCGTCGTGCCAGGTGTGGGTGCGGGTGCGGCTCCACAGGCCGTCGGCGCCGACGAGGGCGTCGCCCTCCACCGGCTTGGCCTGGCCCGCGCCATGCTCCGCGCGCACCAGCACGGCGCTGCCGCTGTCCTCGTGCTGCGTGATGGCGTGGCCCAGGTTCAGTTGCACAGCCGGGTGGTCTTGCACGGCGTGCAGCAGCAGGCTGTGCAAATCGGCGCGGTGGATGGTGGCGTAGGGCGCGCCGTAGCGGCGCAAGGCGGCATCGCCCAGCGCCAGCGTGGCGAGCACGCCGCCGTGCAATGCGCTGCGCACCTGCAGGCACTGCGGAAAGGCCGCCACGGCGCGCAGCGCGGGCTCCAGGCCCCAGGCCTGCAGGCAGCGCACGGCGTTGGGGCCCAGCTGCACACCGGCACCCACTTCGGAGAACTGCGCTGCACGCTCGAAGAGCCGCACCTCCCACCCGGCGCGCGTGGCGGCCAGTGCGGCCGCCAGCCCGCCAATGCCGCCACCGGCGACCAACAGCTGCTTTTCCATGCCCGCTATTGTCGTCAGAAGATGGGTTGGAAGTAGCTGGACTTGTCGATGCGGTGCTCGTGCTCGAACACGTCGGCCGGTACCGGCCGCCCGAACAGATAGCCCTGGAACTGCTCGCAGCCATGCAGCCGCAGAAAGCCCAGCTGCCCCGCCGTCTCCACCCCTTCGGCCACCACGTCCAGGTCCAGGCTTTGCGCCAGCGCAAGTATGGTGCGCACGATGGCC